>CAVVCE010000122.1:0-7456 GCA_963746235.1 uncultured Alphaproteobacteria bacterium
CGCGCAGAAGACCGCGAATTCGGCGATACCGGTGCTGATCGAGGGCGAGTCCGGGGTCGGCAAGGAGTTGATCGCGCGGGCGATCCATGGCTCGGGCGACCGCAAGGCCAAGCCCTTCGTCGCCGTGAACTGCGGGGCATTGCCGGAAAACCTGGTCGAATCGATCCTGTTCGGCCACGAGAAGGGCGCCTTCACCGGCGCCACCGAGCGCCATGACGGCAAGTTCATCGAGGCCCATGGAGGTACCCTGTTCCTCGACGAGGTCGGCGAACTGCCGCCGGCGGTCCAGGTCAAGCTGCTGCGCGCGATCCAGGAAGGCGAGGTCGAGCCGGTCGGCGGCAAGCGCCCGATCCGGGTCAATGTCCGGCTGATCTCCGCGACCAACCGCAACCTCCTCACCGATGTCAAATCCGGCCGGTTCCGCGAGGACCTGTTCTACCGCCTCCACGTGTTTCCGATCACCGTCCCGCCGCTGCGCGACCGCCCCGAAGACATCCCCGAATTGACCCGCCATTTCATGGTCCGCTTCGCCGCCGAAGAGGGCAAGCGGGTCCGCGCGATGCCGGCCGACGCGCTGCGCCTGCTCGCGTCCTATCACTGGCCCGGCAATGTGCGTCAGCTAGAAAATGCCATATTTCGTGCCGTCGTCCTCGCCGAAAGCGAGGAAATCGGTCTTAACGAATTCCCCCAGATCGCAGCCCAGGCATGCGACCGCGACCGGCCGGCAGA
Organism: uncultured Alphaproteobacteria bacterium; assembly: GCA_963746235.1. Lineage (GTDB taxonomy): Bacteria > Pseudomonadota > Alphaproteobacteria > Rhizobiales > Xanthobacteraceae > JAJPKK01. The sequence continues at coordinate 730 of CAVVCE010000122.1, forward strand.
GCCGTTGCGGCCACGATCGGCGGCGGAAAACTTCACCGATCTCGCCCCGGTGCTCGGCCCCGCCATCGTGCTCGACGATGCCGCCGGACGGGGCTCGCCTGCGGGCTCTCCGGGCGACCCCGAGATGCCGCCGAACCTGTTGAATCTGATCGATGATTTCGGTCATACCCGCCCCCTCGAAGAGATCGAGGCGGAGGCGATCAAATTCGCGCTGTCGCACTATCGCAACCAGATGTCGGAAGTGGCGCGCCGGTTGCACATCGGCCGCTCCACGCTTTACCGCAAACTCGACGCGCTCGGGCTTGCGGTGGCCGATGACGCCAGCGCTTGAGTTGCTTTGTGGTGACAGTCCGACAAAATAACATGATTGGGTGTTTATGTCGGTGCTCGGCGGTCCATCTGTGGGGTAGGTTTTGTAAAATTTGCGTCGGCAATGAACTTCCGCGGGCGCTGCGGGGACCAACCCTTGCCGTAGCCGTGCGTGAATGGGGGACATTTAGGACATGAGCGGATCTCGATTCGAACTCTGGCTCGCCACCACAGCGATGTTGATCGTTCTGGCCGGCCCGAGCCATCCGGCATTTGCGGGCCCCACCACCGACGTCGATATTTCCGCCGCCGTGCCGATGCCCGAACCGGCCGGTCTGCCGCCGCCGTCGATCGACGATCTCGCGACGGTCACGACGGATACGCCGACCGGTTCGATGACGCACACCCCGTCGCTGCCCGCCAAGTCGGCGACCTCGCCTGCTGCGCCGGAGACGGCTGCACCGGTCGTTGCTGCGCCTGCCGTTGTCGCGCCGGTCGTTTCCGCGCCTGCCGCCGCGCCGGAAACGGCGGTGCCGATCATTGCTGCGCCTGCGGTGCCCGCCGCCGAGGTGCCCGCGCCGGTTGCGGAAGCGCTGCCCCTGACTGCGGACCAGAAGGTCGCAGAAAAGATCCACGAGCTGTTCGGCAGCAAGGCCGAACGCATTCTGGACCGCAAGTACAAGGCGGCAGTGGAGGCCTTCTATGCGGCGCGCGCTTATGCGCCGCTTTGGGTCGAGGACGGCGTTCAAAGCCGCCGCGCCAAGGCTGCGGCATCCTATCTCGCGGGGGTCGATGCCGATGGCCTCGATCCGGCCGACTATCCGGTGCCGTCGTTCGGCAACGAAGATTCGGCGGCGCTGGCCGAGGCCGAGCTCAAGTTCACGGCTTCGGTCCTGACCTTTGCGCGCCATGCCCAGACCGGCCGCGTTCACTATTCCCGCGTCAGCAACGACATCCTCTACAATCTCGTGACCCCGGAGCCGCCCGAGGTGCTCGGCAAGATGGCCGACGCCAAGAACGTGCGCGAGGCGCTCGACGGCTTCAATCCGCCCCATGAGGCCTACAAGGCCCTCAAGGCCAAGCTGGCGGAAGCACGCGGCGGACGCGGCGGCGGCGGCCCGAACCGGATCAGCACCGGCCAGAGCCTCAAGATCGGCATGAACGATCCCCGCGTTCCCATGCTGCGCGAACGTCTCGGCGTCGCCGGAGGAGACGATGGCATCTATGACAAGGCGCTGGCCGAAGCGGTGAAGAAGTACCAGCAGCAGCGCGGCCTGCAGCCGACCGGCGTGCTGACCAACGCGGTGGTGGATGCGCTCAACGGACCGCGGCGCGACCACGATGCCGATATCATCATCGCCAACATGGAGCGATGGCGGTGGCTGCCGCGCGACCTCGGCAAAGCCTATGTGATGGTCAACATCCCCGAATACATTCTCAGGGTCGTGGATCACGGGTCGCTCGCCTGGTCGACGCGGGTCGTGGTCGGCCAGCCCGGCGAGAAGGCGACGCCGCTGCTCACCGAGACGATGAAATACATCACCGTCAATCCGACTTGGAACGTGCCGCCCTCCATCATCAACAATGAATACCTGCCGGCCTATGCGCAGGACCCCACGGTCCTCGACCGCATGGGCCTCAAGATGGAACGCAACCGCGACGGCACCGTGCACATCTACCAGCCGCCCGGCGCCGGCAATGCGCTGGGCCGCATCCGCTTCAATTTCCCCAACAAGTTCTCGGTGTATCAACACGACACGCCGGACAAATACATGTTCGCCCATGACAAGCGCGCCTACAGCCATGGCTGCATGCGGGTGCAGAACCCGGACAAATATGCCGAGGTGCTGCTCCACATCGCCAATCCGAAGGACGGTTACACGGCCGAGCGCATCCGCAACATGTACGGCACCGGCGAGCGCGACATCCAGTTGCAATACCAGATCCCGGTTCACCTGACCTACCAGACCGCTTCGGTCGACGAAAACGGCCATCTCGTCATTCGCGAGGACATTTATGGCCGCGACGCCCGGCTGCTGGCGGCCCTGAAAGGCGAGGACCGCCGGATAGCCGACACTCCGGTCGAGCGTCGCGAAGCCAGCAGCGGCGGGGTGCGCCGCCAGGTGCAGGTGACGCAGCAGCGCCCGACCAACGGATTTTTCTTCGGCCTGTTCCGCTAGTTTCCGAACCGGCGCGCCCATCGGGACACCGCGCCGCCTCGCAGTTGCAAGAGCGTCGGACTCAGAACCCGGCGCTCTTTTTCTTTTTCGCACCCGCTGCGGGGCAAAAAGCCGGCGCCTGCCGGGCCAAATCCGCTCAAACTTGAATCGAAAACCCCGCGAAATTCGCAGTCTTTCTTAATTTTTCCTTATGCGGTCGGCGCCGCCAAACGCAACCCGGAACGCGGAGATTTTCCGCAGCGCGGTCGTAAGGGTTTCCCACACCACGATAATTTTTGCCGGCCCGGGGTTTTCGAGGCGGCTTTTTTTTGCCATACTCAATCCGTAGGGGTATGTATAGGTGGGGGGAACGGGGTGGCGGCTAAACTCGCCTTAACCGATCCCAGTGAAATTATAGCAAGTCTGTTCCGTTGCGATCCTCGCAGCGGAATGCCGCGTGGCCACGCCGCGCGGTCGAGATGGGATCGTGTTTTACATGCGAGATCGCCAGTGCCAGACATTCGCGCGCGCAAGCCTTTGAACTCCACGCGGAAGATGTATGCCGGCGGCTGTTCCGCGCTGGCCGCCGTCGTTCTCATCATGGGCAGCCGGGGTTTGGAGACGGCCGTTGCAAACGGCGACACCCGGACCATTTCGCTCCACCACATCCACACCAATGAAGACATCACCATCACCTTCAAGCGCGATGGGCGCTACGACGAGGAAGCGCTGAAAAAGCTCAACTGGTTCGTGCGGGATTGGCGCAAGGAAGAAGAGATCGCGATGGATCCGCGCCTGTTCGACCTGGTCTGGGAGGCTTCCCGGGAGGTCGGCGGCGACAAGGTGATCCACGTGGTGTGCGGCTATCGTTCGCCGGCCACCAATGCGATGCTGCGCGCACGCAGCAGCGGCGTCGCCAAGTTCAGCCAGCATCCGCTCGGCAAGGCGATGGACTTCTTCATCCCCGGCGCATCGCTCGAGGAGTTGCGCAACACCGGGCTGCGGTTGCAGCGCGGCGGCGTCGGCTATTATCCGACCTCCGGATCGCCCTTCGTTCACCTGGATGTGGGCAATGTGCGCCACTGGGGACCAGCCATCGGCGACGCCGAAATGGCGCGGATCATGAGCGGCCATCCCGTGCAAGTCGCGGCGCTGGCGAATACCGCGAAACGCGTTTCGCCGGGCGGATCGGGCAAGAAGAGCGCGCCGGTGGCTGTGCCGGATGACGAGGACGACGTGGTCGCGGCGAAGCCGGTCCCGGTCCGGACCGCCGCCGCTGCCAAAACCAATACCTTCGCGACCAATACCTTCACGGTCGCTTCGCTCGACAGCAAGCCCGTCGAGGCGGGCCGCCCCGCGAGCGTCGCCGCAGCACCGGCGGTCCCCTATCAGCGCCCGGCCAAGGCGATGACGACGATGTCGTCCGACGGCGCGCGCGCGGCCGCCGAGCCGCCTGCGACCGATCGCATGAGGCTCGCAAGCCTGCCGCCGACAAACGCGTCGCCGACCAACGCGGCACCGGCTGCCAAGCCGAGCGCACCGGAAACCACCGCCAGCACCGTGCTGTGGCCGGTGCGTGGAGCCGACGATGGCCGGGTGCCGAGCGACCTCGCACTCGCCTATGCGACGCCGCTGGTGCCGGGCACCGCGACGGCGATGCGTCCGGAGCCGATGGGGGGCAAGCCGGCCGCATCCCATGACAACGTGACCCATGACAACGTGACCACGGTCGCGAAGAAGATGGTCGTTCGCACCGCGTCGCTCGATCCGGCCGCCCATCGCGCCGAGCCGGCTGCCGCCGCCGGGCCGGTCGCCGCTACCGTCGCCGCGCTCAATGGCCCGACCGTGGTGACAAAGGTCGTCGTCGCAAACGCCGGCATGCGCTACGACGATCCGTGGCTGCGGGCGATGATCATGGCCCCGAGCCTCTGGGATTCGATGACCGCGACGCTTTACGGCGCGCCCGACCTCGCCGAATTGCGCGCGCTGATGCGCAAGCCCAATTCGGCGCTGACGATGTCGTTCAACGACGATCCCTATGCGGGCATGAGCCCGAACCGGTTCCGCGGCGACGCCGTGGTGTTCCTGACCACCCGCGCCTTCACGCAGCGCACGGCGTCGCTCCGGTAACGGGCCGCCGGCACAAGCTTCCGGAGTCCGGGGCGCGCTTTACTCCCTCTCCCGCTTGCGGGGGAGGGTTGGGGAGGGGGTCTGCGGCCGCGCCGCGACCGTGGCCCGCGATGGCGCCGACTCAGATCATCCCCAGCGCCTGCAGATAGGTATCGAGGATGGCTTCCTGCTCCTCGCGCTCCTGCTTATCCTGCTTGCGCAGCCGCACCACGGTGCGCAGCGCCTTCACGTCGTAGCCGTTGCCCTTGGCCTCGGCATAGACATCCCGGATGTCGTCGGCGATCGTCTTCTTTTCTTCTTCCAGGCGTTCGATGCGCTCGATGATCGCCTTGAGCTGATCCTTCGCGAATCGCGTCGCAGGCGCTTCCTTGATGGCTGTTGCGGCGGTGGCAGGCATGGAGCACTCCTCGCATGACGCAAACTGGGCGGCCACGTTGCGCAAGCCCCGGCCGTTGCGCAAGTCGCGCGGCTGGTCGCGCGGCAAGTCATCCACAGTCAAAGCATGATCGCGAAAAGCTGCTGACCCCGCGCCCGGATCATGCCTAAAATAAAGCAGCCGGGCGCTGTCGACCTCGGCCGATGGCGCTGCGGCGGGGCTGACAGAGAAGTGGAGGGAAGCACGGTGCTTGGGTGCGGAAGCTCGGTGCGTGTGCGCGCGAGTTCAGTGCTTGTGCGCGGCCTTTTCGAAGGCAGCCTTCTGTTCGCCGCCGGATTCGCTCTGGTGTTTCGCCTTCCATTCCTCGTAGGGCATGCCGTACACGGCCTCGCGGCTCGCATCCTTGCTCATGGCGAGCCCCTTGGCATCGGCGGCGTCCTTCATCCAGTTGGACAGGCAGTTGCGGCAGAAGCCCGCGAGATTCATCAGGTCGAGGTTCTGCACGTCGGTGCGCTGGCGCAGATGCTCGACAAGGCGGCGGAACACCGCCGCTTCCAGCTCGGTGCGGGTGGTGTCGTCGATCGTCATGGGCGGTCCTCCGGGGGTTGATCCCAACATAAGCCTGATAGAACCCCCTTGCCATAATCCCCGGTCCGTTCGGATAGTGCCGGCCGAACCTCGTGGCCTGACTCCGACATTGTCTCCATTTGGTCCCCAAATGTTGGGCAGGTCGGCCCACTCACTCGTTGAAGGCGGAGCAGCTGGCCCGAACGGACGGGAAACCGTCTTGGGCCGCACCACATGCGGTCATTCATGGATCCATCGCGCGCCTTCCTGGCCGAGCTTTATCGAACCGCCGTCGCGGCTGCTCATCCCGCGAGCTGCCTTCCGCCGCATCTGCCGGACGCGCCGCCGGCCGGGCGGCTCATCATCCTCGCCGCCGGGAAGGCCGCGGGCGCCATGGCGCAGACCGCTGAAGCCCACTACCTCGACCGCATCCCGCGGCGCGGATAGCGGGCGTGGCGGTCACCCGCCGCGGCTATGGCCGCCCGGCGCGCATCGTCGAGGTCATGGAGGCCGGCCATCCCGTCCCCGATGCGGCAAGCCTTGCCGGGGCGGAACGCGCCTTGGCGTTTGCCGCAGGCGCCGCTGCCGGCGATCTAGAATCGCCGCCCAGGATAGGTTCGACCAACAATTGGTGCTGAGATTCAAAGTGGGAACATCGAGTGTCGGAATGGGGCCGCCGCCGTCCCACATACCCTGTAGCTTGTACGTCCACCCTCGCTCGGCGCACAGCGCATTGAGTTGATGCTGTCGTAAGATGTGCGCCGCGAAGCGGTTTGAATAGGTGTTGGTACGTCGCTCGGCATCGGTGAGCAGGTACACCTCGCGATGGGCCTGTTTGAAGGGTGAACCATCTGCCGCCGCTCAAGAAAACCACGCCAAGCCCGCACGGAATCCGCCGTATCGGCGACTGGCTGTGGCCGAGACATTCGACGCCTCCGTGCCGAGGATGCTATTGGCCAGCCGTCCGCCCGCAGAAATTGGTTGTCGTGGAAGTAGGCAGAGAACGAGTCACCTTCGGCACTGAATGTCCAGATGAGACGGCGGCCGAAAAGCGCCTTGAGCCGCATGATCGCGATAGCGGCGTCAGCCAATCGGTATACCGCCACTGACGATCCGGAAGACGCAGCGTCATTTCAAGACGGCGAAGTTGGACGGCCAACTGCGTCTGGATTTCCTTTTGGGTACG
>CAVVCE010000123.1:0-37236 GCA_963746235.1 uncultured Alphaproteobacteria bacterium
ACGCGCCTTCGGCGCTCCTCAGGACGAGGTCCGTGGGTTTGAGTTCGATCCGGTCCGATCTGATTGGCTTCATTGGATTGTTATTTCTGTGCGCCGTACCACGCCGCGATGGCCCGGATCTCGTCGGGGGTGAAGCCCTTCACGACGCGGTCCATGATCGTGGCGGCGCGTTGTCCGCTGCGAAACTCCTGCAGCGCCGCGGCCATCTTCTCGGGGTCGCGCCCGATCAGGCGCGGCGGTGTCGACGTGTCGGTGGCGTTTGCCGCATGGCAGCCGGAGCACGACGTTGCGCCCGGCGGCGCGTCCGCCGCGAGGGCGCCGGCAGGCAGGATGCCGGCCAGCATGACCGCAGCGAAGGCAAGGGAAGGCTTCATGGCAGTACCCCGGATAACAGAGCAGTAACCCCGGAAAATGAGCGGCAGCCCGCGGGCCGCCGCTCGTTCGCGTTCACACTGGTTCGGCTTAGACCATGGTCAGGCCGTGGTTCTTGAGCGGGAAGGTGCGGTAGCGCTTGCCGGTTGCCGCGGCGATGGCGTTGAGCACCGCAGGAGCCGCCACGCAAATGGTCGGCTCGCCGACGCCGCCCCACACCGTTCCGCCCGACGGCATCACGATCGACTCCACCTTCGGCATCTGGGCGAGATGCAGCATCTCGTAGGTGTCGAGGTTGGTCTGCTCGATCGCGCCGTCCTTGACCGTGCATTCGCCGAGGAACAGCGCGGTCAGGCCGTAGATGAACGAGCCCGCGATCTGCCGCTCGATCTGGGCGGGATTGACCGCAAAGCCCGGATCGGTGGCGCCGACGATGCGGTGGACCTTCACCTTGTTGCCGTCCACCGAGACCTCGGCGCAGGCCGCGACATAGCTGCCGAAGCCCATATGCTGCGCGAGCCCGCGATAGATGCCTTGCGGCGCCGGCTTGCCCCAGCCGGCCTTCTCCGCCACCGCGTTGAGCACGGCGAGATGCTTGGGATAATTCGCCATCAGCTTGCGGCGGAATTCGAGCGGATCGACGCCCGTTTCCTTGGCGAGCTCATCCATGAAGCTCTCGATATAGATGGCGTTCTGGTTGATGTTCACGCCCCGCCAGAATCCCGGCGGGATGTGCGGATTGCGCATGGCATGGTCGACCAGGAGGTTCGGCACGTCGTAGCCGAACGCCGCTTCCGCGCCGCCCTTGTAGAAGCCGGCGAAGGTCGCGGGATCCATGCCGTTCTGCATGCGGCCCGGCGCCACCGTCGCGAGGATCGACTGGCCGGAAATGCGGATGTGCAGGGCGGTGAGGTTCTTCTTGTCGTCGAAGCCGGCGGTCATCTTGCATTGGGTGATCGGATGATACCAGCCGTGGGTCATGTCCTCTTCGCGCGTCCACAGGAGCTTCACCGGAGTGCCCGGCATCTCCTTGGCGACGAGGACGGCCTGCTTGACATAGTCGACCGAGGTCGAGCGACGACCGAACCCGCCGCCGAGGAAGGTCTTGTAGAACTCGCATTTGCCGACCGGAACGCCGGACGCTTCCGCGGTTGCCGCCAGCGCCTGCTCGCCGTCCTGCACCGAGGCCCACACCTGGCACTTGTCCGGCGTGTAGAGCGCGGTGGCGTTCTGCGGCTCGAGGGTGACGTGGTGCTGGTAGGGATAGGCGTAGACGGCCTCGACCTTCTTGGCCGCGCCGGCCAGCGCCGCTTTGATGTCGCCGCCCTGGTTGCCGACAATGGCCTGGTCGGCATCGAGCCCGGCCTTGAGGATATCGGCGATGGTGGCGCTGGAGACCTTGGCGTTGGCGCCTTCGTCCCACACGATCGGCAGCGCTTCGAGCGCGGTCTTGGCGTTCCACCAGGTGTCGGCGATGACGGCGACGGCATTGTCGCCGACCTTCACCACCTTCTTCACGCCCTTCATCGAAGCGACCTTGGCGGCGTCGAAGCTCTTGACCGTGCCGCCGAACACCGGGCAGGCGCGGATCGCCGCATTGACCATGCCCGGCAGCTTGACGTCGATGCCGTAGACGGCTCGCCGTCCACCTTGATGGCGGTGTCGAGACGCTTGACGCCCTTGCCGGCGATCTTCCAGTCCTTGGGATCCTTGAGCTTCACGTCCGCCGGCGGCTCGATCTTGGACGCCGCACTGGCGACCTTGCCGAACGTCGTGGTGCGGCCGGACGCCTTGTGGGTGATGACGCTGTCGCCGCGCTGCATTCGGACGCCGGCACTTTCCATTCGCTGGCGGCGGCCTGGATCAGCATCATCGCGCGCGGCGGCGCCGCCCTTGCGCACGGTCTCGTTGGAGGCGCGGATGCCGCGGCTGCCGGCGGTGAAGAAGTCGCTCCACACGCGCTTGCGGGCGAGGTTCTCGCCGGGGGTCGGGAACTCGTAGGAGACCTTCGACCAGTCGCATTCGAGCTCTTCGGCGACGAGCTGGCAGAGGCCGGTGAACGTTCCCTGGCCCATCTCCGAGCGGGCGACGCGGATGACGACGCTGTCGTCCGGCTTGACGACGACCCAGGCGTTCACCTCGGGGCCAGCCAATGGTGGCCGGCCATTGTGCGGACGCCTCGGTGCCGAACGGGATGTGGAATCCGAGCGCGAGCCCGGCCGTTGCCGAGCCGACGAGGAAGGTGCGGCGATTCATGTTGGGCATGTCATTCATCGACGCCTCCCTTACGCGTTCGCGGCGGAATGGATCGCCGTGCGCACTTGCTGATAGGTGCCGCAGCGGCAGACATTGGTGATCGCCGCATCGATGTCGGCGTCGGTCGGCTTCGGCTTTTCCTTGAGGAGCGCCGCCACCGCCATGATCATGCCGCTCTGGCAGTAGCCGCATTGCGGCACGTCGTTGTCGATCCAGGCCTGCTGCACCTTGTGCAGGTGGCCGTTGGCGGCGAGCCCTTCGATGGTGGTGATCTGCTTGCCCTCGGCGGCGCTGACCGGGAACGAGCACGACCGCGTCGGCTCGCCGTCGATATGCACGGTGCAGGCGCCGCATTGGGCGATGCCGCAGCCGTATTTGGTGCCGGTGAGTCCGACATTCTCCCGGATCGCCCACAGCAGCGGCGTATCGGGCGCGACGTCGACATCGTAGGCTTTGCCGTTCACGTTGAGACGGGCCATACGTGAATTCTCCTCATGACAGGGGTTCGATCGGTGTCGATCTTGGCGGGGAACATAGCTTGTTTCGAACGACTCCAAAATGGCTTTGCCATTGGGGAGACGGTGGGACCATTCACAGAAATGTGAGAGACGCCCGTCATTTCGGGTTCGCGCCGAACACCATTGCGGCGAACTGCGGATAGACTTCGGCGAGCTGAGGCGCGATGTCTTGCCGCAGCATGGCGAGCGTCGCACCGCTGGGTGCCGGCGTCGTCGGCACCTCTGCGGGGCACTCATAGGCGAAGCCGGTATTCTCGGCGACTTCCTCGACGGTGTGGCCGGGATGGACGCTTTCCAGCCGGAACCGCCGCTGCTCGCGATCGAAGCGGAACAGGCAGCGATTGGTGACGAGCGCGATCGGGCCGCCGGGGCGGTAGACGTTCGGCGGGCTGCCGCCGGGCGCGCTGATGAAGCCGACCCGCGGCACCAGAGTGCGGCGCGAATGCTCGGTGCGGAACAGCACCACTTTCGGCACCACGTAATAGAGATGCGCCGAGCCGAACGAGCCGGGAAAGCGAACCCGCGGCTTGTCGTAATCGCCGATGCCCACGAGATTGATGTTGCCCTCGCCGTCGATCTCGCCGCCGGACAGGAAGAACACGTCGATGCGGCCCTGGCCGGCGCAGTCGAACAGCTCGCGCCCGCCGTCGGTGAAGAAATTGTGCTTGCGGCTCTGCAGCAGCGAGACATAGGGCATGCCGCTGCCGCGCTGGCGCGCCAGCAGCGCCGCCATGGCCGGAATCGGGGAGGCATTGCCGACGGCGATGTGGCGGACGTCTCCGATCAGGCGGGTGATGACGCAGGCGAGCAACTCCTCGTCGCGACAGGCGGCTGCGGCTGACACGTCGTTCACGAAACCCTCGTCATGCCGCGCGCCGCGCCAATACATATTGATCGAGATAGCGCGCGAAGCCCTCGGCGGTCGCGGCGAGGCGGGCATATTCGCCGAGATGGCCGAGGTCGGCGGCATAATGGTCGGGCAGGCCGAGCGGCCAGCAGCCGTTCGCCGCCACCGCGATCGCATCCACATAGAAGCCCGGCAAGGTGCCGGCCGCGAGCACGGGATCGTCGAGCAGGTTGCCGTCGACGAGCTTCTCCACGGTGACCACGCTGCGCGTTCCCGCGTGGGCCATGGTGGCAAGCTCGCGCTGGCGGCCGATCCAGACATTGCCGGCGCGATCGGCCATCGGCGCGTGCATCAGCACCACGTCGGGATGCAGCGCCGGCAGCAGCACGATCGGATCGTCCGCGCCGAACGGATTGTCGATCACCCGCCAGTCCGGCCGGTGAAGCAGGATGTCGGAGCCGATGATGCCGCGCAGCGGCATGAACGGCACGCCCTTTTCCGCCGCCTGGAACGCCGCATGCAGCGCCGGGCAGGTCGCGTCCTTCATGCGGATGGTCGCCGCCGTGATCGCGGCGGTGAAACGCGGCGCCGGCCCGAACTCGCCGAGGCTCACGGCAGATGTCTCGAGCACGCCGACGCAGCCCGCGCCGATCAGGAGATCGGCCTGCAGGCTCGAGGTCGGCAGCGCCACCAGATGGAGGTTCTTCACGCCGCGGCGGATCAGGGCGCGCGTCGCCTCCATCGGCACGCCGGCGACCTCGCGCGGCACCGCCAGCATGATGCCGTCGCCGATCGGCGCGAGTGCCTCCTCGACGGTGTCGGCGATGACGGGCATGGATGCTCCTTTGAATGTCCTCGACCAGCGGCGCGACCCGATGGGCATATGAATGCACATGTAGGATGGGTAGAGCTCTTGCGAAACCCATCATGGGCCGCTGATGGGTTTCGCAAGCGCTCTACCCATCCTACCGATCGTTCTTTGACGCTCGGTTCAAAACGATCGAGAAACCCTGTAAGCGAATCGAAAAGGGACGGAAAGCATGTCGGGACCCGGCCATGGGCGGCGCGAGCCTTACATCGGCCGGGCGATGCCGCGGTTCGAAGATCTTCGTCTCGTCGCCGGGCGCGGACGCTTCAGCGATGACGCCGGCTTCGCCGGACAGGCCTATGCGGCCTTCGTGAGATCGCCCCATGCCCATGCGCGGATCGGCGCCATCGATACCGCTGCCGCGGCGGGGCTCCCCGGCGTGCTCGCGATCCTCACCGCCGCGGACTATGCGGCGGCGGGAGGCCGTGGCATCGTTCATATGCCGAACCCCGCCGATGCCCACGACGTGAAGCTGCGCGCCTTCGCGGGGCCGGGGCGCAACACGCCGTTCGATGCGCCGCATCCGCCGCTGGCGGCGGAGCGCGTGCGCTATGTCGGCGAACCCGTGGCGATGGTCGTCGCGCAGACCGCGGCGGCAGCGCAGGACGCGGCCGAACGCGTGATCGTCGACTACGACGCGCTCCCCGCCGTCACCGATGCCGTCGCGGCGCTGGCACCTGGCGCGCCGCTCGTCCACGACTCGGTTGCCGGCAATCTCGCCGTCGAGGCGGCGTTCGGCGACTGCGCGGCGGTCGACGCGGCGTTCGCCGCGGCCGCTCTCGTCGTCAGCCGGATGTTCCGCAACCAGCGCATTGCCTCCGCGCAGATGGAGCCGCGGTCCGCCATTGCCGCCTACGATCCGGCGCTGGGCGTTTTCACCCTGCACACCTGCAGCCAGGGGGCGCGTGCGCATCAAGGCCGGGATCGCGGCCTGTCTCGCGTTCTGCCGGAGCGGGTGCGGGTCATCACCGGCGATGTCGGCGGCGCGTTCGGGCTGCTCAGCAATGCCTATTGCGAGCAGGTGATGGTGGCGTTCGCGGCGCGCCATGTGGGTCGCCCGGTGAAATGGACCAACAGCCGCTCGGAGGCTTTCCTCACCGATTACCAGGGCCGCGACATCGCCACCGAAGGCCGGCTCGCACTCGCCGCCGACGGCCGCATCCTCGCGCTTGCGGTGGCCATGACCGGCAACATCGGCGCCCATGCGGTGACCTATGTGCCGCTGTCGAACGCCTATCGGGTCACGCCGACCGTCTACGATATCCCGGTCGCCGCGGTGACCATCCGCGGCGCCCTCACCAACACGGTGCCGACGGCGCCGTTCCGCGGTGCCGGGCGGCCGGAGGCGACCTTCGTCCTCGAGCGCCTCATCGACATCGCGGCGCGCCGCCTCGGCATCGACCGCATCGCGCTGCGGCGGCGCAACCTGATCCGGCGCGCGCAACTGCCCTACCGCTCCGCCACCGGGCTCCTCTATGACAGCGGAAATTTCCGCGCCAACATGGATGCGGTCGTGAAGCTCGCGGACTGGCCGGGATTTCCGGCCCGCCGCCGCGCCGCCGCCAAGCGCGGCCTGCTCGCCGGCATCGGCATCGCCAATTACGTCGAGTCCCCGGTCGGCCAGCCCAACGAGCATGTCGAGGTGAGCGTGCGTGCCGACGGCAGCGTCGAGGCCGTGGCCGGCACCCAGTCGAGCGGCCAGGGCCACGAGACGAGCTTCGCCCAGGTGCTCGCCGACCGGCTCGGCATCACGCCGCAGGACGTGAGGCTGGTGACCGGCGATACCGCGGTGGTGGCGTCGGGCGGCGGCACCCATTCCGATCGCTCGATGCGGCTCGCCGGCACGCTGCTGGTGGAGGCCTCTGACGGCATCATCGCCAAGGCGCGCAAAGTGTTCGCGGCGCTGGCCGGCTGCGCGGAGGGCGAGGTGGAATTCGCCGACGGCTTCTTCGAGTCGCCGCGCACCAACCGCCGCCTCGATGTCTTCGACATCGCCCGCGCCATCGCGACCGACGCGTCGCTGCCGGCGGACCTGCGGGTGCCGCTCAAAAGCGCAGCGAGCTTCGTCGGGCGCATTCCCGCCTATCCCACCGGCGCGGCGGTGTGCGAGGTCGAGGTCGATCCGCACACCGGCCTCGTCTCGATCTGCCGCTACGCCTCGGTGGACGACAGCGGCCAGCCGATCAATCCGCTGATCCTGCACGGCCAGGTCCATGGCGGCATCGTGCAGGGCGCCGGCCAGGCGCTGTGCGAGGCGGTGATCCACGACGCCGCCGGGCAGGTGCTCGCCGGCAGCTTCATGGACTATGCGATGCCGCGCGCCGCGATGGTGCCGCGCTTCACCGTCGCGCTCACCGAGGACCCGACCAAGGGCAATCCGCTCCGCGTCAAGGGCGGCGGCGAAGCCGGCATCACGCCGGCGCTCGCCGTCATCATGAACGCGGTGATCGATGCGCTGTCCCCGCACGGCATCGAGCACCTGGACATGCCGGCGACCCCGGCGCGGGTGTGGGAGGCGATTCGGGCGGCGCGAAGCTGAGGGGCGCGGTGAGCCTCATTCCCTCCCCGTCTTCCGGCCGTCTTCGGGGAGGGCTGGGTGGTTCTACCTCGACCGCATTACCCCAATGAACGGACATTTCCGGCCATGCTTGGTTTGTCCGAAAACCTGCACATAACCTGCCTCCCGCGCTGCAAAAAAGGTCGAGGGAAGGTTGGCCCCCCCGGCGAGAGGCAACCCGTTCCCATGCACCCCAGTCCGCGGTAGCCCGCTGCCCGTACAGCAGCTCGGAGGAATAGCCGCCTCCTTACCGGAGTGCTAACGTAGCCGGCCCATGCGAAGGAGGAAACGCCAATGGATTCCATGATTGATTCATTATTCGATCAGTATGAACGCGGCGGTATGACACGACGGCATCTTGTCCAAGCGCTGGCCGTATTGGTATTGCCAGAGAGGGCCCTGGCGCAGAATGCCGCCCCGGCTCCCACTCCGATCGTTCGCGGCTTGAGCGTCAACCACATCGCACTCACGGTTAGCGATATTCAGCGTTCCTTCGCGTTTTATGAACGACTTTTCGGGGTCACAAGAGGCTGGCCGGCCACAGACGCCGGTACGGGTATCCATATGGACTTGCCCGACGGGTACATCAGCATCAATTCAGTCGCCGAAAAAAAGGGCGTGATCACACATTTCGCCGTGGCAGTCGACCATATGGATCGGGTTGCTGCCAAACGCCTCGCTGACAAAATCAACAGCGAGCTTCCGGACGCCAAAGCGAGAGATTCGTATCAGGCCAATACCGGCGGCTCGACGGTCAATCTCAGGGATCCCGACGGCTTCTTCGTGCAAATCGCGTCGAAAGACGGGCGCTGAACGGAACTTAGGCTTCACCGCGAGTTCGACGACAAAGTTCTTCATGCAAACAGCCCGAAGTCGAGGAGCGATTCTGCTTACAGCGGCGTCCTGAACTTCTTGTACAAGTCCTGCACCGCGGCGAGCGCCTCGTTGTCGAGCGGAATGTCGATCGGCTCGCCGCGCTCCGCGGAGAGGTCGGCGGCGAGGTAGCACTCCATCACCGCGCGCGCGCTTTCGGGGGCCACCATGGGCTCCCGGTCGAGCATGACCGCTTCGAGGAAATGCAGCGTCTCCGGCCCCATCTGGCCGGCGAAGACGTGGTCGACCTGCTCGCCGGGCATGGTGCTCAGGGCAAACCGCGTGCCCTCGCTCACGGTGCTGAGCCAGTTGTCGCGCTGTGAGTCGTCGAGGAACAGCGAGCCTTCGGTTCCGGTGATCTCGATGGCGGTGGCGCAATAGTTCGGATAGCTCGGCGGCAGGTTCCAGCCGCCGCCGATCGCCACCAGCGCGCCATTGTCCATGGTCACCGTGGTCCACATGATGTCGAAGGAGCCGTTGACCTCCTTCATGTAGCCATAGGCGCCCTGGGAATAGACCCGCACCGGCTTGGCCGGCTCCAGCAGCCAGAACACGAAATCGAGATCGTGGGTCGATTCCATCGCCGCCGGCGACAGCCGCGTCCGCCCGGCGATCCGCTTGCCGAGGCTGCGGGAGAGATGCCGGCTCACCATCACCGACACCGGCCGGCCGAGCGTGCCGTCGGCGATCTTCTTCCTGGCGTAGGCGATCTTGGGGTTGAAGCGCTGGGAATAGCCGATGGTGAACTTCACGCCGGCGCGCTTGGCCGTCGCGATCAGCTCGTCGGCCTCGAACAGCTCCATGGCGATCGGCTTTTCCAGCAGCACGTGCTTGCCGGCGCGCAGGCAGTCCCGCGCGATCGGGAAATGGGTGTGCTCCGGCGTGGTGCAGATATAGACGACGCCGATGTCCTCATTGGCGACGATGTCGCGGTAGTCGAGGGTCGCGGTGGCCGGGTTGGTGAGCGCCGTGATCTCGGCGAGCCGGTCCGGGCGGATTTCGCACACGATGCAGCTTCTTGCACAGCGCCGAGCGCGCCAGCGTTTCGGCGCGGATGCCTCCGCACCAGCCGGTGCCGATCACCGCGGCTTCGAGCAGTTCCACTCTCGATTCCTTTCGTCATTCCGGGCGCGGGTCTTCGCGCGAACCCGGAATCTAGGCTGCGATGCAAGCGGTGAGGCCGTCTGGATTTCGGGTTCGCCGCGGAGCGGCGCCCCGGAATGACAAAAAAACTCTCACTGATCGCGCGCAATGAAAAGGGCCGGCCCCGCGGGACCGGCCCTGGTGTCGAAGCGCGCAGCCGCGATCAGGACATCGCCTGCTTGACGCGGTCGGGCGAGAACGGCACCCGGCGCATGCGCACGCCGGTGGCATCGAATATCGCGTTGGCGATCGCCGCCGCGAGCGGGCGGATCGACGGCTCGCCGGCGCCCGACGGTGCGATTTCCGGATGGTCGATCAGCACGCTTTCGATCTTCTCCGGGCTCTCGGTGATGTCGAGGATCGGATAGGACACCCAGTCGACGGTGGTGACGGTCTTGTCGTTGAACTTGACCTCTTCCCACAGCGTGCGGCTGATGCCCTGGACGACATTGCCCTCGATCGCCTTGGCGAGGCCGTCCGGGTTGATGATCAGGCCGCAATCATGGGCGACCACGAAGCGCTTCACCCAGATTTTGCCGGTGGAGCGGTCGATATCGACCTCGGCGATCGCGGCGACGCGGGTGCCGTTGCGCTGCGAATAGGCGATGCCGCGGCCGTTGACCTTGTCGCCTTTCTGGTCGCGGCGCGGCGAGGTCCGCGTCTCCCAGCCGAATTTCTGCGCTGCCGCCTTGATGACGGCGGCATCGCGCGGCTCCTTGATGTTCTGGAGGCGGAACACGACCGGGTCGAGATCGAGGGCTGCCGCCACCTCGTCCATGAAGGACTCGCTGGCGAAGTGGATCTGCGGCCCGACCGGATCGCGCAGATGCGAGCTGCGCAGCGGCGAGGCGCGGTCGAGCAGCGGCGCAATGGTCTCCCAGGCGAGGCGCTTGTTGGGGAAATCATAGGACTCCGCCGGCACCCCGAAGCCGTCGCCGGACGCCAGCGCCACGCCGAGCGTGTGGCCTGCCAGGGTGTCGTGGGGCTTGCCGCCATTGGTGTCGACATCGACCCGCGAGAACCCCTTGCTGGTGAACTCGTAGGCGATGATCTTGCCGGCGGCGTCGAAGCCGAGGCGGGCGCGATGGATCGAGGCGGGGCCCTTGGGGTCCCACGCGGTGCCCTGTTCGCGCATGTATTGCAGCCGCACCGGGCGGCCGACCGCCTTGGCGATGACGGCGGCGTCCATGGCGCAGTCGTCGGCATCGTTGCGCCCGTAGGAGCCGGGTCCGGCCATCCACTTCACGTGCACCTTGTCCAGCGGCACTTCGAGCAACGCGGCAAGGCCGGCCTGGACGAAATGCGACTTCTGGGTGCCGGTGTAGCAGGTGACGAAGCCGTCCTTGATCTCGACGAAGGCGCAAGCGGGCCCCATCGAGGCGTGGGACTGGAACGGCCATTCGTACTCGGCCTCGATCACCCGCGCCGCGGTCTTGAAGGCGTCGTCGACATTGCCGACGTTGGTCTCGACCACGCGCTTGCGCACCGCCGCTTTACGGATCACGTCGAACAGCGATGCCTGCGGCGGGAACGGCGGCTTGACCTGCGACCACTCCACCTTGAGGTTCCCCATCGCCTGGATGGCGTCCCATTCCTTGTCGGCGACGACGCCGAGGAAGCCGTTCTGCCACACCACCCTGGCGGTGGGGATGTCCGCAATCGAGCTTTCGTCGACCTTGACGGGGACGCTCCCGGCGACCGGAGGCCGGATCATCCGCGCATGGACCATGCCGGGCACTTTGACGTCGGTGACGAAGTCTTCCTGCGCGAACACCTTCGGCGCGATGTCCTCGCGCTTGATCGGCTTGCCGACGATCTTGTACTCGCCAGGCTTCTTCGGCAGCGCCTTGCCGGGCGCGTAGAGGGTGTTGCCGAACTGCTTGTTCCAGTCGAGCTGGACGTTGAAATAGCGCCCGCCGATCAGCTCGGCATAGGACGCCTGCTTGCCCGGATCGCTTTTGGCCTGGACCACGCCATCGACCACGGTGAGCCCATCGGCCGGCACCGACAGCTTTTGCGCCGCCATCTCGACCAGCACGCGTCGCGCTTCGGCCGCGGCCATCCGCATCTGCTTGCCGCCGAGCTGGATCCCGGTCGAGCCGGAGGCGCCGCCCTGGTGCACGCTGGTGGCGGTGTCGCCCATGTAGACCTTGACGGCGCCGAACGGCACGTCGAGTTCCTCGGCGACGATCTGGCCGATGGCGACGGTGAGGCCGTGGCCCATGTCCATCTTGCCGAAGAAGGCGGCGACGGAGCCGTCCGCGTTGACGGCGATGTAGGACGAGAGCTGGTCGGGCTTCAGCGGGGGCTTGGCGCCTTGCGCATGGGCCTGGCTGACGGCGAGCAGCGTGTCGAGGCTCATCGGCATGCCGATCGAGACGACGAGCGCTCCGCCGCTCTGGAGGAGGGCGCGGCGGGAGAAAGCGGCTGATTTTTCCATTGTGGTCATGCTCGCCTCCCTCAACCCATCATCTCGGACGCGCGCTTGACCGCGCGAATGATGCCCATATGCGTGCCGCAACGGCATTTGAGGCCTTCCAGCGCCGTCTTGATCTCGGCGTCGGTGGGCTTCTTCTTGTCGCGGAGGAAGGCGGCTGCGGTCATGATCCAGCCGTTGATGCAGTAACCGCATTGGGGCACCTGCTCCTCGACATAGGCGGTCTGCAGCGGATGCGGCTTCTCCGGCGTGCCGAGGCCGGCGAGCGTCACCACCTTGGCGTTCCCGACGGCAGAGACCGGCGTCACGCAGGAGCGGATCGGCTGGCCGTCGAGATGCACGGTGCAGGCGCCGCACTGGGCGAGGCCGCAGCCGAAATGCGGGTTGTTGAGCCCGATATCGTTGCGCAGCGCATAGAGCAGCGGCATGTCCGGATCGACATCGACCGCGTGGTCTTTGCCGTTGACGTTGAGGGTGAATTTCTGGGCCATGAGTGCGGTGTCCTCCTGGATGGCGCTGGACGCCCGTGGATGGCGCCGGATCGCCCGTTCGTTGCGCCTGGTTCGTTGCGCTGTCTGGCGCCGATGCGCGAACCCGCGGGGCGCGCGCGTCCGAGCGGAACACTAATGCAGGCGGGCGCCGATTGGAACGGTTACAATGACGAAATCTTGACCGTGGAGAGGTGGCGCCGCCATTCACGAACGGCATGGTCGAGGCATTCCGTCGCAGACGCCGATTGTACGCGATTGCGCCGGGCCGTTAGACTGCGTGGGTGGATTGCTCCGGGAGGTTGCGGACATGAAGCGCTTTGCAGGCTTGCGTCTCGTCCAAGCGGCGACTGCTCTTGCGATGATTTCCCTTGCGGTGATCGTCGTTGCGGTCGGTGCGGGTTCCGATGCCCGGGCGCAGCCCCTCAAGACGCCGACGCTGAAGACCTGGCGCCACGGCATCATCGAGGCCAAAAGCGACGCCGGCATCCTGTTTGCCGCGAGCCGGCGCGACTTTGCCGCGACGCTCGGCCTCAAGCTCGATTTCGTCCAGCTCAAGAACGACACCATCGCCCTCAAGGCGCTGCTGGCGGGCGATCTCGACAGCTATGAAGGCGGCACCGGCGGGGCGATCATCGCGGCGAGCCACGGCGGCGACGTGAAGATCGTCGGCTGCAACTGGCTGGTGCCGCCGCACGGCGTCTACGTGCGCGGCGATGTCGCTTCGATGGCCGATCTCAAGGGCAAATCGGTGGCGGTGTCCGCGCCCGGCAGCTTTCCGGAGATATTCGCGCGCGCGGCGTTCGAGAAGGCGGGCATTCCGGTCGCCGCGGTGAAGTTCGCCGCCATGGGCGCGGACTCCGACCGCTACCGGGCGCTGATGGCCGGCGTGGTCGACGCCGCCATCATCACCAACGAGTTCGTGCCGCTCGCCGGCAAGCAGCCCATCCGGGACATCATGCCGGCGCGCGAAGTGGTGCCGGACTTCCTGCGCGTCTGCGTGCAGATGACGGGCAAGACGCTGAGCCAGCGGCGCGACGATGCGGTGCGCTTCATCGCCGCCGAGATCGAAGCCATGCGGTTCGCGATGAGCCACCGCGACGCGACCATCCAACTCACCCGGGACATCACCGGCATGAAGCCCGACGATCCGCGTCCGGCCTATGTGTTCGACGAGGCCGTGAAGACGAAATCGGTCGCCACCGAAATGCCGATCCCGATGGACCGGCTCGACGTCATGCAGAAGCAGCTCGTCGGCGCCGGCAGCCTGGCGCGCCCCATCGACCTCGAGAAGACGGTCGACAAGGGCGCGCGCGAGCAGGCGCTGGCGCTGCTGGCGAAGTGATGCGCGGGGCACCGGGAAAGGGCGAACAAATGGGTCCGACCGCTCGCTATTGGACTCTGCATTGGCTCAGGGTTTTGCTGTGGCCATTGCCGGTTCTGTCTGCGCTTCAGGCTGGGCGCCGGGCGGTGAGCGCCGTCCGTCGCCGATGAGGCCGCCAAGTGGCCGGTTCCGGCATTGCTGTCATCGCCCGGATTGACCGGGCGATCCAGTAACCACGGTACTTCGATGTGGGCACGGCATGAGTCCCATCTATAGTTCTGGGGTTACTGGATGCCCGCTTTCGCGGGCATGACACTGTAGAATGGGATCGAACCGTCGGAATCGGAACACTAGGCGGGCGCGGCCGGCGGGGTTATCACGGAGGTCATGGGCCGACCGATTCGCATCCTTGGCATCGATCCCGGGCTCCGCCGCACCGGCTGGGGCGTGATCGAGGTCGAGGGCAACCGGCTCATCTACGTCGCCTGCGGCTCGGCCCAGTCGGATGAGACCGCGGCGCTCGCCATGCGGCTGGTGACGCTCTACGACGCGCTGGTGCAGGTGGTCGACGCGTTCCGGCCGGACGAGGCCGCGATCGAGCAGACCTTCGTCAACAAGAACGCCGCCGCCACCCTCAAGCTCGGCCAGGCGCGCGGCATCGCCCTCATGGTGCCGGCCAAGGCCGGCGTGCTGATCGCCGAATATGCGCCGAACCTGATCAAGAAGACCATCGTCGGCGCCGGCCACGGCGACAAGGCCCAGATCCGCATGATGCTCGGCGTGCTGCTGCCGCAAGGCCGATCCGCAGAGCCACGATGCCGCCGACGCGCTGGCGATCGCCATCACCCATGCCCATCACCGGCAGAGCGCCGTGCTCAGGGCGGTGGTCGCACGATGATCGGCAAGCTCAAGGGCGCGATCGACAGCTATGGCGAGGATTTCGTCGTCCTCGACGTCCATGGCGTCGGCTATCTCGTGCATTGCTCGGCGCGCACGCTGCAGGCGCTCCCGGCGACCGGCGAGGCGGTCGAACTGGCCATCGAGACCCATGTCCGCGAGGACCAGATCCGCCTGTTCGGGTTCCTCTCCAATGTCGAACGGGAGTGGTTCCGGCTGCTGCAGACCGTGCAGGGCGTCGGCACCAAGGTCGCGCTGGCGATCCTCTCGACCCTGAAGCCCGCCGATCTCGCCACCGCGATCGCGACCCGCGACAAGGCGACCATCACCCGCACCCCCGGGGTCGGCCCGAAGGTGGCCGAACGCATCGTCACCGAGCTCAAGGACAAGGCGCCGGCGTTTGCCGCCATCGATCCGGCATTGGCGCGGCTCGCCGGCGCGCTCGACGAGCGCCGCGCGCCGCAGCCGGTCCTCGATGCGGTCTCCGCCCTGGTCAATCTCGGTTACGGCCAGCCCCAGGCGGCGGCGGCGATCTCCGCGGCCATGCGCGAGGCCGGCGACGGCGCCGATGCGGCGCGGCTGATCCGGCTCGGCCTCAAGGAGCTGGCGAAGTGAAGGCGCCCAAGATGCCGCCCAAGATGCCGCCCCAAGTACGCCGCTCCAGGCACCGCCGCTCCCGGCGTCGACCCCGCCCCGTCTCGTCGCCGCGGAGCACCGCGAGGAAGACGCCGCCGAGGCCTCGCTGCGTCCGCAGCGGCTGGCCGAGTTCATCGGCCAGGAGCAGGCGCGCGCGAACCTCGGCGTCTTCATCGAGGCGGCGCGCAGCCGCGGCGAGGCGCTCGACCACGTGCTGCTGGTCGGCCCGCCCGGCCTCGGCAAGACGACGCTGGCGCAGATCGTCGCCCGCGAGCTCGGCGTGAATTTCCGCTCGACCTCGGGCCCGGTGATCGCCAAGGCCGGCGATCTCGCGGCGCTGCTCACCAATCTCGAAGAGCGCGACGTGCTGTTCATCGACGAGATCCACCGGCTCAATCCGGCGGTGGAGGAAATCCTCTATCCCGCCATGGAGGATTTCCAGCTCGACCTCATCATCGGCGAGGGGCCGGCGGCGCGCTCGGTCAAGATCGACCTCGCGCCGTTCACCCTGGTCGGCGCGACGACGCGCGCCGGCCTCCTGACCAATCCGCTGCGCGACCGCTTCGGCATCCCGGTGCGGCTCAATTTCTACACCGCGGCGGAGCTCGAGCTGATCGTCAACCGCGGCGCCCGCGTGCTCGGCGTCGGCATGACCGCCGACGGCGCCAACGAGATCGCGACACGGGCCCGCGGCACGCCGCGCATCGCCGGCCGGCTGCTGCGGCGGGTGCGCGATTTCGCCCTGGTCGACAACGCGGCGGCGATCGACCGCAAGGTCGCCGACCGCGCGCTGCTCGCGCTGGAGGTCGACGCCTGCGGCCTCGACGCCATGGACCGGCGCTACCTCACGACGGTCGCGGTGAACTACGGCGGCGGCCCGGTCGGCATCGAGACCATCGCCGCGGCACTGTCGGAGCCGCGCGACGCCATCGAGGAGATCATCGAGCCGTTCCTGATCCAGCAGGGCTTCATCCAGCGCACCCCGCGCGGGCGGCTCCTGACCGGCCACGCGTTCCGCCATCTCGGTCTCGCCGAGCCGCGCCGCGATCCCGCGCAGTTCGGCCTGTTCGGCGCGGGCGGGGATGACTGATGCCCGGCGACCTGCTGGAACGCATGCGTGCCAATCCGGCGGGCGATTGGCGCATCCGCGACGTTGAGGCATTGTGCCGGGAGTACGGGCTCAGTTTCCGCCTCGGCAAGGGTACGTCGCATGCTCATGCGCGCCACCCCTCGGCGCGCGAGATCTTGACCATCCCGGCGCATCGGCCAATCAAGCCGGTCTACATTCGCAAGCTGGTGCGTTATATTGATAGCTACGGAGGCCGTTGATGAAGCTCGAATATTCCGTGCGCATCGAGCGCTTGGCGGACGGTGACGGTGGCGGCTATCTCGCGACCGCACCCGACCTGCCCGGCTGCATGTCCGACGGCGAGACGCCGGAAGAGGCGCTGAAGAACGTGCAGGAGGCCATCGCCTCATGGATCGAAGCAGCCAAGGAATGGAAAATGGATATTCCGCAGCCGTCGCCGCCTTTGGCGCGGGCGGGGTGAGCGGCGCTATCATCGTATGGCGATGATCCAGGCTTCCCTCGACGGCGAGATTCGCGACGGCCGCCATGTCATGGCGGTGCGCGTCTACTACGAGGACACCGATTTCACCGGCATCGTCTATCACGCCAATTACCTGCGCTTCATGGAGCGGGCGCGGACCAATTACCTGCGCCTGATCGGTGCCGACCACCGCGCGCTGTATGAGCAGGCGCTCGCGGAGGCGCCGGGATTTGCGTTCGTGGTGCGCTCGATGACGCTCGATTTCCTCAAACCCGCGCGCATGGACGACGTGCTGGTCATCACCTCGTTCCCGGAAGTGGTCAAAGGCGCTTCCCTCACCATGCTGCAGAAGGTGACGCGCGGCGACGACCTCTTGCTGGAGGCCCATGTGCGCGTCGCCTTCGTCTGCGGCGGCCGCGCCCGGCCGATCCCGAAGCCGCTGCGCCTGGCGATGCGGGCGGATCAGGAGCGGCTCGGGGACGGCTGAACCGGATGCGGTCATTCCGGGTTCGCGGTCAGGAGTAACGGCGCCGGCGCGCACGACCACGGCACTCCCTCATTCGACGCCGCGGCGGATTTCATGTAAGAGCCCTTCACATGATTTGGAAATCCGACCAGGGCTCGCGTGGCTATCACCACGGCAATCTCAAGGAGGCGCTGATTCGGGCGGCGCTCGAATTGATCGCGGCGAAGGGGCCGTCCGGGTTCACCTTCGCGGAGGCGGCGCGGTCGGCGGGCGTCAGCCCGGCGGCGCCCTATCGGCATTTCCGCGACCGCGACGAACTGCTGGCCGATGTCGCGCGGCGCGGCTTCGAGCAGTTCGAGGCGGCGCTCAACGCGGCCTGGAAGGACGGCCTGCCCGACCCGTTCACCGCCTTCGAGCGGCTCGGCCGCGCCTATCTCGACTTCGCCCGCAGCGAGCCCGCCTATTATTCCGCGATGTTCGAGGGCGGCATCCCGCTGGAAGTCAGCCGGAATTGCGCGATGCCGGCGAGCGCGCCTTCGCCGTGATCCGCACGGCGGCCGAACGGCTGGTCGCGCAAATCCCTGCGGCGCAGCGGCCGCCGGCCTTCATGGTGGCGCTGCACGTGTGGTCGCTGGCCCACGGCATCGCCTCGCTGTTCGGCCGCGGCGACGCCGGACGGCGGCGGCTGCCGATGCCGCCGGAGGAGCTTTTGGAGGCGGGCGTGCTGGTCTATCTCCGCGGGCTCGGATTTCCCGAAGGCGCCGCTATTTCGCGGTGATCCCGGCTCCATTTGGAGGTGAAAAGCGTAGCGTATTCCGCCGGTTAAAAGGACCGCTCGGGGCGACCTCTTGACAGCAAAGCAGAGTTCTCCTACTTATGTGAATGTGATTAACATTCACAATCTAGGCTTCACAATCTGGACAATCGTGAGGGCGTCATGCCGATCGTTGCAAAGCTCGACGAGTTAGGAAAACCAGCCTGGATCCTTCTTGTGATCCTCGGCTTCATGGTGTGGTGGCCGGTCGGCCTCACGGCTCTCGCATTCATGATCGGGAGAGGACGAATGGGTTGCGGGTATCACGGCGATCGCTGGCAGCGTAAGATGGAACGCCTGCAGGACAAGATGGAACGGTTGCGCGGCCACATGGAAGGCCGCGGCGACTGGTGGGGCTTTCAGAGCACCAGCGGCAACCGGGCCTTCGACGAATACCGCACCGATACGCTCAAGCGCCTCGAGGACGAGCAGCGCGAGTTCCGCGACTTCCTGGTGCGCCTGCGCCAAGCCAAGGACAAGGCGGAGTTCGATCAGTTCATGAACGAACGGCGCAACCGGCCGCCGGAACAGGCCCAGCCTTCCCACGCCTGAGCCGCACCGTCAAAACCTTATCCGAGGCCGCCCGCGATCCCCGCGGGCGGCCTTTATCGTTTGGCATCGTTCGTCACGAATCGATCGGTTTTCGTCCCCTCTCCCGCTTGTGGGGGAGGGTCAGGGAGGGGGCAATTCCACGGCACAAATCGCAAGAGCCCCCTCCCGACCTTCCCCCCCCTTGGGAGAGGGAGCAAAAAACCTCGATATCGCCTCCCGTGAGCCGTCTCACAGCCTTCTTGCTTGTGCGCTAACCCGACGTTAACCACGGGTGTCGCGTTATGGCTGGGGCGCAAGTTGGCTGGGGCGCAAAATGTCTGGGCAGGAAGCCGCCCAAGTTTGGACATGTTTGGCGATGAACTCCTCTGGGCCGGCGGTGGCAGGATGATTTCGCGCACAGCCTGAAAGCTCGACGGACAGGTGGGGTCCGGCGCGATCTGTTCGGTAGTCCTGCGGCGCGTATTCCCGCGTGTCTGGTCGAAAGGATGCACCATGAACGAGGTGGCGCAGTCGGCACTGCCGCTGGCTTCTTCCGATCTTTCATTGCTGACGCTGTTCTTGCAGGCGCACTGGATCGTCAAGGGCGTGATGGTCGGGCTGCTGGTGTGCTCGGTATGGGTGTGGGCGATCGCGGTGGACAAGATCATCCTGTTTACGCGCACCTCCCGGGCGATGGACAAGTTCGAGCAGGCGTTCTGGTCGGGGCAGTCGCTGGAGGAACTCTACCGCAACATTTCGTCACGGCCGAGCCACTCCATGGCGGCGCTGTTCGTCGCCGCCATGCGCGAATGGAAGCGCAGCCTGGAGGGGCAAGTGCGCTCGTTTGCTGGATTGCAGATGCGCATCGAGAAGGTCATGGACGTGACCATCGCGCGAGAGGTCGAGCGGCTCGAAAACCGGCTGCTGGTGCTGGCGACGGTGGGTTCGGCCGGCCCCTTCATCGGCCTGTTCGGCACGGTCTGGGGCATCATGACGAGCTTCCAGTCGATCGCGGCGTCGAAGAACACGTCCCTTGCGGTGGTCGCGCCGGGCATTGCCGAGGCGCTGTTCGCCACCGCAATCGGGCTCGTGGCTGCCATACCGGCGACTATTTTCTACAATAAATTCAGTTCCGAGGTGAACAAGCAGGCGATGCGCCTGGAGGGGTTCGCCGACGAGTTCGCGGCCATTCTGTCGCGCCAGATCGACGAGCGCGGGTGAGGGGATAGCAGGCATGGCAATGGGCCTCGCGGGGGGCGGCGGCGCGGTCGGCAAGCGGCGGCATCGCCGCCGCCACGTCATGAGCGAGATCAACGTGACGCCGATGGTCGACGTCATGCTGGTGCTGCTGATCATCTTCATGGTCTCGGCCCCGCTGCTCACCGTCGGCGTGCCGATCGACCTGCCGCAGACCCAGGCCAAGAGCCTCGACCAGGACCAGAAGCCCCTGACCATCTCGGTCAGCGTCGACGGCAAGGTGTTCCTGCAGAACAGCGAAATCCCGGTCACGGAGCTGGTCGAAAAGCTCACCGCGGTGACGACGGCGCGGGGCGGCTTTGACGAGCGCATCTACGTGCGGGGCGACCGCAAAGTCGATTACGGTACGGTGATGCGGGTGATGGGGCGGCTGTCCTCTGCCGGGTTCCGCAGGGTCGCCCTGGTCACCGAGGTCGAGCAGGGGCCTTGATGCGGGGGATGAGGAAAGACTGGGCGATATCGGCGGTCGTGCACGCCCTGGTTCTCGGGGCGGGCTTCATCTCGTTTGCGGCGAAGCCGCTTGAGCATTCGGCGATCGATTCGGTGGCCGTGGACATCATTTCGGCGACGGAATTGTCCCAGTTGACCGCCGGCTCGAAGACGGCGACGAAAGTCGGCAAGCCGATGGCGGACAAGCTCGGCGATTCCAAGCCGCCGCCGGACGATCCCGTCGCAAAGCCCGTCAACAAGCCCGAAATCAAGATGGCGGCAGCCACACCGCCGCCTGCCCCGCAGCCAGAGCCCAAACCGGAGCAGCCAACCGCCGGAGCAGAAACCGCTCCGCCGCCCGCGCAGGTGCTTAGCGACCCGTCGCCGCAGAAGGCCGAACCCGATCCGATCGCCGACGCGCTGGCGCTGGAACAGGCAAAACAGAAGGAAGAGGCCAAGCGCCAGGAAGAGGCCAAAAAGCGCGAAGAGGCCAAAAAGCGTGAGGAAGCCAAGAAGCGCGAGGAGGCCCGCAAACGCGAGGAAGCCCGCAAGCGCGAAGAGGCGAAAAAGCTCGAAGAGAACAAGTTCGACGTGAACCGGATCGAGACCGCGCTGCTCGACAAGCGGGCGCCGCAGCGCCAGGTCGTGACCGGGTCCCTGGTCAATCCGACGCCGTCGCTCGGTTCCTCGATCGGCAATGCACCGACGCTGTCGCAAAGTGAGATCGACATGCTGCGCTCCCAGATCCAGGCCTGCTGGAGCCCGCCGGTCGGCGTGATGGAGGCCAAGGACCTCGTCGTTCGGCTGCAGTTCGAACTCGGCCGGGACGGCTCGGTCACCGGAGAGCCGGTTGTGACGAATCGCAGCGGAAACCCGCTGTTCCAAATCGCTGCGGAAAGTGCGAGACGTGCGGTCCTGCGCTGTCAGCCCTACCGGCTCCCGGCCGCCAAATACGAGTCTTGGCGCGATGTCGACGTGAAATTTGATCCGAAGGAAATGTTCGGGGGCTGATAGAAGACCAACCGATACGGGACGATCCAGCCATGAATGAAAAGCTTTTCACTCCCGGTCCCAGTTGCTCGACACCTGCCGTGACCCGCCGTCGGGCGCTGATGCTGAGCGCTGCCGGGATCGCCGCCGCTGCGGGGCTGGTCAGCCGACGGGCGGGTGCGGTGAGCTTCGACCTCAACCAGGGCAATGTGCAGGCGATGCCGATCGCGCTGCCCGATTTCCTCGCCGGCAGCCCGGCGGACGGCGAGGCGGCGCGCGGCATCTCCCAGATCATCACCGGCAATCTCAAGCGCAGCGGACTGTTCGCGCCGATCGATCATGCCGCCTTCATCGAGAAGATCGCCAATACCGACGTGGCGCCGCGGTTTCCCGACTGGCGCGCCATCAACGCCCAGGCGCTGGTCACCGGGCGCATTGCAAGGCAGGCGGACGGCCGCCTCAAGGCCGAATTCCGGTTGTGGGACGTGCTCGGCGGCGCCCAGCTCAACGGCCAGCAATATTTCACCACGCCGGACAATTTCCGCCGCATCGCCCACATCATCTCGGACTCGATCTATGAGCGCCTGACCGGCGAAAAGGGCTATTTCGACAGCCGGGTGGTGTTCGTGGACGAGACCGGCCCGAAAGAGCGCCGGGTCAAGCGGCTCGCGCTGATGGACCAGGACGGCGCCAATCTGCGCTATCTCACCCGCGGCGACGACCTCGTGCTCACCCCGCGCTTCTCGCCGTCGACCCAGGAAATCACCTACATGTCGTACGGCCAGGGCGACCCGCGGGTCTACCTGCTCAACATCGAGACCGCCCAGCGCGAGATCGTCGGCAACTTCCCCGGCATGAGCTTCTCGCCGCGTTTTTCGCCCGACGGCCAACGCGTCATCATGAGCTTGCAGCAGGGCGGCAATTCCAATCTGTTCGCGATGGACCTGCGGTCGAAGGCGACGACCCGGCTCACCGATACCCCCGCAATCGACACCGCGCCGTCCTACTCGCCGGACGGCACCCGGATCTGCTTCGAATCCGACCGCGGCGGAAAACCACAGATTTACGTGATGGCGGCGGGCGGCGGCCCGGCGCAGCGGATCAGCTTCGCGGACGGTTCGTATTCCACGCCGGTATGGTCGCCGCGCGGCGACACCATCGCCTTCACCAAGCTGACCCAGGGCAACTTCGCCATCGGCATCATGCGCCCGGACGGCCAGGGCGAGCGCATCCTGACCGAAGGGTATCACAATGAAGGCCCGACCTTCGCGCCCAACGGCCGGGTCGTGATGTTCTTCCGCGACCCCGGCGGCAATGCCGGCCCGGCGCTCTACACCATCGACCTCACCGGCCGCAACGAATTGCGGGTGCCGACGCCGGGCTTTGCGTCCGATCCGGCGTGGTCGCCGCTGTTGTCGTGAAGTAAACAACATTGCGGTGCCGAATGTCGGGATCATGCCGCTAAGTCAGGCTGGAACGGGGGACCGTATTTCGTTATTCAAGGGGGTGCGCCCCGTTGTTGCCGCGTTGACGCCTCATTAACCATTCCAATTGGTTTCTATTGAATTGGCGTTTTGGCATGGGCGCGGAAAGGCCTCATCAAGGTTGATAAAACCTTCGCTTAACGATCGGCCTGCTACAGGTGGGGAACGCGCGGGGCTGGGGGGACAACCGGCCAACGTTACAGCAAGAAGGAGTACCGCATGCCGAAAGTCATGCGTCTGGTCCGCGGTGCAAGGGTCGCCGCCATCCTGCTCGCAGCGCTCGCCATGACGGCGTGCGCCAACAAGCCCGACATGGGCCAGGGACTGGCCGGCTCGGCCGCGCCGGGCAGCCAGCAGGACTTCGTGGTCAATGTCGGCGACCGCGTGTTCTTCGAGAGCGACCAGACCGACCTGACGCCGCAGTCGCGCGCTACCCTCGACAAGCAGGCGCAGTGGCTGCAGACCTATAACCGCAACAGCTTCACCGTCGAGGGCCATGCCGACGAGCGCGGCACCCGCGAATACAACATCGCGCTCGGTGCGCGGCGCGCCCAGAACGTGCGTGACTATCTGGCATCGCGCGGCATCGACCCGTCCCGCATGCGCACGATTTCCTACGGCAAGGAGCGTCCGGTCGCCGTTTGTAACGACATTTCCTGCTGGTCGCAGAACCGCCGCGCGGTGACCGTGCTCAGCGCCAGTTCTTGAGTTTCGTTACGGGGGTGGGGACGACCGGCGCCCAACGGGGCGCCGGTCGTGTTTCCCGGCGTGATGTTTTTCCTGTTCGGTGGTGTTTTTCCTGTGATAATTCGCAGGCCCATCGACTTCACCCAGTCACAATTTCGACGCAGCTTCGGCTAATCTGACCTGCGTTCCTTCCCTGTGCCTGATGAAGCGAGCAATGATGATCCGTCTCGCCGTTGCCGGCCTTGCTGTCGCATGTTGTGGGCTCGCCGTTTCGCCGGTGGCCGCGCAAGTGTCCGGGGGCGATCTTTACGTCAAGGTGGATCAGCTCGAGAATCAGGTGCGGCAGCTCACCGGCGCGGTGGAGCAGCTTCAATACCGCAACCAGCAGCTCGAAGCAGCACTCAAGCGGATGCAGGACGATTACGAAGCGCGCTTGGGAGAACCGCGCGGTGCGCCGCGCGCCACCGCGCAGGTGGTTCCGGCTCGGCCGGCAGTCCAGCCGGTCGTGCCGGCGGCTCCGCTGCCGGGCCGCCCGGACGGCGCTCCGATGCGTTCGAGCCGTCGCAAAATCCCGCTGCCCCCGGCGTTCCGCGCACGCTCGGCGCGGATGCCGTCGATCATGGCGGCGGAAGAGGCGCCGATTCCGGCCGAGCCCCTTCCCGCGCCGGGCGGGCGTGTCGCCGGCGCTCCGCTCGATCTCGGCAGCATGTCGACGGCCGCCGTCGCGCCGCCCGCGCCGGTGCAGCGCGCACCGGGAGCGACCGTCAGCAGCCTGGGGCCGCCGCCCCGCGCCCCGGCGCCCGGCAATGGCGTGACGGCGCCGCCTTCAGCATATGGGGTGACGGCTCCGCCGTCGGCATATGGGGTGACGGCTCCGCGTCGGGCGCCGCGCGACGCTTATGACCTCGGCTACGGCTATCTGCTGCACAAGGATTATGCACTGGCCGAGGACACGTTCCGCGATTTCCTCAAGCGCTATCCGAGCGACCGGCTCGCCGCCGACGCGCAATACTGGCTGGGCGAAAGCATGTTCCAGCGCCAGAATTATCGCGACGCCGCCGACGCCTTCCTGGCGCTGTCGAAAAAATACGAGAACAGCGCCAAGGCGCCCGATTCGCTGCTGCGGCTCGGCCAGTCGCTCGCCGCGCTGAACGAAAAGGAACTCGCCTGCGCCACGTTCGGCGAAGTCACCCGCAAATATCCCCGCGCCTCGCTCACCGTGAAGCAAGTGGTCGAGCGGGAGCAGAAGCGTGTCCGCTGCTGACGACGCAAACCCGATCGGCGACGCCGAGGCCGACCGTCTGTTTGCCGATCTCGCCAACGAACGAGCGCTCGTCCTCGCGGTGTCCGGCGGGGCGGACTCCACCGCCCTGCTTTACCTCCTCGCGCGCTGGCGAAAGCGGCATAAGCCGTCCCCGCAACTGCACGCCGTGACCATCGACCACGGCCTGCGCCCGCAGTCGCGCCACGAAGCGTCCGGCGTGAAGCGGATCGCCGCGCAGCTCGGCGTCGTGCACCGCACCATGCGCTGGACCGGCGAAAAGCCCGCCACCGGCCTGCAGGAGAAGGCGAGGGCCGAGCGCTACCGCCTGTTGCTCGCCGCCGCGCACAAGGCCGGTGCGCGCTGCGTCATCACCGCGCATACCCTCGACGATCAGGCCGAAACCGTGCTGTTTCGCCTTGCCCGCGGCAGCGGGCTTGCCGGAATCGGCGCCATGGCGCGGGTGTCGCGTGCCGGCTTCCATGCGCCGGTCATGCGCGGCGCGAAGGGCAGCCCAGCGCTGGTGCGCCCTCTGCTCGATGTCACCAAGGCGCGGCTGGTCGCGACCCTGCGTGCGGCCGGGATTGCCCATGTGGAGGATCCCAGCAATGACGATCCGCGCTTTGCCCGCGTGCGCTGGCGCAAGCTCGCGCCGGCACTGGCCGCGGAGGGTCTTACGGCCGAGCGGCTGGTCCAGTTGGCGCGCCGTGTGCGCCGCAACGAAGCGGCCATCGAAGCCGTCGTGACGGCCGCATTCGACCGCCTCGGCTCGTGCCCGGCAGCATGGACGATCGCGTTTGATGCCAGGGGCTTGCGAGATGTGCCGGCGGAGATCGCACTGCGCCTGATCGGGCGGGCGGCCGGCACCGTCGGCGACGAGGGCCCGGTCGAGCTCGGCAAGCTCGAAGCTTTGTGCCAATCCCTCGCCGACGCCCTCGACCGGGCGTCCCCGCGGTTTCGCCGGACGTTGGCCGGCGCCATGGTCTCGCTGCAAAGGGATCGCTTGATCGTGGAGCGGGCGCCGCCGCGCCGGAAGCGTTCACGGAGTTGAAACCCTGCGGTGCGTTCGGCGGCAGGACCGGGCGCCGCTGCGGAAAGGGCGTTCACGAATGGGGCGCTATATTCGCCGAAACCGCCCCGGCCAGCTTGGCAGCGGGGGCACGCACACCTACATTGCGGTCAACAGGTGGCGGGGAGAGATTTCGTTGAAGGCGCCGGAGCTTCGCACCAAGAGGATCGTTGGATGAATGCCAATTTGCGCAATTTCGCCCTCTGGGTGATCATTGTCCTGCTGCTGCTTGCGCTGTTCACGGTATTCCAGAATCCCGGCCAGCGGTCGGTGACCCAGGATATCTCGTTCTCGCAACTGCTCAACGATGTCGACCAGGGCAAGGTCCGCGACGTCGTGATTCAGGGCCCTGAGATCCACGGCACCTATACCGACGGGCGCGGCTTCAACACCTATTCCCCCAACGACCCGGGGCTGGTGCAGCGGCTCTACGGCAAGGGCGTGACCATCACGGCGCGCCCGCTGCAGGACAACGTGCCGTGGTTCGTCGGGCTCCTGGTCTCGTGGCTGCCTTTCATCGCGCTGATCGGGGTGTGGATATTCCTGTCGCGCCAGATGCAGGGTGCCGGCGGCAAGGCGCTCGGCTTCGGCAAGTCGCGGGCAAAGCTCCTGACCGAGGCGCATGGCCGGGTCACCTTCGAGGATGTCGCGGGTGTCGACGAGGCCAAGCAGGACCTCCAGGAGATCGTCGAATTCCTTCGCGATCCCGGCAAGTTCCAGCGCCTCGGCGGCCGCATTCCGCGCGGCGTGCTCCTGGTCGGGCCGCCCGGCACCGGCAAGACGCTGCTGGCCCGCGCCATCGCCGGGGAAGCCAACGTCCCGTTCTTCACTATTTCCGGCTCCGACTTCGTCGAGATGTTCGTCGGCGTCGGCGCGAGCCGGGTGCGCGACATGTTCGAGCAGGCCAAGAAGAACGCGCCCTGCATCATCTTCATCGACGAAATCGATGCGGTCGGCCGTCACCGCGGCGCCGGTCTCGGCGGCGGCAATGACGAGCGCGAGCAGACGCTCAACCAGTTGCTGGTCGAGATGGACGGCTTCGAGGCGAACGAGGGCATCATCCTCATCGCCGCGACCAACCGGCCCGACGTGCTCGACCCGGCGCTGCTGCGCCCGGGCCGGTTCGATCGCCAGGTCGTGGTGCCCAATCCCGACGTGGTGGGACGCGAGCAGATTCTGAAGGTGCATGTGCGCAAGGTTCCGCTCGCGCCCGACGTCAATCTCAAGACGGTGGCGCGCGGCACGCCGGGCTTCTCCGGCGCCGATCTCATGAACCTCGTCAACGAGGCGGCCTTGATGGCGGCGCGCCGCAACAAGCGGATGGTGACGCAAATCGAGTTCGAGGACGCCAAGGACAAGGTGATGATGGGCGCCGAGCGCAAGTCGCTGGTCATGACCGAGGAGGAGAAGCTCCTCACCGCCTATCACGAGGGCGGCCACGCGCTCGTCGCCCTCAACGTCAGGGCGACCGACCCGGTCCACAAGGCGACCATCATTCCGCGCGGACGTGCGCTCGGCATGGTGATGCAGCTTCCCGAGCGTGACAAGCTCTCCATGAGCCTGGAGCAGATGACGTCGCGGCTCGCCATCATGATGGGCGGCCGGGTCGCCGAAGAGCTGGTGTTCGGCCGCGACAAGGTCACGTCGGGCGCCGCCTCGGACATCGAGCAGGCGACCAAGCTCGCGCGCATGATGGTGACCCGCTGGGGCCTGTCCAACGAACTCGGCACCGTCGCCTATGGCGAGAACCAGGAAGAGGTCTTCCTCGGCTACTCGGTGGCGCGCCAGCAGAACATCTCGGAATCGACGGCGCAGAAGATCGATTTCGGAGATCCGCCGGCTGGTCGAGGCGGGCTATCAAGAGGCCAACGACATCCTCACCGCCAAGCGCGACGAACTCGACTTGCTCGCCAAGGGCCTGCTCGAATTCGAGACGTTGTCCGGCGACGAGATCAAGGATTTCCTCAACGGCAAGCGGCCGCGCCGCGAATCGGTGATCGAGCCGTCGACGCCGCGCTCTTCCGCCGTGCCCAATGCCGGCAAGCCGCGGCCGCGGCCCGAGACCGGCGGCATGGAGCCGCAGCCGCAGGCGTAACCTTCGGCATGGTTCTTTCCCGCAGGGTCTTCCCGCAGAACAGCACGACCCAGGACGGATTTATCTGTCCTGGGTCGTTTTTTGCGCCTTTGCGGCAATGTCGCGCCGCGGCCACACCGTCGCGACGATGGTGGCGATGATCGCGAGCACCGCGGCGGCGAGCGCGACCACGCCCGGCCAGCCGGCGAGGCTCCAGGCGAGGCCCGGCACGAAACCGCCGACGCTGCCGCCGATGTAGAAGCTGCTCACATACAGCCCGACCGCCGACGAGCGTCCCTCATGGGCGGTCGCGGTGACATAGCCGGTCGAGACCGCCTGGCAAATCATGCCGCAGGCCGCGCACAATACGAGGCCGAGCACGATCACGGATACCGGCGCAGTGAGCAGCAGGGCGAGGCCCGCCGCCCACACGATCATGACCCCGAGAACCAGGCGGCGCCGGCCGAACCGGGTCGCCGCCCATCCCGTCAGCGGCGCGCAACAGGCGCCGGCGAGATAGGTGACGAACAGAAGCCCGAGCTTGGCCGGCGTGAAGTCGTAAGGCGGAGCGGCAAGATGGAAGCTCACATAGGTGAAGACGGCGATGAAATTGAACAACACGCCGAACCCGACCGCATAGATCGCGATCAATTGCGGATTGCAGATGTGGCGCAGCATCTGCCGGCCCGACGCGACGAACCCCTCGGAGCGCCGGAACCGCCGCTCGTGCGGCAGCATCATCACCACCACGACGGCGCCGAAGAGCGAAATCGCAGCCAGCACCAGAAAGGATGCGCGCCAGCCGATCATTCCCGACAGCACGCCGGGGATGAGGCGGCCGCAGAAGCCGCCGATGCTGGAGCCGGCGACATAGATGCCGGCGACGCCCGCCACCTGCGCCGGCGGCCATTCGTCGCCGACATAGGCGAGCGCAACGGTGAAGATCGGCGGCAGCATCAGGCCCTGGATGAAGCGCCAGACCACGATGGCGTGGATGTCGCTCGACAGCGCGACCATGACGGTCGGCACCGCGGCGGCGAACATCGCCGCGGTGATCAGCCGCTTGCGCCCGAGCACGTCGGCGATGGCGCCGGTGAACGGCGCCGTCAGGGCGATCGCCAGCGTGCCCGCGGTGATCATGGTGCTGATCTCGGCGGGGCCGACGCCGAACTCGCGCGACAGCTCCGGCAGCAGGGCCTGCGGCGCGTAGAGATTGAGGAAGGTGCAGAAGCCCGTAATTGCGACCGCGAAACGCCGGAAGTCGATGGCCATGGCCTCGGGACAGATCGTGCAGGGAAACCAGCGTTCGTTTGTGGCACGCGCGGCCGCCACTTTACAGTGCCGCCGCCGCATGGCGGCCGTGGCGCTGCCGCGTTCCTGCGCCGGCCGCTTAGGCAGGACCTGCAGGACCGCTCAAGGAGGACCGCTCATGCAGGTCTTGCAGAGTCGGGCTATTGACCGCGCGCGACGGCTCCCCGAATGATCCGGCGGTGGCGCACCGCTTCATCGATGCGCCGAACCCATGGAGGACTGCGTGCTCATCGACCACCGCTATTATCGGATCAAGCCGGGACTGGTGCCTGCTCATCTCGACATCTACGAAAAGCACGGCTTCGCCGCCCAGTCGCGGCATCTCGGCAAGCCGTTCGCCTATCTGTTCACCGAGTCCGGCGAAGTGAACACGCTGGTCACATGTGGCTCTATGACGATCCTGCCGACCGTGCCGCCAAGCGCGCCGCCATGGCCGCCGATCCCGAGTGGCAGAATTATCTGCGCCTCAACAACGAGGCCGGCTACGTGGTCTCGCAGCAGAACAACCTGATGCTGCCGACCAAGTTTGCGCCGATCAAGCGGTGATCGGAGCATCGTAGGGTGCTCGCACAACTCGGCATCTCATTCCGGGGCGCGCGCGAGCGCGAACCCGGAAACCAGGCTGCGGTTGCGATCATTCCTGCGTCGTCCACGGGCCCCTGATCCCTCCCCCCCCCCCCCCACGGGGAGTTCCCCTCTCACCCTCCCCTGCTGCGGGGCGGCGACAAATCCGCCTCTTGCTCTCTATAAGAGGTCATTCTTCCGCACGCGATTTTCACAATGCCCAAGCCTGCCGGGAAATGCCACATGAAAGCCAAGGACAATCTGCGCACCGCCGCCGAGGTGCTGGTCGACCAGTTGATCGTCCATGGCGTGCGCCACGTCTTCTGCGTGCCCGGCGAGAGCTATCTCGCCGTGCTCGATGCGCTGCACGACCGCGACATCGCCGTCACGGTCTGCCGCCAGGAAGGCGGCGCGGCGATGATGGCCGAGGCGGTCGGCAAGGCCACCGGCCGGCCCGGCATCTGCTTCGTCACCCGCGGCCCCGGCGCCACCAATGCGCCGGCGGGCATCCATATCGCGCACCAGGATTCCACGCCGATGATCATGTTCGTCGGCCAGGTCGGCGCGCGAATGCGCGAGCGCGAGGCGTTCCAGGAGCTCGACTATCGCGCCGTGTTCGGCTCCATGACCAAATGGGCGACCGAGATCGACGATCCGGCGCGCGTGCCCGAAATCGTCTCGCGCGCGTTCTACACCGCGACCAGCGGCCGCCCCGGCCCGGTGGTGATCGCGCTGCCCGAGGACATGCTGGCCGAACGCGTGGCGGTGGCCGACGCGCCGCCGTTCGAGCCGGTCGAGACGTCGCCGGGCGCGGCGGAGATCGGCGAGTTGGCGGAGCTCGCTGGCGGGGCCGAGCGCCCGATCATCATGGTCGGCGGCAGCCGCTGGAACGGAGGCCGGACGCGAGGCGATCGCCCGCTTCGCCGAGCGCTTCGCCCTGCCGGTCGCGACCAGCTTTCGCCGCGCCCGCTGTTCGATCCGCTGCATCCCTGCTACGCCGGCGATCTCGGCATCGGGCCCAATCCGAAGCTGCTCGCGCGGGTCAAGGCGGCCGACCTCGTCATCCTGGTGGGCGGCCGGCTCGGCGAGATGCCGATCGCAGGGCTACACGCTGTTCGACATTCCCGCGCCGCAGACGACCTCGTGCACGTCTATCCCGGCGCCGAGGAGCTCGGCCGCGTCTACCGGCCGCATCTGGCGATCCACGCCACGCCCGGCGGCCTTTGCGCCGCGGCGGCCGAAGCGCTGAGCCGCCCGCCACGCTGCCCTGGCGCGCCGAGACCAGGCCGCGCATGACGAGTATCTCGCCTGGACCGACACAGCCGACGCCGCAGCCCGGCGGCGTCAATCTCGGCGAGATCATGGTCTGGCTGCGCGACAACCTGCCCGACGACGCGATCCTCTGCAACGGCGCCGGCAATTACGCCGCCTGGATCCACCGCTTCTACCGCTTCCGCCGCTTCGGCACCCATATCGCGCCGACCTCGGGCTCGATGGGCTATGGCGTGCCGGCGGCGGTGGCGATGCAGCGGCTGTATCCGGACCGCCCCGTCGTCGCGATCAGCGGCGACGGCGATTTCCTGATGAACGGCCAGGAATTCGCGACCGCCGTGCAATACGACCTGCCGATCGTCGTGATCGTCTGCGACAACGGCATGTACGGCACCATCCGCATGCACCAGGAGCGCGAATATCCCGGCCGGGTGTCGGCGACCGAGCTGAGGAATCCCGATTTCGCCGCCTATGCCCGCGCCTTCGGCGGCTTCGGCGCGACGGTCGAGGACACCGCCGATTTCGGCGCTGCGTTCCGCGCCGCGCGGCAGTCCGGCCAGCCGGCGATCATCCACGTCAAGATCGATCCCGAGGCGATCACGCCGGCCACGACGCTGACCGGGCATCCGCGAGCAGGCGCTGGCGCGCCAGCACTGAGCGTTCCTTTGCTCGAGTCCCCCGCGTGTTCCGGAAGAAAAGGCCCTCGAGCAAAGGAACGCTCAGTGCTGGCGCGCCAGCGCCGCCTCGCGGATCTTGGTCAGCGTCGTCGCCGGCGTGATCGCTTCGGGGTCGACCTTGAGGTGAATGATCGCCGGAAGGCCGGACTGTTCGGCGGCGCGGAACGCAGCCACGAAGTCCGCGGTGTTCTCGACCTTCACCCCGAAACCACCAAAGGCCTTCGCATAGGCGGCGAAATCTGGATTGCGCAGCTCGGTCGCGGAGATGCGGCCGGGATATTCGCGTTCCTGGTGCATCCGGATGGTGCCGTAAAGGCCGTTGTCGGCGATGATGGCGATCACCGGCGCACCGAACTGGACCGCGGTCGCGAAATCCTGCCCGGTCATCAGGAAATCGCCGTCGCCGCAGATGGCGACGGCGGTGCGGTGCGGAAACACCCGCTTCATTCCGATCGCG
Organism: uncultured Alphaproteobacteria bacterium; assembly: GCA_963746235.1. Classification (GTDB taxonomy): domain Bacteria; phylum Pseudomonadota; class Alphaproteobacteria; order Rhizobiales; family Xanthobacteraceae; genus JAJPKK01. Next base: position 32,110 of record CAVVCE010000123.1, read on the forward strand.
GCCGGCAGGCCATATCCCATCGATCCCGCCGTCGGCGCGATCTGGGTGGCAAATTTGCGGAAGCGGTAGAAGCGGTGAATCCAGGCCGAGAAATTGCCGGCGCCGTTGCACAGGAAGGCATCGTCGGGAAGGTTGTCGCGCAGCCACACCAGGATTTCGCCGAGATTGACGCTGCCGGGCACCGCGGTCGGCTGGTCGGTGAAGGCGAGATAATCGTCATGGGCGGCCTTGGTCTCGGCGCGCCATGGCAACGTGGCGGGCGGCGACAATTCGGCCGCCGCGCGCGCAAAGGCCGCCGGGCTGGCATGGATCGCAAGATCCGGCCGGTACACGAGGCCGAGCTCCTCGGCGCCGGGATGGACGTGCACGAAGGTCGTCTGCGGCGCGGGAATCGGAAACAGCGTGTAGCCCTGGCTCGGCATTTCGCCGAGCCGGCCGCCCACCAGGACGACGAGATCGGCTGCCTTGACCCGCGCCAGCAGCTTCGGGTTGGGCCCGATGCCGAGATCGCCGGCATAGCAGGGGTGCAGCGGGTGGAACAGGTGGGCGCGGCGAAAGCTGGTCGCGACCGGCATGGCGAAGGTCTCGGCGAAGCGGGCGATCGCCTCGCATCCGGCCTCCGACCACCGGCTGCCGCCGAGAATGAAGATCGGGCGCTCGGCCTTGGCGACGAGGTCCGCCAATTCGCCCATTTCCGCCGCGCCCGGCGAGGTCTCCACCGGCCGGAACGGTGGCGCGTCCGCCACCGCGACCCGTTCGACCAGCATGTCCTCGGGAAGCGCGATCACCACCGGGCCGGGGCGGCCGCTGGTCGCCACATAGAAGGCGCGCGACACGATTTCCGGCACCCGCGCGGGATCGTCGATCTCGGTCACCCACTTGGTCATGGTGCCGAACACGGCGCGATAATCGAGCTCCTGGAACGCCTCGCGCTCGCGCATATCGCGCGCCACCTGGCCGACGAACATGATCATCGGCGAGGAGTCCTGGTGGGCGATATGGATGCCCGCCGACGCATTGGCGGCGCCGGGACCGCGGGTGACGAAACAGATGCCGGGCCGCCCGGTCACCTTGCCGACCGCCTCGGCCATCATCGCAGCGGCGCTCTCATGGCGGCACACGGTGACGGCGATGTCGCGGTCGTGGAACGCATCGAGCACGGCGAGATAGCTCTCGCCGGGCACGCAGAAGACGTGGCGGACCCCGTTGACGATCAACTGGTCGACCAGCACCTCGGCGGCGGTGCGCAGATTGTCCTTGGCTTTCATGTGGCGTTTCCCGGCAGGCTTGGGCATTGCGAAAATCGCGTGCGGAAGAATGACCTCTTATAATAGCAAGAGGCGGATTTGTCCCCCGGCCGCGGCGGTCGCAGCCGCAGCCTGGATTCCGGGTTCGCGCGAGCGCGCGCCCCGGAATGACGGTGCCGGTTGGGTGCGGTTCGCCTACGATGCCCCGATCACCGCTTGATCGGCGCAAATTTGGTCGGCAGCATCAGGTTGTTCTGCTGTGAGACCACATAGCCGGCTTCGTTGTTGAGGCGCAGATAGTTCTGCCACTCGGGATCGGCGGCCATGGCGGCGCGCTTGGCGGCACGGTCGGCAGGATCGTCATAGAGCCACATGTGGACCAGCGTGTTCACTTCGCCGGACTCGGTGAACAGATAGGCGAACGGCTTGCCGAGATGCCGCGACTGGGCGGCGAAGCCATGCTTTTCGTAGATGTCGAGATGAGCAGGCACCAGTCCCGGTTTGATCCGATAATAGCGGTGGTCGATGAGCACGCAGTCCTCCATGGGTTCGGCGCATCGATGAAGCGGTGCGCCACCGCCGGATCATTCGGGGAGCCGTCGCGCGCGGTCAATAGCCCGGCTCTGCAAGACCTGCATGAGCGGTCCTCCTTGAGCTGTCCTGCAAGTGATCCTGCCTAAGCGGCCGGCGCAGGAACGCGGCAGCGCCACGGCCGCCATGCGGCAGCGGCACTGTAAAGTGACGGCCGCGCGTGCCACAAACGAACGCTGGTTTCCCTGCACGACTGTCCCGAGGCCATGGCCATCGACTTCCGGCGTTTCGCGGTCGCAATTACGGGCTTCTGCACCTTCCTCAATCTCTACGCGCCGCAGGCCCTGCTGCCGGAGCTGTCGCGCGAGTTCGGCGTCGGCCCCGCCGAGATCAGCACCATGATCACCGCGGGCACGCTGGCGATCGCCCTGACGGCGCCGTTCACCGGCGCCATCGCCGACGTGCTCGGGCGCAAGCGGCTGATCACCGCGGCGATGTTCGCCGCCGCGGTGCCGACCGTCATGGTCGCGCTTTCGAGCGACATCCACGCCATCGTGGTCTGGCGCTTCATCCAGGGCCTGATGCTGCCGCCGATCTTCACCGTCGCGCTCGCCTATGTCGGCGACGAATGGCCGCCGGCGCAGGTGGCGGGCGTCGCTGGCATCTATGTCGCCGGCTCCAGCATCGGCGGCTTCTGCGGCCGCCTCATCCCCGGCGTGCTGTCGGGAATGATCGGCTGGCGCGCATCCTTTCTGGTGCTGGCGGCGATTTCGCTCTTCGGCGCCATCGTGGTGGTGATGACGCTGCCGCACGAGCGGCGGTTCCGGCGCTCCGAGGGGTTTGTCGCGTCGGGCCGGCAGATGCTGCGCCACATCTGCAATCCGCAATTGATCGCGATCTATGCGGTCGGATTCGGCGTGTTGTTCAATTTCATCGCCGTCTTCACCTATGTGAGCTTCCATCTTGCCGCTCCGCCTTACGACTTCACGCCGGCCAAGCTCGGGCTGCTGTTCGTCACCTATCTCGCTGGCGCCTGTTGCGCGCCGCTGACGGGGTGGGCGGCGACCCGGTTCGGCCGGCGCCGCCTGGTTCTCGGGGTCATGATCACGTGGGCGGCGGGCCTCGCCCTGCTGCTCGCCGTGCCGGTATCGGTGATCGTGCTCGGCCTCGTATTGTGCGCGGCCTGCGGCATGGTTTGCCAGGCGGTCTCGACCGGCTATGTCACCGCGACCGCCCATGAGGGACGCTCGTCGGCGGTCGGGCTTTACGTGAGCAGCTTCTACATCGGCGGCAGCGTCGGCGGCTTCGTGCCGGGCCTCGCCTGGAGCTTCGCCGGCTGGCCGGGCGTGGTCGCGCTCGCCGCCGCGGTGCTCGCGATCATCGCCACCATCGTCGCGACGGTGTGGCCGCGGCGCGAGATTGCCGCAAAGGCGCAAAAAACGACCCAGGACAGATAAATCCGTCCTGGGTCGTGCTGTTCTGCGGGAAGACTCTGCGGGAAAGGACCATGCCGAAGGTTACGCCTGCGGCTGCGGCTCCATGCCGCCGGTCTCGGGCCGCGGCCGCGGCTTGCCCGCATTGGGCACGGCGGAAGAGCGCGGCGTCGACGGCTCGATCACCGATTCGCGGCGCGGCCGCTTGCCGTTGAGGAGATCCTTGATCTCGTCGCCGGACAGCGTCTCGAATTCGAGCAGGCCCTTGGCGAGCAGGTCGAGTTCGTCGCGCTTGGCGGTGAGGATGTCGTTGGCTTCCTGAAAGCCCGCCTCGACCAGTCGCCGGATCTCCGAATCGATCTTCTGCGCCGTCGATTCCGAAATGTTCTGCTGGCGCGCCACCGAGTAGCCGAGGAAGACCTCTTCCTGGTTCTCGCCATAGGCGACGGTGCCGAGTTCGTTGGACAGGCCCCAGCGGGTCACCATCATGCGCGCGAGCTTGGTCGCCTGCTCGATGTCCGAGGCGGCGCCCGACGTGACCTTGTCGCGGCCGAACACCAGCTCTTCGGCGACCCGGCCGCCCATCATGATGGCGAGCCGCGACGTCATCTGCTCCAGGCTCATGGAGAGCTTGTCGCGCTCGGGAAGCTGCATCACCATGCCGAGCGCACGTCCGCGCGGAATGATGGTCGCCTTGTGGACCGGATCGGTCGCCCTGACGTTGAGGGCGACGAGCGCGTGGCCGCCCTCGTGGTAGGCGGTGAGGAGCTTCTCCTCCTCGGTCATGACCAGCGACTTGCGCTCGGCGCCCATCATCACCTTGTCCTTGGCGTCCTCGAACTCGATTTGCGTCACCATCCGCTTGTTGCGGCGCGCCGCCATCAAGGCCGCCTCGTTGACGAGGTTCATGAGATCGGCGCCGGAGAAGCCCGGCGTGCCGCGCGCCACCGTCTTGAGATCGACGTCGGGCGCCAGCGGGACCTTGCGCACATGCACCTTCAGGATCTGCTCGCGTCCCACCACGTCGGGATTGGGCACCACGACCTGGCGGTCGAACCGGCCCGGGCGCAGCAGCGCCGGGTCGAGCACGTCGGGCCGGTTGGTCGCGGCGATGAGGATGATGCCCTCGTTCGCCTCGAAGCCGTCCATCTCGACCAGCAACTGGTTGAGCGTCTGCTCGCGCTCGTCATTGCCGCCGCCGAGACCGGCGCCGCGGTGACGGCCGACCGCATCGATTTCGTCGATGAAGATGATGCAGGGCGCGTTCTTCTTGGCCTGCTCGAACATGTCGCGCACGCGGCTCGCGCCGACGCCGACGAACATCTCGACGAAGTCGGAGCCGGAGATGGTGAAGAACGGGACGCTGGCTTCGCCGGCGACGGCGCGGGCCAACAGCGTCTTGCCGGTGCCGGGCGGCCCGACCATGAGCACGCCGCTCGGAATGCGGCCGCCGAGGCGCTGGAACTTGCCGGGATCGCGAAGGAATTCGACGATCTCCTGGTAGGTCCTGCTTGGCCTCGTCGACACCGGCGACATCCTCGAAGGTGACGCGGCCATGCGTCTCGGTCAGGAGCTTTGCCCGCGACTTGCCGAAGCCGAGCGCCTTGCCGCCGGCACCCTGCATCTGGCGCGACAGGAATATCCACACCCCGATCAGCGCGATGAAAGGCAGCCACGAGACCAGGAGCCCGACGAACCACGGCACGTTGTCCTGCAGCGGGCGCGCCGTGATGGTCACGCCCTTGCCGTAGAGCCGCTGCACCAGCCCCGGGTCGTTGGGGGAATAGGTGTTGAAGCCGCGCCCGTCGGTATAGGTGCCGTGGATCTCAGGGCCCTGAATGACAACGTCGCGGACCTTGCCCTGATCGACATCGTTGAGCAGTTGCGAGAACGAGATATCCTGGGTCACCGACCGC
>CAVVCE010000124.1:0-7252 GCA_963746235.1 uncultured Alphaproteobacteria bacterium
CGCACGCGTCGAGGAAGAGCGCTTGCTGAACCGATTCGAGTTCATGGGTTACATTCCCTATGCGGAACTCCCTCTTCACTACACCCGGTTCAAGGTCTTCGTGGCGCCGGTGTGGCAGGAAAGCTTTGGCCAGGTCGTACCGTTTGCCATGAGCATGGGCCTTGCCGTGGCGGGCAACCGGATCGGCGCGCTCCCCGAAATTCTCGGCGACACGCGCACGCTGGGGGCGACGCCGGACGAGTTGGCGTCCCACATCCTTCACCTCCTCGAAAATCGGGACGCGATCGACGCCGCCGGCGCAAGGAACCGGTCGATCGCCTGCTCGAACTTCTCCGTCAAACAGATGGCAGTCGCCTATTTTGAGCTTTACAAGAGCATCATACCCGAAGCGGTCGAGTTGATGCCCGATTGTCCGCCGGCCGTATATTTTCCGGTCTGACCATGATGTCTGAATCATGAAGGTTGTGGTGACCGGCGCTACCGGATTTCTCGGGCGAGCGCTGGTGCGCACTTTGCTCGAGGCTGGCCACTCCGTCACGGCCACCGCGTACAAAACGCTTCCTTCAAGCGACAACCCGCTCCTGACCTGGCGATGGCTGGACCTCGGACAACCGGACGTCGGCTGGGGCGACCTCTTGGCCGATGCCGACGTGATCTATCATCTGGCCTGGTCCACCATCCCGTCGGAGGCCAACCGGGCACCGGCCGATGATGCGCGGGTCAACATCGTCGGCTCGCTCCGTTTGCTCCAAGCGATGCGAAGCAAAGCAGGCGCCCCCCGCATCGTGTTCGCCTCGTCGGGTGGAACCGTCTATGGAATCCTGTCCCGGGTACCCGCTTGCGAGGACCATCCGCTTCGACCGATTTCGGCCTATGGCGTATCCAAGCTTGCGGTCGAACTCTATCTCGCGACGATCCGCGGCGAGACCGGGCCATCTGCGGTATCGCTGCGAATGGGGAACCTCTACGGGCCTGGTCAAGGCCTCCATCGGGTCTTCGGCGCCGTCACTCACTTTGCCCACCGGGCGCTCGCGGGCGAACCGGTCCGCATCTTCGGGGACGGATCGGTAACGCGCGACTACCTCTACATCGACGACGCAGTGGATGCACTCATGCGAGCCGGAGTCCATGCCCAACAAGGCAACTTCAACATCGGCACAGGGATCGGGCATTCGCTGAACCAAGTCACAGGCATCATCACGGCCGACCTCGGACGCGATCTCATCATCGAGCGGCTGAGCGCGAGGCCGTTCGATGTGCCGGTGTCGATCCTCGACGCCTCCCGCGCACGCGAAACCTTCGGCTGGCAGCCTCGGGTCACATTCGAGGAAGGAATCAAGCGAACGCTGCGCCATATGCAAGCGACGGGTCCGGCGCGATGAGGATCGCTCTCTACGTGCACTGCTTTTTCCCGACTCACTTCTACGGAACCGAGGCGTACACCCTCGCGCTCGCAAAGGAGCTTGCGGCGCGCGGGCATGAGCCCATCGTCGTCTCCGCGGCTCTCGTGCGGCGAGCCCGGGCAGACCAAACTGGTCGAGGAATACACCTACGAAGGTCTGCGGGTCGTCACGATCGACAAGAATGTCTTCCCTGATCGCCGCGTCAGGGACACCTACGAGCAGCCGGGGCTGCGCCACGTCCACGAGCGGATCCTGCGCAAGCTCCAGCCCGACGTCGTGCATGTCTGTCATCTGATCAGTCACACCACCGCTTTGCTCGAAGTGACGCGGCGTATGGGAATTCCGACCTTTGCGACACTGACTGACTTCTTCGGCATCTGTTACAACAACGTTCTCGAAAACACCCGAGAGCGAACTCTGCGCCGGCCCGGATGCGCTGCGCGCCAACTGCATCGCATGCTTCTTGAAGCTCGAAGGTGCGCGCGAGAACGCGATACGCCTGAACAAGCTCGCCAATCTCCCCGTTATCCGCGGGCTGGTGTCGCACGGACTTGCTCGCCGTTCTGGGCCGAGGAGATCGCGGCTGCATTCGCGATCAACGGCTTTGCTCCGAACGATATCGTCGTGCGCCCCGGCATCCTGCAGCGGGCCATGGGCGTCTATCACGAAGCGATCGCGCCGACACAATTTCTGAAGACGGCGTATGAGCGCAACGACTTTCCGGCACCCATGCGCATCAGCCATTTCGGCATCGAGATCGATCGCTCGCGAAAGCCTCCGCGCTCCGAGGCGGGGAAACTGCGCCTCGGCTTCATCGGCCAGATCGCTCCCCACAAGGGGGTGCACCTCATTGTGGATGCGCTTCGTCGGTGCGGCCGGAACAATCTGAGCCTGACGATTTGGGGCGCCCAGAACCAATCTCCCGCATACACTGGACGGCTGCGCGCGCAGTCCGAAGGGCTTCCGGTCATTTTCCCAGGCACGATACCGAGGTCCGAGCTTGCCAACGCCCTCGGATCGATCGATTACCTGGTCATTCCTTCGACCTGGTACGAGAACAGTCCGCTTATCCTGCTGCAGGCCCTTGCCACCCATACGCCCGTGATCGTTTCGGATGTGCCGGGAATGACGGAATTCGTCGAAGATGGGCGCAACGGATTCCATTTCGAACGCGGCAATGTCGACAGCCTCGCCGGCGTCCTGCAGCGAGTTGCAGACGATCCCGCGCTCGTCGATCGCTTGGGCGCCGCCACCTTCTATGAGCGGATTCCGGCGGACATGGGCACGGATGTGCTCGCCATGTATGCCGATCACGGCCTGCCCTGGACCAGAGAGCCGGCACCGGCGCGCCCTTTGTCACCCGGCGACGACGCCCCCGATCTCGGCATTGAAGGCCCCCTCGAACCGTGGCTGCATCTCAATACGATCTCGGCCTTCGAATCGGAAGACAACCTCGCTCGTGTCGCACCGTTCGCTCCGATGGCGCTGATACGTGACACCACGGGGCTCGAGCGGGTCGAGGACTTCGCCGCCCATGGGGCGGACATCGTGCGGGCGCTCGCCGCCGCGACGGACAGGCCGCTGGCCTCGTTCCGGTCCTGGCTCGATTTCGGCGTCGGCGTCGGCCGGCTCGCACGGATGTTCAAAGGCTTCACCGGCCGCTATGTGGGCGTCGACATCGACCGCCGCACCATCGATTGGCTTTCGGCTAACCTGCCCTGGGTGCAGGCGGTGCGAACCGTGCCCGGCCTTCGATTGCCCTTTCCCAACGCGTGTTTCGACATGATCGTCAGCGTGTCGGTGTTCTCCCACATGAACGAAGCCGACCAGGCATTTTACCTCGCGGAACTTCACCGGGTCGCTCGACCCGGCGCCTGCATCGCGGTCACGGTCCACGGCGAACGGGCACTCGATCGCGCCATGAAGGAGACCGCGATCCTGAATATGCTCGGCATAGATGGAGGCGACCTCGCGCGTGCAAGCGCCGCCTTCAAGACCGGCACGGGCTTTCATTTCGCGCGACAGCGCGGGCACTTGACGACCGATACCTACGACTACGGCATCACCTTCATCGCCCGGCGATGGATCGACGCGGCATGGTCGAAATGGTATGATATCGAGTTGGTTGCGGGTGGAATCCACGACTTCCAGGACGTGGTGGTCCTGCGCCGGCGCTGACCCTCAAGAGCGGAACCTTTCGAAGGATTTCGATGACTTCAACGGGAGCCGGGGCGGAAGCCGACTCGACGATGCGGGCGCAACAAACCGCCTGGAAGCGAGGTCTCGCAGTCTCCGACGAACTCCGCAAGGCCGCTCGCGCTGTCAGGCAGACCACGACGTCCAAGCCGGTGTCGGCATGGACACGCCTATCCGACCGTGCCCTCGGCTATCGGCGCTTCAGCACCGCCGGCGGGCGGTGGCCTCGTTTTGCGCCCCTGGCGTTCGGCCTCCTGATTCCCGGCGATTTTGGTGGCCGGCTACATCGGCTTCGGAATGTCCAACCAATACACCTCCGAGGCCCGCCTTGCCGTGCGCGGCGGCGAGCAGGTTTCGGCGGACCCGATCTCCGCCTTCACGGGACTGTCCTCGTTCACCCAGGCGCAGGACTCGCTCATCGTCGTCAGCTACGTCAAGAGCCGGGCCATCGTCGAGGAACTGGAGCGCACAATCGGCCTGCGCCAGATGTTCTCCAGGTCGGACATCGATTGGCCTGCTCGCTTCGCCGAGGGTGCCCCCATCGAGGATCTCGTCAAATACTGGCGCTGGAAGATCAAGACGAATGTCGAGTCGCCGTCGGGAATCATCACGATCCAGGTAAGTGCCTTCGCGCCGGAAGATGCGCTGAAGATCGCCGATGCCGTGGTGTCCGCAAGCGAGCGGCTGGTCAACTCCATGTCGACGCGGGCCAGCCGGGATGCGATGGAAAAGGCCCAGGCCGAGCTCACCAGAGCCGAGCGACGGCTGGGCGACGTGAGGATGGCTTTGCAGGACCTGCGCAACGCTCAATCCACGCTCAATCCACGCCGGACCGCCGAAGGGATCAACAAGCTGATCGGCGAACTTCGCCTCGAACGTGCGCGCCTGGAAGACGATGCCAACACGGCAAAACGGAGCCAGGTCAACGAGGGCGCGCCGCAGATGCAGCTTCTGCGCATCCGGATTGCGGTCATCGGCGATCAGATGGCCGATCTGGAGCGTCAACTGACCTCCACGACGGACACCACCGCGACGGCGACCGTCTCGGGCAAGATCACGCGTTTCGACGAACTCGAACTCGAACGCCAGATCGCGGAGAAGCAGTATACCCTGGCGACCGAGTCGTTCGAACGCGCACGCATCAACGCCGAGCGCCAGAAGGTCTATCTCACCACCTTCGTCACGCCGCTCCTTCCCCACGACGTAGCATGGCCCAAGAGCCGCTTCTGGCTCGCCCTGGCCGGGTTGCTGGTGGTCGCGGCCCTCTATTGGATCGGAACTCTCGTGGCAACGAGCCTGTTCGGCCGCAGAACCCCATGATCCGATCACGACCATGATCCATCTGCACGACGTGACGAAAATCTATGTCACCGACGGCCACAAGAAGGTGGTGCTCGACCACGCCTCGGTGACCATCGACACGAGCTGGGCTTACGGCATCTTCGGCCCGAACGGCGCCGGCAAATCCACCACCTTGCGCCTGATCGCCGGTACCGAACTGCCCAACTCCGGCAAGATCCGCAAGGACATCCGGACGTCCTGGCCGCTCGGCTTCGCGGGCGGCTTCCATCCGCTGATGACCGGCCGGGAAAATATCTCGTTCGTGGCCAGGGTCTATGGCGCGGACGTCCGCTCGGTCATCGAGTTCGTCGAGCACTTTGCCGACCTCGGGCACCATCTCGATCTGCCGGTGAGGACCTATTCCTCCGGCATGCAGGCGCGCCTCGGTTTCGGGCTGTCGATGGCGATCGAATTCGATTGCTATCTCGTGGACGAGATCACCGCGGTCGGCGACACCAGGTTCCAGTTGCGCTGCGCCGCGGCGCTGGCGGAGCGCAGATCACGCAGCACCCTCATCATGGTCTCCCACGATGTCGGGACGATCAAAAAATACTGCGAACGCGGCCTGGTGCTTCAGCGCGGGCAATTCCTGCACTTCTCCAACGTCGACGATGCCGTGACTTTCTACCGGAAAATGATAGGGGTCTGAGGGATGGCGGAAACGACCTTGCGCCCCTTCCAGGTCTGGCTGAATGTCATCAACGCCCTCCTGCTCCGCGACATCCGGGCCCGGGCGGGAAAATTCTACTCGGGTTATCTCGTCATCTTTCTGATGCCATTCGTGCATCTGGGTGTCGTTCTCACCTTCTTCGTCGCGACCGAGAGAGCTCCGCCCGTCGGAACGCAGCCGATCATCTTTTACGGCCTGTCGATCTTGCCGTTCGTCGTCTTCGTGTACCCGTCGCGCCAAATCGTAGTCGCGTTGGCTGCCAACCGGCCCCTGCTCTATTTTCCGCGAGTCAAGATAACGGACGTCATCATAGCGCGGGGCCTGTTGGAAGCCGCAAACGGGATGGCGGTTTCAGCGATGCTCTTCGCCGTGCTGTTCGTCGCGGCGGGCGAGTTCTCCCCGCGCGATCCCTTCGGGGTCGTCTGCGCCCTGCTCTTGACGCTGTACCTGGGGTGCGCGTGGGGGTTCGTGAATGCGCTGATCGCACAGCTATTTCATTTTTGGAACTATGGGTTCAACGTTTTATTCCCGATGATATGGCTCCTGTCGGGTGTCCTCTTCTATGTACACGCGCTCCCGTCGCCATACCGGCAATATCTCTCATACAGCCCATTACTCCAATGCGTGGAGTACATCCGATATGCATATTACGAGGGATATCCCAACGATATTCTCGATGTCCGGTATGTCGTCTTGACAGCGACCTGCATGGTAGCATTGGGCTTTGCCGTCGAGCGGGGCCTGCGACGCGACTTGCTCAGCTCTTAAATCGTTCTCGGCAGGCGCTCGATGGAGATGTCGCGCACCCGTTGGGCCAGGATCGTTCAGCGACCGGAACCGGTGGACATCGTTCGCGTCAGGCGCGTATTCAATTCGGCGCCGCGCGCCCCCTCGTGCGCCCCCTGCCCTCACGGCACAGCGCGCACCCCCAGCCCGTGCATGAAGCGCTCGCGGATTTGCACGGGGTCGCGGTCGGTGGTGCCGACGCCCGGCTTTTCGTCGATGCGGGCCGCGATGAAGGTCGGGCCGCCCTCGGCGAGTGCGGCGTCGACCAGGCTGTCGAAATCCTCCTCGTCGGCAGCCCATGCGCTCTTGGCGAGGCCGGCGGCGCGGGCGAGCGCGACATAGTCGGCGATCCCGGCGGCGGGGGTAGGCTGGCCGCCGGTGATTTGGTAGAGGCCGTTGTCCATGATCACCATGGTCAGGTTGGCCGGCTTGAGCGCCGCGACGGTGGTGAGGCAGCCGAGCTGCATCAGCAGCGAGCCGTCGCCTTCCAGCGCGATCACATGCCGCCGCGGCTGCGCCAGCGCGACGCCGAGCGCGATCGGGATGGTGAGGCCCATGCTGCCGAGCATGTAGAAGTTCTGCGGCCGGCGGCCGGCAGACCACAGGTCGAAATTGGTGTTGCCGATGCCGCCGATGACGGCCTCGTCGTTCTTGAGCTTGGCGACCAGGCGCTTGGTCAGGTCGAAGCGGTTGACCACCTTGGCGTTGTCATAGCTGGCGGCAGCGCGGGAACCGGCGTGGGACATGGGCGATGTCGAGGTTGGCGAGGGCGGCATGCAGGGGACATGGCGATCTCACTTCCCGAACACTTTGCCGCCGGTGAGCAGCGGCGACAGGATGAAGGCGACGGCGGCCT
>CAVVCE010000125.1:0-6507 GCA_963746235.1 uncultured Alphaproteobacteria bacterium
GCCGTGGGCATTTGGTTAATGAGATAACGCCCTTTTTCCTCGGCCACGAAATCGATTTCGTGGCCGAGGCAGTATGCCGTCGTCGCGTAGCCGCTTGGTCATCGGCGAAGATAAGCTTGCGTCGAAGTCCGCTTGGCTCTCGAACCTCGCCGTTCGGCCTGACCTTGTGGCGGCGCACGGGTTCCTGGCTGGGAATCAGGCGCGTTTTCGACGCGGGCCAACAGCAGCCGGAAGAGCGATCATGAGCAAGCGGACTGTAACCGTCGCCGCCGTCGCGCTCGTCGCTGGTATTGGCGGCTATGCCGCCTTCCTCGCCGCAAAGCCGCCGGCAGACACGCACCGCATGTCTTCGCCCGACCAAGCGGTCTGGACCGAAACCGCGTGGCCGTTCCCCGTCGACCAGTGGGGAGGGGGGTGGGCTTTTCAATGCAAGGCGGCCGATTGCGGGATTGACGTCAATCTCTATCTGCGACCGAAAATCGGCTTCTGCAATTGTCAAACCGGAGTGGCCGACGACGAGGAACTCGATCGCGTCGGCGACGTCGACATCGTCGGCAGCGAAAGAACGGCGCTCGGCCCCGGCCGGCCCATTACGGTGCATGATATGAAGGGCCGCAGCCGCGGCTATGCGGTCGGCGCCCCATCGGCGAAATCGGTGCTGTCGCTCGCCTTCAACAGCCGTTGCGATGTGATGGTCGCCACCGTCGTAGCCGGCGGTGATCCGGTCGCGCAGGAACAGGCCGTGCTGGAATTCCTCAACGGCGATTTGGTGCTGCAGCGGGCCGAAATCGTGCTCGGGCTTTAGTCCGACGCCCCGCCAGCGAACGACCCCGCGGCGGCGGCCGCAGTTGGAATTCCATCGCGCGCGGCGGGGCGATCGGGCTATCCCACCAGCGCCGCCTTCACCCGCGCCGGCGTCAGCGGCAGGTCGCGCAAGCGTTTGCCGGTCGCGGCTGCGAAGGCATTGGCGATCGCGGCGGCTGCCGGACCCTGCGAGGCCTCGCCGGCGCCGAGCGATCTCTCCTCCGGCCGGTCGATCAGCTCGACCTCGACCAAGGGAAACTCCGCCATGGTGAGGATCGGATAGGTGGCCCAGTCACGCGACGTTATCTCGGCCGGATCGAATTTGACTTGCTCCTTCAGCGTCCAGCTCGTGGACTGGACGATGCCGCCTTCGATCTGGTTCGCGAGCCCGTCCGGATTGATGATCTGGCCGGCATCGGCCGCAGCGTAGACGCGCGGCACCACGATGCGTCCGCTCGCGCGGTCGATTTCGATATCGGCGATCACCGCCACATAGGTGGCGAGCGTCTTGTACCTTGCAAAGCCGATGCCGCGCCCCCTGCTGCCGTCGCCGCGCTCGCCCGGTTTCCAACCCGCCTTTTTCGCCACCGCCTCGATGACGGCGCGCGCGCGGGCGTCCTTGAGATGCGCCAGGCGGAACGCGACCGGATCGGCATCGGCGAGGAGCGCCAGTTCGTCCATGAAGGATTCCGCCGCGAACACGTTGGCATAGGCGCCGAGCGTGCGCAGCGCCGACACCCGCAGCGGCATATCCCTGATGAAGTGATTGACGATGCGCTGGCGCGGGAAATCATAGAGCGGCACCGCGTTGCGATCGCCGCCGCCGGCGGGCAGCGGCTGCATGCGCGGCGGTGCGGGACGCTGCGGCTCGGCGAGATGCCAGCTGGCGAGAAGATTGTTGCCGCCCGGTTCGCTCGGCCGCGTCGAATGGGTGTTGCTCCACAGCTCGTAATTCCAGTCGGCGATGCGGCCGGCCGGCGACAGCCCCGCCCGCACCTTCATCACCATGGCGGGTCCGAACGGCTCCCACAAAAACTCGTCGGCCCGCATCCACTGCACGCGCACCGGCCGGCCGGCCACCGCCCGCGCCAGCAGCGCGGCGTCGAGCGCCACGTCGTCCGCCGCATTGTGCCCGTAACAGCCCGAACCTTCGGCGTGGATGCAGCGGATGTTCTCCGCCGGCATTTTCAGCGACATGGCGAGATTGCCGCGCAGCGGGAAGACGCCCTGGGTGTGGGTCCAAACCGTCATCTTGCCGTCGCTCAACTGCGCGACCGCGCAGGACGGCCCGATCGACGCATGTGCCATGTAAGGCTTGCGATAGGTCGCCTCGACGAATTTCACGCCCTCGGAAAGTGCCGCCTGCTTCTCGTTCACGACCTTGTCTTCGGCCGGAAGCGCCAGCAGGCGATCGTAGATGTGTGCCTCGTCCGGGAGCGGCGGCCCCGCCACCCATCTCGCAATCTCGGCAAGCGCCAGGCTCGCTTTGATCGCCTGCTCCTCGCGCTCGGCAATCACGCCGAGGAAGCTGCCGTCGCGCACCACCGCGACCACTCCCGGCATTGCCTTGATCCGCGCCGCGTCGGATCCTCCGGGTTTCGCTCCTTCGCCCGGCGCTCGCACGATCCGGCTGTGCTGCATTTCGCCCTCGGCCATCGCGCCGAGGAAGCTGCCGTCGTGCACCACCGCGGCCCCGCCCGGCGTCGCCGTGATGAGCGCCTCGCCGAATCCTTCGAGCTTGGCTCCATAGCTCGGCGGCCGCACGATCCGGCCGTGCAGCATTCCGGGCAGCCGCAGGTCCTGTACATAGGCGATGCCGCCGGTGACCTTTGCCGGGATGTCGCGCCGCGCGATCGACTTGCCGACGATCCGGTGCGCCGAAGCGGGCTTCGGCCGCGCTTGCGCCGTTGCCTCGCGATGCAGGTCGGCTGCCGCGGCAAGCTCCGCATAGCTGAGCTTGCGCCCGTCCGGCGCGGCAACCACCCCCTCGGCCACGCTGAGCGCGGCGGCATCAGTGCCGAGCCGTTTTGCGGCCAGTTCGAGAAGGATTGCCCGGACCTGCGCGCCGGCGAGCCGCAGCGCCGTGCCGCTGTTCTCGATCGACTGGCTGCCGGCGGTCACGCCTTCGTTCGGCGCCTTCTCGGTGTCGCCCGAAATCATCTGCACCCGGCCGAGCGGCAAGTCGAGCTCCTCCGCCGCGATCTGCGCCAGCGCAGTGACGATGCCCTGGCCGAGTTCGACCTTGCCGGTGCAGACCGTGGCGTTGCCGTCGGTGCCGATGCGAATCCAGGCGTCGAGCCGGCGGTTGTCGCCGAGGCTGCCGGGGAGCCTTGCGGGCTGCTGCGCGAAAGCGAGCCGCGGAGCAAACGCGAAGGCGAGTGTGATGCCGCCGAGCCCGGCGGCGAAGCCGCGCCTTGAGATCGCGTTCATCATATCCTCCCGCCCGCTTGCGCCGCCCTCAAGACCGCGCGGACGATGCGGTTATGCGCGCCGCAGCGGCACAGGTTCCCGGCAAGCTCCTGGCGCACATCCGTCTCGCTCGGCTGCGGATTGCGGTCGAGCAGTGCCTTCGCCACCATGATCATTCCGGGAATGCAGTAGCCGCACTGGGCCGCCTGCTCTGCCACGAACGCCGCCTGCAGCGGATGCGGCCGCTCGATCGTGCCGAGGCTCTCGAGCGTGGTGATCTCGGATTGGCCGAGCGCGTCGATCGGCGTCGCGCAGGAGCGCACCGGCTTGCCATCGATCAGCACCGTGCAGGCGCCGCATTGGGCAAGCCCGCAGCCGAACTTGGCGGCGTTGAGACCTAGGTCATTGCGCAGCACATAGAGCAGCGGCGTATCCGGCTCGGCCGGCACACTGTGCGTGGCGCCATTCACCTTGATGTCGATGGCCATAATTGGAGTTCCCGACGGGGCGCTGTGGGCGGACAACGTTGCATCTTGCTCCGCCTCTCGGGCCGCGTCGAGGGCTCAATTCGACCCGTGCAGCCTGCTTCTTGCGTCCGATTAACGCCCCTCGGCCCCGAGGGGAGGACGGTGACGCCCGCCATCGAGCCTATCCGCGATGCCTTCGTTCAATGCCTCGGCGGCTCGGCAGTGGATTTGAAGAGGAGAGTTCTGATATGTTGCGATGCGAAACACGTGTCGTTCCGAAGCGCATCCATCGGGAGAAAGCCATGTTTCAAAGACCCGCTTCGCCTTCCCGCGGTCTACGGGGCGCTTCAGCCGCCGCATTCGGTTTGGTGCTCGCCGTATTGGGCGGCGTAGCCCTTGCCCAGCAGGACAAGTACGCCTTGCAAGTGCCGAATGGGCTCGCGTTCTCCGAGTTCAGGGGATACGAGGGCTGGCAGGTTGTCTCCATCAGCCACGACGGGCCCCTGCTTGCTGCGATCCTCGCCAATCCCTTGATGATCGACGCCTACCGGGCCGGCGTTCCCGGCAACGGCCAGCCCTTCCCGGACGGCGCCAAGATGGCGAAGGTCCATTGGAACCCTAAAACAATGGAGACCTTCCCGAGTGCGACAGTGCCGGGTACCCAGCATGACGTGGACTTCATGGTGAAGGACAGCAGGAGGTTCGCGGACAGCGGAGGATGGGGCTATGCAGTGTTCGAGTATAACGCCGCATCCGATACGTTCACGCCCGGAACCTTGGCTGACCAGCCGCCGCAGGCGAACGATGCCAAATGCGGGTACCTGTGCCACAGCATAGTGAAGACAAGAGATTACGTTTTTACGGAATACGGGCACCGGTGAAACGGGGAGTCGGTCCGACAGCGACGCTCGCGCCACATGCGCGCTGGACGACGCTACAGGCGCGCCAAACTGCGTAGCTAGAAGCCCGGATGAGCGGAGCGACATCCGGGTGGGCCGTCCCGCATTTCGCTGCGCTCATGCGGGCTACAGCTCATACGTTCAGAATTGGAACGTTAGCGGCTCGGCAATTTGGAGAAGAAATCCCAGATCGCGACGGGCGAATCCAGATCTTCGCCTGCGAGCGGCATGGCGTGCCCGCCGTTCTGCACGGAATACAAAACGACCACGGGGGTGCCGTCTTTCACCCAGGTCATGCTGTCGACTGAGGGGCTCCCGCCTTTATGCGGCAGCTTCGCAAGCTCCGGCATGGCCGTCACGCCCAGCAGCTTCGCCCAATATTTCGCGGTGTCCTCGCTGGAGAGCACATTGCCTAGCTTGGCGCCGCCCAAATTGACCATGCCGCCGCGATAGGGATTGATGGGGTCGGCGGTGCCGTTGACGATCATCACCGGAATCGGCTTGTCGACCTGGCCGCAATCGAGATTCTCCTTCACGGGCACGCTTGCCGAAATGGCGGCGACGCCGGCGAAATCGTCGGGATGCTCCAGCGCCAGCCGGTAGGCGAGCTGTGCGCCGTTGGACCAGCCGGCGGCGAAGACGCGCTTCCTGTCGACGGCGTGCACCGTGACTTCATGGTCGAGAAGGGCTTCGATGAAACCGGAATCGTCGATCTTCATCCGCTTGGAGGAAAACGGCGAGCCGCCGCGGCAATCGTTCCAGGTGTTCTCGAACCCGTCCGGATAGACGACGAGGAAGCCGTATTTGTCCGCCAACTCGTCGAATTCGTAGTTGGAATAATCGCGCATGCCCGGAGCATCGCCTCCCGAAGGATGCAGCACGAACAGCAATGGGGCGCCGGGCTTGAAGGTCTTGGGAACATATTCGATGAAAGTGCGCTCGCGGCCCCCCACCGTGGCTACGTTGGGTGTCGCCTCGCCCATCGGCGCGGCGGCGACGGCGGTGCTAAAGAGCGCCAGCGCGGCGCCGATCGTCCAATGCGGGACTGTAGTCTCAGCCATGATTTCGGGGCTCCGTTTTTCACGCGCCAAACCATACCACGCCGCACGATCTGTCCATGGGCATATGCGCGCAATTTGGCCCCCGCCCGACCCCGCGGGGATCCCATGACGCGAATGATTTCGGCCATCAGCGACATGCATCTTCTCTCTGCAGGTGCCAGACAGGTGCCACATGCAGCGGGATTTTTCTCTTAACATTATGATTTTGTTGGCGGTCCCGGCCTGACTCGAACAAGCGATTTTCGGTTCAGGAAACCGCGGAGGTGACCGGTCTACCTGAGGTAGCCGATAACTGATACTTCTCCCATCGGGGGCTCGTATGAGCGGTCTCGGCTGTCGTCGGGCGTGTATCGGCAACAACCGGGAAGTTTCCACTCGATCGGAGGGAGAGATGCGCAAGATTTGGTTTGAACTGGCGTTCGCAGCGTTCGCAGCCATAATTGCTGGGCCGGCACCGGCGCAGGATAACCATAAGAGCGTCGCCGAGTGTGCGAAAGAACTCGGATTACAACTCGACCCTAACACTCAGAGATTACAGGATGGCCGCGGGGTACGCAGATGGTATTTCCACAGCGAAGCTCAAGAGGCGGCATTCAGCGATTGTGTCACCCGGAAAGCGAATCTCCCAAGTAAGCCATCCGGGCCGTCGCGCGTTGCACGGTGATCGAGGCGGGTCGAGCCCACGCCAATGACCTCCGGGCGGCTGAGCCTCCCGGCCCGGCTAGCGAGCGGAGGTCAGCCGCCAGGCTCATCCGCGATCCCAATAAATCCAGATTTAGGCTTGGGTTCAGCCGGTTGTGGCTGAGCCTTGATGAGGCTGGCGGTCCCGGCCTGACTCGAACGGGCGACCTTCGGTTTAGGAAACCG
>CAVVCE010000126.1:0-20736 GCA_963746235.1 uncultured Alphaproteobacteria bacterium
CAATGTATTGCTTATCTTAATTTTACAATTTAGACCTTTCCAAATTCTGCTGCATTTGAATTTAGCAATTATGAGGGTTGATTAATTTTTTATTTTTGTATGTATTTAATTTTCACAAAATTAAGCCAAAATAAGATGCACGAGAAATGAGATGTCTACAGTAATCATTTTGTGACAAGTTTGTTAAACAGTATATATACATCAGTCAATAATTGGGCAAAATTATATCTGTAGTAAATGTTGATGTCAACACTGCAGACACTGCGTAGTATGCTGGTAGAAGTAGTGTGGAGGGCAGCCATACACTTGTCCCTAAAGTGACAAGAAGAGAAGTAAAGCACCGAAAACCAGTAACATTATCACCAAGGTTATTTTTCGAACAAATGGTACACTTAGAACCATCGTTTTCGTAAATTCTATATGGTTCTTGAACAGAGCATGCTACACTCAACAGGTATATGCCAAAGGAAGAAATTCCCGTCGGCTTGGTGGTCACGAACGGATCGAACAGATGCGGCATGAGTTCCTCGGAGACTCCCGGTCCGTTGTCCTTGATGCAGAATTCGAGCGGCAGCGACACCCGCGTCTTGCTCCCCGGCAGCGACAGGCGCACCCCGGGGCGGAACGCGGTGGTGAGCTGGATCTCGCCGTCGCCATGGTCTCCGATCGCCTCGGAGGCGTTCTTGACCAGGTTGAGGAACACCTGGATGAGCTGATCGCGATTGGCGAGCACCGGCGGCAGCGAGGGATCGTACTCCTCGACGAACCGGATATGCCGCGCGAAGCCGGACTGGGCGAGCCGACGCACATGGTCGAGCACCACATGGATATTGACCGGCTCGCGCTCGACCGGGCGTTCGTCGCCGAACACCTCCATGCGGTCGACCAGCTTGACGATGCGATCGGCCTCGTCGCAGATCAGCCGCGTCAGCGCGCGATCGTCGTCGTTGACGGACTGCTCGAGGAGTTGCGCCGCGCCGCGGATTCCCGACAGCGGATTCTTGATCTCGTGGGCGAGCATCGCGGCGAGCGCGATCACCGAGCGCGCCGCGCCGCGGTGGGTCAATTGGCGATCCATCTTGTCGGCGATGGTGCGCTGCTGCAGCATGACGACGACGTGGCCGGGCCGCTCCGGCACCGGCGCGACGTGCAGGTCGACCGCGCGCTCGCCCGGATTGCGCGGCGTGCCGAGATCGACCTTGTACTCGTTCACGGCGGCGCCGCGCTGGCGAACCTGCTCGATCAGCGCCAGCAGCGGGCTGCCGAACGGAACCAGGTCGCGCAGCGAGTGCCGGCGCAGCATCGTCACCGAAATGTCGAAGAAGTCCTCGGCCGCCACGTTGGCGTCGACGATCTTGGCGTCGGGGCCGATGACCACGACGGCGTGCGGCAATGAGTTGAGCACCGCTTCGGCGGCGCCGATGTTGGTGGCCGCGTTGCGGCTTCCGACCAGGCTCATGCGGCCGCCCTCCATGCCAAGGCGTCGAAGGATTGGTCGAGCCGGCGCTCGGTCTCGCGCCGGTCGGGCGCGGTCAGCACGTGGCGCCGCCATTGCTTGCGGGCATCCTCGCCCGCGCCCGCCGTCGCGGCCGCGGTATCGAGGGCCCAGCCGAGATGCTTGCGCGCATGCTTGAGGCCGATGCGCTCGCCGTGATGACCGAGCATTTCGTCGTAAAGCGCGACGATGATGTCGCGCTGGGCCGCGAGCGGCGGCGCCGGCTCCTTGCGGCCGGTCGCGAGATATCGCGCGAGCTGGCCGGGAAACCACGGCCGCCCCTGGGCGCCGCGTCCGACCATGACGCCGTCGGCGCCGGAGCGGGCGAGCGCGGCGCGTGCCCTCCTCGAAATCGGTGATGTCGCCATTGACCACGACCGGGATCGACACCGCCTGCCTTGACCGTCCGCACCGCATCCCAGTCGGCGCGGCCGGTATAGAACTGGCAGCGTGTGCGGCCATGCACGGTGACGAGCTTCACCCCCGCTGCCTCGCGCGCGCCGCGCGAGTTCCGGCGCGTTGATCGAGCGGTCGTCCCAGCCGAGCCGCATCTTGAGCGTCACCGGCACATTCACCGCGGCGACCGTGGCGTCGATCAGGGTCATAGCGTGATCGAGATCGCGCATCAGCGCCGAGCCCGCACTCGCCGTTGGTCACATGCCGGGCCGGGCAGCCCATGTTGATGTCGATGATCTCGGCTCCTTCCCCGGCCGCGATCCGCGCGCCTTCGGCCATCCAGCGGGCTTCGCAGCCTGCGAGCTGGACCACGTGGGGGGCGATTGCCCGGCGCTTCCAGCCGCAGCTTTGCGTTGCGCTTGCCTGCCGCGAGCGCCGCGCAGGCCGCCATCTCGGAGACGACGAGACCCGCGCCCAGCCGCGCCGCGAGGCGGCGGAACGGAGCGTCAGTCACGCCGGACATCGGCGCCAGCACGACGGGATTGGTGAGCCTCACATTTCCGATCATGGCGATCGGAGACGACGAGGCGGGCGTTCACGTCCATCCTTTGATGCCTACATAGTAGGCGAATGCTCATTTGCATACAGTTTAGCCAAAGCTCCCACAATGCAAGTGCTGCAGTGCAATATGTGAACACTGCATGGGGGGATCCTGGGGCTATCGCGACCCGCCGTCGCCAGGGATAAATCAGCCAACCCCCGAAGCACAGAGGAACGGGCCATGCAGGGCGAAGTTGCGGTCGGTGGTGGTCGCGGCCGGACGCGGAACCCGCGCCGGCGGCGACGCACCCAAGCAGTACCGCATCATCCATGGCGAACCGGTGATCAGCCGCACCTTGCGTCTGTTTGCCGCCCATCCGCGGGTCGGCCTGGTCCAGCCGGTGATCCACCGCGACGACATCGCGCGGTTTCGGCGCGGCGACCGCCGGACTGGCGCTGCGCGAGCCGGTGTTCGGCGGCGCAACCCGGCAGAGCTCGGTGCGCGCCGGGCTCGAGGCGCTGGAACCCGACCGGCCGCGCAGTCGTGCTGGTCCACGATGCGGCCCGGCCCGTTCGCCTCCGCTGCCCTGATCTCGCGGGCGATCGCGGCCGGCGCGGGCGGCGCCGCGGTTCCCGGCCTCGCCCCGACCGACACCTTCAAGAAGGTCGACGCAGGCCGGGCAGGTGATCGATACCGTCGACCGCGACGCGGCTGCGCGCCGTGCAGACCCCGCAGGCGTTCGATTTCGCGGCGCTGCTCGCCGCGCACCGCCGCGCGCCTTCGCGGCGGGCCGCGACGATTTCACCGACGATGCCGCGCTCGCGGAATGGGCGGGGATGAAGGTGAGCGTGTTCGAGGGCGAGAGCGCCAACATCAAGCTGACCACGGAAGAGGATTTCGCGCGCATCGCGGCGGCGGAGTTCGCCGCGCTCGGCGATGTCCGCACCGCCTCCGGCTACGACGTGCATTCGTTCGGCGACGGCGATCATGTCTGGCTCGGCGGGGTGCGCATCCCCCATGAGCGCGGCCTCACCGGCTATTCCGATGCCGACGCGCCGCTCCATGCGCTGGTCGACGCCATCCTCGGCGCGCTCGCCGACGGCGACATCGGCTCGCATTTTCCGCCCGGCGATCCGCAGTGGAAGGGCGCGAGCTCCGACCGCTTCCTCGCCTTCGCGGCGGAGCGCGTGCGCCAGCGCGGCGGCCGCATCGCCCATCTCGACATCACCATCGTCTGCGAGGCGCCGCGCGATCGGCCCGCACCGCGACGCCATGCGCGCGCGCATCGCCGCCGTCGCCGGCGTCACCATCGACCGCGTCGCGGTCAAGGCGACCACCAACGAGAAGCTCGGCTTCATCGGCCGCGGCGAAGGGATCGCCGCCATGGCGACGGCGACCATCCGGCTGCCGACCGCGCCGCGATGACCGGCGCCGACCTCGGCGACGACCTCGCGCGCGCCGCCGCCCGCGTGCTGGAGCGCTGCCGGGCCCGCGGGCTCACGGTCGCGACCGCGGAATCCTGCACCGGCGGGCTGGTCGCCGGCGGCGCTGACCGAGATCGCCGGGTCCTCCGACGTGGTCGACCGCGGCTTCGTCACCTATTCGAATGCCGCCAAGCAGGCGATGCTCGGCGTTCCCGCCGCGACCCTCGAGCGCCATGGCGCGGTGAGCCGCGAGACCGCCGAGGCGATGGCGCGGGGCGCGCTCGCCCATGCGCCGGCCGATCTCGCGGTCGCCATCACCGGCATCGCCGGGCCCGGCGGCGGCAGCGCGGAGAAGCCGGTCGGCCTCGTGCATTTCGCCGCCGCCGCGCGCGACGGACGGCTCATCCATCGCGAACAGCCGGTTCGGCGACATCGGCCGCGCCGCCGTGCGGCTGCGCGCGGTGGCGGAGGCGCTCGCCATGCTGGAGGATTTGGCGGGGTGACGCCGCGCGAGCGCTACGCCGTGCCGGTGCGGCCGAACACCAGGTCGGCACGGTGCTCGAAGGCCGAGGCGAAACGGCGGAACGCCGCATCGAACACCGAGCCCATGAGAAGGCCGAGGGTGCGGCTCTTGAATTCATAGGCGATGAAGAATTCGACGTCGCAGGGTCGCGGCGGCGGCAGCTCGGAGCGGCATGGAAATGCCACTGGTTCTCCATCCGGCTGAACGGGCCGTCGAGATATTCGACCAGGATCTGCAACCGCGCGCGGTCGAGCGTCACCCGGCTGGTGAAGGTCTCCTTGATCAGCTTGTAGGCGACGGTCATCTCGGCGACGACCACCTCGCGGTCGCCGGTCTTGGCGCGCCGCAGCACCCGCATCGCCCGGCACAGCGGCACGAATTCGGGATAGCGCTCGACATCGGCGACGAGGTCGAACATGTCGGCGGCGGAATGCCTGACGCGGCGCCTGGTGGAGAACTGCGGCATCAGCGGCGGGCGTCGCGGGCGGCACGCAGGCGCTGGAAGGCGTCGCCGGCGTGGTGCGACGAGCGCGTCAGCGGCGACGCCGCGACCATCAGGAAGCCCTTGGCATAGGCGATGGTCTCGTAGGCCTTGAATTCCTCGGGCGTCACGTAGCCCACCACCGGATGATGCTTGCGGCTCGGCTGCAGGTACTGGCCGATGGTGAGGAAATCGACATCGGCGGAACGCAGATCGTCCATCACCTGCAGCACCTCGTTGCGCGCCTCGCCGAGCCCGACCATGATGCCGGACTTGGTGAACATCCCGGGATCGCGCTCCTTGACCATCTGCAGGAGCCGGATGGAATGGAAATAGCGCGCCCCGGGCCGCACCGTCAGATAGAGCGACGGCACGGTCTCGAGATTGTGGTTGAACACGTCGGGCCGCGCCGCGACGACCGCCTCGGCGGCGCCGTCCTTGCGCAGGAAATCGGGGGTGAGCACTTCGATCGTGGTGGTCGCGCAGCGCGCCCGAACCGCGCGCGATCACCGCCGCGAAATGCGCGGCGCCGCCGTCGGCGAGATCGTCGCGATCGACCGAGGTGATGACGAGATGGGAGAGGCCGAGCTTGGCCGCCGCTTCGGCGACGTGGGCGGGCTCATGCGGGATCGAGCGCGCCCGGCAGTCCGGTCTTGACGTTGCAGAACGCGCAGGCCCGCGTGCAGGTATCCCCCATGATCATGAAGGTGGCGTGCTTCTTGTCCCAGCATTCGCCGATATTGGGGCAGCCGGCCTCCTCGCACACCGTGTGCAGGCCGTGGGCGCGCACGATGTCGCGGGTGTCGGCATACCCCTTGGACACCGGCGCCCGCACCCTGATCCAGTCGGGCTTGCGCAGCGCGGGGGCGTCCGGGCGATGCGCCTTTTCCGGGTGCCGCGGCCGCGGGCCGTTGACGGTATCGAGCACGACGACCATGGACAAACCTCTGCGGCATTACTTACTTATGCGGCGCGCTGCGTCGCAAGACGGTTGATTTCCAGTTGATTTCCTGGGCCGCGCGGCCCCAACCCCGGCAATTCTGCGGGGAACGGCGGCCGTTTTGCGGTAGGATGCGCCACCTTACCCCCGACAATGGACCTCACAGCGCGTCATGACCCGCCAGCCGACCACTCGTCTCCAGTTCCTCAGTCAATTGCTGTGTCCGTCGCTCTACATCATGGTCGTCCTGATGGTGACCGAAGCGCTGCTGGCGGCGGCGACCACCTACCTCGTCATCCAGGCCGGCCGCGATGTGGCCGACGACGAATTCCTGGTCGCCGACCTCCTGTGGATCCTGGCGGCCCAGTCGGCCTCCTATGTGGCGGGAGCGGTGAGCTGGGTGTTCGCGGAGCGGGCGGGCTTTCGCTGCTACAGCCGCTACATGCTCCGCTTTGCCCGCGACAACCGGGACGAAAGCAAGCTCCTGCACGACAAGGCGGCCCGCGAGCAGGCCGAGCCGTTCCTGACCGGCACCACCTTCAACAACGTGTTCAATTTGATGTACGAGATGGAGGCGCAGCTCAAGCTGTTGCTCGGGGTCGTGTTCAACGCGATCGTGCTCGGCGTCGAGATCGACGCGCGGCTGTCGCTCGCCTATGCCGTCGTGTTCGCGATCCTGATGCTGATGCAATGGAGCCTGCGCGGCCGGGTCGCCCACCTCTATCTCGAGAACCAGCGCCAGAACAACCGCGTGGCCGCCCAAGGCTACACCGCCTGGGACAATGTGTTCGCCGGCAACCGCTACAATCTCCGCCTGTGGATCGCCGGCTTCAAGACCCGGATCCGCGACTGCCTGCGGGCGCAGATCGCCGCCATCATGGCCCGCGAAGGCCTGAGCGCGGCCGGCGGAATCATCGGCCTCACCGTGGTCTTCGTCGCCACGACCTACGTGGCGACGCACAGCGCCGGCGACACCGCGACCCTGGTGGCCCTCGCCGCCACCCTGCCGCGGCAGATCGAGATGACCAACAACGTGCATGAGCTGGCGTCGGGCTGGAACGACGTGATCGCGGTGTGGACCCGCATCGGCGACGTCGTCGACAACATGCACCCCTCCGCCGATCCCCATTTCAACAAGCGCATCAAATTCGACCGGCTGCTGCTGCGCTCGGGCGATCACGCCAAGGTCACCCACTCCATCGAAGAGGCGTTGCGCCTCGTCGATGCCGAGCCGACCGGGCGCATCAATGTGCGCGGCGGCAACGGCTCGGGAAAGTCGACCTTGCTCGCGGCGTTGAAGGCCGAGATCAAGAACCGGGCCTATTACTGGCCGACCACCGAGCGGCTCGCATTCGCGTTCACCGCGCGGGCGCAACTCGACGAGCCCGAACTCGACGAGGACGGCGAGGTGCTGCAGCGCGTCGCCGTCAAGCGCCCCGGCTTTTCCTCGGGCGAGCGGCAGCTCAAGTCGCTGCAGGAGATCGTGGCGCACACCGACGCGCGCATCTACCTGCTCGACGAGTGGGACGCCAATCTCGACCAGGCCAACCGCGACGCCGCCAACGCGCTGGTCGATCAGTTGGCGATGCGCGCCCGCGTGGTGGAGATTTCCCATCGCGACAGGGCGTGATGCTTACAGAGACTCGTCATGCCCGGGCTTGTCCCGGTCATGTCGATTGCGCGGGCACAGCCGTCCGGCGCGCACTGGTGGATCAATCCGCGAAACCAATCAGTAGGGTGGGCAAAGGCGCGCTCTTCGCGCCGTGCCACGCGGATACGAAGACGGTGGGCACGCTTCGCTTTGCCCACCCAAGTCCGATGGCATCGATATGATTCGAACCTCGGAAACGCCGTACGGCGCCGAGGTTCCGATCGTCGCGATGGAAGTCTGTGCCCTCATCATCGAGATCGCCGGGACGAGCCCGGCGATGACGCCGCGAGTTCACATGTTCACATATTCAGCACGCGCCCGTAGGCGTCGAGCACCGCTTCCTTCATCATTTCCGAGAGCGTCGGATGCGGGAAGATGGTGTGCATCAGCTCTTCCTCGGTGGTCTCCAGGTTCATCGCCACCACGTAGCCCTGGATCAGCTCGGTGACTTCCGCGCCGACCATGTGGGCGCCCAGCAGGCGGCCGGTCGCCTTGTCGAAGATCACCTTGACGAGGCCCTGGTCCTCGCCCAGCGCGATCGCCTTGCCGTTGCCGACGAACGGGAAGCGGCCGACCCGGATGTCGAACTTCTTCTCCTTGGCTGCGGCTTCGGTCAGCCCGACCGAGGCGACCTGGGGCGCGCAATAGGTGCAGCCCGGGATCATCAGCCGGTCCATCGGATGCGGGTCGAGGCCCTTGATGGCCTCGATGCAGACGACGCCTTCGTGCTCGGCCTTGTGGGCGAGCATGGGCGGTCCGGCGACGTCGCCGATGGCGTAGATGCCGGGGACATTGGTGCGGCAATAGCCGTCGATGACGATGGTGCCGCGCTCGATCTTCACGCCGAGCTTTTCGAGGCCGAGATTCTCGGTGTTGCCGACGACGCCGACCGCGGAGATGACGCGCTCTACGGTGAGCGACGAGGTGGCGCCCTTGCCGTCGTCGATGGCCGCGGTGACGCTGTCGGCCTTCTTGTCGAGCTTGGTCACCTTGGCGCCGGTGAGAATCTTGATGCCCTGCTTTTCGAGCGCCTTGCGCGCGAGGCCGGCGATCTCGGCGTCCTCGACGGGGAGAATCTGCGGCAGCACCTCGACCACCGTCACCTCGCAGCCGAAGGTGCGGTAGAACGAGGCGAACTCGATGCCGATGGCACCGGAGCCGACCACCAGCAGCGACTTCGGCATCCGCTCGGGAACCATCGCCTCGAAATAGGTCCAGACCAGTTTTTGGTCCGGCTCGAGGCCCGGCAGCACCCGCGGCCGGGCGCCGGTGGCGAGGATAATGTGCTTGGCCTCGTAGCTGCCGGGACCGAGCGCACCTTTCGGCGCCTCGGACTTCGCCGCCTTGACCGTGACCTTGCCTGGCGCGTCGATCGCCGCCTCGCCCCAGATCACGGAGACCTTGTTCTTCCTCATCAGGAAGCCGACGCCGTCATTGAGGCGCTTCGCCACCCCGCGCGAGCGCTTCACCACCGCGCCCGCGTCATAGGACACGTTCTCGGCGGAAAGCCCGTAATCCTTGGCGTGCTCCATGTAGTGGTAGATTTCCGCCGAGCGCAGCAGCGCCTTGGTCGGGATGCAGCCCCAGTTGAGGCAGATGCCGCCGAGATAGGCACGTTCGACGATCGCCGTCTTGAAGCCGAGCTGCGCCGCGCGGATCGCGGTGACATAGCCTCCCGGGCCGGAGCCGATGATGATGATGTCGAAGGATTCGGCCACTGGGATCTCCGTTACTGGGTTTCTCGAAATACTGTGCTGTCCGAAAGTTTTTCACGGGCATGATCCCGTCCGAACAGTCTGCATCTTCTCGGGGATCATGCCTGCGCCGCGCGAGGCGCGCCGACACTATCGCAGGCGGCTTGCCAAGTCAGCTTGCCAAAGTCAGCTTGCCAAAATCAGCTTGCCAAGTCAGCCGGCGCGGAAAGCATGTATGCGCGCCGCGGCAGCATTGCGAACACCGCCCCCGCGCCCGACACCTTACCCGGACACCTGCCCTCTGCGGATTGCAAAGCCGTCCCGATGCTATTCTAATCGCCGGGTCCCCGAAGAAGGGACGCGAACAATACGCGCCGGAGGAAACGATGAAATCGAAACCCATGAGGTCGGGAGTTTTGACGGCCGCCACGGCAGCGCTTGCCGGCCTGTTGGTCTCGACCGCGGGTGCCACACGTCGGCGCGGGACACCGTCCCCGCTCGCTGCGGCAGGCTTGATCCTGGCCGCCGCCTTTTCATGGCCGGCTGCAGGCCAGGCGCCACGCCCGGCGGTGACGGTGTTTGAAGGCGCGCGTCTCATTGTCGGTGATGGCAGCACCATCGAAGACGCCGCTTTCACCGTCGAGAACGGCCGTTTCACGGCGGTCGGCCGGAACGGCCAGGTGACGGTTCCGGCCGGCGCGGCGCGCGTCGATCTCTCCGGCAAGACCGTCATTCCGGCGATCGTCGATGCGCACGGCCACCCCGGCTTCGTCGATGCCGTCACCGGACAAATGTCGAAGGCGAATTTCACGCGCGAGAACTACATCGATCATCTCGAGCGCTATGCCTATCACGGCATCGCGGCGACCATCAGCACCGGCACCGACATGGGGGAACTGGCGTACAAGTTGCGGGCCGAGACCATTCCGAACGCGGCGCTCATCCGTACCGTCGGCCTCGGCCTCGCCTATCCGGGATCCGGCCCCGCCGATTCATCGCGAAACGACGTGCCCTATGCGGTCACCAGCGTCGCCGAGGCGCGCAGGGCCGTCCAGGACCTCGCGCCGCACAAGCCCGATTTCGTCAAGATCTGGGTCGACAGCCGCAACGGCCGCCAGCAGAAGCTCACGCCGGAGATGTTCACGGCGGCCGCCGACGAGGCCCGCAAGCAGGGCCTGCCTTCGATCGCCCACGTCTTCGACCTCGACGACGCCAAGCTCCTGGTGCGCGCCGGCGTCGAGGGGTTCCTGCACAGCATCCGCGACCAGGAAGTCGACGACGAATTCATCAAGCTCGCGAAGGAGCACGATATCTGGATCACGCCCAACCTCGGCGGGATCAACCGGGCGTCGCTCGATGCGCGAGAACGGCACGCCGGCATGGTTCGACGAGCCGTTGGTCCGGGAAACGATCGCGCCCGCGCTGATCAGGGAACGCGCGCAGATGTACGAGAAGCGCAAGCTGGCGGGCGGCGCGCCGCCCCGGCCGGTGTTCGACGCCATCAACGTCCGCAAGCTCCATGCGGCCGGCGTGCGGCAGGTGCTCGGCAGCGACGCGGCCGGAGACGGCAACCGCTGGCTCGGGCTGCACACGCTGCTCGAGTTCGACAACATGGTTGCGGCCGGCTTCACCCCGATGGAGATGATCGTCGCGGCGACGCGGGATTCCGCAAAGGTGCTGCGGCTCGACCAGCTCGGCATGGTGGCTGCCGGCAAGAGCGCCGATTTCGTCGTGCTCGACGCCAACCCGCTCGACGCCATCGCCAATGTTCGCAAGATCAACGCGGTCTACCTGAGAGGCGACGCCGTCGATCGCGCCGGGCTGCGGGCGAAGTGGCAAGAACAGTGGCGCGCGAAGGGGCAGCTTTAGCCCCTCCCCTCACACCAGCATCGCCACCGGGCTCTCTATGTAAGTCCGGAACGCCCCCATCAGCTCGGCGCCGAGCGCGCCGTCGACGGCGCGGTGGTCGCTGGAGAGCGTCACCTTCATCTGGGTCGCGATGGCGAGCTTGCCGTCGCGCACCACGGCGCGCTGTTCGCCGGTGCCGACCGCGAGGATGGTCGCGTGGGGCGGGTTGATCACCGCGGCGAACTCCTCGATCCCGTACATGCCGAGATTGGAGATCGCCGTCGAGCCGCCCTGGTATTCCTCCGGCTTGAGCCGGCGCGCCCGGGCGCGGGCGGCGTAGTCCTTCATCTCCTTCGAGATCACCGTCAGCGATTTGGTCTCGGCCTTGCGGATCACCGGCGTGATCAGCCCGCCGGGAATGGCGACGGCGACGCCGATATCGGCGTGCTTGTGCCGGAGCATGCCGGTTTCGGTCCAGGTCACGTTGGCGTCGGGTATCTTCATCAGCGCCAGCGCCAGCGCCTTGATGACGAAGTCGTTGACCGACAGCTTCCAATCCGGCTTGCCGTCGGCGCCCTTGGGCGCGCTGGCGTTGATCTCCTCGCGCGCCGCCACCAGTTTGTCGATGGTGCAGGTGACGGTGAGGTAGAAATGCGGGATCGTCTGCTTCGCCAGCACCAGGCGCTGGGCGATGATCTTGCGCATGTTGTCGTGGGGCACGACCTCGTAGGAGCCGGGCTCGAACAGCGCGCGGATCTTGTCGTCGGACGGCGTCGGTGGCGGCAGCGGCGCGGCGGTTCGCGGCCGCCCCTGCCCCGGGTGCCGGAGCGCGCAGCGCCGTGCCGCCGGATTTCGCGGCCTCGACGTCGCGCGCGATGATCCGGCCATGGGGGCCGGTGCCGGGAATGCGGCCGATGTCGACGCCCGCCGCCTTGGCGAGGCGGCGCGCCAAGGGCGAGGCGAAGATGCGGCCGTGGCCGTTGGCGGCCGGTGCAGGCGCCGGTGCCGGTGACGCCGCAGGCGCGGCAGCCGGGGCTTTGGCCGCCGATGGCGCAGCCGCGGGGCTTGCGGCCGGTGCCGCCGTGGGGCCTCGCGGCCGTTGCGACCGGGCTCGCCGGCGCGGCTTTTGCCGGCGCGCCCGCCAGCGGCGGCTTTCACGTCCTCGCCTTCGGTCGCCAGGATCGCGATCGGCTGGTTGACGGCGATGTCGGCGCTGCCTTCCGGCACCAGGATCTTCGCCAGCGTGCCGTCGTCGACGGCCTCGTATTCCATGGTGGCCTTGTCGGTCTCGATCTCGGCGAGGATGTCGCCGGTCTTGACCTTGTCGCCTTCCTTCTTGAGCCACTTGGCGAGATTGCCCTTCTCCATCGTCGGAGACAGCGCGGGCATGAGAATGTTGATGGGCATCGGCCCGCCTTTAGGGTTTGCGCGCGCCGTCCGGCGGCGCGATTGCGGTTTGGCTCGCGGCAGCGGTCACCGGTAGCAGACGGCCTTGGCCGCCGCGACCACTTCCGCGACCGAAGGCAGCGCCAGCTTTTCCAGGTTGGCGGCATAGGGCATCGGCACCGGCTTGCCGGACACCCGCGCCACCGGCGCATCGAGATAGTCGAAGGCGTGCTCCATCAGCCGTGCCGCGATCTCGGCGCCGACGCCGGATTGCGCCCAGCCCTCCTCCACCACCACGCAGCGGCCGGTCTTTTCGATCGAACGGACCACGGTCTCGGTATCCATCGGGCGTATGGTGCGCAAATCGATGATCTCGGCGCTGATGTTTTCCTTGGCGAGGTCCTCGCCGGCCTTGAGCGCATAGGCCATGCCCATCGACCACGCCACGATCGTCACCTGCTCGCCGGCGCGCACCACCTTGGCCTTGCCGATCGGCACCAGGTAATCGTCGAGCTTGGGCACCGGGAACGAATGGCCGTAGAGAATTTCGTTTTCCAGGAACACCACCGGATTGGGATAGCGGATCGCCGATTTCAGCAGGCCCTTGGCGTCGGCGGCGGTGTAGGGCGCGACCACAGTGAGACCGGGAACGCTCGAATACCACGCCGTGAAGTCCTGGCTGTGCTGGGCGCCGACGCGCGCGGCCGGCCCGTTGGGGCCGCGGAACACGATCGAGCAGCCGAGCTGGCCGCCGGACATGTAGAGCGTCTTGGCGGCGGAGTTGATGACCTGGTCGATCGCCTGCATGGCGAAATTGAAGGTCATGAACTCGACGATCGGCTTGAGGCCGGCCAGCCCGGCGCCGACGCCGAGGCCGGTGAAGCCGTGCTCGGTGATCGGGGTGTCGATCACCCGGCGGTCGCCGAACTCCTGCAGCAGCCCCTGGGTCACCTTGTAGGCGCCCTGGTATTCCGCGACCTCCTCGCCCATGACGAAGACATCGCCGTCGCGCCGCATCTCCTCCGCCATGGCGTCGCGCAGCGCCTCGCGCACGGTCATGGTGGTCATTTCGGTGCCGGCGGGAACGTCGGTCTCGGGCGCCGCCTGCGGCTGCAGCGGGGCGGCGGAAGCCGGTATCGCGGCCACCGGGGCCGCCGGCCCGGGTGCGGCCGGCGCAGGAGCTACGGGACCGGCCGAACCTCCGTTCTTCAGGGCGGAGGCATCCTCGCCGTCGCTGAGGATCACCGCGATCGGGGTATTCACGGCCACATCGGCGGTGCCTTCCGGGATCAATATCTTGCCGAGCGTGCCTTCGTCGGTCGCCTCGACCTCCATGGTCGCCTTGTCGGTCTCGATCTCGGCGATGATGTCGCCCGATTTGATCTTGTCCCCCTCGCCTTTCACCCATTTGGCGAGGTTGCCCTTTTCCATGGTGGGCGAGAGCGCTGGCATCAAAACCTGGATCGGCATTGGATATTGTTCCGGACTGTTCGATGCTCAGCGTACGATGTCGGTCCACAGCTCGGCCGGATCGGGCTCGGCGTCATGGGTCGCGAATTCGGAGGCGTCGTTGACGATCCGGCGAACGTCGGCATCGGTCTGCTTCAAGCGCGTCCTCGGTCGCCCGCTTGGTGGCGAGCAATCGCGCCCGCACCTGCTCGATCGGGTCGTGCTCGGTGCGGACCTTGTCGACTTCCTCGCGGGTGCGGTACTTCGCCGGGTCCGACATGGAATGGCCGCGGTAGCGATAGGTCATCATTTCCAGGATGATCGGGCCGTTGCCGCCGCGGCACCATTTCACCGCCTTGTCGCCCGCCGCCTTGACGGCCCGCACGTCCATGCCGTCGACCTGCTCGCCGGGGATGTTGAAGGACAGGCCGCGCTTGGAAAAATCGGTCTGGGCCGAGGCCCGCGTCACCGCGGTTCCCATCGCGTAGCGGTTGTTCTCGATGACATAGACCACCGGGAGCTTCCACAGCTCCGCCATGTTGAAGCTCTCGTAGACCTGGCCCTGGTTGGCCGCGCCGTCGCCGAAATAGGTCAGGCACACCTTGCCGTTGTTGCGGTAGCGGTTGGCGAAGGCGATGCCGGTGCCGAGCGAGACCTGGGCGCCGACGATGCCGTGGCCGCCATAGAACCCCTTCTCGACGCTGAACATGTGCATCGAGCCGCCCTTGCCCTTGGAATAGCCCCCGCGGCGGCCGGTCAGTTCGGCCATGACGCCCTTGGGGTCCATGCCGCAGGCGAGCATGTGGCCGTGATCGCGGTAGCCGGTGATGACCTGATCGCCCTGGGTGAGGGCGAGCTGCATGCCGACCACGACCGCTTCCTGGCCGATGTAGAGATGGCAGAAGCCGCCGATCAGCCCCATGCCGTACATCTGGCCCGCCTTCTCCTCGAATCGGCGGATCAGCAGCATGTCGCGGTGGGCCTTGAGTTCGGCGTCCTTGCCGAGATCGGGAACCGCTTCCCCGGAGGAGCCGCCCTTGCCGGCGTCCGGAACGGTACGAGGGGCGTCGGCAATCTGGTTGTTATCGTGGGCGAACGCCATTGATGTCCTCAGGCGAGTGCGTGGAGGACCATCCCATATCTTAAATCCGGCCGCGGCGGAAGCACGGGCGGTCGCACCCTCAACGATGCCTGACCAACACCGTGACGTCGCGCGGATCGGCATAGTCGAGAAGCTGCCGGGCCCGCTCGTCGAGCATGTCGGGGTCGATGCGGTCGGCCTTCAGGAGCGCGACGCGGCGCTCCCAGCGCGCGCGTTCGGTCTTGGCGGCGTCCAGTTCGCTGATGAGGTCGGCGATCCGCTGGTCGAGGTTCTGCTTGGCCAGGATGCCGCGATTGCCGGTATAGGCGTTGATGCCGAAATAGCCGATGAACAGCGCCGCCAGGATGTAGAGGCCGAGCGCAGCCAGGAACGCGCGAATCCGCGGGCGAATGACCATGTGCGATTTTTGCCGCGGGCACGGTTAAGGCGGGCTTAACGGGCGTGATCCCCGGGAGTTGGACGCTGGAGTTGCGACTCCCGGAGTCGCGGAACTTTCAGCTCCAGTGCGCCGGTCAGGACAACGCCTTGATCGCGGTGCGGCCGCCGTACCGCGCCTGCGGTCCGAGATCCTGCTCGATCCGCAGCAGCTGGTTGTATTTCGCGGTGCGGTCGGAGCGGGCCAGCGAGCCGGTCTTGATCTGCCCGCAATTGGTGGCGACCGCGAGGTCGGCGATGGTGGAATCCTCGGTTTCCCCGGACCGGTGGGACATCACCGCGGTATAGCCGGCCTTGTGGGCCATCTCGATGGCGGCGAGCGTCTCGGTCAGCGAGCCGATCTGGTTGACCTTGACCAGGATCGAATTTGCGAGCCCGCGCCGGATGCCGTCGGCAAGCCGCTTGACGCTGGTGACGAAGACATCGTCGCCGACGAGCTGGCATTTAGCGCCGATCGCGTCGGTGAGCGCCTTCCAGCCGTCGAAATCGTCCTCGGCCATGCCATCCTCGATGGACACGATGGGGTAGCGCGCGACCAGCTCGGCGAGGTAGCGCACCTGCTCGTCCCGCGAGCGGACTTTCCCTTCGCCTTCATAGTGGTAGGCGCCGTCCTTGAAGAATTCGGTCGAGGCGGGATCGAGCGCCAGCGCGATCTCTTCCCCCGGCCGGTAGCCGGCGCCTTCGATCGCCTTCATGACGAAGCCGAGGGCGGCATCGGCCGACGGCAGGTTGGGGGCAAAACCGCCCTCGTCGCCCACATTGGTGTTGTGGCCGGCGTCGTGCAGCGCCTTCTTGAGGGTGTGGAACACCTCGACGCCCATGCGCAGGCCTTCCGAAAAGCTCGGCGCGCCGACCGGCATGATCATGAATTCCTGGAAATCGATCGGGTTGTCCGCATGCACGCCGCCATTGACGATGTTCATCATCGGCACCGGCAGCAGCCGCGCCGACGCACCGCCGACATAACGATAGAGCGGCAGTCCGCGCGCCGCCGCGGCGGCCTTGGCGATGGCGAGGGACACGCCGAGAATGGCATTGGCGCCGAGCCGGCTCTTGTTGGGCGTGCCGTCGAGCCCGATCATGATCTCGTCGATCTTGACCTGGGCCTCCGCATCCATGCCGCCGATCGCATCGAAAATCTCGCCATTGACGGCATCGACCGCTTTGCGGACGCCCTTGCCGAAATAGCGCTTCTTGTCGCCGTCGCGCAGCTCGACCGCCTCATAGGCCCCGGTGGAAGCGCCCGACGGCACCGCGGCGCGGCCGAGGCTGCCGTCTTCCAGCACCACGTCCACCTCGACGGTGGGGTTGCCGCGGCTGTCGAGAATCTCGCGGCCGATGATGTCGACGATGGCGGTCATGGTGGCTCCGGCGCTGGTTTTGCCGGGGCTTCTACAGGATCGCACGCCGGGCGGCCATAGGGGATCCCCGCGTCCGCATTGTCGGGCATCCGCGACCGTCGACCTAGAGTTTCCTAAATTTGAATCATATCGATATCACCGTTCGACCTCGTCCTGAGGAGCGCGCACCGTAGTCGGGCCTGCCCGACTTCGGCAGCCATTGGTGTCGAAATCGGCAACAGCCGATTTCGGCGCGCATCTCGAAGGACGGCCACGGGCGAGATCGTGCTGACGGCCATCCTTCGAGACGCCATGCTTCGCATGGCTCCTCAGGATGAGGTCTGCGGGATTGAATTCCGTCCCTTCCAGATGATTGGTTTCACGGAATCGATCCACTTGCGAGAGTGCGGCGCGCACCGACAACCGATGTAGCCTTGTCAGCACGGCGGCCACGCATAAACTGTAGCCTGCGGAGCGGGAAAGCATGAACATTCATGATGCGGCCCGAGCGGGCGGCCTGCCGGAAGTCGAGACGCTGCTCAAAAACCAACCTGATCTGGTTTTCAGCAAAGAACGGGCCGGTGGCACACCTCTGCACTGTGCGGCGAAGGATGGTCACGAGGACGTGGCGGCACTCCTGCTGGCCAACCGCGCCGAGGTCAATGTCAAGGACGACAATTTCGGCGATACGCCGTTGCACTGTGCGGCGAGGAATGGCCACAAGGACGTAGCGGAGTTGCTGCTGGCCAACCAGGCCGACGTCAATGCCAAGAACGACAATTACGGCGAAACGCCTCTGCACTGTGCGGCGACGAATGGCCACGAGGACGTGGCGAAGTTGCTGCTGGCAAACCGGGCCGACGCCAATGCCGAGAACAATTACGGCGAAACGCCTCTGCTCGAAGCGGCGCGCAGTGGTCGCAGCGACGTGACGGAACTGCTGCTGGCCAACCAGGCCGATGTCGACGCCAGGGACAAAGACGGCGCGACGCCTTTGCTCTGGGCGGCGAAGAACGGCCACGCGGAGGTGGCGGAGCTGCTGCTGGCCGGCAAGGCCGACGTCAACGCAAAAAATAACCGGGGCGAGACGGCTTTGCGCTATGCGGCAACGAATGGCTACGAGCACGTGGTGGAATTGCTGCGCCGGCACGGTTGCCACGAAAGCCCGAAGCCTGAGGATGCCGCACATGACAGGTCAGCTTCGATGGAGTTTTTTCATAAGGCGGCCGAGGCAGGCGACCTAAAGCGGGTCAAGGCGCAGCTCAAATACAATCCCGATCTGGTTTTCAGCAAGGACTTCAACGGCTGGACGCCTCTGCACTATGCGGTGTTGAGGGGTCGGAGGGACTTGGCGGAAGTGCTGCTGGCCAACGAGGCCGATGTCAACGCCAGGGACAACAGGGGTGCGACGCCTTTGCTCTGGGCAGCCAAGAACGGCCACAAGGACATGGCGGAATTGCTGCTGGCCAGCAAGGCCGACGTCAATGCCAAAGAAAGCGATTACGCCAAGACGTCCTTGCATTTTGCGGCCGAAGAGGGTCACCAGGAGGTGGCGAAATTGCTGCTGGCCGGCAAGGCCGACGTCAATGCCAGAAACAATATCGACGCGACGCCTTTGCACTTTGCCGCGTTGAAGGGCCACGACGACGTTGCGAAATTGCTGCTGGCCTGCGGCGCCGATATCAATGCGAAGGAAAGCAAATACGGCCAGACGCCATTGCAGTTGGCCGTCGCCGGGCGCCACACGGACGTGGCGGAATTGCTGCGCGGGCGTCACGCGATGCTTTCCGCACCGCCGCGCGCCGAGAATCAAGAGGCAATCGCAAATCAAGAGGCAACCGCTGCTTCTTCGCCAGATCCCGACGACGGGATGGACGATTTCGGCGAGGAACTGAAACGGTGGCGCAACCAGGCGATTATTTTTGGTGTGCCCGCCTTGATCGTGCTCGGTGGACTTGTCTGGGTTGTTGTTAAATTCTTTATGTAAAAATAAAGTCTCCCGGATCGATCGCGGTCTCCTTTTGGCCGAGCGATCTCAACCGTCGGAAAGCAATTCAGCAGAGACAATCAGGGGAACGCGATCGGCTATTGGGCCAGCGTTCAGACGAAACGTACGCCATCATTTCGTCGGCGCCCAGGCGTTGGCGAGCCTTTCCGCCTCAGCGATCTGCGCCGTGGTCATCATGGTAGACATGTAGGCACAAACGAGCTTGGCTTGCCAACGTCGCAGTCCATACCATCGCGGATACCGGGAGTCGCCGATGCTGAACCATTTATATGCCTCTACATAATCCTGGAGTACACCGCTGCCAGCCTTGTACATGGCAGCGAGGGAAAGCTGCGCGTTGGCGTCCCCCTGTTCGGCGGCCTTCCGGTACCAAACCGCAGCCTGAGTGTAATCCCGGCGGGCTAGGCCCAGGCCTCCGGCGTATATGACACCGAGGTTGTTCTGGGCTTGAGCGTTCCCCTGTTCGGCAGCCTTTCCGAGCCATGCAATGGCCTCGGTGTAATCCTGGCGCACACCTCGGCCGTAGAGGTACATGATGCCAAGTCGGCCTTGCGCGAAGGCGTGGCCCTGTTCGGCAGCTTTCAGATACCAGGCGACTGCCTCAATGTAATCCTGGGGTACGCTCAGGCCTTCAGCGTACATGTTGCCGAGGCTGTTCTGGGCTGGGGCGTATCCCTGTTCGGCAGCCTTTCGGTACCAGGCGAACGCCTCGGTGTAATCCTGGCGAACACCTTGGCCTCGGCGGTACCCGACGCCGAGGTTGTACTGGGCTTTGGCGTTCCCCTGTTCGGCAGCCTTTCGAATCCAGGTGACTGCCCGGCGATCGTCTCGGAGTACGCCCTTGCCTTCGGCGTACATGATGCCGAGGCTATTCTGGGCGGCTGCAACGCCCTGTTCGGCTAAGGGACGCCATAGCTGGAGGGCTGTCGCATAGTCGCCTCGCTTGTACGCAACTTCTGCATCTTCAAGCGGCCCCGCAATCGTTGCGATGGTAAGACTTAGCAACATGGCAAAGGCGGCCACTCCAACTTCAAGTCGGTATCTCATGGTCGCCTTTTCCGAAGTCATGTTCGCGATTTTAACTCTTCTTCCGAGTTCGACAACGTCCTGTCGGGCGTCGGAGCGATATGGGGAGCGGCCCGGAACATCGGCTCCTCGGTCCATGGCGGAAGCGCCGGCCGCCGGCGATGGCTTGTTGAGGGACTGCGGCCATAGGCTGAAGGATTAAATCTGTAAGAAACATCTGCAACACGAGCCTTCCTTGCGGTGTGCAGAATTCTTGAATTCTGCACCGGTCGGATCGCGCAAGGTGGGAGGCCGTTAACGCGGCCGCCGCTCGGCGCGATTGCGTCACAGCCTTTTTTTGCCCGCAGCATGCGCCGGGCCGGCGCCGTGCCCCTGCCCGTTTTCTCCGCCGCCGACATCCGCCGGCATGAACACGACGTGGCCGTGGCGCACGCCTCGCTCGGCGATGACGTGGTCGGCAAATGCTTTCACTTCGGAACTGCGTCCCTTGAGCACTGTCACTTCCAGGCAACTGTCGTGATCGAGGTGAACATGGAGCGTTGCCTGCGCGAGTTTGTGGTGATCGTGAAAGTCCTGGGTCAGGCGCTTCGGCAATTGGCGCGCGGCATGGTCGTAGACGTAGCTCAAGGTCGCGACGCATTCGCGGCCTTGCGCGACCTCCAGGTTGGATTGCTGCAGGCCGCTGCGGGCGAGGTCGCGGATCGCCTCCGAGCGGTTGGCGTAGCCGCGCGCCGCAATGAAGGTGTCGAGTTCGGCGACGAGATCGTCGTCAACGGTGATGGTCAGGCGCTGCACGGCGGTCTCCGGATCATTCGGTATGACGATCGATCGTTGACATCATACCCGCCCATTCGTACGTTTGTTCAGGGTGATAACAGGGCGGCCAATGCTTGTGTAGGGTGACCGGTCGAGTCCGGCCATTGCCCTTATCCTTCGGTTGACCGGCCGCGGTGGGGGTGGGCATTTGAGGCCGTTGCTTCACAGCGCACTCATTTTG
>CAVVCE010000127.1:0-14713 GCA_963746235.1 uncultured Alphaproteobacteria bacterium
CTCGTCTTTGCGGCCGGCTGTCTGCGGCGCGACGGCGTAGACGTAGGCATATCGCGCCCGGGCGGATTCGATTTCGGCCGCGTGGGCAAACTCGGTCACGGCGTCGTCGGGCTTCTTCAACCGGGTCAGCGTCAGGCCAAGCGCATAGTGCAGCCCCGCGTCCCGAGGTGACGCCGAGATCGCCGTGCGCAACACGCCCTCGCCGTCGCCATCGCGTCCGAGTTGCCGGTAGAGGTCGGCAAGATTGATCGCAGCCGGCGCATATTGCGCGCTCAGCCTCAGCGCCGCCTTGTATTCGACCTCGGGCTCCGCAGACATCCCGCGCCGCGCATGAAAGTCTCCGAGCGCCGAGCGGGCTTCGGGGCGGTCGGCATTGAGGCGGTGGGCGGCGACGAGCTCCGCTGCGGCACGCTCGAAGCGTTCGCGGTCGGCGGGCGGCAGATTTGCGGCCGGAACCGCCGCGAGCGCCGCTGCCGCCTTGATGCGGACGCCGCCGACGGAATCCGACAGCAGCGGCGATGCCAGCGGCCAAAGCTGGTCGAGGGGCACTCCTTCCACCATGTCGAGCGCGCCGATCCGCACCATCGGGTCGGGATCCGACAATGCGGCCTGCGCCACTTCGAGGTTCGAAGACGACACGTAGGGCGCAAGCTCGGTCAAGGCGCTGGCGCGTGCGATCGCCGGCACGGCGAGATTGCTCGCCACGGCGGCGAGCAGCGCAGGCGCGTCCGCGCTCGCGTTCCAGGCGGCGCGGAACGCCTCGGCGTAATTCTGAAAGCCCTTTCGGTTCGGCCCATGCCAGAGCACGATGTTCGACGCCGCCCATTCCGGCGACTTGTCGGCATGGCAATCATTGCAGGCATTGGGCGTGCCGAGTTTCGCCGACAGGTCCGGCCGCGGAATCCGGAAGCTGTGGTCGTGCCTGACATCGACCACCATGTAAGTGCGCCCGGGCATGTGACACGACACGCAGGTCGGCGCCGGATTTGCGCCCTCGTGATGGTGGTGCGCCACGCCTGCGTATTTGTCCGCGGCGTGACATTGCAGGCAGACGCCGGCGTCGGGCGCGCGAAGCTTGGCGCCGTGCGGCTCATGGCAGTCGCTGCAGGTGACGCCTGCCGCGAACATCCTGCTCTGCTTGAACGAGCCGTAATTGTAGACCTCGTCGAGCATCTGCCCATCGGCATGATAGAGCCCGCGCCCGAGTGCCGCGACGACATGGGTATCGGACAGCGTGCGACCGGGCACCCAATCCTCGGAAAACGCGCCGCGGCGCGCGTGGCAGAGCCCGCAGGTCTCGACCTCCTTGCGCAGCGACGCCGGCGTGAAGTTGCGCTCGGCATTGCCGGTCTTGGAGTTGATCGTCCAGGCGGTGCCGCGCCGCTCGTCGAACCGCACCGGCAGCCCCATTTTCGGGTCTTCGCTCTTGCCGGGCCGCCACCAGCGGCCGCGGGCGTTGGCCCAGTCCATGTGGCGCGAGCCCTGGCCGTGACACGCCTCGCACCCGACGCTGATTTCGGAAAAGCGCGTCGCGAAGCGGTCCTTGGCCGCGTCATAGTTCTTGCGCACGCCGGTCGAATGGCACTCGGCGCACATGAAGTTCCAGTTCTGGTTCAGCTTGGTCCAGTGCAGGATATCGTCGTGCTTGATCTCTTCGTTCGGGTGGAGATGGAACCAGCGTTGGCCGCCCTTGTCCTGCGGCCTCGCATCCCAGGCGAGCGATAGCGCCTGCAGCCGGCCGTCGGGAAATTCGACGAGATATTGCTGCAGCGGGTCGACGCCGAAAGTGTATTTCACCTCGAAGGTGGCGAGGTTGCCGTCGGGCCCGTCGGTCTCGACCAGGAACTTGCCGTCGTTGCGGAAGAAGCGCGAACGCACGCCGTAATATTCGAAGCTGGCATCGTCGAAATTCCCCAGCACCGATTTGTCGGTCGCATGGTCCATCGCGTGGCTGTGCTGGGACGATTGCCATAGCTGCGCCTCGGTGCGGTGGCAGCCGGCGCAGGTCTCGCTGCCGACATAGGCAGCCGGTGTTGGGGCGGGGTCGGAACGGTCCACCCATGGCGCCTCGCCGAGCCCGCCGGTCGCCGCATAAAAGCCGAGGCCGCCGGCGATGGAGACCGCGACCGCAATCGCCGCCGTGATCCAAATCGCCTGCCTGGAGCGCCGGCCGGGTACCGCGCTTTGCAATGTGCTTGGCGTGGTTATCGAGGGGCTCGCGTCGCCGGGACGCTGCTGCGATCCGCGTTTGCTCGGAGGCTTGCCCGGTTTGCGCGCCAACGTCATCGCCTCTTCAGCATGAGATCGCCTTTGAACAAAAGTGCGTCGTTTGCCGTGCTCCGATCACCCCGGCATCGCACCAGCGGCCGGGCGGGACACCGATGCTATTACGGACCGATCGCCCGCCCCACCTCGGCGAGGGCCTGCTCGCAGGCGCCCTTGTCGCCGGCGAGGTCTGCCTTGCGGGCGCGCCCCATTCCGGCCTCGATCACTTCGACGGTACGGGGAGAAATATCCCCGATCCTGCTCTCAGCCGCTGCGATGGAGTCCGGTGTCGGTTCGCGATGGTCGGTCGCCGCGTTGGTTTCACGCGCCGTCGGCCCCTTGCG
This sequence comes from uncultured Alphaproteobacteria bacterium, assembly GCA_963746235.1. Lineage (GTDB taxonomy): Bacteria > Pseudomonadota > Alphaproteobacteria > Rhizobiales > Xanthobacteraceae > JAJPKK01. Next base: position 2,610 of record CAVVCE010000127.1, read on the forward strand.
GGCATCCGCCTCGAGCCTGGCGTCGAACCGGGCCTGCATGCGGTCGATCTCTGGCGCGCAGGGACCGGCGTAAGCGGCACCCGCCGATGCGGCAAGCCCTGCCGCGAGCACAGCCAATCGCAGGTTAGTCATGGCCTGTTTCCTCGTCGTGGCCGGTGCCGCGCGGACCGATCGCTTCTGTCCCGGAGGTTCGCGGCAGCTCGGCACGAACAGGCTTATGTTAGCTCCCTTTGCTGCGCAAGGCCGCGCTGCTCACCGACACGATGAACAGCGCGGCGTGGTTTGCGCCGTGCTACTGCGCCGGATGTGCCTGCATTTTCTTCTCGAGCTCCTGCTTCAGGGCTTCGAGGTTGAAGCTCGCGCCCTTCTGCATCGGCGGGAAATCGAGGAAAGTCTGGGCGTAAGTGGCGACTTCGCGATTGACGAAGACGAAGCGCCAGAACTCGTAGGCGAACCAATTGTAGTAAGCCAGCGATCCGCTGATGCCCGTGCGTTCGAAAGGATCGAGCCGCAGGTTGACCAGGATCGGCCAGTCGACCTTGACCGTGCCGCCGAGCCAGCCCTGCGGCTGGTCGATGAAACGGTACTTGAAGTCGTTGATGCGCACCGCGCCCAGCGTCGATTCCGCGAAATAGAAGATTTCGTTTCGCTTCGATTTGCCCTTGCCGGTGAACAGGTCGGTCTGGTCGTAACCGTCGAGATGGACCTTGTAGGTGCGGTCGCCGATCTGCTTGCCCTTCTTGAGCTCCTCGACGATATCAGGGTTTCCGGCCGCCGACACAAGGGTCGGAAACCAATCGAGGCCGGACACGATCTGGTTCTCGATCTTGCCGGCGGGCACCTGGCCGGGCCAGCGCAGCAGCATCGGAACGCGGAAGCCGCCTTCCATCACGGTGCCTTTGGCGCCGGCGAACGGGGTCTGCCCGCCATCGGGCCAGGTGAAGTTTTCCGTACCGTTGTCGGTCGTGAAGGCGAGGATGGTGTTGTTGTCGATGCCGAGGTCCTTCACCTTCTGCATCACCGACCCGACGATGTCGTCGAGCTGCGCCATGCCCGCTTCCTCGATGGTCCAGCCGTTCTCCGAATTGCGCATGTTCTCGTACTTCTCCGAGAGGTGCGTGACCACGTGCATGCGCGTCGGATTGAGCCAGACGAAGAACGACTTGTTCTCCTGCTTGGCTTTGTCGATGAACTTGAAGGTCTCGCTCAGGATCTCGTCGTCGACGGTCTCCATGCGCTTGGGACAAAGCTCGCCGGCGTCCTCGATCCGTTGCTTGCCGACCTTGCCCCAGCGCGGCTGAACCGTCGGGTCGTCCACATTGGTCGCAAAGCTGTGCACCATGTTGCGCGGACCGACGGTGGCCTTGAGCGCCTGCGGGTAGTTGGGATGGCAGGGATCCTCCATGGCGTCGAGGTGATAGAGATAGCCGTAGAATTCGTCGAAGCCGTGCAGGGTGGGCAGGTACTGATTCAAGTCGCCCAGATGGTTTTTGCCGAACTGGCCGGTGGCATAGCCCATCGACTTGAGTACCGTGGCGATGGTCGGCGCCTCGTCCGGCATGCCGATCGCCGCGCCGGCCTGGCCGACAGTGGTCAGCCCGGTGCGGATCGGCAGCTCGCCGGTGATGAAGTTCGCCCGTCCCGCCGTGCAGCTCGCCTCAGCATAGTAGTCGGTGAACCGCATGCCCTCGGCGGCGAGCCTATCGAGGTTCGGCGTACGGCCCGCCATCATCCCCTGATGATAGGCGCCGATGTTGAACCAGCCGATGTCGTCGCCCATGATCACGATGATGTTGGGACGTTGCTGCTGCGCGGACGCAGGCGCACCGGCCGCCATCACGGCAGCGAGCAGCGCGAGCGTGCCGAGCCAAAGCTTACGCATGGTTTTCATTGTCGTGAACCCTCTCCCAAGGTGAACGGCCGCAAGTGAACGACCGCCAGATGAACGGCCGCGCGCATGCCGATGTCGCAGAACCGAAGGACTCCGCAAACAAGGATACAGCCACGCTCCCGGAGCCCAGCGACTCCCGGCGGCGAACGGGTACTCATCAGCCGTCGGGTCGCGGGGCGCTATGCAATTCCGGCAAGCTGACCGACCGGCTTCCCGGCACGCGGTTCCATGTGCAAGACGAAGATTACACGTGCATGAAAAAATTCATTCGAATGCAAAAATGCGCCGCCAATCGTTCTTCATGCTGATGACCGACCAGCCGTTCTTGTTGGCTTCGTCATAGAGCGCCGGCGTGAAGGTGCCGACCTTGCTGTCGGGCAGGCCGGCGGCCGGGCCATAGGCGTATTCGCGGGCGGCGTCATCGTGCAGCACCAGCATTTTCAGCCGGGCGCCGGCGCCGGCGGCGGTGTATTCCAGCATCTGCCGGTCGCCGGTCGAGTTGCCGAATGCCGCATGGGGCCGGCGGCCGATCATGAGGTGAATCCCTTCGGCCTTGCCCGCGTTGTTGTCGTTCAAGAGGAGCTTCGGCTCCTTGGTCAGGAACGGCTTGCCATCCTTGCCGTAGCTGTATTTCGTTCCGAGCGCGGTGCCGACCACCTGCTCGGGAGGGATGCCGTAGACCGCTTCGGCGTAGACGCGCACGAAGTCCTGGCCGCCGCCGGTAACGATGTAGGTCTTGTACGCGTTGTCGCGCAGGTAGCGCAGAACCTCGAGCATGGGCTGGTAGGCCAGCTCGGTATAGGGACGTTTCCAGCGCGGATCGCGGGCGGTTTCGAGCCACTTCTTCACGTCGGCGGAGAACGCCTCCACCGACATGCCGGTGAGCGTCGCGACGGCGATCTTCTCCAGGTCCCGCATTGTCAGCTTGGCGATCGCTTCGCGATTTCCCGACAGCACGGTCTTGAATGGCTCGGCGTTCTTCAGCGCGGGCTTGTCCGCCACCACCGCCGCCACGCGCTCCAGGCAGTAGACGACCTGGGTGTAGATCGGATGCTCGACCCAGAGCGTGCCGTCCTGGTCGAACACCGCAACGCGATCCTCCGGGACGACATAGCTCGGGCTCGAGCGGTCGATGGTGGCGCGCACGAAGTCGAAAATCGCCTGTTTGGCGGCGCCGTCATTCCACGACGGCAGCAAGTCTCCTGGCGGTGCGGATTGCGCCGGCGCAGCAACGGGAAGGAGCGTTCCCGACAGGGCCGGAAGCACCGCCAGCCCCGAGAGCATGGTGCGGCGGCTGATGGGGGCGCAAGCTGCGATCGATTTCATGGTGTACCCCGTTCCTTCCCGATTTGCCCCGTTCCAGTCTCGATCATCGCTTGATCAGCTTGCCGCGGAACAGCCAATAGACGGTGATCGTATAGAGCGCGATCACCGGGAGCACGACCACGGCGCCCCAGAACAGGAAGGCCAGCGATGCGTCCGGTGCCGCGGCATTTGCGACGGTGATGCGATAGGGGATCATGTAGGGCCAGAACAGCACGGCGAGGGTGAGGAACGCGGCGACGAAGAACAGGACCGTCATGACGAACGGCAATCCGTCGCGGCGCCAACGCACGCCGAGGAAGACGCCGGCCATCGCCAGCAGGCCGATGGCGGGAAATATCAGGCCCCAGCTCCGGTCTTCGAGGTCGGTCGCGATCCGCTGGCGCTCCGCAAGCGTCTCGTTGAAGGCCGCGGCCAGCACCACCAGCACCGCGACGGCGAGCCAGGGAATGCGCCGTCGCGCCCACTCGCGCAGCGCGCCCTCGCATTTGAGCACCAGCCAGCCGGCGCCGAGCAAGGCATAGCCGAGCATGAGGCCGATGCCGCACAGCACGGGCAGCAGCGCCAGCCAATCATATGCGCCGCCGGCATATTGCCCGCCCGCCACGGGAATGCCGCGGATCATCGCCCCGACCGCGGCTCCCTGGACGAAGGCGGCAACCGCGGAGCCGACGAAGAATCCCCGGTTCCACAGCTTGCGGGCGCCGGCGTGGCGGAACTCGAATGCGACCCCGCGGAAGATCAGCCCGAACAGCAGCAGCAGAACCGGGATGTAGAACGCCGGCAGGAACACCGCATAGGCGGTCGGAAAGGCCGCAAACAGCGAGGTGCCGACGACGACGAGCCAGGTCTCGTTGCCGTCCCAGAACGGCGCGATCGCCGCCATCATCTCGTCCCGCAGCGTCTCGTCGCCGGTGGTGCCGAACAGGATGCCGACGCCGAGATCGAAGCCGTCGAGGATGACGTATACGAGGATCGCGAGGGCGATCACGCCGGCCCAGAACAGCGCCAGGCTCGATGGCTCCACCGCGGTCACTGCGCACCCGACGCCAGCACGACGGCAGCCGGCCGGCCCGGCGCCACGTCGCCGTGTCTGCCCGCTTCATCGGCCGGTCCGTCCCGCAACAGCCGATAAATGTAGAAGAGGCCGAACGCATAGATCACCGCATAGACGGCGACATAGGCCGCGAGCGACACCGCGACTTGGCCGGTCGTGAGCGACGGCGTCACTGCGTCCTTGGTCCGCAGCAGGCCGTAGACCACCCATGGCTGGCGGCCGACCTCGGCGGTGAACCAGCCGGCGAGCACGGCGACGAAGCCGCTCGGGAACGCCGCGAACGCCGCCCATAGGAACCAGCGCGCGCGTTCCAGCCGGCCGCGCCAAAGCGACAGGACGCCGAACCAGGACACCGCCAGCATGATCAAGCCCATGCCCACCATGATACGGAAGGTGAAGAAGGGAATGATGACGGGCGGGCGGTCTTGCAGCGGGAACGTGTCGAGGCCGACTTCGCGCGAGTCCCAGGTGCCCGAGGCGATGAAGCTGCCGAGCTTGGGCACCACCAATGCGAACAGGTTTTTCCCCGCCTTCGGGTCGGGGAGGGCGATCAGCACTTCGGAGGCCGGCTGCTCGGTCTGCCACCGCGCCTCGATCGCTGCGAATTTCGCCGGCTGATAATGATGGACGTAGTCGCCGGTCAGATGGCCGACCCACAATTGCAGCGGAATGAGCACGGCGACCAGGCCCATTCCCCACCGCAGCATCACCCGCGCCTCCGCGAGGTGCCGGCCGCGCAGCATGTGCCAGGCTCCGGTGGCGATGATGCTCATGCCGGAGGTGAGAAACGCCGCGAGCAGCATGTGCGGCCAGCAAATCCGCACGATCGGCCCGGTCGTGATCGCCCACCAATCCTGCGGCACGATCCTGCCGTCGATCACGACGTGGCCCAGCGGCACCTGCATCCAGGTATTGTTGCAGAGAATCCAGAACGACGAGAACATGGTGCCGAGCGACACCATGCAGCACGACACGAAGTAGAACCACGGCGGCACCCGGTCGCGGCCGAGCAGCATGACGCCGAAGAACGTCGCTTCCAGCATGAAGGCGGTAAAGCTCTCATAGCCGAGCAGCGGTCCCTGGATCGGGCCGGTGCGTTCCGACAGCACGCTCCAATTGGTGCCGAACTGGAACGCCATCACGATGCCGCTGACCACGCCCATGGCGAACGACAGGGCGAATATCTTGAGCCAGAAATCGAACACGCGGCGGTAGATCGGTTTACCGGTCGCCAGCCGCATCCCCTCGATGGTCGCGAGCCACGCGGCGAGCCCGATGGTGAAGGAGGGAAAGATGATGTGGAAGCTGACGACAAAGCCGAATTGAATGCGCGACAGCAGGACGGGATCAAATTCCATCGTCGGCTCCTTGCGCTGGCATCGCGCCTTCAGCGTCCGATCATCACTTTTGGTGCCTTGATCGCCGGGTCAATTCGCTCCCCGACGTTACTCAAGTCGAAGGAGGCGGGAAAGCCATCGTGGAAGAGGGCCTAGTGGCGATCGACCATGCTGCCAGCGACCCACCGCCGAGGCCGGCCCTGGTCGCTCAGGAAATAGAGAACGCCGTAGGCGGCGATCGTGGAATCGACGACGAAAGCGCCGAGATAGCCCATCACCCAGGGCTGGCCGAGATTGCTGAGGAAGAGATAAGCGATGAAGCCTTTCTCGGCGGTGGCAAACACCATGGTCTCGAATCGCAGCCACGGACGGAAGGCCGCGACCACCATCAGCACGCCGAGCCCGAAGATCATGATCCCCCAGTGCCGCAGGGCGGGCACGCTGGAAGGCGTGTAGTCGATCAGCCCGCCGAACAGCGGCGTGAAGAGCTCGATATCGATCGCGAATACCAGCGCCAAGCCGGTGGTCACGCCGGCAATAATGAAGAACCATTTGATGGTCTTGGCGACAAAAGCGTTGATCGCGTTCATGCTTCACCTCCGGCCCTGGCGCATGATCTCCGAATTCACGGACTTCTCGGACAAGGCCAGGTGCGGAGTCAAAGAGATTGGAGCGCCGATCGGAGACACCGACCTGCCCGCTGGGGCGGCTGCGGGGCTTGAAAGAAGCGCGGGGGAGCGACCCCCGGCTTCCCGCCTAACAGTGGGGCATGCGGCTTGTCGCACATTCGGGGAGCGACCCCGTGCATCAAGATCGGCTGTGCCTCAAGGTTAGACCTACCCATCAGTCAAGTGGGCGCCGTGATGGTACCACCAATCCCGCATCGTATGATAGCCGCCGCAAGCGTTGTGTCCGCGGCAATCGTTGCTCACATAGAGCGCCGCACCGGTGTGAGGCTGGGTGGATTTGACACGGGGCTGTCTATCCGTCCGCGGTGCGGCGGTGCATGGCGCGATCCCTGAGGATCGACTAATGTTCCCGACAGGGAGGACTGCCATGGAACTTGGACGCAGGACGATCGTCGCCGCGCTGTGCGTGTTTGCGACGTGTTGGGCAGGCGGCGCGCGTGCGCAAGATGCGAGCCCCGGACGCGACATGGTGTTGAGCAAATGCTTCCAGTGCCACGCCGACTCCATGTTCCGCGATCAGCGCCAGGAGCGCCGCCGATGGGAAGCGGCGATCTACCGCATGATCGGCCGCGGCGCGCTGTTTACGCCGGAAGAGATCAAGCTGATGGCGGATTATCTCGGAACCGACTTCGGTCCGAATGCGAAACCCGCGGCAGCGGCGAAATGACGGCGGCCGCGGTCGGAATGCAGTCTTCAGTTAATGCAGTCTTCAGCTATCGAGCCTTCAGGGGACGACGATGAGAGAACTGGTCGTAAAGTACCTGTCGCAGGACATTTCACGGCGCAAGTTCGTGAGCGGCCTCACCAAGGCCGGGCTCACCGCCACCGCGGCGAATTCGGTCTTGGCTTCGGTGGGCTCCGTCAGCCTCGCCCAGGGAGCCGGCCCGGCGCCGGCAGCGCCGGCCGCCGCGCCTCCTGCTGCTGCGACCGCTGCCGCGACCGCGGGTTCCGCCGTCACCGGCGTGAAGTCGTTCCAGGGGCCGGGCGGCGCCTGCTTCGCCGAGCAGCTCATCGCCTCGGGCGTGAAATACGTGTTCGGCAATTCGGCCAGCGAGGACGCGCAGTTCTATGAAGCGCTGGTCGACCGCCCGCAGCTCAAATACATCCTCACCCCGCACGAAGGGCCGGGCGCGGCGATGGCGGCGGGCTACATCAAGGCCTCGGGCGAGCCCGCGATCGTGATGCAGGCGGCGGTCGTCGGCATGGCCAATGCGATCGGCCAGATCTTCAACGCCTTCAAGGAGCAGACGCCGCTCCTGGTGTATTCCTATCGCACCGATCAGTCGCGCCGCGCCGGGCGGGACGGCTTCGAGGAGGCCGCAAACCAGGAGCAGATCGTCCAGCCGATCACCAAATACACCTGGCTGGCCCGCCGGCCCGACATGATTCCGGAAACGATACGGCGCGGCTTCAAGGCGGCGTCGCAGGCGAGGTGGTGCACAACCCCGCGCAATTGCGCGAGGCCTTGGCGCGGGCTCGCCAGCACACTGTCGAAGGCAAGCCGTATCTGCTCGACGTGCAGGTGGCGCGGCGGGGTGTGGCCTGGGCCGAGAAGCCGTGGGTTCCGCCGATCCAGGTGGCGGGGCTGCGGCAGAAGAAGGTGTGACGCGCGGCGGGTCGCCTGGCGGAATAGGCGCGGCGAGGGCTGCCATGACGAAGCAAAGGATTGTCGGTGTATTGACCGTGCTTGGCTTCGCCGGCGCGATGCTTGCCGCGACTGCCGATGCCGCCGAGATCAAGGTGATCAGCACCGGCTCCTTCAAGGCGGCGTTTGGCGAACTGGCGCCGGCATTCGAGAAATCGAGCGGGCACGAAGTAACGGCGATCTGGGCGGGAACCGACGACATCATCAGGCGCCTCGGCGCCGGCGAGACGCTCGACATCGTGATCGCGCCGGCGCCGTGGATCGACGATCTGATCAAGCGGGGATGGCTGGTCGCCGGCAGCCGTGTCGACGTCGCCAAATCGGGGATCGGCGTCGCGATGCATGCGGGCGCGCCGCGGATCGACATCGGCTCGGCCGACGCTCTCAAGGGCGCATTGCTCCAGGCGAAGTCGATCGCCCTTTCCACCGGCGTCAGCGGCATCTATCTCGCCGGGCTGTTTGCGAAATGGGGCATCACCGATCGGCTCGAACCGAAGATCAAATGGCTGCCGGGCTCCGGTCCGGTGGCCGACGCGATGGCGCGCGGCGAAGCCGAGATCGGCTTCTTGCAGGTGTCCGAGTGGCTGGGCGTCGAGGGCGTCGCATTTCTCGGGCCGCTGCCGGCGGACATCCAGGAGATCACCGCAATCTCCGCCGGCCTGAACAAAGCGGCGGGCGCGCCGGATGCCGCGCGCGCACTGGTGAAATTCCTGACTTCGCCCGAGGCGGCGCCGGCGAAGCACAGGACGGGATTGGAGCCGGGTTGACGGCGTTCTGGCCGGCAGTGGCTTTATCCGATTTTGCGAGCCTCGAAGCCGGCCGCCCTGGGGCGTCGCGCCTGCCGGATGAAAGCGGCAACCGCGATCAGAAGTCCCAGTACGAGCACCCGCCACGCTGCCGAGATGCCGAGGTCCAGCGAGAAATTATTGCAAGCGTGCCCAACGGCTCGTAGCCATGATACGCCCAAATCCAGCCGGCTTCGAAAAACGCCGTGAAGAGGCATGCGGCCACGGCGAGCAGTGCCAGTGCCCTCACATCGGCGCCGTGCCCGCGGCGATTGAGCACCCTCCAGACCATGAGCCAGAAGAACATTCCGCTGGTCAAAAACTGCTCGGGGTAGATGTCCGGCGACAGCAGGTAGTGCAGCAGCGCCAGAGCCGCGCACGCGTAGACCGTGTTGTGCAGCCGCTTCCACCCTCTCGCTCCCATGCGCGCAACAGCCGCATCCAGGGACGTCGCACCCAGCGCGATCAGGCCGATCGTTGCCACGCTCGCCACGATCAGGCTGAACCGCGTCGCCATCTCATGGGCGATGGATGCAAAGTTCCAGAACCGCAATGCGAAATAGATGAAGATGTGCGCGACCGTATAGGCGAGCGCCGTCACTCCGATCATGCGCCGCACGTCGATGAGTTGGCCCAGGCGCAATATCGTCATTATCGGCGTGATCGCCAAAGCCAGCAGCAGGAGCGCCGTTGCCGACAGGCCCGACCAGTAAGTCATGCCGCCGAGTGGAACCGGTCCGAATTGCTCGGTGGCGACCTGATAGACGATCCAGATCGCCGGCACGAACATGAGCGCGAGGGTGGTCGCCTTCAGCCAGGAAAACCTGTGTTTTCTGTCCTGCCAGGGAAAGATCAAGGGCACACCTTGCTGCTCGGCCGAGACCATTCCTGTCCCGCGCGTCCAGAGAGGTTATTGCAGTATCAAGGCGCGATCCAGATGGGCGTGTACCCTAGCCCCGAACGGTATGTCCGCTTCTCTTAAAATATCGATCCGTCGCCGGCGCGAAGGCCGACGTATCTGTTCCAACTCAGCCGGCATTTTAAAAGAGAGTCCTCAGCGACACCCTGCGCCAAGAAAAAGGCCCCGCTTGCGCGGGGCCAAGTTTGTTTCTTGGGAGAAAACATCCAACAGAGGACCCGATGAATGTACCCCAAGCTGTGCCCCCTGTGGTTGCGGAAATGTCACACCTACAACGCAAATCTCCCCGCTGAAACACGCCGGCGGTGCCCGAGCAATCTCGTAAATCCGGGCAACCCATTGATGAAGACGGAGGTTATGGCGTGAAAATGGGTGTTGCCCGCTTGCATCAAAAAACCCGAGGGAATGCCTGCATGCGAATGATGATTCTTCGTGATCACCGGCATGCTCGCCGTATGCGTCTGATCGTCTTCTCAAAATGGTTTCACGGAAGTGCTCGTCGGAGCTAAGCCCGTCCCTCCAGACGATCCAGAAGCCGCTTTGCTTCATCGCGCGTCAGCATCCGCTCGGCCGGCTTTGGCGGGGCGAGGGCGGCCTGCACGGCGTTCAGCCCATGCCCCTCCGCTATGCTCAGAGGAGGGGTGGTGGTGGTGGAGGAGGCGGCGGTGGTGGTGGGTCATGATCGGGAAGCGCTTGCACGGGGTCGGCGTGATCTTTGCCGGGGGCACTCAATTCACTGCCGCTGCCAACCAACTCGCGCGCCGTAAGTGACCGAACATATCCTGACAGCTTTTCGACGCCCCCAGCGAGGACGCGCCGCACAGTTGGAACGACCACGTTCCGGACGCGGACGAAGCCATCATAGGCCGAGCCAGTGGTCAGCCACCGTCTCAATGAACCGATCGAGCCGATGAGGCTGGGCAAAATAACTCGTTGCGGAATACGGCCCCATCGCGTGCGTTTCAATGCACCGATCGAGCCGATGAGGCTGGGCAACGGGCGCCAGATCGGCGCGCTGTCGCCCGCGGCCGCAGCAAGTGCCTCGGATGATCGGACGTAATCGATGAAGGCAACGAGTGCGACAGCCATCAAAACCATGGGGAGGGGACCGACAAGCATCGTCCCGACCGCGATAATCAACACAAATGCCGTCAGGATCGCCGCTCTGACATGCGGCTCCTTCATATTCCATCCACGCAGGAATCGTTTTGAAATTAAAAGGTATATGATCCCATAAGACAGGGCGAGATAAAGTATAAAACCGACGATTCTCGCGCCCATCTCTTGCGCCCATCGCCGTCCGTTGGTCGCGCCGTCTCCGAGGCGGGAAAAATGCCCCGGCCACAAGGTCAAACTTAGGCAATACCCGGGCAGCATCTGGGTACGCCGTAGCCGGTCATGGGTTCGGGACCAATCGTTCCATAGTTCCGGCGCGTCCGCGCCCGTCGTGATATCTTACCGCTTCACGAATGTGAGGATGCCGTATCGCATGGCGCCCACTTCGTACGCCAACCAGATCCTGAGCATCGTCAGGCCGAAGATTCGATTTGGCCCCCCGTGCCACACGAAGTGGCGGACTGCGGGGTCGCGAAACAAGCCCACCACGACGCGCTTGATGCAGATCGACCAGGTCTTCTTCACTTTGCTGCTGCAGTCGTCGAACGCTTCGGCGGCGAGGCCTGCCGCAGCGGCCAGCCGCTGCATCTCGGCCATGGATTCCATGCCGCGCATCCGGCCCTCGCGGCAGATCGGGCCGATCAGCCACCGTCGTTCCCAGGCCCGCGGAATCTCGCGGGTCAGCCAGGAGCAAACGACGAGCCGGCCCCCGGGGCGAAGCACGCGGGCTGCCTGGACGAAAAAGGCAGTCAGGTCCGGCATGTGCTCCGAGCTCTCGATCGCCACCACCGCGTCGAACGAGCCCCCATCGAGCCCGTTCTCCAGCCAGTCGCGGAGCAAGTACACCGGGTTTCCGGACTTCGGATCGACGCTTTGCGCGTAAGCGTACTGGGCGGGCGAGATCGTCAGCGCGGTGACGTTGGCGCCGAGCTCGTGGGCGAGCACCCGTGAGGTGCCGCCGTAGCCGCAGCCGGCGTCGCAAACTGCGCTGCCGCGAACGATGCGTGCTTGCGCGACGACCGCATCGATGAGATGGCGCGTGGCCTCTTCGGGTGTTGCGTCGGGTGAGGACCAAAGACCGTGGTGGACGTGCTCGCCCCAGAACTGACGATAGAGGCTATCGAGGTCGTCATAGTGGCCAGCGACCTCGCCCGGGGATACGTTGAAACCTTGAGCTGGCATCGCTATCCGATCTTTGTTTGCCGACCATACACCGGCGGTTCAGGTTCACATTACCAAGGGCCGGCTGAGTGCCTTCAAAAAAAGCCAAAGCCCTAACGCGTCCTCGGTCGCGTGCACCAGCGACGCTCGTTTGCGCTGTTGTACCCCGCGATATCGAGGT
>CAVVCE010000128.1:0-27535 GCA_963746235.1 uncultured Alphaproteobacteria bacterium
ATCGTGGTGGATCAGGATGGCACCGGGCGCGCCGTTCACCGCATCCAGTACGGCGCCCACATGAAGGTCGACGAGGGCGATCACGTCAAGCGCGGCCAGCGCATCGCGGAGTGGGATCCCTATACCCGCCCGATGCTCACCGAGGTCGAGGGCTCGCCCGCGTTCGAGGACTTGGTCGAGGGACAGTCGATGTCGGAATCGCTCGACGAATCGACCGGCATCGCCAAGCGCGTGGTCATCGACTGGCGCACCGGCGCGGCCCGCGGTCAGCAGGACCTGCGTCCGGCCATCGTCATCAAGGGCAAGGACGGCAAGATCCTCAAGCTCGCCCGCGGCGGCGAGGCGCGCTATCTGCTGGCAGTCGACGCCATTCTCTCGGTCGACACCGGCAGCCATGTGAAGGCGGGCGACGTCATCGCGCGCATTCCGACCGAGAGCGCCAAGACCCGCGACATCACCGGCGGCCTGCCGCGGGTGGCGGAGCTGTTCGAGGCGCGGCGGCCCAAGGAGGCGGCGGTGATCGCCGAAGTCTCCGGCACCGTGCGGTTCGGGCGCGACTACAAGAACAAGCGCCGCCTCACCATCGAGCCGAACGTGGAGGGCGAGGAGCCGCGGGAATATCTCATTCCCAAGGGCAAGCACATCCATCTTCAGGACGGCGACGTCATCGAGAAGGGCGACTATATCGTCGAGGGCAATCCGGCGCCCCACGACATCCTGGCGGTCAAGGGCGTCGAGGAACTCGCCGCCTATCTCGTCAACGAGATCCAGGAAGTCTATCGGCTGCAGGGCGTCGCCATCAACGACAAGCACATCGAGGTGATCGTTCGCCAGATGCTGCAGAAGGTCGAGATCGACGACGCCGGGGAAACCGACCTGATCAACGGCGAGCAGCTCGACCGCACCGAGCTCGACGAGATCAACCTGAAGGCGGTGCAAGAGGGCAAGAAGCCGGCTCACGGCTACCCCGTGCTGCTCGGCATCACCAAGGCCTCGTTGCAGACGCGCTCGTTCATCTCGGCGGCGTCGTTCCAGGAGACCACCCGCGTGCTGACCGAGGCGGCGGTGAACGGCAAGATCGACACCCTCGACGGCCTCAAGGAGAACGTCATCGTCGGCCGCCTGATTCCGGCGGGAACCGGCGCGATGATGAACGAGCTCCGCGAGGTCGCGACCAAGCGCGATCAGCTCATCCTCGACGAGCGCGAGCGGGAGCAGGCGGTGAAGAACGCCGCGCAGCCGGCGCAGTTGCCGGCGGCGGAGTGATCCGCCCGCAATGCGACGCGCGAACGATCGGGGCCGCCTTCGGGCGGCCCTTTCGTTTCGGCTTCGCCAAGTACACCGTTTCCGAAGTTCGAATCATATCGACATCATCAACCTCATCCAGAGGAGCCGTGCAAAGCACGGCGTCTCGAAGGATGGCCGCAAACTCTGCGCCCATGGCATCCTTCGAGACGCCGGCTGCGCCGGCTCCTCAGGATGAGGTCAGTGGGGTTAAATTCGACTCTGATCGGTTTCATGGAATTGATCGCCCACTACGTCGTCAGTCGCGAGGCCGGGCGGTTCCCAAGATTTTCCGCGCCGCCTGAGCAAAATCCGCGAAGAACGCATCGGGCTGCTCCAGCCACGGGAAATGTCCGGCGTTCTTGATCATGAACAGCGTCGCGTTCGCGATGCCGCGATGGAGCCGGCGTGCTTCCAGCGGCGTCGTGATGACATCCTCCTCGCCTTCGAACAGTGCGGTCGGGACGTGAATCTGCGCCAATTTCTTGGGCGTGAATTTGGGAGCGCCGTCGTTGTACTTCAACGCTTTGAAATGATAGGTGGACGCCGAGAAAAAATGCTGCGCCTTCAGGGCGGCGGCGTAGCTGGCAAAGTACAGCGGGAGCGCTTCGCGAAAGCTCTGCTTGAATTCGGCGTCGGACTTGGGGTTGCTGTCAGAGGCCTTGTTGGCGACGGCAAACCAAGGTTCATGCCTGAGCTTTTTCATCCGCGCGGCGAGGTCGTCGCGGTATTTTTTGTCGTCGACGTTCAACGTGCCGTCCACGATGAAGAGGCCGCGACAGGCTTTCTGGTGTTCGATGGCGTACGCCATGCCCTGCCAACTGGCGGCGGAGTGTGCGAAGATCAGCCAGCGGTCGAGGTGCAGATGCACGCGCAGGGTTTCGAGGTCGCCCAAAAAAAGAGTGAATGCATAACCGGCGGCCGTCGCCGGAGCCTCGGAGCGACCGGCCCCACGGGTGTCGAAGTAAATGAGCGAAAAGTCCTTTTCTAACGGAATCAGACTTTTCATGTGTGCGTCCGAGCTTGCGCCCCAGCCCGGAGTCGGCACCAGCAAAGCAGGGCCGTGACCCGAAACCTTGTACCAGAGGGAAAGACCGTCACGGCTGATAAACCGACCTTCTCCGCCCGGGAGGCTTCTCTCGCTCTTCACGGCCGCGACCTCCGTCTATCCGCGTTGTCTGGTCATCCGGTCGTGCCGGCTAAGATCGCGGATCGGGTTGTTCAATCACAAAATCACATCCGGCGCGATAATCAATGCAATGCCCAAAATTCCCAGCAGCCAGCTTAGACCAATTGACCGGCTCGCCCCCTTTGGCCCTCCCGGCAGGAATCATCTCCTGTGCGCGGGAATCAGCATGAGCATCCTTCCGGCGACGCAGTCGAATGATGTAGCTTATCCGCAGCGTTGCCGGCAGTCCGTCCGAAGTCTGTCTTCGAGGCGACAGCGCCGGCGGAATCAGGCTGTGTGGAGAGCAACAATTCCTGTTTGGGCAACGACGCCGTTCCAATCCCGCGGTCCTCGGAGTCCGATTCCTAATGAGGAGATGACGATGTTCAAATTCGGCTCGATGTGCCTGGTGACGGGTCTTTTGTGCGCGGCGGGCGGAGCCTTGGCGGCGGACCGGGTAAAAAATCAGGTGATACCGAATTTCGCTACGACCGACAAAACCGGGTGGGTACTCGACCACGCGTTCGGCGTGGACGATCTGCTCCCGCCGCCTGCCGGCGGGCCTGGTCCCGTCACCTTTGACAAGGCGCATCCCTATGTTCCCAACAACTTCGGCGCGAAATCGACCTATCGGGTTGCCGATCTTTCCAATCCGATCCTCCAGCCCTGGACCATTCCCTCGATGAAGAAGGCGAATGACGAGGTGCTGGCGGGCAAGATTCCGTTTCGCGCCCGCGAGCGCTGCTGGCCGGTCGGTGTGCCGGGTTTCGACGCTTATTCGCTGGTCGAGCCGTTCTACTTCTACCAGACCCCCGAGAAGGTCGTGGTCATCGTTCAGAACGGGCCGGAGATCCGGCGCATCTATCTGAACGTGACCCACTCGAAGGATGTGAAACCCTCCTGGTACGGAGAGTCGGTCGGCCATTACGAGAACGGCGACACGCTGGTCATCGATACCATCGGCATTTCCACCAAGTCCTTTGTCGACAACTACAGCACGCCGCATACCGACCAGCTCCATGTGGTGGAGCGTTTGAAGCTTGCGGCCGATGGACAGACAGTGGACGTGTCGGTCTTTGTCGAGGACCCCGGCGCCTTTACGACCCCGTGGACCGCGGTACAGCGCTGGCGCCGCGTCGAAAACGCGCCGATCCAGCCCATCGTGTGCAACGAGAATAACGGCGATTTCTTCGAACAAGGGTTGACGCCTCTGCCGGAGGCCGCCAAGCCCGATTTTTGATATCGACGCCCCGCATTCGATGAGACCAAATATCCCGACTGGTCCGGACAGTCGGGGCGGCCGGCGCGCGGTCCGCGGGGTGTCCTTGTGGCGCGAAGCCCGAACGATTGCCCGGCGTTGCACAAATGTCTCACTCGGTAGATTTTGCAACACATTGTGCATATCAGCGCGAAACATCCAAAAAATCTCTTTAAAGTGCGATCGATGCTCATAGCGGGGGAATCTATTGATGAATCGCTGTACTCTAGCGCGTTCGGTCCGGCGCATGCCGACTATTGCGCTCCTCGGGGTGGCTTTGACCATCGCCGCGATCCACGGCGCATCAGCTCAATTAACGCCGCCCTCATCCAATCCGGCCCAACCGATCTTGAACAACGTTCTTGCTTACAAATCGCAGCCTGACGAATGTGAACAAAATTACCAGGCAGCGAACCCGCCGGGATCAGCGGTGAGCCCTTTCGTCATAGTCGGAAGCCCAGGCAACACTTTTTATCCAGGGGGGTTAACGTCGCCGTGCCCCTCAGGCAGTCAGCCGAAGGTGAACCAGTCCTATCTCTGGGGTATGACCCAAACGGGGACACACGTTTGGATGGGGACCGCCGTCAGCGGGCTTTGCCTCACTGCGGCGGGTCTCAATACTGTGGGCACGCCGGACTCGGGCTTCTCCATCGCGGGCACCATCTTATGTCTGCGAATTTGACAGACGAACGGCGACCCCGTGCCCGAGTTTTGCCCCTCCTACAGCCCCGAATTGTCCGGGGACGAACGACCTTGGGTATGGCGACTGGCGGCCGCCCCACATCCTCCATTACGATACCAAGCTCAAGAAAGTCACGGATCACTCATCGGACTGTTCGCCTACCGCCGTGCCTGCCTGCGCCAGTACCAACTTGAACTTGACGGTGGGGCTCCGCTCGGCGGGCTCAACGTCGAGTATCGTATTTCTTGCTGGACTGTCGATCTCCCGTCCTGGCTATGCTCCTATTGATGCGAGTAATCACCCGTGCGATCCCAACGTCTTCGCCCAGTGTGACCCGTGCCCTAACCCCACCGCCCCCGCCTGCACTGCCACTGGCGGTGCTCAGGGAATATACCTGTTTGCTTTCACTCCCACCGGCACCTACTTAGGCAGCAAGTTCTACCCCGCTTACAGTGATATCCGGCGTTGGGTCGTCATGAACGGCCAACTCTATACCGGAGTGCGGAACCAGGATAAAACGGGACGCGTCCTGCACTGGATCGGAACGACGACAAATCCCTTTGTGTTCGAGGAAATCGCCGATATCGAGGCCTTACCTTCCTATATCAACGTATTGGGTGATCAGCTTTATCTCACCACCTGGGGCGGCGGCAATGCGCCAAACCCAATCGCTTGTGCTGCCGAACTCTTTGGGGGCACACCAACGCAGTGCTCAGCCCTCTGGGTCAGCCCACACAAACCTGTCGCTAGTGATATTGCCGCGTGTGGTAACGGGAGTGGTCCCAATCCAGCGCGATGCTGGACCAAGATCTGGGACACCAGCCTGTACGAGCCCGATCCCATCACCCGGCTTTCCCTGATCGGCGGCGCCCTCGAGGTGTACAATAACCAGATCTACTGGGGCCTGATGCAGGTTCCGAGCACCGGGTCCTTGGCTTGGAACACGTACGTCGCCGCTCTTGGCGAAAGTTTGCGTAACAGCAAGTGCACCGTTACCAATCCTATCACCAATCCTGCCACCTCCTGCACAACGCTGGTCGCTAACAATTCGAACCGCGCGACTCCGCTTTTCCGTTACAACCCCAAGACGGGGTCGACTTGCATGCCCTCGAGCGCAACCCCAAACGTTCTACCGAATCCTAATCCCTGCCAAATGCTCTATGGCACCAACCCCCTGCCGGTCCTCACTTTTACCCCCGGGTCACCTAAATCCACGTTATCTCTTAATACCTCGGGGTGCCCGCTGACCGGCTGCCAGACGGCGCTTTACGGAGGGGCCGGATTCGGCAACCCGCAGAACTATTACATGTGGTCCAGCGCGGTCTACCAGAACCGGCTGTATTTCGGCACCCTCGACTGGAGCTTTATTACTGGGGAGGGGGGATGCGGGAACGTGACCGCTGATCAATGCCATCAAATCATGGACCAACAGGCGAGTTCAGCCGGTTACGGTGGCGATTTGTGGCGCATCGACAATCCAAACTCGCCGGCGAAGGCGGAGTCCTTGAACGGGCTGGGCAATTATCTCAGCTATGGCATTCGCAACATGGTCGCCGATGCGTGCAACCTGTACGTCGGCATGGCAAACGCGATGAACTTGCGTACCTCGGGTAAGCCGCAAGGCGGCATGGAATTCAGGGTACTTTCGGCGCCCCCTGTTCACGGCTCGGGATGTTGACCCGCTTGTCCTCGGCAAGCGATCGACGCGTATCTGGGCAAACTTGATATCCCTGCGCAGACCATCACGAATGCCCGAGGTTTTTCAGCGGCCGCGATCAAAATCGCGGCCGCATTTTCGTGTGCCAGGCATGGCGCTGATGCTTGGGGGGGGTGAAAGTCCCTGCGAGCCCGGCGATAGGCATGGCGAGCTGAAGGCAACTGCGTCGCCCAAGGCGGGGAGGGAGGAAGCCCGAGCTCGGAGCCGACGAACAGAAGCCGGATATAAGTTCGTTCCGGCACGCCGCCCTACCACCGACGCCGCTTGCTGACGATTTGGCGTGGCGTGTCCAGCTAGTGGATCGATTCCATGAAACCAATCAGTAGGGTGGGCAAAGGCGCGCTCTTCGCGCCGTGCCCACGCGGACACGACGATGGTGGGCACGCTTCGCTTTGCCCACCCTACAAATCCGATGGCATCGATATGATTCGAACTTCGGAAACGATGTACTGGTGTTATGACTTTGACGGTTCATCTCGTCTCACTGTCATGCCCCGCGAAAGCGGGGCATCCAGTAATCCCTGCCATCGATAAAACTTTGCTGTGCCTAAATCGCAGGCCTGTGGTCACTAGATCGCCCGGTCAAGCCGGGCGATGACGGCAATGGGATTAGCGTTGGAAACGGAACACAAGACCTGACGCGGTCGCGTCATTGGCGATGCCTTCACTCGCCAACAACACAATCTTCGCTGGGATACATCGCGACAGCGCAAAGCGTACCGGCGGGGCCGCCAACAATTTCCGCCACCCCGGCAGAGCCAGGAACCCCCGACCTCAATCGTTCCTCACTTCGGGCTGAATAGATAGCTCGCCCGAAAGGTGAATGTATCAAACTTGGGTGTGGTATTATACGTATCAACGAAGACCCCGACGCTGGCCGCGTTGAATGGTACGACCTGCTGCGTCTGAAAATCGTAGTGGCGATATTCGAGGCCAACGACCAGTCCGCTGCCCCAGACCGCATAATCGAGGCCCCCTCCGATATATGCGCCATCGGGCGATGTCCGGCCAACTTCCGTGGTTGCCGGAGACTGAATGGTCTGGATGAGGGTACCGGCATTTGCGTAGCCGCCGGAAACATAGGGTAACCAATAGCCCAATGCCCAACCCGCGCGTCCGCCGGCACTAAATATCGCGTGGGGGGACGTCCTTGAAATTGTCACTCCCGGAGCGCAGGCGGTGGCGGGATTGCATGACGCCGTTCCCAGGCCGTTGTTCAGCGCCCCTCCGGCGGTTCCCTCGACGCCCAGCACGAGGTTGCCCCACTGGTACTGAATGCCGACGATCCCACCAGCTATGCCGACGCTTGCCGATTGGTGCCACGATGCCGGCGGAGGAAAGACGAAGTCGTTGTCCGTCTTGGCCCACATCCCGCCGATGTAACCGCCACCATAGATCCCGGTCCAAGTGAAAGGGGCCGGAGGCGGCAGCGCCTTCAAGGGCATATCGGCCGCCTGTGCGAGCCCGCCAATGTCTAACAGCAATGCGCCTGCAAGCATCAACCTTTTCATGAATATGTAACCCCCGCAGCTTCAAAGATTTCAATACCTGAACCGCGAGCATTTTCCTGTGATATTTCGGTCACATACAGAATTAAATTTTGACCAAATCTCAACCGCCACACGCTTTCAACTCGCCCGCCGCCTCAACACGATGCGGTCTTTGCTGCTCGCCGATACCTTCACCCGCACCATTGAACTCCGGGCGGCGCGGGATGATGCAGCGATGGGCCGATTACATCGATGAATCGGCATTTGCGGCTGTTGATCTCGACAAGAGGCCACATGCCACTGCCTGGGAGGCCGAACGATGGGCGAACAGGGACACCGCGCGCTCCTCCGGACCTCGAAACCCGCTTGTAACGAATCGAACGCCGCGCGAGACGAGCTGCGCTTTGCTGGAATCCTTCACGGCCAACATCTGTAACCGCCCTCGCGCGCTTTTCTTGCAATTGTCCGAACAATAACCATCTTCGGGCAAGCGCGACGGCGCGGAAGAAGTGATTGCGAGGCTGCGTTTTTGTTGCGGCCGGCCTTGACTTCCCCCCGTCCCGCCGATAAAACCCGCGAACTTTTTCGGCAGGCGGTGAGCTTCGCAAGTCGGAACGGCCGTCCAGCCCCAGCAGAGTTGAAAACCGTAAGGTTTTCCGAGGCTTGGCTGGGCACTCCGCGCCTCGATGAATGAAGCTCAAACGCTGCTCTGACACCGACTGTCAGATGTGAGGACATGACCGCGCCGCTTCGGTGACGTGGTCCTCTGTGACGCAGAGCGTCATTTCGCGAAATTTTCGCGGATGGCGCGATTTCGTTTTGCGTGCGCTTCGTTCTGCGTGCGCGGTGTTCGTGCGCGTTGGGGCGAAGGCCCCGCAAACGTGTTGGGGCGAAGGCCCCGCAAACAAGGTGAAGGCTGACGATGCCGACGGTCAATCAGTTGATCCGCAAGCCACGGGTGGCACAGAAGGCGCGCAAGAAGGTGCCGGCCCTGCAGCAGTCGCCGCAGAAGCGCGGCGTCTGCACCCGCGTCTATACGACGACGCCCAAGAAGCCGAACTCGGCGCTGCGCAAGGTCGCCAAGGTGCGCCTTACCAACGGCTTCGAGGTGATCGGCTACATCCCCGGCGAAGGGCATAACCTGCAGGAGCATTCGGTGGTGATGATCCGCGGCGGCCGCGTCAAGGATCTGCCGGGCGTGCGCTACCACATCCTGCGCGGCGTGCTCGACACCCAGGGTGTCAAGAACCGCAAGCAGCGCCGGTCCAAGTACGGCGCCAAGCGGCCGAAATAACGCGACCGAAACAACAGTAACCGGACTCTGGAGCCTGATCGATGTCCCGTCGTCACCGTGCCGAGAAGCGCGAAGTCCTCCCCGATCCGAAGTTCGGGAACATGGTGGTTTCGAAGTTCATGAATTCGATCATGTATGCCGGCAAGAAGTCAGTCGCCGAGACGATCGTCTATGGCGCCTTCGACATGATCGAGGGCAAGACCAAGCAGAATCCGCTCTCGGTGTTCGAGCAGGCGCTGGACAACGTCATGCCGACCATCGAGGTGCGGTCGCGGCGCGTCGGCGGCGCCACCTACCAGGTGCCGGTGGAGGTGCGCAATGAACGCCGTCAGGCGCTCGGCATCCGCTGGCTGATCGTGGCCGCGCGCGAACGCAACGAAAAGACGATGACCGAGCGGCTCTCTGCCGAACTGCTCGATGCATCGAACAGCCGGGGAAACGCAGTCAAGAAGCGGGAAGACACGCATCGCATGGCGGAGGCCAACCGCGCCTTCGCGCATTACCGCTGGTAAGGACAGTCCCATGCCCCGCCTCCACCCGATCGAAGACTATCGCAATTTCGGCATCATGGCCCACATCGATGCCGGGAAGACGACGACGACCGAGCGGATTCTCTATTACACCGGCAAGAGCCACAAGATCGGTGAGGTCCATGAGGGCGCCGCCACCATGGATTGGATGGAGCAGGAGCAGGAGCGCGGCATCACCATCACCTCGGCCGCGACCACGGCGTTCTGGAACGGCAAGCGGCTCAACATCATCGATACCCCCGGCCATGTCGACTTCACCATCGAGGTCGAGCGCAGCCTGCGCGTGCTGGACGGCGCGGTTGTCGTTCTCAATTCCAACCAGGGCGTCGAGCCGCAGACCGAGACGGTGTGGCGCCAGGGCGACAAGTACAAGGTTCCCCGCATCGTCTTCGCCAACAAGATGGACAAGGTGGGCGCGGATTTCTTCCAGTGCCTGAAGGACATCGTCGATCGCCTCGGCGCCAAGCCGGTGGCGATCCAGCTTCCGATCGGGTCGGAGCAGCAGTTCAAAGGCCTGGTCGATCTCGTCCGCATGAAGGGCGTGATCTGGAACGACGAGTCGCTCGGCGCCAAATACGACGACATCGACATCCCCGCCGACATGCTCGATCAGGCCAACGAATATCGTGAGAAGCTGATCGAGGCTGCGGTCGAGCTCGACGACGCCGCGATGACGGAGTACCTCGAAGGCAGGATGCCCGACGAGGCGACGCTGAAGCGGCTGATTCGCAAGGCCGTCATCACCGGCGCCTTCTATCCGGTGCTGTGCGGTTCGGCGTTCAAGAACAAGGGTGTCCAGCCGTTGCTCGACGCCGTGGTCGACTATCTGCCGTCGCCGCTCGACGTGCCGGCGATCAAGGGCGTCGACGACAAGGGCAATGAGCTCGAGCGTCATCCGGACGACAAGGAGCCGATGTCGCTCCTGGCGTTCAAGATCATGGACGACCCCTATGTCGGCACCATCACGTTCTGCCGCATCTATTCCGGCACGCTGACGAGCGGCACCGGCGTCATCAACTCGACCAAGGAACGCAAGGAGCGCATCGGCCGCATGCTGCTGATGCACGCCAACAACCGCGAAGACATCAAGGAGGCCTATGCCGGCGACATCGTCGCGCTGGCGGGCCTGAAGGACACCCGCACCGGCGACACGCTGTGCGATCCGCAGAAGCCGGTGATCCTGGAAAAGATGGAGTTCCCCGAGCCGGTCATCGAGATCGCGATCGAGCCGAAGTCGAAGGCCGACCAGGAGAAGCTCGGCGTCGCGCTGGCGAAGCTGGTGGCCGAAGACCCCTCGTTCCGCGTCAACACCGATCCGGAGTCCGGCCAGACCATCATCAGGGGCATGGGCGAGCTCCACCTCGACATCAAGGTCGACATCCTTCGGCGTACCTACAAGGTCGATGCCAACATCGGTGCACCGCAGGTGGCCTATCGCGAGCGGATCACGAAGAAGGTCACGGTCGACTACCAGCACAAGAAGCAGACCGGCGGCACCGGCCAGTTCGCCCAGGTCAAGATCGTGGCCGAGCCGCTGCCGGCGGGCACCGGCTTCGTGTTCGAGAACGAGGTCGTCGGCGGCGCGGTGCCGAAGGAGTACATCCCCGGCGTCGAGAAGGGCCTCGAGTCCGTGCTCGGTGCCGGCGTGCTCGCCGGCAATTCCCGGTGGTCGACCTGAAGGTCACGTTGATCGACGGCCGCTATCACGACGTCGATTCATCTGCGCTCGCCTTCGAGATCGCGTCGCGCATGGCCTTGCGCGAGGCGCTGCAGAAGGGCGGCTCGGTGCTGCTCGAGCCGATCATGAAGGTCGAGGTGGTGACGCCGGAGGACTACACCGGTTCGGTCATCGGCGACCTCAATTCCCGGCGCGGCCACATCCAGGGTCAGGACATGCGCGGCAATGCCAACGTCATCAACGCCATGGTGCCGCTCGCCAACATGTTCTCCTACGTCAACAACCTGCGCTCGATGAGCCAGGGCCGCGCGACCTTCACGATGCAGTTCGATCACTACGAACAAGTTCCCAGCAATGTCGCCCAAGAGGTCCAGGCCAAGTACGCCTGAGCCGGTCGAGATTGAAAGCACAACGCCAAACCGCAAACGGAGACTGCAATGGGTAAGGCAAAATTCGAACGTAACAAGCCGCATTGCAATATCGGCACCATCGGTCACGTCGACCACGGCAAGACGTCGCTGACGGCGGCGATCACCAAGGTTCTGGCGGAAACCGGCCAGGCGCAATACACCGCCTATGACCAGATCGACAAGGCTCCGGAGGAGAAGGCGCGCGGCATCACGATCTCGACCGCCCATGTGGAATACGAGACCAACAATCGCCACTACGCCCATGTCGATTGCCCGGGCCACGCCGACTATGTGAAGAACATGATCACCGGCGCCGCCCAGATGGACGGCGCGATCCTGGTGGTGAGCGCCGCCGACGGCCCGATGCCGCAGACGCGCGAGCACATCCTGCTCGCCCGCCAGGTCGGCGTTCCCGCCCTCGTGGTCTACCTCAACAAGGTCGACATGGTGGACGATCCCGAACTGCTGGAGCTCGTCGAGCTCGAGGTTCGCGAGCTGTTGTCGAAGTACAATTTCCCCGGCGACAAGATCCCGGTGATCAAGGGCTCCGCGCTGATGGCGCTGGAAGACAAGGACGCCAAGCTCGGCAGGGAATTCGATCCACGAGCTGATGAAGGCGGTCGACGACTATATCCCGCAGCCGGAGCGGCCGAAGGATCAGCCGTTCCTGATGCCGGTGGAAGACGTGTTCTCGATCTCCGGCCGCGGCACCGTGGTGACCGGCCGTATCGAGCGCGGCATCATCAAGGTCGGCGAGGAAGTCGAGATCGTCGGCCTCAAGCCGACGCTCAAGACCGTGGTCACCGGCGTCGAGATGTTCCGCAAGCTGCTGGACCAGGGCGAGGCCGGCGACAACGTCGGTTGCCTGCTGCGCGGCACCAAGCGCGAGGAAGTCGAGCGCGGCCAGGTGCTGTGCAAGCCCGGCAGCGTCAAGCCGCACACCAAGTTCAAGGCCGAGGCCTACATCCTCACCAAGGAAGAGGGCGGCCGCCACACCCCGTTCTTCACCAACTACCGTCCGCAGTTCTATTTCCGCACCACCGACGTGACCGGCGTGGTGCATCTGCCGGAAGGCACGGAAATGGTGATGCCGGGCGACAATATCGCGATGACGGTCGAGCTGATCGTTCCGATCGCCATGGAGGAGAAGCTGCGCTTCGCCATCCGTGAAGGCGGTCGCACGGTCGGCGCGGGCGTCGTCGCCTCGATCATCGAATAGAGAGTTGCATCGGAGTTACGGACGGTCGAGTAACGAACGGCAGAAAAACCAACAAGGGACGGAGGGCGCGCGCAGGCGAACGGACGACTGAGGTCGGTTCATCGTCTGCTGCCTGTCCACCGCATGAGCAATGAACGGTCAAAACATCAGAATTCGGCTCAAGGCGTTCGACCATCGCATTCTCGATGCGTCGACCCGCGAGATCGTTGCGACCGCCAAGCGGACCGGCGCGCAGGTGCGCGGGCCGATACCGCTGCCGACCAAGATCGAGAAGTACACCGTGAACCGCTCGCCCCATGTCGACAAGAAAAGTCGCGAGCAGTTTGAAATGCGTACCCACAAGCGGCTCCTCGACATCGTGGATCCGACGCCCCAGACGGTGGACGCGCTGATGAAGCTCGACCTCGCCGCCGGCGTCGACGTCGAGATCAAGCTGTAATCTGGAAAGCGCAGCAAAGGACAATGCCTATGCGTTCCGGCGTGATCGCACAGAAACTCGGAATGACCCGCATCTTCACCGATGCAGGCGAGCACGTGCCGGTGACGGTGCTGCGGCTCTCCAATTGCCAGGTGATCGGGCACCGCACCAAGGACAAGAACGGCTATGTGGCGCTCCAATTGGGCGCCGGCAGCCGCAAGGCGAAGACGCTCAGCCGTGCCGAGCGCAACAACTTCGCGGTGGCCAAGGTCGAGCCCAAGCGCAAGGTCGTCGAATTCCGCGTCGATGAAGGGGCGCTGATCCCGGTGGGAGCCGAGATCACCGCCGACCACTTCATCGTCGGGCAGTTCGTCGACGTGGTCGGCACCTCGATCGGCAAGGGCTTTGCCGGCGGCATGAAGCGGTGGAACTTCGGCGGCCTGCGCGCCACCCACGGCGTGTCGGTCTCGCACCGCTCGATCGGTTCCACCGGCGGTCGCCAGGACCCCGGCAAGACCTTCAAGAACAAGAAGATGCCGGGCCATATGGGTGCCGACCGCATCACCACGCTCAATCTCAAGGTGATGCAGACCGATGTCGAGCGTGGCCTCATCCTGGTCGAGGGCGCGGTGCCCGGCGCCAAGGGCGGTTGGATCACGGTGCGCGACGCCGTGAAGAAGACGCTGCCGAAAGAAGTGCCGCAACCCGGCAAGTTCCGCATCACCGGCGAGGCGTCCCAGGGCGCCGCTGCCGAAGCGCCGGCGCAGGGAGCGTGACCATGGAGCTCAAGATCACGACGCTCGACGGCGAGGCCAAGGGCTCGGTCAGCCTCTCCGACGACATCTTCGGATTGGAGCCGCGCCAGGACCTCATCCAGCGCTGCATCGTCTGGCAGCTCGCCAAGCGCCGCGCCGGCACCCATGCGGTGAAGAACCGCGCCGATATCTGGCGCACCGGCAAGAAGATGTACAAGCAGAAGGGCACCGGCGGCGCCCGCCACGGCTCCCAGCGCGCCAATTTGTTCCGCGGCGGCGGCCGCTCGTTCGGTCCGGTGGTGCGCAGCCACGAGATCGGCCTGCCCAAGAAGGTGCGCGTGCTCGCGCTCAAGCACGCGCTCTCCGCCAAGGCCAAGGACGGCGGCATCATCATCATCGAGGCGGCCAAAGTCACCGAGGCCAAGACCAAGGCGCTCAAGAACCGCTTCGCCGAGCTCGGTCTCGCCAATGCGCTGATCATCGACGGCGCCGAGATCGACAACGGCTTCCGCCTCGCCACCCGCAACATCCCCAACATCGACGTGCTGCCGATTCAGGGCATCAACGTCTATGACATCCTGCGGCGGAACACGCTGGTGCTGACCCGGGCCGCGCTCGATGCGCTGGAGGCGCGACTGAAATGACCACCAAGGATCCGCGCCACTACGACATCATCCTCGCGCCGGTGATCACCGAAAAGGCGACCATGGCGTCCGAGAACAGCCAGGTGATGTTCCGCGTCGCGGCGCACGCGACCAAGCCGCAGATCAAGGAAGCGGTGGAGAAGCTGTTCGACGTGAAGGTCAAGCGCGTCAACACGCTCATCCGCAAGGGCAAGGTGCGCAATTTCCGCGGCGTGCGCGGCGAATTGTCGGACGTGAAGAAAGCCATCGTGACCCTCGAAGAAGGTCACCACATCGACGTGACGACAGGGCTCTGAGCGCGGAAACGGAACCATGGCACTCAAGCACTATAAACCGACCACCCCGGGCCAGCGCCAACTCGTGCTGGTCGACCGCTCGGCGCTCTACAAGGGCGATCCGGTCAAGGCGCTCACCACCGGCAAGATCTCCTCCGGCGGCCGCAACAACAACGGGCGCATCACGGTGCGCTTCCGCGGCGGCGGCCACAAAAGGGCGCTGCGCCTCGTCGACTTCAAGCGCGGCAGGCACGACCAGCCGGCCCGTGTCGAGCGGATCGAATACGATCCGAACCGCACCGGCTTCATCGCCCTCATCAAGTATGGCGACGGCGAGCTTTCCTACATCCTGGCGCCGCAGCGCCTCGGCGAGGGCGATACCGTCGTCTCCGGCGAGCATGTGGACGTGAAGCCCGGCAATTCCATGCCGGCGGGCAACATGCCGATCGGCACCATCGTCCACAATGTGGAGA
Source organism: uncultured Alphaproteobacteria bacterium (assembly GCA_963746235.1). Classification (GTDB taxonomy): domain Bacteria; phylum Pseudomonadota; class Alphaproteobacteria; order Rhizobiales; family Xanthobacteraceae; genus JAJPKK01. The sequence goes on from CAVVCE010000128.1 coordinate 15,296, forward strand.
TGAAGATCGGCAAGGGCGGGCAGATCGCGCGTTCGGCCGGCTCCTATGCCCAGATCGTCGGCCGCGACCAGGAATACGTGATCGTGCGCCTCAATTCCGGCGAGCAGCGCCTGGTCCATGGCCGCTGCATGGCGACGGTGGGCGCGGTGTCCAACCCCGACCACATGAACATTTCGATCGGCAAGGCCGGCCGCAAGCGCTGGCTCGGGCGCATGCCGCACAACCGCGGCGTCTCCATGAACCCGGTCGACCACCCGCTCGGCGGCGGCGAAGGCCGCACCTCCGGCGGGCGCCATCCGGTAACCCCGTGGGGCAAGCCCACCAAGGGCAAGAAGACCCGGACCAACAAGAAGACCACCAAGTTCATCATTTCGAGCCGCCACGCGCGGAAGAAGAAGTAAGTCGAGGGCAACATGGCGCGTTCGGTGTGGAAAGGTCCGTTCGTCGACGGGTATCTGCTGAAGAAGGCGGAAACCGCGCGGGCATCGGGCCGGCATGACGTGATCAAGACGTGGAGCCGCCGCTCGACGATCCTGCCGCAATTCGTCGGCCTGATCTTCGGGGTCTACAACGGCCACAAGCACGTTCCGGTGATGGTGACCGAGGAAATGGTGGGTCACAAGCTCGGCGAGTTTTCGCCGACGCGGACCTTCCACGGCCATTCGTCGGACAAGAAGGCGAAGCGGTCTTCCGGACCGGGCGCCGGTTAAGCGAGGACAGCGATGAGCAAGAAGGCACATCCCCGAGCGCTGCCGGACAACGAAGCCCAGGCGGTCGCACGCATGCTGCGCATCAGCCCGCAGAAGCTCAACCTGGTCGCCCAGTTGATCCGCGGCAAGAAGGTGCATATCGCGCTCGCGGATCTCGAATTCTCGCGCAAGCGCATCGCCCATGAGGTGCGCAAGTGCCTGGAGTTGGCGATCGCGAATGCCGAGAACAACCACGATCTCGACGTCGACGATCTCGTCGTCGCCCGCGCCCATGTCGGCAAGGGTCTGGTGATCAAGCGTTTCCATGCCCGCGGCCGCGGCCGCGCCGGCAAGATTCTCAAGCCGTTCTCGCACCTGACGATCGTCGTTCGTCAGGTCGAGGCGAGCGCTTAGGAGCACCCCGATGGGTCAGAAGGTCAATCCGATCGGCCTGCGTCTGGGCATCAACCGCACCTGGGATTCGCGGTGGTATTCGGGCAAGAACGAGTACGGCAAGCTGCTGCACGAGGACAAGAAGATCCGCGAGGAGCTGCAGAAGCAGCTCAAGCAGGCGGCGGTGTCCAAGATCGTGATCGAGCGGCCGCACAAGAAGTGCCGGGTGACGATCCACTCGGCGCGGCCGGGCGTCGTGATCGGCAAGAAGGGCGCCGACATCGAGAAGCTGCGCAAGGAAGTGGCGAAGCTGACCGACAGCGACGTGGTCATCAACATCATCGAGATCAGGAAGCCCGAGCTCGACGCCAAGCTGGTCGCCGAATTGATCGCCCAGCAGCTCGAGCGCCGGGTCGCGTTCCGCCGCGCCATGAAGCGCGCGGTGCAGTCGGCGATGCGGCTCGGCGCGGAGGGCATCCGCATCAACTGCTCGGGCCGGCTCGGCGGTGCCGAAATCGCCCGCATGGAGTGGTACCGCGAAGGCCGGGTGCCGCTGCATACGCTGCGCGCCGACATCGATTACGGCGATGCCACCGCGTTCACGACCTACGGCACCTGCGGCGTCAAGGTGTGGATCTTCAAGGGCGAAATCCTCGAGCACGATCCGATGGCGCAGGACAAGCGGATGGCCGAGAGCGAGGCGGGCCGTCCGCGCCGCGAGTCCTGAAGCCAGAGCTGAATAGAGGCAAGAAGGTTTAGTGCCATGTTGCAACCTGCGCGCACCAAGTTCCGCAAGGCGCATAAGGGTCGGATCAAAGGCGTCGCCACCAGCGGGGCGACGCTGAGCTTCGGCCAGTTCGGCCTCAAGGCGATGGAGCCGGACCGCCTCACCGCGCGCCAGATCGAGGCGGCGCGGCGCGCCATGACGCGCCACATGAAGCGCGCCGGGCGGGTGTGGATCCGCATCTTCCCGGACGTTCCGGTGTCGAAGAAGCCGCTCGAAGTGCGCATGGGCTCCGGCAAGGGCGCGCCGGAATTTTGGGTCGTGCGGGTCAAGCCGGGCCGCATCCTGTTCGAGATCGACGGCGTGACGACGGCGCTGGCGCGCGAGGCGCTCGATCTCGCCGCCGCCAAGCTGCCGATCAAGACGCGCTTCGTCGAGCGCATTGCGGAATAGGGAGCGAGCCCATGATCAAGACCGAGGATTTGAGGGCGATGACCCCCGACCAGCTCGAGGATGAACTGCTCAAGCTCAAGAAGGAGCAGTTCAACCTGCGCTTCCAGCGCGCCACCGGGCAGCTCGCGAACACGTCGCGGGTGCGCGAGGTGCGCCGCGACATCGCCCGGATCAAGACGGCCGCGCAGACCAAGCGCGCGGCCCAGCCAGTCATTTGAGGAGCGATTAGATGCCGAAGCGCGTGCTGCAGGGCGAGGTGGTGAGCAACAAGCAGGCCAAGACCGTGGTCGTGCGGGTCGAGCGCCGCTTCACCCATCCGGTGATGAAGAAGACGGTGCGGAGCTCGAAGAAATACTATGCCCATGACGAGAAGGGCGAATACGGGGTCGGCGATCTCGTGTGGATCGAGGAGCACCGGCCGATCTCGAAGCTCAAACGCTGGACGGTGGTCCAGGGCCAGAAGAAAGCGTCCGTGAGCGCCTAGGCGCTCGGCAGGCGGACTTTACCCGAGTGGAACAACGAGGCGTCCAATGATTCAGATGCAGACCAACCTCGACGTGGCGGACAATTCCGGCGCGCGTCGCGTCATGTGCATCAAGGTGCTGGGCGGCTCCAAGCGGAAGTACGCCACGATCGGCGACGTCATCGTGGTGTCGGTCAAGGAAGCGATCCCGCGCGGCCGCGTCAAGAAGGGCGACGTGATGAAGGCGGTGGTGGTGCGGGTGGCCAAGGACATTCGCCGGGCCGACGGTTCGGTGATCAGGTTCGACCGCAACGCGGCGGTGCTGATCAATCCGCAGATGGAGCCGGTCGGCACCCGTATCTTCGGACCGGTGCCGCGCGAATTGCGCGCCAAGAACCACATGAAGATCATCTCGCTCGCGCCGGAGGTGCTGTGATGGCCGCGAAAATCCGCAAGGGCGACAAGGTCGTCGTGCTCACCGGCCGCGACAAGGGCCGCACCGGCGAAGTCATCGAGGTGCGTCCGACCGAGGAGCGCGCCTTGGTGCGCGGCGTCAACATCGTCAAGCGCCACCAGCGCCAGACCGGGCAGCAGGCAGGCGGCATCATTTCCAAGGAAGCGCCACTGCACCTGTCCAATATCGCCGTCGCCGATCCCAAGGACGGCAAGCCGACCCGGGTCGGCTTCAAGATCGGCACGGACGGCCGCAAGGTGCGCGTCGCCAAGCGTTCGGGAGTCGAGATCGATGGCTGAGCAAGAGGACAAGAAGGCCGCCGCGAAAAAAGCGGACAAGGCCGATGCTGCGCCGAAGGCCAAGAAGCCAAGGGAGAACAGGCCAAAGGTGAGCAGGCCAAAGGCGAAGGCGGCGACAAGGCGCCGAAGGCCGCCAAGGGCGGCGACAAGGCGCCGCGCGCCAAGGGCGACAAGGCCGAGAAGCCGGCCGGCGCCGAGGCCGCGGAGCCCGAGCCCAAGGGGCCGCCGCGCCTGCGAATCCAATTCGACAAAGAGGTGCGCAACAAGCTTTCCGAGCAGTTCGGCTACAAGAACGCGATGCAGGTGCCGATCATCGACAAGGTGGTGATCAACATGGGCATCGGCGAAGCCGTCGCCGACCGCAAGAAGGTCGAAGCGGCGGCCGCCGACCTCGCGCTGATCTCCGGACAGAAGGCGATCATCACCAAGTCGCGCAAGGCGATCTCGACCTACAAGCTGCGCGAGAACCAGCCGATCGGCTGCAAGGTGACGCTGCGCAAGGCGCGGATGTACGAGTTCATCGACCGCCTCATCAACATCGCGCTGCCGCGGGTGCGGGATTTCCGCGGCCTCAATCCGAAGAGCTTCGACGGCCACGGCAATTACTCGCTCGGCGTCAGGGAGCACATCGTTTTCCCCGAGATCGACTACGACAAGACGGCCGAGATCTGGGGCATGGACATCACCGTCTGCACGACGGCGCGCACCGACGACGAAGCGCGCGCCTTGCTGACGGCATTCAACTTCCCGTTCCGGCAGTGAGGATGGAGACATCCTCAAACGCGGATGCTCAGGAGAGATAGATGGCGAAGACGAGCTCGATCGAGAAGAACAACCGGCGGCGCAAGATGACGAAGCAATTCGCCGCCAAGCGCGCCCGCCTCAAAGCGATCGCCTATGACAAGGAGCGCCCGCTGGAAGAGCGGTTCGAGGCTCAGCTCAAGCTCGCGCAGCTCCCGCGCAATTCGTCGGCAACGCGCATTCGCAACCGTTGCGAGGTGACCGGGCGCGCGCGCGGGTATTACCGCAAGCTCAGGATGAGCCGCATCGCGCTGCGGGATCTCGGCTCCAAGGGCCTGATCCCGGGCCTGGTCAAGTCGAGCTGGTGAGGCGACACGATGAACGTCAATGATCCGATCGGCGACATGATCACCCGCATCCGCAACGCCCAGCAGCGCACCAAGTCGAAGGTGTCGACGCCGGGCTCGAAGCTGCGCCGCAGTGTCCTCGAGGTGCTCAAGAGCGAAGGCTATATCCGCGACTACTCCACCGTCGAGCACAGCGACGGCCGCAGCGAGTTCGAGATCGAGCTCAAATATTTCGACGGCGAGCCGGTGATCCGCGAGATCGAGCGGGTGTCGAAGCCGGGCCGGCGCGTCTATGTGTCGGTGAAGAACCTGCCGCGCATCAACAACGGCCTCGGCGTCGCGATCGTGTCGACGCCGAAGGGCGTGATGGCGGATCATGCCGCCCGCGACGCCAATGTCGGCGGCGAAATCCTTTGTACGGTATTCTGAGGGAACCGCGATGTCACGTATCGGCAAGAAACCGGTTCCGATCCCGTCGGGCGTCACCGCCAATATCGAGGGTCAGACGGTGAAGATGAAGGGGCCGAAAGGCGCCCTCGCGCTGGTGCTGCCGGACGACGTCACGGTGACGATGGACAAGGGGTCCATCAAGGTCGATCCGCGCGCCGAGACCAAGCGCGCGCGCTCGATGTGGGGCACCTCGCGCACCCTCGTCGCCAATCTCGTGGCCGGCGTCACCAAGGGTTTCGAGGACAAGCTCGAGATCACCGGCGTCGGCTATCGCGCCTCGATCCAGGGCAAGAACCTGCAGATCGCGCTCGGCTACAGCCACGACGTGATCTACCCGATCCCGGAAGGCATCGCGATCGCGACGCCGCGGCCGACCGAAATCGTGATCACCGGAATCGACAAGCAGAAGGTCGGGCAGGTCGCGGCGGAAATCCGCGGCTTCCGGCCGCCGGAGCCCTACAAGGGCAAGGGCGTGAAGTACGCAGGCGAATACATCTTCCGCAAGGAAGGCAAGAAGAAGTAACGCGGTTCATCACTTTGATTTGCGCATGATATCGTCCGGGAACCTGCAGGTTTTCGGGATCAGGCGCGGAGGCCACAGGAGCCGGCCATGCCGAGTAAGCAGATCGTACGGCGCAAGGCGCGCATCCGACGCACCATCAAGGCGGCGGCGGGCTTGCGTCCGCGCCTGTCGGTGTTTCGGTCTTCGAAGCACATCTACGCCCAGGTGATCGACGACAAGGACGGCGCGACGGTCGCTTCCGCGTCCTCGCTCGAAAAGGACCTGCGGGGCAGCCTCAAGACCGGCGCCGATGTCGGAGCCGCCAAGGCGGTCGGCAAGCTGGTGGCGGAACGCGCCGCCGCCAAGGGCGTCAAGGAAGTGGTGTTCGACCGCGGCCACTATCTCTATCACGGCCGCGTCAAGGCGCTGGCCGATGCGGCACGCGAGGGCGGGCTGAGTTTCTAAGGCGTCATTCGAACCGCCAGGGGCGGTTCGGATGAGCGCAAAATCGGAGAGGGCTGCGGCCCGAACGGAAATGGACATTGGTCATGGCACGTGAACATCATCGCGAGCGGGAAGAGCGGGACAGCGAGTTCACCGACAAGCTCGTCCACATCAACCGCGTCGCCAAGGTGGTGAAGGGCGGCCGGCGCTTCGGGTTCGCCGCGCTGGTCGTGGTCGGCGATCAGAAGGGCCGCGTCGGCTTCGGCCACGGCAAGGCGCGCGAGGTGCCGGAAGCCATCCGCAAGGCGACCGATGCGGCCAAGCGCAGCCTCATCCGGGTGCCGCTGCGCGAAGGCCGCACGCTGCATCACGACGTGATCGGCCACCACGGCGCCGGCAAGGTGTTTCTGCGCGCCGCCCCCACCGGCACCGGCATCATCGCCGGCGGCCCGATGCGCGCGGTGTTCGAGACTCTCGGCATGCAGGACGTGGTGGCGAAGTCGATCGGCTCGTCGAACCCCTACAACATGGTGCGGGCGACCTTCGATGCCTTGAAGCACCAGGATTCCCCGCGCTCGGTCGCGGCGCGGCGCAACGTCAAGGTTTCCGCCCTGCAGGCCCGCCGTCGCGAGGGCGACGCCGAACCCGCAGCCACCGAATGATCGGCACCGCGTAATCCGCAAATCCCGATCCGCAAAGCCCGATATGGCGACAACGAACATGGCAACGAACAGAACCATCAAGATCGAGCAGACCGGCAGCCCGATTCGCCGCACCCATGATCAGCGCGAGACGCTGATGGGGCTCGGCCTCAATCGCATCGGACGCGTCGCCGAGGTTCCGGACACGCCCTCGACCCGCGGCATGATCGCCAAGGTCGCGCACCTCATTCGCGTGGTCGAGGAGAAGTAGTTTCTTCTCCCTCTCCCTCCCCCGCAGCGGGGGAGGGAGCAGCAGAGGACAAAAGGACAGAGCCATGAAGCTCAACGAGATTTCCGACAATACCGGCTCCCGCAAGGGGCGCATGCGCGTCGGCCGCGGCATCGGCTCCGGCAAGGGCAAGACCGGCGGCCGCGGCGGGAAGGGCCAGACCGCCCGCTCCGGCGTGCGCATCAAGGGCTTCGAAGGCGGCCAGATGCCGCTGCACCGGCGGCTGCCCAAGCGCGGATTCAACAATATTTTCGCGCTCAAGCTCAACGAGGTGAACCTCGGCCGGGTTCAGGAGGCGATCGAAAAGGGCACGCTCGACGCCAAGGACGTGGTCGACGCCGAGGCTTTGGTGCGTTCCGGCGTGCTGCGGCGCGCCAAGCACGGCGTTCGTCTGCTCGGGAGCGGTGAAATCAAGGTGGCGCTGCAGTTTGCGGTCTACGGCGCGTCCAAGGCGGCAGTCGAGGCGGTCGAAAAGGCGGGCGGATCGGTCAAGATTCTCGCGCCTGCGAAAACCGACAAAGAAGGCGGCGATAAAGCTGCGTGAGCCGGTGGCCTTGCGCCGCCCCTCCATGGCTTCCATTTTGAGGACGCCTGGATGGCCGGCCTGACCGGCAAACGATGACGGGGGCGTCAAGGAGCCTGGACCATGGTCTCTGCAGCGGAACAATTGGCGGCCAATCTCAACTTCTCGGCATTCGCCAAGGCCGAGGAGTTGAAGAAGCGAATCTGGTTCACGCTCGGCGCGCTGCTGGTCTACCGCCTTGGGACCTATATTCCGCTGCCCGGCATCGATCCCACCGCGTGGGAACAGATCTTCCGCACCCAGTCGGGCGGCATCCTCGGCATGTTCAATATGTTCGCCGGCGGCGGCATCCACCGCATGGCGATCTTCGCCCTCAACATCATGCCGTACATCTCGGCCTCGATCATCATCCAGTTGATGACGACGGTGTCGCCCACCCTCGAGCAGCTCAAGAAGGAGGGCGAGTCCGGCCGCAAGATGATCAACCAGTACACCCGGTATCTCACCGTGCTGCTGGCTGCATTCCAGTCTTACGGCATCAGCATCGGTCTCGAAGGGTCCGGGCAGGTGGTCTGCCGATCCCGGCCTGTTTTTCCGCCTGTCGACGGTGATCACGCTCACCGGCGGTACCATGTTCCTGATGTGGCTCGGCGAGCAGATCACCTCGCGCGGCATCGGCAACGGCATTTCGCTGATCATCCTGTCGGGGATCGTGGCCGAATTGCCGGCGGCGGTGGCCGGCACCCTCGAACTCGGCCGCCAGGGCGCGCTGTCGACGGGGCTGATCCTGGTGGTGATCGTGATGGCAGTCGCGGTGATCGCGTTCATCGTGTTCATGGAGCGGGCCCAGCGCCGGCTGCTGATCCAGTATCCGAAACGCCAGGTCGGCAACCGCATGTTCGAGGGGCAGTCCTCGCATCTGCCGCTCAAGCTCAACACCTCCGGCGTCATTCCGCCGATCTTCGCGTCGTCGCTGCTGCTGTTGCCGACCACGGTGGCGAACTTCAACGCCGGCCAGGGCCCGGAGTGGCTCAACCTGATCACCACCCAGCTCGGCCATGGCCGACGGTGGAAGCCCGCCACCAGTGGTCGGCAACAGCAGCAGCGACGACGCGAAGATCGGCGGAATGACGCCGGAGGTGTTGAGCTCGACGTGGACTGCCCCTAGCGGTTGCCGACCTGGCGTTTCGGATACTGGATCAGCAGCCCGGACGCTCCATGAACACGATGAACCCGATGGCCGAACTGCCATAGCAATCACCACCAGGTGGCCACTGGGAGCGCCTGCGCAGCCGAGTTCGGGGTGCCGGCCCACCGCCGGCCGAATCGGCCGCGATCCCCGACAGGATCGATCGAGCAGAAATGCCGTTCCCGAATGCCGCGCGAGATGATCTGCTCGCCGAGCCACATCGGAAGATGGTACCAGCCGGTGAGGCTCGTCAATGTCGACAGCGGGCGGCGGGATGCGAGCAATCGACTGCCGACCTTGCGAGACCAATGCTGATACCGTGAGCTCGATGCGGCAGCGGCAAATGGTCCGGTGTACTGCGTTGAATCGATTTTGAAGCGGACGTCACCCTCCTCTCTTGAGCTGCTCAAGGGTGGGCGACGCAGTAGTCATCGACTGGATGATGAAGAAGAGGCCAGATGTACCGCATGATGTTGAGGGCGAAAATCGCCATGCGGTGGATGCCGCCGCCGGCGAACATGTTGAACATGCCAAGGATGCCGCCGACTGGGTCAGAAGATCTGTTCCCACACGGTCGGATCGATGCCGGGCAGAGGAATATGGTGCCGAGGCGGTAAGACCAGCAGCGCGCCGAGCGTGAACCAGATGCGCTTCTTAACTCCTCGGCCTTGGCGAATGCCGAGAGGTTCAGATTGGCCGCCAATTGTTCCGCTGCGGAGGCCATATCCAGGCTCCTTGAGCGCCCCCGTCATCGTTTGGCGGTCAGGCCACCGTCAGGCGTCCTCGAAATGGACGCCATGAAGGGGCCGCGCAAGGCCACCGCTCACGCAGCTTATCGCCCGCCCTTCTTTCTCGGTTTCGCAGGCGCGGATCTTCACCGATGCCGCCCGCCTGTTCGACCGCCTCGACTGCCGCCTTGGAGGCGCCGGCGACCGCGAACTGCCGCGCCACCTTGATTTCACCCGCTCCCCGAGCAGGCGAACGCCGTGCTTCGCTCCGCCGCGGCGCGCCAAAACACACCAAACCTCCTCGAGCGACCACGCCTTCACATCGAGCGTTTTGCCCTTTTCGATCGCCTCCTGAACCCGGCCGGCGCACCTCGTTGAGCTTAAAGCGCGAAAAATATTGTTGAAACCGCGCTTCGGCAGACGGCGGTGGAGCGGCATCTGGCCGCCTTCGAAGCCCCTTGATCGCACGCCGGTGCGGAGATTGACCCTTGACGCCACGGCCGCCGGTCTTGCCCTTGCCGGAGCCGATGCCGCGGCCGACGCTCATGCGCCCCTTGCGGGCGCCGGCGTTGTCGCAAATTCGTTGAGCTTCATGGCTATGTCCTTTTTGTCTCGTGCTGCCTCTCCTCCCGCGGGGGAAGCGAAAGGGAGAAGAACTCTGTCTCCTCGACCACGCGGATGAGGTGCGCGACCTTGGCAATCATCCCGCGGATCGACGGCGTATCCGGAAGCTCGGCGACGCGTCCGATGCGATTAAGGCCAAGCCCGGCAGCGTCTCGCGCTGATCCCGGGTGCGGCGGATCGGGCTGCCGGTCTGTCGATCACGATGGTTCTTTTCGTTGCCATGTTCGTTGTCGCCTAGCGGGCTTGCGGATAGGGATTTGCGGTCACGCGGTGCCGATCATTCGGTGGCTGCGGGTTCGCTTCGCCTTCGCGACGGCGGCCTGCAGGGCGGAGACCTTGGCGTTGCGCCGCGCCGCGACCGAGCGCGGCGAATCATGGTGCTTCAGGGCCGCGAAGGTCGCCTTGATCATGTTGTAGGGGTTCGACGAGCCGATCGATTTCGCCACCACGTCCTGGATGCCGAGCGCCTCGAACACCGCGCGCATCGGGCCGCCCGCGATGATGCCGGTACCGGCCGGAGCGGCGCGCAGAACACCTTGCCGGCGCCGTAACGGCCGATCACGTCGTGATGCAGCGTACGGCCTTCGCGCAGCGGCACGCGGATCATGCTGCGCTTGGCCGCTCGGTCGCCTTGCGGATCGCCTCGGGCACCTCGCGCGCCTTGCCGTGGCCGAAGCCGACGCGGCCCTTGCCGTCGCCGACCACGACCAGCGCGGCGAAACCGAAACGCCGGCCGCCCTTCACCACCTTGGCGACGCGGTTGATGCGGACCAGCTTGTCGATGAATTCGCTGTCCGTTCCCGTCGCGATCACGTTCACTTGCCGACGCGATAGCGGTCCGGTCGGGCCGCGCCCATCCGATTCTCGCTCGATACGCCGCCACTGGCTGTTCGTACTCCTTAGAACGCTCAGCCCGCCTTCGCGGGCGGCGTCGGCCAGCGCCTTGACGCGGCCGTGGTACAGGTAGCCCGCCGCGGTCGAACACCACTGCCTTGACGCCCGCCGCCAGCGGCGCGCTCGGCCACCAGCTTGCCGACCGCCTCGGCGGCGCCCACGTCGGCGCCGGTCTTGAGCGCCTCGCGCAGGCCCTGATCGAGCGAGGAGGCGGCGGCCAGCGTCACGCCGGCGCTGTCGTCGATCACCTGGGCGTAGATGTGCTTGCGCGACCGGAACACCGACAGCCGCGGACGCGCCGCCACAGCCGGATAGTCCAGCGGATGCGCTCCTTGCGTAGTCGATCTGCTCCTGCCGGCCGTCCGCGCCTGATGGAAAACTGCAGGTTCCCCGAACGATGTAAGCGGCAGACAAGTGGATGAACCGCGTTACTTCTTCTTGCCTTCCTTCGGACTATGTTTCCTCGTGAATACTTGACCCCCTTGCCCTTGTAGGGCTCCGGCGGCCGGAAGCCGCGGATATCCGCGGCGACCTGCCGACCCAGCTGGCGATCGCGGCGTCACGACCTGGTCGCCTCGGCGTCACGATCGTGATGCCTTCCGGGATCAGGTAACTCGATGTGGTGGCTGAAGCCGAGCGCGAGCTCAGGTTCTTGCCCTGGATCGCGGGCGGGATAGCCGACGCCGTGATCTCGAGCTTGTCCTCGAAACCCTTGGTGACGGGAGCAGCGAGATTGGCGGACGAGGGTGCGCGAGGTGCACCAGCATCGAGCGCGCGCGCTTCGGTCTCGGCGCGCGGTTCGTTGTCGGCGTGACGTCGTCCGGCAGCACCAGCGCGGAGGCCGCTCTTCGGCCCCTTCACCGTCTGGCCCCTCGACATCTGGCGGTGACACCCGGGGATGTGGAACCGACTTCTGCCGACCTGAAAGCAGTTCCCTAAAAATGCACTACAAAGGATTCGCCGCCGGTATCGCCGTCGCGGGCGGGCGTAGATCCGCCGTCGCGCCCTTCGGCGTCGGGACGATCGCGACACCGAGGGCCGGGGTATTGCGCGGCAGCTCGCCGACGGGTGGAGGCGCGCCACCGACACCCGGCTCGAATCTCGCAGATCACCGGCTGGCCATTCGAAATACTCTTTGAGCTCGATCTCGAACTCGCTGCGGCCACATAGGCTGTCCCTCGACGGTGGAGTAGTCGCGGATATAGCCTTCGCTCTTACAGCGCCTCGAGGACCTGCGGCGCAGCTTCGAGCCCAGCATCAACACCTTCGACTTGGTGCGCTGCTGGCGGATGCACTCAGCCGATTGGATCATTAACATTCATGGTGTCGCCGGGCCGGATCAGGCCCTTGGAGCCGGCAATCCCACAGCTAAATGGTCTCATCCTGAGCTTGC
>CAVVCE010000129.1:0-6925 GCA_963746235.1 uncultured Alphaproteobacteria bacterium
GGCTCGCATTATATCGAACAGGTGACAATTGCAAGCATAGGATTGCGACGGGGGCACGGCTACCGCCAAGCGATTCTATCACAGAATGTTTAGAGCCTCTATTGTGATCACGGTAAAGTAATGGTTTGCGCGCCCCCGCGGCGGTGTGACGTTTGCCGCCGCCGCGGCGGGGTTGCGCGGCGCCCGTTCATTTTTCCGTTAAGCACTTTCTGTAGCAGTTGGCGAAATGCTTTGAATTGCAACCGCGTCGTTTCGAATAGGAAGGCATTCGGCGAGGAAGTCCCTGTGCAAGTACGCCGTGACCGACGCCGGCCGGATGCACAAACACCGCCGTCATTGCTTTTGCCGGGATGGCTCTGCCGGGATGCGAAACGACCGGATCGGCTCCGATGCCGCAAGCCTAAACCGGCCGGCGTCCGTAGCGGTGGCCGACATTGGTTTACTCGGAGGAAGAACTAAATTCCCGACGTTCGAGAATTGAAATCGATACCCCGTTGCCGGCTCGCATGGCCCGTCGCCGGCCATTTCGCAATTCCCGCAAACCCGAATTATCGATCGCGTGCAAGTGTCAAGTGCGCATGCAGGTGTCGAGGCCCGGCTTCCGCGGGGCTCACGGCGCGGGCGGGCCTTCGGAGCGAACAGGATGAATAGCGTCGCGAGGGCATGCGCGCGGCTCTTTGATGGTGTCGGGGCGCGCGTCGCCGGATAGGTCGAAAGGTCGCATGCGCGGGCGCGCCGGCCCCCGCGATGTCCACGATGTCGCCAAGAAGTCGGTGCAATTGCCCAATCGGTGCAATTGCACGGTCAGTGCTGATGTCCGGTCGATGCAATTGCCCATTGTGCATTGCAAGCCCAGCGAATAGTTTCGCCGCCCGTTGATGAGCGAATGCGTCGTAAATCCCCCTTGAAATTTGCTGCGATCACGTTAATCCGTCGCCCCGCGAGGCGGGTTTCTCCGTTACACCGAGGACGCCCGGACCTGGTCGCATCCGACCGGTCCGGTCCAAATGCCGGGAGCAACACAAATGGCGCTCGTCGAAGCACGGGACCTGGTCAAACGGTTTGGATCCTTGACCGCGGTCGATGGAATTTCGTTTGCCGTCGATCGTGCGGAGGTGGTCGGCTTTCTCGGCCCGAACGGAGCCGGCAAATCGACCGCGATGAAGATCATCAGCGGGTTCCTGGAGCCGACATCGGGGCAGGCCTATATCGAGGGATATAACAGCCACGCCCAGCCGATCGAGGCACGGCGCCGGCTCGGTTATTTGCCGGAAGGCGCGCCGGCCTATGCCGACATGAGCGTCGCCGACTTTCTCGGCTTCATCGCCGGCATGCACGGGATGTCCAAGCGCCAGGCCGACAACCGGCTCGCCGAATTGGTCGAGCGCACCGGTCTCGCCGAGGTCTGGAACCAGCGCATCGATGCCCTCTCCAAAGGCTTCAAGCGGCGCGTCGGCATCGCCCAGGCGCTGGTGCACGATCCCGACGTGCTGATCCTCGACGAGCCCACCGACGGCCTCGATCCCAACCAGAAGCACGAGATGCGGGAGCTCATTCAATCCATCGCGCCGCAAAAGGCGATCATCATATCGACCCACATCCTGGAAGAGGTCGAAGCCGTCTGCACCCGCGCCATCATCATCGCCAAGGGACGGATGCTGGCCGATGCGACGCCCGCCGCGCTGCTGGCGGACACCCAGGTTGGGAGCGCGCTCGCCATAACGATCGACACCGCCGACCCGCGACGGGCGATCGAGATCATCTCCACCCAGCCGGGCATCTCGAAAGTCTCCGTCGCCGAGCGCGTCAACGGCGTCACCCGGCTCCTCGTCCATGCGCCGCAGAGCCGGCCGACGGCGGCCGAACTCGCCGGCATTCTCGGCCGGTCGGACATCGCCGTCGCCGAGATGTTCGTCAAGCGCGCGAGCCTCGACGACGTATTCCGGCAGATCACGAACGGAGCGGAGAACTGATCATGCGCCCCACCTTGCTCGTCTTCCGGCGGGAATTCGCCGCCTACTTCGCGACCCCGGTCGCGGCGGTATTCCTGATCGTGTTTCTCGCGCTCGCCGCCGGCCTCACCTTCTTCATGAGCGGCTTCTTCGATCGCGGCCAGGCGGATCTGTCCGGCTTCTTCTTCTGGCATCCGTGGCTCTTCCTGGTGCTAATGCCGGCCATCGCCATGCGGCTGTGGGCGGAGGAACGCCGCAGCGGCACCATCGAGCTCCTGATGACGCTCCCGGTGCAGCCATGGCAGATCGTGCTCGGCAAATGGCTCGCCGCCTGGGCCTTCGCAGCGCTCGCCCTGTTGCTGACGACACCGCTGTGGATCACCGTCAACGTCCTCGGCTCGCCCGACAACGGCGTGATCTTCGCCTCCTATATCGGCTCGTGGCTGATGGCGGGCTCGTTCCTCGCGCTGGCGGCGGCGATTTCCGCGCTGACGAAAAGCCAGGTGCTCGCCTTCATCGGCGCTACCGCGGTGAGCTTCCTGTTCGTGATGGCGGGCTTCGATCTCGTCCTCGCGGCGGTGCGTTCATGGGCGCCGCCGGTGATCGTCGACGCGGTGCGGTCGATGTCGTTCCTGGGGAACTTCCAGCGCATCACCGACGGCGTGCTGGAACTGCCTTCCATCGTTTTCTTCGTGTCTTTGATCGCGTTCTGCCTGTGGCTCAATGTGCGTGCCATAGAAGTCAAGAAAGCGGCGTGAGGGATCGCCATGTCAGATCAAATGAAGTCCGATCAAATGAAGTCCGACCAGATGAAGTCCGACCAAACAAATTCCGGCCAACCCAAATCCGAGCAGCCCGAACCTGCGCGACCGGCGTCCGGGCGAGCCGGATTTTCCGCCGCGCGCATTGCAGCGATCGCCGCGTTGCTCGGTGCCGTCATTTTCGTTTGCGTCAACATCATCAGCTCGCAAGTGCTGCGCGGCGCGCGCATCGACCTCACCCAGCAGCATCTTTATTCGCTGAGCCAAGGCACCCGTACGCTGCTCGGCGAAATCAAGGAGCCGCTGCGCTTCCGCATGTTCATGTCCGGCGCCCTGACCAAGCAGGCGCCGCAGCTCGCGGCTTTCGCGGCGCGGGTGCGGGCGTTGCTCGACGCCTATGTCGCCGCTTCCAACGGGCGCATCATTCTCGAGGTCATCGATCCGCGTCCGTTCTCGGAAGACGAGGACCGCGCGGTCGCGTACGGCATCCAATCGTTCCAGGGTACCGGCGGGGAGCAGCTCTTCTTCGGCCTCGCGGCGACCAACTCGACCACCGGCCGCTCCACCATCAGCGTGTTCGCGCCGGACCGCGAGACTTTCCTGGAGTACGACCTCACGCGCATGGTTTCCCAGCTCGGAAACCGCGGCAAGCCGGTCGTCGCGCTCATCGACGGCCTCGGCCTCGCGGGAAGTCCGCAGATGCGGGCGCCCGAACAGCAGACACTCGCCCAGATGCGGCAGTTCTTCGACGTCCAGATGGCCACGCCCGACAAGCTGCCGGACCAGGCCCGGGTCCTGATGGTGGTGCATCCGCTGGGGCTCACCGACGCCATGCTCTACAACATCGATCAATGGGTGCTGGCGGGCAAACCGGCGATCTTTTTCGTGGACCCGTTCGCGGAGAACCAACTGCCTCCGGGCGGCATGCCCGGCATGCCGCCCACGCGGACCGCATCGACGCTCGAACCGCTGTTCAAGGCGTGGGGCGTGAAATTCGACACCGCGCAAGTGGTGGGAGATCCGACCTATGCGCTGCAGACGCAACGCAATGTGGGCGGCCGCCCGGTGGTGTCGCAGAACCTGCCCTGGATGGCATTGCGCGGCGACGCGCTGACGCGAGACGAGGCGATCCTGGCGCAGCTCTCGGCCATCGTTCTCACCAATGCGGGTGCCCTCGAGACCACCAAGGACGGCGTCACGCTGCGGCCGCTGCTGACGGCCTCGGGCAACGCCGTATTGATCGATGCCGCAATCGCGAGCGATCGCAACGCCGACCCGCGCCGCATGCTTTCGGGCATGAAGCGGCCCGACAAGCCGCCGGTGCTGGCGGCCCGATTGTCCGGCACGCTCGACAGCGCATATCCCGATGGGCCTCCGGGGTCGGCGGCCAAAGCGCCCGCAGCGGCCGATGCGCCTCCGGCGGAAGCGGCGGCCAACGCGGAGACGAGCAAGCCCGATGCGAGCAAGCCCGAGACGAGTAAGCCAGAGACGATCAAGCGTTCGGTCAAGCCGATCAACGTGATCCTGGTGGGCGATGCCGACATGCTGATGGACCGCAACTGGATTCAGCAGCAAAACCTGTTGGGACAGCAGATCGCCCAGGCATTCGCCAATAATGGCGACTTCGTCATCAATGCGCTCGAGCAGATGTCCGGCGGCGCGGCGTTGTCGGATCTGCGCGGACGCGGCGTCTCCTGGCGTCCGTTCGAGGTCATTCAACAGATGGAAGCGGAGGCCGACCAGCGCTTCCGCGCCAAGGAGCAGCAGCTCACGCAAGAGCTCAAGGACACCGAGCAGAAGCTCGCCGAGATGCCGCGCGCGCCCGAGGGCTCCAACGATGTCCTCACCCCGGAGCAGATGCAGGCGGTCGACGGGTTCCGCGCCCAGTTGCTCTCCATCCGTTCCGAGTTGCGCGACGTGCAGTTTGCCCTGCGCCGCAACGTCGACGACCTCAAGAGCTGGATCACCGCCGTGAACGTCGGCGTGGTGCCGTTGGTGGTGGCGATCATCGCATTGATATTCGCAATGCGCCGGCCGCGACGGCCGGTGCCGGTCAAGGAAGGACGCCAATCATGAACGCGAGGCAACTCATCGTTCTTGCAGGGCTCGCGATCGTCAGCGTCGTCGCCACGGCGGCGGTGATGAAAACCAGCGCCACCACCGTCGCGTCGGACCGCCGGGGCGAAGCCGTGGTGGCGGCGCTGCGCACCCGCGCCAACGAACTCACCGGTCTCACGGTGCGCGACGGCGACGCCACGATGGCGATCGAGCGGCGCGACAACCGCTTCGTCGCCGCCGAATCCGGCTACCCCGTCAAGCTCGACCCGGTGCGCGACATCGTGACATCGAGCGCGGAACTCGGTTTCGAGGAGGCGCGTACCAGCGATCCCGCGCGTTACGGCGATCTCGGGCTCGCCGATCCCGGCAAGGAGAACGCCGGAAAGGAAATCGTCTTCCGCGCTGGGAATGGCGAGATCGCCGATATCATCGTCGGCAACCGCGACGCGACCGTGGGCAGCGCCCGCGGCGGCCAGTATGTCCGCTTCAAGGGCCAGCCGCAGACCTGGCTGGCGCGCGGCACCGTGCAATTGCCGGCGAACCGGACGGCCTGGTTCGTGCCGGTCGATTTCGACGTGAAGCGCATCGAGATCAAGAAGCTCGAATTGGCCGGCGGCGGCCGCGATGCGGTGACCGCGGTGGTGCCCAGCGACAAGCCCGGCGAATTCACCTTGGAGAACCTGCCGAAAGAGCGCTCGCCGGACACCTTCAAGGTCTCCCGGCTCGCCACGCTGATCGACGCCTTCAGCTTCCAGGACGTGCGCAAAAGCAGCGGCGCCGCACCTGCCGACGCCCGGCACTTCGTTGCCGAGACCGACGGGTTGCGGCTGACGCTGACGAATGTCGGCGCGCTTTCCGACGGATGGGTGCAGGTCACCGCGGAGGCGACCAACGACGCAAAGCGTGAGCAGGCGAAGGCGATCACCGCCAAGACCGAAGGCTTCGAGTTCCGCCTGCCCAGCCAGCAGACCGAGATTCTGAGCTGGACCGTCGACGATGTGACGGACGAGCAGCCGGCCGAAGCCCCCAAGCCCGCCGAGGGCAATTCCGGGCCGACCGAGCCGGCGCCCA
Source organism: uncultured Alphaproteobacteria bacterium (assembly GCA_963746235.1). Lineage (GTDB taxonomy): Bacteria > Pseudomonadota > Alphaproteobacteria > Rhizobiales > Xanthobacteraceae > JAJPKK01. The sequence continues at coordinate 5,843 of CAVVCE010000129.1, forward strand.
AGCCGTAAGCCAAGTTATCCGTATCCCGGATGAGCGCGCAGCAAAATCGGTGACGCCGGTCCCGCATTCCGCTGCGTTATGCGGGCTACTCCACATCCCGGCCGAGGATAGCCTCCCCGTCTTGTCTGCCGTGAAGCACCCGCACAATGGCGAGGGGACGAGCCGCGGGATCATAGACGACCAAGTAGGAGAGTACCGGCCAGAATTTGACCGGCAAAAGCGTAAGGTCCTTGCGGAAATGTCCGGCATCCGGATGTGAGGCCAACAGGCGGAACGCGGCGGTGACCTCATGCAATACATATCTGGCGAGGCGGTTGCCGCCCTGACCTACGAGGTAGCCTCGGATTTCGCGGAGGTCTTCTCTCGCTTCAGGCGATAGTAAAAAGTGCGCCACTCAGCGAGAGTTCTCCGGCCCGTCGAGTTCGGCCAGCAATTCCGCCATCACAGTCTCGCCATCGAGACCCTTGCCCCGCCGGAGCAATTCGAGGCCCTGCGCGATTTTCGCGTGTACCTCGTCTTTGCGAAGCCAGCGCCGCTCCGAGAGATACCGTTCGACGGCCTCGGTGACGAGATCACGCGGCGCGCGGCGTTCCTTCTCGGCGGCCGCCCGGATGGCAGGAAGCAGATCGGGAGAAATGAGACCATCGGGCGAAGTTCTTGGTTTCATTTGATCACGGTTAGCATTGCTGCCCGAGCAGTCAAGAGAAGCAAATCGGAATGCGTGGGAAGGGTTCTTGCGAAACCCGTCACCATGCCGCCCGATCCGGCGGGTTTCGCTTGCGCCCAACCATCTTGCGCCCACCCAACTCGCGCAGCGCGCTAACTCTGCTTCCCCGGCCTCGGCCGTTCGCGCAAGACCTCGCCCGCATGGGCCGGCAGGCGCCGGAACTCGGCGACACCTGCGAGGCCCACCAGCCCGACCGCGAAGAACGCGATGTGGAAATCGCCGACCGTGACGGCTGCCGAATCCGGATGGGAGAGGCCCGCGACGCGCAACGCGATGGCGCCCATCGCAACCCCCAGCGCGTTGCCGACCTGCTGCATCATGCTGAACAGCGTGTTGGCGCCGCTCATGCGCTCGTG
>CAVVCE010000130.1:0-19784 GCA_963746235.1 uncultured Alphaproteobacteria bacterium
GCCGAGCCCCTCGAGATGCCGTTCGAGCCCGAGATTGGCCATGATGGTCGAGACCACCATGGGCTTCGCCAGGCGGCCGTCCTTCTGCCAGCTCTCGGCGATGACCGCGAGGAGCTGGTCGCCGTCGACCAGCCGGCCGTGCTCGTCGCCGATCACCACGCGGTCGGCATCGCCGTCGAGGGCGATGCCGATGTCGGCGCGCATCTCGCGCACCTTGCGGCTGAGCGCCTCCGGCTCGGTCGAGCCGCAATCCTTGTTGATGTTGAAGCCGTCGGGGTCGACGCCGATCGGGAACACCTCGGCGCCCAGTTCCCACAACGCGTCGGGAATGACCCGATAGGCCGCGCCGTTGGCGCAATCGACGACGACCCGCAGCCCGTCGAGCGAGAGGTTGCGCGGCAGGGTGCGTTTGGCGAATTCGATATATCGCTCCGGCACACCCTCGATGCGTTTCGCGCGCCCGAGCGCAGCGGGCTTGGCGAGTTTCTTCACCAGATCGGCATCGATCAGCCGTTCGATTTCCAGCTCCACCTCGTCGGAGAGCTTGTAGCCGTCGGGGCCGAACAGCTTGATGCCGTTGTCGGCGATAAGGTTGTGCGAGGCGGAGATCATCACGCCGAGGTCGGCGCGCATGGAGCGGGTCATCATGGCCACCGCCGGCGTCGGCATCGGGCCGAACAGCCGCACGTCCATGCCCACGCTGGTGAACCCGGCGACCAGGGCGGTCTCGATCATGTAGCCGGAGAGCCGCGTGTCCTTGCCGATCACCACCCGGTGGCGACGGTCGCCGCGGCGAAACAGCATGCCCGCCGCCTGGCCGACCCGCAGCGCCACCTCGGCCGTCATCGACGCCATTGGCCTGGCCGCGGATGCCGTCGGTGCCAAAATATTTTCGAACTCATGGACCCCGTCTCCCCACCCAGCCGCAACGGCGGGCCGCGTGTCAACCGGGAGACGATTTTAAGCCTTTCCGATGGCGGAAGCGTCAAAAAAGATGGTTACGCAATTGCCGGCGAACGGCGTCGGAGATCTCCCGGTCGAAAGGAAATAGGCGTTGAAATGCTTGGATTATTTCCGTCGTCGCAGTCGATCATCCGGCGCCGGCTGGCTGATCGCCACGGGATCGGACCCAGGAAAAGTTTCCTCGAGGGCTTCGTCGAGCTGCCGATCGAGCTTGCGCTGCTTCTCCGTGACCGCAGGAGCGGTCGTCGGCCGTGTGGGTTTGCCGTGGTGCTTCTCATGGTGTTTCATTGGGGGGCTCCCTGCTTGAGACAACGCCTTGCCCGTCTTTATGTTCGCGCCCGCTTCGTTCTCGTGCGAGCGCGGCGCTATTGCACTTGGGCGGCGTTCCCAGTTCTGTGATCTTGCGCATGATCCGGCCTGGAAGTCCGCAACTTTGCGGGATCGTGCTTTAGGGATTGCCCACCACGATGACGTGCAGCTTGCGCGGGCCATGGGCGCCGAGCAGGAGCGTCTGCTCGATGTCCGCCGAGCGCGACGGGCCGGTGATCATGTTGACCGTGCGCGGCAGGGTCCCGGTGCCGTAGCGCTCGCGCAGCCGCGCCATCACCGTCTCGAAATCCGATGCGATGTCGGAGGCCTCGACGACCACGATGTGGACATCGGGCAGGAAATTGAGCGTGGTCGGATTGTCCGGCCCGGATGCCAGCACCAGGGTGCCGGTTTCGGCCACGGCCGTGAAAGCGTGCGACACCGCGGCGAGGTCATGCCCGTCGGAGGGGCCGCGCAGGATTTCGAGCGCGGGCGCGTTCCCCCACGGCAAATCGAGGCGGCGGTCGTCGCCATGGCGCACCCGGAGCGGCAGGTTGTGGCCGCGCAGGAACGCCGCGACCGCCACCGGAATATCCATCGCGGAGGCAACGCGATCGGTCGTCGCCGACGCCGCTTCGAGCATGCGGGCGAACAGGTCGAGCCGCTCCTGCGGCGGCAATTGTCCGCGCGCCGGCACGACGCCGCGGGGATGACCGGCGAGCCGCGCGGCGACGGCGGCGCGGCGCGGCGCCTCGGTCCCGGAAACGCCGAGCGAGCGCCGCAGGGTCGCGAAAATGAGATCGCGCGCGGTCATGGCGGATCGCCCGGACGCGGCGACGCGCGGTCGTTGCGACGCTTCCATCGGGATTGGAAGGTCTCGCCCTGCGGCGCCGGGAAATCGCGGTAGCGGGTCCAGCCCGACGCGAGCGGCAACCAGGAGAACCGTCCCCGCGTGCCGCCCGCCCAGGCCAGGAGCCGGGCCGCCATCGCGGTCGCAACACCGTAAAGCCGGGGACGCTTGGCGAAGAATGCCCATAAGGCGAGGCCGCTGCGCATAGTGGCCGGCGACAGATGGCGCTCGAATTCGCGCTCGCGCCACGACCGCATCATTTGCGGCAACGGAATGCGAACCGGGCAGACCTCTTCGCAGCGGCCGCAGAACGTCGAGGCATTGGGAAGATGCCCGGCCTTGTCGATGCCGATCAGGCTCGGCGTCAGCACCGCGCCCATCGGTCCCGGATAGACCCAGCCATAAGCGTGGCCGCCGACCGCGTGATAGACCGGGCAGTGGTTCATGCAGGCGCCGCAACGGATGCAACGCAGCATGTCGCGGAACTCGCCGCCGAGCATGGACGAGCGGCCATTGTCGAGCAGCACGACGTGGTATTCGCCGGGGCCGTCGGGATCGTCGGCGCGGCGCGGGCCGGTGGACAGCGTCGTGTAGACCGACATCTCCTGCCCGGTCGCCGAGCGCGCCAGCACGCGGACGAGCTGCGCCAGATCCTCCAGCGTCGGCACCAGCTTTTCCAGCGAGGCGAGCACGATGTGGGCCTTGGGCAGGGTCTGGGTGAGATCGCCATTGCCTTCATTGGTGACGATCACCGAGGTGCCGGTCTCGGCGACGAGGAAATTCGCGCCGGTGATGCCGACGTCGGCGGCGAGGAATTTCTCCCGCAGCACCGCGCGCGCCTCCGCCAAGAGGCTGGTCGGCTCGACGAGATTGCGGTCGGCCGGGAGATGGGTGTGGACGCGGCGGAAATCGTCCTCGACCTGCGCCTTGGTGAGATGCACCGCGGGCGCGATGATGTGGGAAGGCAGTTCGTGGCGAAGCTGGATGATGTATTCGCCGAGATCGGTCTCGACCGGCGTGACGCCGTTGCCTTCGAGGAAATCGTTGAGGCCGATCTCTTCGGCGACCATCGACTTGCCCTTGGTCACGGTCTTGGCGCCGAGATCGCGGCAGATGTCGAGGATGATTTGCCGGGCATCCTGCGCGGTCACGGCATAGTGCAGATGGCCGCCCTGCGCGGTCAGGCGCTCCTCATAGGCTTCGAGATAGAGATCGAGATAGGCGAGCGTGTGATCCTTGATGTCGCGCGCGGAATCCCGCAGCGCCTCGAATTCGGGCAGGCGGTCGGCGACCTCGCGCCGCCGCGCGATGAAGTTCACCTCGACGAATTTCAACGCGTTCTGCAGGTCGGGGTCCGCAAGCGCCGCCTTGGCATTGTCCTTGAAGCGCGGCGAGGTCGCGATGTGGGAGGCCGCGGTCATCGTCCTGCTCCTGCCGGCTTGGCGCCGGCTGCCGTGGCGCCGGCTGCCGTGGCGCCGGCTGCCGTGGCCGGCGGCGGCGCCGCCGCAGCGGTCGCGGGCAGGCCGATGGCCGGTTCCTGCGTCATGCCGGCGAGCACTTCGGCGACGTGACGCACCTCGATTGTCGCTGCCCTCGCGCTGCAGCTTGCCGGCCATGTTCATGAGACAGCCGAGATCGCCGGCAAGCAGCAGGCCGGCGCCGGTGGCGGCGATGTTGGCGGTCTTCTTGCCGACGATGGCATTGGAGATGTCGGGATATTTCACGCAGAACGTGCCGCCGAAGCCGCAGCACACATTGGCGTCGTGCATCTCGGCGAGGGTGAGGCCTTCGACCGTGCGCAGCAGCGCGCGGGGCTGATCGTGCACGCCGAGCTCGCGCAACCCCGAGCAGGAATCGTGATAGGTCGCCGTCGCCTGGAGCCGCGCCGCGACCCGGCGCACGCCGCACACGTCGACCAGGAAGGCAACCAGCTCGTAGGTCTTGGCAGCGAAGGCGTCGGCGCGCGGCTGCCAGTTGGGATCGCCGCGGAACAGCTCGGGATAATGCACCTTCAGCATGCCGGCGCACGAGCCGGACGGCGCGACCACGTAATCGAACGGCTCGAACGCCTCGATCACCTGGGCGGCAATGTCGCGCGTGGTGGTGCGGTCGCCGGAGTTGAAGGCGGGCTGGCCGCAACAGCTTTGTCAGCGGCACTTCGACGATACAGCGGGCGTCCTCCATCAGCTTTACGGCGGCAAACCCGACCGTGGGGCGGATGAGATCGACCAGGCAGGTGACGAACAGCGCGACCCGCCGCGCTTCGTGCTCGGCCATTAAAGCGAAATCCTCGAAAGTGCCGTCGGAAGCAGGCTGATCCGGAGTTCCTGCGGCGCAGGCGCTCCCACGCGCCCCGCTTATATCAGCGCGAGGCCCGAAAAATCGAGATGGCCGGGACGAACCCGGCCAGCGCCGTCATTCCGGGGCGCGCCTTCGCGCGAACCCGGAATCCAGGCTGCAGCACCGGCGGCGAAGCCGTCTGGATTCCGGGTTCGCCGCTACCGCGGCGCCCCGGAATGACCAGTCAGAAAATCGACCGCTCACATCGGCGGGGTGATGCCGTCGCGGCCGACATTGACGCCGCCCGTCTCGATGGTGCCGTCCGGCTTCTTGGTGCCGGCGGCGATGAAGATCTTGGCGCCCGGCTTGAGGTCGCTGACGGTCGCCGTTCACGAACGCGACGATCGGGACGTTGTTCGGCACCGAGATCTTCTTCTCTCCGTCCTTGTATTTCATGGTGAGCATCGGACCGTCGACGGCGGTGACGAGTTGCTCGACATTGGCATTGGTCATGGTGCTGTTGGGCACCAGGTCCCAGGGACGGTGGCCTTCACCGGCGCCGCGGCGGGCTTCCGGGAAGATGTGGACTTCCACCGCCTTCTGGGTGCCGTCTGCCTGCGGCATGGCGGTGATGCCGATGAAGGAGTTCTGCTTGATGTCGGCCAGCGCCGCCTTGGCGACGCCGAACACCTGCGCCTTGTCGGCGAGCTTGACGGTGACCTCGGCGCCTTCGCGCGTCTTGACCAGCAGTGTGCTGCCGTCGGCCTTCTCGATGGTGCCGCGCACCCGCACCACCTCCTGGGCTTGCGCCGACGAGATCGCCAGCACCAGTGCCAATCCGGCGGCACCGGCGATGACGTGTTTCAAATTGCTCATGATGTCCTCCACATAGCGCCCGGGGGTTTGCGCGCCGTCATCCGTATCGGACCCCGTTTTTGCGGGCCTATTCCGGGCGGGCTCGATGACGGCAGCGCGACACCTTAGCGGAATTCCGCGGATTTTCCAGATCACCGCGCCGGGACGCAGGGTGACGAGGTCAGGCCCGTAGGGCGGGTTAGCCGAAGGCGTAACCCGCCGCCGAACGGCGGGATTAAGCGATCCAGCCCGCTACACGCGGGTCACGGTTCGTCGACCACCGTGTTGCGCAGCGTGCCGAGTTCCGGGCAGGAGACTTCGACGACGTCGCCGGCCTGGAGCCAGCGCGGCGGGTCGGTGCGCGGGCCCTTCTTGACCGGCGTGCCGGCGATGATGATGTCGGCCGGCTTGAGGGTCATGAAGGTGGTGATGTAGGCGATCAGGTCGGTGAAGGAGAAGATCATGCTCGCGGTGTCGTCGTCCTGGGTCACTTCGCCGTTGAGCTTGACGGTCAGGTGCATCGGCTTGCGCGGGATCGATCTCGTCGGCGGTGACGATGAAGGGGCCGAGGCTGCCGGACTTGTCGAAGTTCTTGCCCTGGGTCACGTTGAATTTGCCGTGGCGCAGCCAGTCGCGCACGGTGCCTTCGTTGCACAGGGTGTAGCCCAGGATGTAGTCGCGGGCGCGGCCCTTGGGCACGTGGCGGCCCTCGCGTCCGATCACCATGGCGATCTCGCCCTCGTAATCGAGTTGCTCGGACACTTTCGGACGCACCAGCGGCTGCCCGGCGCCGACGAAGGAGCCGGGGTGGCGGTAGAACATGCTGGGATATTTCGGCACGTCGGGATCGTTGAAATCAGCGTTGCGGTTGGCGTAATTGATGCCGATGCAAAGGATCTTCTCGGGCGTCAGCAGCGGCGGCAGCAACTCGATCTCCGACAGCTTGAAATCGGGCCGCACCCCCGCGAGCACCGCCCTCGCCTCGTCCAACGCGTCCGCGCGCATGAGGTCGACGAGGCTCGCAAACCGCGAACCGAACCGCACCCTGAAATCCACCACGCCGTCGCCCAGCACGGCGCCGAAACTCGTCCGCCCGCGGGCGATGTAGCTTGCAAGACGCATACCTGCGCTCCACTATCTCCGGCGTCCCGCCGACTCGAACGCGGCAGCACTATGCCCGACATCGCCGCCTTTTACACCGGCAATTCGAAAACCGAAAAATGCCCATTTACGGCCCCAATCCCGATCCGGCCTTCAACAACATCGTTCGCGAGCCAACTGCTGGCAGACCCGCCGGTCGCTGCGCAAACCGGTGTGCGCCATCCGGCCGGAGCGGCTCAGATAATCCAACGACAGGCGATCCATGAAAACCCTCTTCATCGACTGCAATCCGCAATTCGAGCTGGTGTTCAAGCGCGTCCATCGTGCCGACGATCCCGCCGTCGTCGTCAACAACGCCCCGTTCCAATCGAGCGACCTGCCGCGCATGCTCGACGGCTACGGCATCTGCATCGACGACCATTCCTACATGCCGACCGATGTGATGAAGCAATGCGGTTCGCTCGAGCACATCGTGTTCTGCGGGACCGGCGCATCGAGCTACATGGACCTGCCCGCCTTGGCCGCGCTCGGGATCACCGTGCACACCTTCCGCGGCTATGGCGACACCGCGGTGGCCGAGCACACCATCGCGCTGATGTTCGCCTGCGCCCGCGAGATCGCGCTGATGGATCGCGGCGTTCGCGCCGGGCGGTGGGAGCCGCTCGAAGGCGTCCAGCTGCGCGGCAAGACCCTCGGTGTCATCGGGCTCGGCGGCATCGGCCGCGAGGTCGCGCGCATCGGCCACGGCATCGGCATGAACGTGATCGGCTGGAACCGCACCGTGAGCGTCGACGCCGGCGTGCCCGCGGTCGACATCTACACGCTGCTGTCGTCCTCCGACGTGATCTCGCTCAACCTGTCGCTCTCCGACGAGACCCGCGGCTTCCTCGATGCCCGCCGGGTCGCGCGCATCAAGCCGGGCGCCATCCTGGTCAACACCGCGCGCGGCGCGCTCATCGAGGAGGCCGCGCTGATCGAGGCGCTGCAAAGCGGACGCATCCGTTACGCCGGGCTCGACGTGTTCCATGCCGAGCCGCTCAAGCCCGACCACCCGCTCGCCCAGATGAAGAACGTGACGCTGTCTCCGCACGCCGCCTTCCGCACCCCGGAAGCCTCGATGAACCTGCTGCGGCGCGCCCTCGACATCGTCCGCCGGATCAAAGGCCATCCGCCGGTGCCGGAGTGAGGCTTCTCCCTCCCCGACTTCGGGGAGGGCCGGGGTGGGGTTCTCTCAAGTGCGCGCGGCGCGTGTTCACAATTCCCGCAGCGCGTTGAACTGGGCCACGTAGCCGGAGCCGTCGATACGCGCCGCCACGATGGTGGTGCGGTTCGATTTGAGCGCGGCGCAGAGCGCGTTGGTCAGCGCCTGCTCGGTCTCCACCACCACCGCATCGGCACCGAACGCCTGGCCGAGCTTTTCCCAATCGACGCCGCCGATCGCAACGCCGTGGGGCGGCACGCCCTTGATCTCCTGCTTGATCCGGATCAGCCCGATCTCCTGATCGTCGAACACGAGAACGATGATCGGCAGATTTTCGCGCCATGCGGTCTGCAGGTCGGCGATCGCCATCAGCAACCCGCCGTCGCCGGTGAAGGCGAGGATCGGCCGATCCGGGAAGGCGAGCCGCGCGCCCATGGCGCCCGGCACCGCATAGCCCATGGAGGCGAGGCCATTCGAGGTGAGGAATTCGCGTGGCCCGTAGGACTCCCATTTCTGCACCACCAGGAGCCGGCTCGCGCCGGCGTCGCAGGTCGCGACCGTGTTGCGCGGCATCACCGCGCGGGCGATCTCGACGGCGCGCTGCGGGGAAAGCCCGTTGGCGGGCGTGTTGAGGGCGTTTGCGACCTGCTCGCGGAATTTCTTCGCGGCCTTCTCGCCCCAGTCGCCGCCCTCCGGCGCGAGCTCCGCCAGCCGCGCGAGCAGCGGCTTGAGATCGCCGACGATCTCGGGGTCCGCAGGCACGAAGGCGTCGAGGCTCGGGATCGAGGCGAGCGACAGCACCGGGCACTTGTACGGCCACGGCTTCGGCTGCAACTCCACCGCATCGAGCCCCACCGTGATGACGAGATCGGATTCGTTCACCAGCTCGCGTTCGATCAGCCCGCCGATGATGCAGCCGGCGCGCAGCGGATGGTCTTCCGGGATCGCGCCCTTGCACTTGGTCGTGGTGAGGACCGGCGCGCCGAGCTTCTCGGCGAACGTCACGAACTCCGCCGACGCCTTGCACCAGTACACGCCGAGGCCGACCAGCAGGACCGGCCGCCGCGCCCGCTTGAGCATGTCGAGCGCCGGCTTGAGGTCGGCGCGGTCCGGACCCGGAAATACCAGGTTCGCCACCAGCGGCGGCTCGGCCAGATATTCGCCGGCCTCCCGCGTCGTCTCGCTCTGCGGCAGCTCGAAATGGATCGGACCGGGCGGCGCCCCCGTCGCGGTGCGCATGGCGCGGCGCACCTGCTGGCGCACCACCTTGGCGTCGATCGTGGTGCTCCACTTCACGATCGGCTCGTAGATGGCGAGTTGGTTGAGGCGCTGGCGCAGGCCGACCTCGTAGGTCGGCCTGGAATAGGAATTGGTGATGGCGATCAGCGGCGAGCGATCGAGATAGGCGTGGGCGACGCCGTTGACCATGTTGGTGGCGCCCGGCCCGCGGGTGGACATGCAGATGCCCGGGCTGCCGGTGATGTCGCCCCAGGTCGCGGCCAGCATGGCGCCCGCCACCTCCTGCTTCATCAGCAGGAACCGCATCTGGCGCTGGCGCGCCGCCTCCATCAACTCGACCGACTCGCCGCCGGGATGTCCAACGATGAACGGCGTGCCCGCCTCCTTGAACGCCGTTGCCAGCACTTCGACGGTCGTGGACATGTGGCCTCCCCGGATTTTGTTTTGTGGCGGCAACCTAGCACGTTCGGCCGCGGGCGACCCGGAGCACGGCACCAACCTGGTTTTGTCGATGCAAGATTTACCCGGTCATTCCGGGGCACCGCGCAGCGGTGAACCCGGAATCCAGAACGCTTCGTAGCCTTGCACAGCAGCCTGGATTCCGGGTTCGCGCGAAGACGCGCGCCCCGGAATGACGGCTCCGCGGTGTGCAGGTCGTCCCGATCACTGCACGATCTTGAACTTGTGGACGCGGCGGCCGCGGTTTTCGTCGACGTAGACGTTGCCCTTGGAGTCCACCGCGATGCCGTGGGGCTGGTCGAGTTCGCCGGCATAGCGTCCGGCATGGCCGAAGCTCGGCAGCATCTTGCCGGTCTCGCGCTCGATCATCTCGATCTGCGAATTGTTCTGGTTGACGACGAAGATGTATTTCTGGTTGGCGTCGGGCGAGAAATCGATCGCCACCGCCGCGCCGCCGAACTGCTTGACCTTGCCGTCGGCCGGCATGGTGAAGGGCTTCCACGGCACCTCGATGTTGCGCTTGAAGTTGCCGAGCTTGTCGTAGACCTGGAGCCGCGCATTGTCGCGGTTGCAGACATAGACTTGCCCGTCATTGCCGATCGTCAGGCAATGCACGTTCTCCATGCCTTCCGGCTGCCACTGGCGCAGGAATTTGCCGTCGCGGTCCATCACCTTGACGCGGCGGTTGCTGTTGCGGCCTTCGCCGTCCGAAACATAGACATCGCCATTCTCGCGGTCGACATAGATGCTCGACGGCATATGGAAAATCGCGGCAGCGGAATTCAGCGGCGTGCCCTTGACGGTGCCGTCGGAGGAATCCAGCACGCCCTTCTTGCCGATCTGCAGCAGCAGCTTGCTGCCGTCATGGGTGTATTTCTGCACCATGCCGGAGGGGGCGCTGGCGACCCAGACATTGCCGTCCTTGTCGAAATGGCAGCTATGCAGGCGGGCGTCGAGCAATTTGGGATCGCCCCAGGAATGCACGACATTGCCGGCGGGATCGAACTCGATCAGCGGCGGCGCGAGACGCCCGGCATCGAGCTCGTTGGGCAGCACGTCCTGCCGGTTGAGGATGAGCACATGATCCTGGGCATCGACGCACAAGCCGCCGAGGCCGCCGAGAATCCAGTGGTCCGGCAGCGGCTTCGGCCAGCTCAGATCGGCCTCGTAATGCGGCGCGCCCTGCGCCCGCGATGAATGAGCGGACAGGCCCACGGCGGTGAGCGCGAGCGCGGCACAAATCCCGGCTCTGACGAGAAGGCGTGTTTCCATGTGCGTTCCTCCCTGGCTCGCCCGTCATGCCGCGGCGATGCCGATGCCGAATGCCTGCATGGCGGCAGCCGAAATGCAAGGGCTGAATGCAAAGCGGACCGCGGCGCAAGCGGCGCGGGCGACGCCGATGCGACCGCTGCCGACACGACCCGGTGGCGCCGGTAGACCTTTGCCGTCGCCCGCGCCAGTATCCCGCGCCCCACGCGCAACCCGCAGCGGAGGAAGCGCCCATGAACATCACTGTCGGCAAGAAGGCGATCGCGCATGCCTCGGAGAAGCTCAAGAACTGGGGCCGCTGGGGCGCGGACGACCAGATCGGCACCCTCAACCACATCAAGCCCGAAGACATCGTCAAGGCCGCGGCGCTGATCCGCACCGGCAAGGTGTTCGCGCTCGGCATTCCGCTCGATCGCAATGGACCGCAGACCGGCCTGTTCGGCGGCCGCTGGAATCCGATCCACACCATGCTCGCCACCGGCACCGACGCCGTCGCCGGGCGGCAGGACTTGGTCCCCAACATCCGCTACGCCGACGACGCCATCAACATGCCGGTGCAATGCGCGACCCATTGGGACGCGCTCGGCCACATCTTCTACGAGGAGTCGATGTACAACGGCCACGACGCGCGCATGGTCGACAGCAACGGTCTCGGCAAGCTCGGCATCGAGCATTCGCGCGACAAGATGGTCGGCCGCGGCGTGCTGCTCGACATCGCCCGCTTCAACGAGGTGGACTGCCTGGAGGACGGCTACGGCATCTCCAATGCCGAGCTCGACGCCTGCGCCGCGGCGCAAGGCGTCACGGTGGGCCGCGGCGATTTCGTCATCGTGCGCACCGGGCAGCTGGAGAAATGCCTCCAGCAAGGCTGGGGGCGCTACGCCGGCGGCGACGCGCCGGGCGTCCGGTTCGAGAACTGCTACTGGTGCCAGGACAAGGAGATCGCGGCGATCTGCTCGGACACCTGGGGCGTCGAGGTCCGTCCCAACGAGACCACCGAGGCGAACCAGCCGTGGCACTGGGTGGTGATCCCGGCCATGGGCCTCACCATGGGCGAGATGTTCTACCTCAGGGAACTTGCCGCGGATTGCAGCACCGACCGCATCTATGAATTCTTCTTCTGCGGGCCGCCGCTCGTCATCACCGGCGCCACCGGCTCGCCGATCAATCCCCAGGCCATCAAGTAAGGCTTTGCCGTCCCTGATGATTCGCACCGGCGCACCATGGAGCAATGGGCGATGCGCGGTGGGCGATGCCGCCAAGGCGTTCCCTTGGAGTGCGACCGGCTGGACGTCGGCCTGAAATTTGGTTAACAAATCGTTGGGGCGACGACCGTTCCGGCATCAAAGACCGGAATGGTGTGGCGACAGGGATTGGCAATGGGGTGGGGTACGGACCGGCGCATTGCGCCGGCACGGGGCGTATGGGCGATGCGTTGCGAGCTGCCGCCTTTTTAGGCGTCGTGGCCGCGCTGGGTTTGGCGGGTTGCTCGTCCTCCGGGCTCCCGCCGGGGTTCGCCGATGTCAATATGCGCGGCACCACCGTCGCCTTCGACTCCATTGATGGCCCGCCGGAAACGGTATTCCGCAGTCTCGTCCAGCAGCTCAACCAGGAAGCCCAGGCGCGGCAGGTCGCGGTGGTGTCCCGCGAATCGACGGCGCAATACCGGATTCGCGGCTATGTCGCGGCCCACGTGCAGGGCAAGCGCACCACGATCTCCTGGGTGTGGGATATCTACGATGCCGACCGCCAGCGCGCCATGCGGCTCGCCGGCGAGGAACCCGGTCCGCCCGGACGCTCGGCCTGGTCCGCCGCCGACGACCAGGTGATCGGCCGCATCGCCCGGAACGGAATGACCCGGCTGGCCGCCTTCCTCGGCTCGCCTCCTGTCCCTGACGCCACCCCACCGGCACCGCGCGAAGACCCCGCGCCCAATGTGGCGTTCGCGCCGTCGCAGACCGGCATCCTGGCATTCGCTCCGCCGGACCGGCCGCAATAGTGGTCTGACCCGAATATTTGCCTCCCAAATACAGGGACAAGCCAGCCTACCACTTTATCGATGCGGCGGGGCGGCTTGCCGGGACGGATGGAATCCATCGGTTCGGGCCGCACTGGCGCAGCGGCACGGCCAAATCCCCGGGGACAGCGAATTCGTTCGTATTGCCAACAGCATGACCTAATTGTATGACCGCCCCGCCCGCCGCCTGTTCCAGCGCGGCGGATTCCGGTTGCGGCTGCCCGGCGGGGCGAGCGAGGAGACGAGCATGGCGGCCACGAACGGAGCGATCAAGCTCGTTGCCGGCAACTCCAATCCGCGCCTTGCCGAGGCCATCGGCGCCCACCTGCGCACCTCCCTTTGCAAGGCCGTGGTGCGCCGTTTTGCCGACATGGAAATCTTCGTCGAGATTTTGGAGAATGTGCGCGGCACCGACGTCTTCGTGATCCAATCGACCTCGTTTCCCGCCAATGACCATCTGATGGAACTGCTCATCATCATCGATGCGCTGCGGCGGGCCTCGGCGCGGCGCATCACCGCCGTCATCCCCTATTTCGGTTATGCCCGCCAGGACCGCAAATCCGGCTCACGTACCCCGATCTCGGCCAAGCTCGTCTCCAACCTCATCACCAATGCCGGCGCCGACCGCGTCCTCACCGTCGATCTCCATGCCGGGCAGATCCAGGGCTTCTTCGATATCCCGACCGACAATCTCTACGCCGCGCCGGTGATGGTGCGCGACATTCGCGACCGTTTCGATCTGTCCAAGGTCATGGTGGTGTCGCCCGATGTCGGCGGCGTGGTGCGTGCCCGCGGCCTCGCCAAGCGCATCAACGCGCCGCTGGCGATCATCGACAAGCGCCGCGAGCGCCCGGGCGAATCCGAGGTCATGAACGTGATCGGCGAGGTCGAGGGGCGCACCTGCATCCTGATCGACGACATCGTCGATTCCGGCGGTACCCTGGTAAACGCCGCCGACGCCCTGATCGAGCACGGCGCGGCCGACGTCTATGCCTATATCACCCATGGCGTGCTCTCGGGCGGCGCGGTCGCCCGGACCAGCGCCTCGCGCCTCAAGGAGCTCGTGATCACCGATTCGATCCAGGCCTCCGAGGCGGTGCGGGTCGCCGCCAACATCCGCGTGCTCTCGATCGCGACGCTGATCGGGGATGCGATCGGCCGCACCGCGGCCGAGGAATTGGTCTCGAGCCTGTTCGACTGACCGCAGCGCCGCGGCGGCCAGCCTCCCCGTCGCACCCCACCCGAGTCAACTTGTCGCAGGCAGCGCTGTGGAAGGGCCTTGAACGCGCATTGCGCAACCTCCGCGAATCCTTGATCAGTCGGCAGGTCAAGCACTTGCTGCGGCTTGAAATTGAGCGGCCCGAAAGGGCCGCTCATGATTTGGGGGTTGGTCAATGGCAGGCGAAAGCCCGCGTCAAAACGACCTAAGGCGGTTCCGGCGCGCAATTTCGTCGCCTCGCGTTACTTCGTTACACCCCCGCATCGGGAGGCAGCCATGGCGTTGAACGATCCGGCCTACGACACCCAGCCCAATCCGGTCGATGTGGTCGAGCGGCTGGCGACCACCCATGACTGGTCGTTCTCACGCGCCAGCGACGACGAGGTGACGATCCTGGTCACCGGCCAGTGGAGCGACTACCAGATCTCGTTCACCTGGATGCCCGATGTGGAAGCGCTGCATCTCGCCTGCGCCTTCGAGCTCAAGGTTCCGGAACGCCGCCGCAGCGAAGTGATCGAGTTGACCGCGCTGATCAACGAGCAACTCTGGGTCGGCCATTTCGACGCCTGGCTCAAAGACGGCATCATCATGTTCCGCCATGCCATCGTGCTCACCGCCGGCATCACCGCAACCGACGCGCAATGCGAGGCGGTGCTCGGCATCGCGCTCGATGCCTGCGAACGCCACTACCAGGCCTTCCAGTTCGTGGTGTGGGCCGGCAAGCCCCCTCGCGAGGCGCTCGAATTCCATCATGTTCGAGACCTCGGGAGAGGCGTGAGGCGGGTTCGCGTCGCACCCTTTGATAAGAGTTGAAGGTCTGTGGCATAGTCAGCGGTGTCGGAGGATTTCGCGATGGCCCGAAGCGTTGATCTCGGCGACAAACTGGAGAATTTCGTCACCAGCCTAGTGGCCACGGGCCGCTATGCCTCAGAGGACCAGGTGCTGCGTGAGGGCGTTCGGCTGATCCAGGAGCGCGAGACTCGCCTGGCGACGCTCGACGAGGCCATTGCCAAGGGCATTGCCGCTGCCGATGCAGGCGAGGGTAAGCCGGCCTCCGAGGTCTTCGATCGCCTCGAGGCCAAATACCACACGATGGCAGAAACCCCGAGTTGATGCTCGTCATCGTCACCGGCCCGGCGGAGGCCGATCTCGAGCACATCGCCGACTACATCGCCGCTCACAACCCCGTGCGCGCCCTGACCTTCGTGCGTGAGCTACGCAACAAATGCGAAACCCTGGCCGACGCGCCCCGCGCCTATCCGCTGGTGCCGCGCTACGAGCATTTCGGTATCCGCCGCCGCCCCTATGGCGATTACCTGATTTTCTATCGCATCGGCGTCGATACCATCGACATCATACACATTCTCCACGGTGCCCAGAATTATGAGCCCATTCTGTTTCCCGAGGAATAGCGAGGTCCCCATGTCGATATCGCCCGCGCCCGGCCCGCCGAGCCTCGCCATCAGCATCGTCCTGGTCGGGGCCGGGAAAATGGGCGGCGCTCTGCTGGAGGGCTGGATCGGGCTCGGCGTCGACCCCGCCGGAATGACCGTCATCGAGCCGCAGCCGTCGCCGCAGATCGCAGCCCTCGCGGCGCGCGGACTGCGCCTCGATCCCGGCGCGCCGCCGGTCCGCGCCGACGCCGTCGTGATCGCGGTCAAGCCGCAGACCGCGCCGGAAGCGCTCGCCGGGATCGGCGCCCTTATCGCGCCCGGCGCCGTCGTCATCTCGATCATGGCGGGGCGCACCCTGGGCTTTCTCGCCGACGCGCTGCCGGCGGGCACAGCGATCGTGCGCGCCATGCCCAACACCCCCGCCGCGATCGGCCGCGGCATCACCGTGGCGGTGCCGAATGCGCAGGTGACGCCGGCGCAGCGCGACCTCGCGCACCGCCTGCTGGCCGCCACCGGCGCGGTCGAGTGGATCGGCGACGAAGGCCTGATGGACGCCGTCACCGCGGTGTCGGGCTCGGGGCCGGCCTATGTGTTCCTGCTCGCCGAAAGCCTCGCCCGCGCCGGCGAAAAGGCCGGGCTGCCCGCCGCTCTCGCGGCGAGCCTCGCGCGCGCCACGGTGTCGGGCGCCGGCGAACTGCTCAACCGTTCCACCCTCGATGTGGCGACGTTGCGCCACAACGTCACCTCCCCCGGCGGAACCACCGCGGCCGCGCTCGACGTGCTCATGGCCGCCGACGGCCTCGATCCGGTGATGGAGCGCGCGGTCGCCGCGGCGACCCGGCGCGGGCGCGCGCTGGCCGGCTGAGCCCGAGGCCCGGCACCGCCGCGCTCCCCGAACTGCATTGGGATGTGTAAAAAACAGTTACTTATCTCAGAGGCATCGGCGTTTATTGCCGGATTAATTTCGTTTGGGGCAACGCCCGGATAACCCGACGCGATGCTTCGGGGACTCGCAGCTCGGGCGGCGGCCTCGCCCCCGCTTCGGCTGGGCTTCCGCTTTCGCCAGCTACGGACATGCCGCCGCACTGGCTCTGGGCAGCAATGGGCCAAGGAAGAGACATTCGCCGCCGGGACGGGGAAGGTCTAAATACCTCGGTTCCGCGCGGGCGAAGTCGAGCGTAATGCATAATCCCGGCTATTCATGGCCGATCGTCGTCCACAGCGTACTGTCCGTCTTCCTGACTCCACACAGCATGAGGATCGTTAGGAGCTCATTGGGGTGCAACGTGCAACTCGGGTCGCCGTCAATATTGGCTCCCGGTACGGGCGCAAACCCCGTCGTGACACCGTTGCTGAGGAATTGAATAATAAACAGTTCGCTATTGGTGCCTCGCACCGCGCAAACCGCAAACGCACAACTTGGCGCCGCGGCGAGAATTCCTCCCTCAAATTGGAACGGCGAGAACGTTGTTCCATTGAACTGACTGATATACAGTGCATTGTCCGAGCCTCTAACCCCGCAGACAACTGCGGCCCTGAGACCGGCTGCGCAACTGGGATTAGACGTGATCCTCATGGTGCTGGGGAACGAAACGCCGCCGGTTACGAAGCGGGCAACCCCGAGGGTATTTAGGATTATAGGGGGAAAGGTTATAATGTTTGTGTTTGACTCCCAGGACACAGGGCCGCTCCCCGCCTGAAAACGTATTAGCCGAAGCTCTCCGTCCGTAGTCACTGCCCCGCAGAAACCCATCATATTCCCAATGTCCATGCACGTCGGGTTGAAAATGAGCGTTCCCCCTAGGTCGAGCTCCGCGAATCGCGTCCAGTTGACGCCATCCAAAGTGGTTGAAGCAAAGAGATGACTGTTCGTGCCGATGATGACGCAGACCGCCTTGGTCGATCCGGCAAGGCCCGTACATGCTGGATCTGAAATACTAACGCCGCCTAGCGATGTGAAACCACTCGATGAGGCACCGTCAAAGCGGATGACCCAAACGCCGCTGTCGGTGCCGATAACGCCGCAGAGCACTCGAAAATTGGGTTGAGTGCTGCCAACGCCAAAGTGGGTACAGCTTGGTTTTCCAACGACTATTCCACCCAGATCTGCATATCCAAACGACGAAACATCATCGATTTGATTAAGAAGAAGATGACCGTCGACACCCACAGCTCCGCAAAAGGTGGACCCGCTGGCCCCAGTGCAACTGGGAGCGGTTGTCACGCTTCCACCCAAATTCTGCAACGGATTAAAAATAAACTGAGCTTGTGCGGGTACTGACAGTTTGCAAAGAGTAGCGAGTATGATTGCGGTGACGCTTAGGAAGGTTTTCACTCCGTACCTCATGCCTCATCTCCTCGAATTGAAGCACCTGTTTTGTGAGCCGCAGGCTCCTTCAATGGTCAGTCGGCTGGCGGGTGCCGGGGCGTCATCCAGGGGAACCACGTGTTGTCGCTGACAACGTCGTCCACCGTGAGAGACCCCAGGTTTGGCACGACGGTTTCCTCGCGGTGACGGCCGGCGCTCTACTTGCTCAGTGTCCGTGGAGTGAGTGTAGGTTCAATCGCGGCGCTAGTGGCGTGAGCCTTGCCACATCCGCGCAGAGAGGCGAGGACCTCGCCCCGCCCTCCCGAGTTGAGCTCAACGCGTTGTTACGCAATGACAAAGCCGTGCGCTCGGAAAATTTCTGCTTTCGGCCGTTGCCTTTATGAACCGGCCGGGCTTGCGTGCGCATGAGAGCTTCAGGTCCGTGCAAAGAACTTCCCACGTCTCCAACCGCGCGAGGTTCACCCATACGCGATGGGAGATGTTTGCATGCTCTGAGGCTGCAACGGCTGCAACGACCGATGACCGCTGTGGGTCACGGAACTTGAGGCTTGGCCGCTGAGGGACGACCCAGCGCGCCGCTGTGGGCCAATAAGGCGACCCGTTCTGCGCATAGCAGCAATCGGTGTAGTTCTGCTGGGGCATGCATCTGAACCACTAAAAGGAACTACTCAGGAGGCGATAGCCTATGCTAAGAGGCTGACTGAGAAAGAGCTGAGTGATCTCAGCGGTTTGTGATTCTATCGGTTTTGCGAGAATCGAAGGAGTCACACGATGCCCTGGACTGAGATCACTCGACTGCATTATCGGCGGGAAGGCCTTCGCTACGCAAGCGACGCGACGGATACGGAGTGGTCGTTGATCGAGCCGTTGATGCCTGCTGCGAATTCGATCGGACGTCCACGCAAGACGAACGTCCGAGAGGTAGTAAATGCGCTGTTCTACATTGCTTCGACGGGTTGCCAGTGGCGGCAGCTTCCAAAAGAGTTTCCGCCGTACTCGACCGTGCAGGGGTATTTTTACCCGTGGTCGCGTGATGGGACGTGGTTGACGATCAACCACGCGCTCGTCGTCATGGCGCGCGAGAACGAGGGTCGGCAAGCGAGCCCGACCGCGGGTGTCATCGACAGTCAATCGGTAAAAACCACGGAAAGTGGCGGTCCGAGCGGTTATGATGCGGGCAAGAAGATCAAGGGACGCAAGAGGCACATCGTTACCGATACGTCTGGACATCTCGTTGGTCTGCAGGTGCATCCTGCTGACATCCAAGATCGGGACGGTGCTGTTCCTCTCTTCCGCTCAATCCGCACGCTCTATCCGTGGCTCCGCCACATCTTCGCTGACGGCGCCTATGCGGGCGACAAGCTCAAGGACGCCTTGTCCGAACTCGGCACCTGGACCTTTGAAATCATCAAACGATCCGATACCGTGAAAGGCTTCGAGGTTTTGCCGCGTCGATGGGTTGTCGAGAGAACGTTCGCATGGCTCAATCGATGCCGCCGGCTCGCCAAGGACTTCGAGGCCACCATCACAAGCGCCGTTGCATGGGTCCTCATCGCCCATGTCCGCCGCCTGACCAGACGGATCGCAAGGACTTGAAAGTAATCACGTCTTTATGAGTCAAACTCTCAAGAGGACCGGCCTCCAGGACTGCGTTATTGAGCATGAGCGTGGCGAGTTTAATGGGAATAAAGAGCCATGAGCACTAAACGTACTAAATATTTAGCCTTTACTGGAGTAGCATTGTTCCTCTCAGTAGGCGGAGCCTGGCTTATCAAAGATATTTTGGGCGGGATATCACCAAAGCCAACATATTCATGCACTGGTAGTGGCACAGCCAAGTTATTGAAGGAAGTCATTGAAAGTGGACCTTTAAGTAAGATATTAAATATAGCCGCGTATGAAGTTGATAACAATCACGAGTTGTCTCATGAAGATAATAAGCTGTTATGCATTGCTGATGTCCTGTTAGGTTCTCGCAACAACAAGTCTATCAGGTTTACTATTGAAAAAACAGGTGATGGCTCTATCCGGTTGCAGACAATAGGGTATCTTGAAGAAAGTCGATAAGTTTTAAAACTTGTTTTTCCTTTCGCGGGGTGTGGACGTGGGCCGTTCCATGTCGACCGGGCGCTGCAGGGCATCCACGACGGTACCCGCGCCGCGCCGATGGACGCCCCGGGCGCGCCGCTGCCGCCAATCTGAAGACCAGGGTTCCGCTTCCGCCACATAGCGGACCACCGGGCGGCGTCCGGCGCTTCCGAGCCGGGCCAAAACTGGTCTTCCGCGCTGCAAAAAAGAT
>CAVVCE010000131.1:0-11283 GCA_963746235.1 uncultured Alphaproteobacteria bacterium
ATGCAATCCGTCATGCCTCGGCTTCGCGTGTTCATGAGGTGGGCGATGGCGGCGTTCTATGTCGTCGCCGGGATCGTTCACCTGGTTGCGCCGGACAAATTTTTGCCGATCGTGCCGGATTTCGTGCCGCTGCCACGTGAGGTGGTGCTCGCCACCGGGGTGTGCGAGATCGCCGGAGCCCTCGCGCTGCTCACCATGCGGCTGCGGTGGCTGGCCGGGGTCATGCTGGCGCTTTATGCCGTGGCCGTCTTCCCGGCCAACATCAAGCACGCCCTCGAAGGCATCCATCTGCCGCCGGTTCCCGACAGCTGGTGGTATCACGGGCCGCGACTGCTGCTGCAACCGGTCCTGGTGTGGTGGGCGCTCTTTTGCGCCGAGGTCATTGATTGGCCGTGGCGCAAAGGTCGGTAGCGGTCCGGCTCAACGGCGCTCGAAAGGTTGACGAGCGGCCACCCAGCGCCGGGTACATCCGGGGAGCACGCAAAACGCGATGCCGGAATTCTCATGGACCTCATCCTGAGGAGCCATGCGAAGCGTGGCGTCTCGAAGGATGGCAGCCAGCACGATCTCGCCTGTGGCCGTCCTTCGAGACGCGCGCACCGAAATCGGCTGTTGCCGATTTCGACACCAATGGATGCCGAAGTCGGGCAGGCCCGACTTCGGTGCGCGCTCCTCAGGACGAGGTCGAACGGTGATATCGATATGATTCGAACTTCGGAAACGCCGCACTAGAAATTCGCCGCCTTGCGCATGGGATTGGCCTGCGGATCGGCGACGCCCTTGGGCAGGTCGAACAGGCCGGCCGGCAGCGTCTCGAAGAAGGCGAGCACCTCCGCGGTCTTGATCACGTCGGCGTATTTCGCGTTCATGTCGCAGAGATTGATGGCGTGGCTCGCCTGGGAGCGGTCGAAGCAGCCCTCCTCGGCGATGCTGATGCGGTAGTTGAGGCTGAAGGCATCGAGCACGGTGGCGCGCACGCAGCCCGAGGTCGTGGTGCCGGTGACGATCACGCTGTCGCAGCCGAGCAGCGTGAGATAGCTCGCCATGTTGGTGCCGAAGAAGCCGGACGGCTTCTGCTTGTAGATCACGATGTCGCGCGGGCCGGGCGCGATCTCCGCCATGATCTCGTTGCCGTCGAAGTTGGAGACCACGGTCTTGCTCCCGACATCTTCGGCGGAGCGGTTGTTCTTCCAGGCCCAGCTTCCGGAATCCCAGAGGTCGCCGCGGCGTATGCCGGTGGTGTAGATCACCGGCAGGCCTTTTCCGCGCGCCTTGTCGATCAGGGCGCGGATATTCGGGAGCGCGACCCAGGCGTCCTCGCCGCAGGAATTGCGCCAGTTCTTGATCGACTCCAGGATCGGCTCCGGCCTGTCGCCGCAGAACGCATAATTGACGTCGATGACGAGCAGCGCCGGCCGCTTGCCGAAGCCCTGGCGCGCGCCGTAGCCGGAGGTCGCGAACACCGCCTTGTCGCGCTCGGTGAGAAACTTGTTCCAGATCGGTTCGGTCATCGTGTTTCCTCCACGGCTGTCCAGTTCAACACAGTCATTCCGGGGCGGTGCGCAGCACCGAACCCGGAATCCAGACGGTGTTGCCGCCGACACGGCAGCCTGGATTCCGGGTTCGCGCGAAGCCGCGCGCCCCGGAACGACCAGGCAAATACTCGGCGCGACGAACCCGACACCTTTATCGCCGCTATCATAATCCTCTTACAGAGTCGCCCGCACCGCTTCGACGAAACTCATGTCGATGATCTCGTCATACTTGATGTCGCTCTTGAGAATGCCGGCCTCGCGCACGACGGCGCTGGCGGTCGCCCAGGCGGGCCGGCTCACGATGCCGTCGCGGCTCCACATCTCGTCCTTGAACGAGCGGTCGAGCGTCGCGCGCAGATCGTCGATCGGCATGGTCGGGAATTGCGCCTTGGCGATCGCACCGGCTTCGTCGGGGTCGGCATAGATGAGCTTCAGGCCCTTGACCATGCCGCGCACGAAGCTGCGCACCAATTCGGGTTCCTTCTGGATGGTTTCGAGCCGCACGTTGAGGGTCGAGTAGGCGTAGGGGCCGAGTTCCTTCGGCACATTGAGAAACGGTTCGCTCCAGACGTTGTTGCGCACGCCCTGGGTGACGAAGGGCTCGGTGGCCTCGCCGATCTGCGCCTGCTTGCCGCGCACCACCGCGATGGTGGCGGAATTCGCGGTCTCGATCAGCGTCACGTCCTTCTTGGCGTCGAGCTTCCATTTCGCCAACAGATAGCGCGTGATCGAGTTGGGCGTGCCGCCGAACGGACCGACGGCGATGGCCTTGCCCTTGAAATAGCCCGGCCAGTCGGTGCCGGCCGGCTCCTGTCCCTTGGCGGCGCAGAAATAGATGTTTCCGCGATCGACGCAATTCACCACGGCGCGAAGCTCGGCGCCCTTGGCCTTGGCGAAGGCGTTGTGCTCGGGGCCGCCGATGAAGGCGAAGGCCTGGCCCGACAGCACCGCATTGGTGTGGCCGCTGCCGCTCTCGATGGTGACGATCTTCACCGTCACGTCGTCGAAATAGCCCTTGGCCATCGCGATGTAGAGCGGCAGGTAGCCGGTGCTGTGGACCGGCTCCGCGACCAGGACTTCGCGCGCGGCGCGGGCCGGGGCGATGCGGCCGGCGACCGCGCCCGCCGCCGCGGTCCTCAAGGAATTTGCGTCGGTTCATGACGGTCTCCTTTCAGCTCTTCACGCCTTTGCGCAGCACGCGCTCGATCCAGGACACGGTGACGTACATGATGACGGCGAGCGTCGAGAGCACGGCGACCGCGACCCACACCAGCGCGATGTCGTAGGTCTGGCCGGCATAGAGGATGGCGCGGCCGAGGCCGTGCTGGGAGGCGATGAACTCGCCGACCACGGCGCCGGTCAGCGCGAGGCCGATATTGACCCGCAGCACCGAGATGATCCACGGCAGGCACGACGGAATGACCAGCTTGCGGAACACCTGCAGGCGGGTGGCGCCGAGCGAGTAGAACAGCTTCTCGCCGTCGGGATCGACGGCCTTGACGCCGGCATAGGTGGTGAGCGTCGATACCACCAAAGTGAGCGCGGTCGCGATCGCCACCTTGGAGGCGAGGCCGATGCCGAACACCAGGACGATGAGCGGCGCCAGCGCGAGCTTGGGCAGCGACTCGAAGCCGATGATGTAGGGCTGCACGATCGCGGCGTAGTTGCGCGACCACCAGAACGACAGGCCGAGCGCGGACCCCGCGATGGTGCCGATGAGGAAGCCGATGATGGTCGAGCGGAAGGTGAAGCCGATGTCGGTCCACGCGTCGCCGGTGGAAAAGAAGATCTGCAAGGTCTTGTAGATCGCGCTCGGCTGCGACCAGAAGAATGCGTCGACGAAGCCGGCCGCGGCGCCGATTTCCCACAGCCCGACGATGCCGACGAGGATGCCGAGCTGCACGCAGATGATGATCCAGGCCGGCCAGTCCTTCTGTACCGGCAGCTTGCGCGCCGGCTTCGCCTGCGCGCGAATGCGCGGCAGCGTCGGGCACGGCGTGCCCGGCCGCGCTCCAGGGCAGCTCCCTCACGGCTGAGGCCTGGACGGGTGTGGCCTCGACGGGTGCGGCCCGGACGGGCGAGGCCTGCTCTATCGCCATGGTGCCTCAGGCCGCGTCATCGCGGCAGGCCGGCTGGCTGTGCAGCAGATCGAGGCAGCGCTCCTTTACCGCGATGAAGTCCGGCGAAGTGGTGCAACTGCGCCGGCGCGGCCGGGGCAGGGCGACGGGAATCGTCTCGATGATGCGGCCCGGCCGCGTTCCCATCACGTGAACCTCGTCGGACAGGAAGATCGCCTCCTCGACGTCATGGGTGACGAACACCACGGTCTTGGTGAAATCGCTCCATAGCTGCAGCAGCCACTCCTGCATGCGCAGCTTGGTCTGCGCATCGAGCGCGCCGAACGGCTCGTCGAGCAGGATCACGTCGGTGTCGAACAACAGCGTCCGCAGCAGCGCCGCGCGCTGGCGCATGCCGCCGGACAGCGCATTGGGATAGGCGTGCTCGAAACCGGAGAGGCCGTAGCGCCGCAGCAGCGGCAGCGCCCGCTCGCGCGCCTGGCGCAGCGGCACGCCCTGGATCTCCATGCCGAGGATGATGTTGTCGGTCAGCGTCCGCCACGGCAGCAGCAAGTCCTTCTGCAGCATGTAGCCGACCCGGCCGATGGTGCCGGTGGCGTCGACGCCGTCGATCAGGACCCGGCCCTGGCTCGGCTCCTGCAATCCCGCGACGATGTTGAAGATGGTGCTCTTGCCGCAGCCGGATGGGCCGATCAGGCTGACGAACGCGCCCTGCGGCACCGCGAGGCCGACATGGTCGAGCGCATGGAAGGCGCCGGACGGCGTGTCGAACCGCATGCTGAGGTCATCGATCTCGAGCTTGGTCGGCGAGGGCATGGGCCGCCTCCGGTCCAACGCGGAGCGTAATCGGTGGCTCCGCCGGCCGCAAGAAGCATGCCATGGGGGGTTCGTCGTCATTCCGCGGCTTGTCAGAACAAATGTGTCACAAGCACAGGTGTCGCTCAGTGTCCCTCCCCGACTTCGGGGAGGGGGGCCGAGCGCAAGCGAGGTCGGTTAGGGTCTTCGGGTACGGATCGTGCGAAGAAAAAGAGCCCCACCCCGGCCCTCCCCGAAAACGGGGAGGGAGAAAGCAAGCCCTACCGCCCCAAGATCGACGGCGCCATCGCGCGGGGATCCCGGGTCGGCCATTTGCCGAGTTCGACCGCCTGCAAGAACGCGTCGATATGGCGGTTGAACGCGTCCGGCTCCTCCAGGTTGATGGCATGGCCGGCGTTCGGCAGCACCACCAGCGCCGCGGTCGGGATCGTCTTCTTCATCAGGATGCCCGGCTCCAGGCAGGCCCAGTCCTCGTCGCCGGTCATGATCAGGGTCGGCGCCGTGATCTTCTTCATCTCCTCGACGAGGTCGTAGAGCGAGGGCCGGCGGCTCTGCACGCCGCGCAACGTCATTGCGGCGCCGGTGGCCGAATGCTCTGCAAGCTGGTCGGTGAATTCGCGCCAGCCGCGCGGGTCCTTGTTCTGGTGCTGCACCCGCGACGGCCCCAGCGCATAGGCTTCGGCCGCCTCTGCCATGCCCTGCTGCTCGAACCGTGCGGCGCTGGCCGCCGCTTCCGCGGTGAATTGCGCCCGCGTGCCCGGGCTCGCGCCATAGCCGCAGCCGGCGATGACGAGCGAGCGAACGCGGTCGGGATAGGTGAAACCGAAATGGGTCGTCGCGAAGCCGCCCATGGAAAGCCCGACGATGTGGGCCTTGTCGATGGCGAGGGCATCGAGCACGGCGCGGATGTCGTCGCGGGCGCGGGCCTGCGAATAGCGCTCGACCTCGGCGGGCACGTCGGAGGGCGGATAGCCCCGCGCATTGTAAGCGATGCAGCGGTAGCGCCGGCCGAAATGGCGAAGCTGCGCCTCCCAGGAACGGACGTCGCCGGCGAACTCATGCACGAACACGATGGGAACGCCGGCACCGGTCTCCTGGTAGAAGAGCTTCACGCCGTCGTCGGTGGTGAGGTGAGGCATGGGAAATCCTGTTGGTGGAAATCCTGTTGGTGGTCGGTGACGGGCCGGCGCGGGCGGGCCTTGCCCGTGCCGGGGCGCGGGTGCCGACGGGAATAGCCGATCTCATCGGGGATTTCACTGGGGGTCCCGGCCCTCATCAATTCGGCGATATCGCGCGACCGGATCGGCCGCCTCCGGGGATGGAAAAACCAGCACGCCATACCTATGTCAGCCCCGGCTGGAGGCACGCAAGTGATTCGAGCCGTCGGGGCGACGGGGTGGGGCACGCGTATAGCAGCACCATGCAAGCGGAGCCAACGGCGGCGTCTCGACGGCGCCAATCCAATGGTTTCCTTGTGGAATTCGTGTCCGCCCGCAACAAGGGCCGGACTGCATTCACCACGTCGGGACGGACGGATTGGATTGATGGACCCGAGACTGTATTGTCGGTCGGCGCCGCTGCGCCCGTCCGCTGGTTGGAACGCGAATCCGAAGACCTGGAATTCGAGCACTTGGAATCCGAAGCCTTGGAATCCGAATAGTTGGAACCCGAACCGCAATTTGGTGTTCTCAATGGCATGTCTGCGCCGGTGTGACAGGGTCGCACCGTCCTTCGCCATTTCGTCCTTCGCCATTTCGAGCAGTTTTGCATGACACGCGCGCAGCCTGTTGTCTCGATCGCCGGGGATGTCTGCGGCCCGATCAATCCGGCCCAAGCCTTGGTGCACGGCTCGGCGATGCACGGCTCCTCGATGCGCGACTCGTGGATGCATGCCTATCGCAGCGTGCGTGCGGAGACCGAGCGCCGTGCGGCCTGCCTTTCGGCGGAGGACCAGGCCGTCCAATCGATGCCCGATGCGAGCCCGATCAAGTGGCATCGCGCCCACACCACGTGGTTCTTCGAGCAATTCGTGCTGGCGCCGCACCTGGCGGATTATCGCGGCTTCGACGAACGCTTTGCCTATCTCTTCAATTCCTATTATGTCGCGGCCGGCGCGCGCCATGCCCGGCCGAAACGCGGATTGGTGACGCGCCCCGACTGTGAAGAGGTGGCGCGCTATCGCGCCCATGTGGATGGCGCGATGCAAAGTCTCCTCCAGTCGTCGTCCGGCCAGTCGTCATCCAGCCAGTCGTCATCGGGCGGCGCGCGTGATGGAGAGGCGCTCGACGGCGTGATCGGCGTGCTCGCGGTCGGGCTCAATCACGAGCAGCAACACCAGGAATTGATGCTGACCGACATCCTTCACGCATTTTCGGAAAATCCGACCGCGCCCGCCTATGACCCGTCGTTCCGGTGGCCGCTCCGCGCCGCCGGCCCGGGCGGCTTTTGCGGACTGCCCGAGGGCATTCACACGGTCGGCCATCAGGGGCATGATTTCTGCTTCGACAACGAGACCCCCGCGCACCGCACGCTGGTCGGGCCGGTGCGCCTCGCCCGCGCCCTCGTGCGCAACGGCGAATGGCTCGCCTTCATGGCCGACGGCGGCTATGCGCGACCCGAGCTGTGGCTGTCGGACGGCTGGGCCACGGTCTGCGCCGAGGGCTGGACTGCGCCCGGCCATTGGCGCGAGATCGACGGCTCCTGGCACGCGTTTACGCTGGGCGGGTTGCGCGCGGTCGAGGAAGGCCTGCCGGTGTGCCATATCAGCTATTTCGAGGCCGACGCCTTCGCCCGCTGGTGCGGCAAGCACCTGCCGAGCGAGGCCGAATGGGAAGTCGCGGCGCGGGCCGGCGAACTCGAAGACGCCTTCGGCGTCGTCTGGCAGTGGACGCGCAGCGCCTATTCTCCGTATCCCGGCTACCGGCCGATGGCCGGTGCGCTCGGCGAGTACAACGGCAAATTCATGGTGAACCAGATGGTGCTGCGCGGCTCGTCGCTCGCAACCCCCGCCGGGCATGCCCGGGCGAGTTATCGCAACTTTTTTCCTCCCGCAGCACGCTGGCAGTTCAGCGGCTTGCGGCTCGCCGATTTTCCGGCCTGAGCGCCGGATTCGGTCCTGTTTCGGAGAGAGACAGAAATCATGAACGTCGCAGTCAAGCCGCGCCCGCGCCCCGCGAGTGACGCCACCAGGACATTTGCCGAGGATGTGATGGCCGGGCTCATGGCCGAGCCGAAGCGGCTGCCGCCGAAATATTTCTACGACCAGCGCGGATCGCGCCTGTTCGAGGAGATCACGCAGCTTCCCGAATATTATCCGACCCGCACCGAGACCGCGATCCTCCAGGCCCATGCGGCGGAGATCGCCAAGCTCATTCCCGCCGATGCCGCGGTGGTGGAGTTCGGCGCCGGCTCGGTCGCCAAGGCGCGCATTCTGCTGGGTGCCGCGGGCAGCCAGGTGTCGGCCTATGTCCCGGTCGATATTTCCGGCGAGTTCCTGTCGAACGGGGCGCAGCGGCTGCGCGAGGACATGCCGAAGCTGCAGGTGCTCCCGGTGGCGGCGGATTTCACCAGGCCGTTCGAGCTTCCCGCCGGCGTCGGCGCGAAGCCGCGTGTCGGCTTCTTTCCGGGCTCGACCATCGGCAATTTCGAGCCGCACGAGGCCCACGCCTTCCTGCGCCATGCCGCCGCGCTGCTCGGGCGCGGCGCGCTGCTGATCATCGGCGTCGATCTCGTCAAGGATCCCGCGATCCTCAATGCTGCCTATAACGACGCCGCCGGGGTCACGGCCGCGTTCAACCTCAATTTGCTGGAGCGCATCAATCGCGAGCTCGACGGCGAGTTCAAGCTGGAGAAATTTTGCCACCGTGCGTTCTACAACCGCGAGAAGCAGCGCGTGGAGATGCATCTGGTGAGCCTCGCGCGCCAGAAGGTCCGGGTCATGGGCAAGCTGATCGACTTCCGCCGCGGTGAAACCATCCATACCGAGAACAGCTACAAATACACCGTGGAACTGTTTCGCAGCCATGCGCGGAGTGCCGGCTGGACGCCTGCCGCATTCTGGCTCGACGAGCAGAACTTTTTTTCCGTTCACGCGCTGGTCGCCGCGGCGCCGGTCAAAGCGGTGCGCAGCGGCGCAAGTGTTTGACGGTCACTGCTCGGCTCGGCGTGAATCTACCAGTACGGACTTGCCCAACCGGGAAAAATAGTCGAGCAAGGCGCCGCATTCACCGGTGCATAAAACGCTCGAGGACGTTCCCATGAAAATCGTCGGGTTTGAAACGGATGCGGGGCTGCGGCTCGGCGTCGTCGAGGGCGACGAGGTCATCGATCTCCAGGCGGTCGATCCGGCCATTCCCAATGATCTCGCCGTCGTCCTGGCGCGCAGAAACGGCGATCTCGCGCCGTTGGGCGACATCGCCGGGCGCGCGCCGGCCTCCGCCAGGCGACCGCTCGCGGGCTTGAAATACGCATTGCCGGTGGCTCGGCCGGGCAAGATCATCTGCCTCGGCCTCAACTATCTCGAGCACGTCAAGGAAGGCCGCTACGCCGACAATTTGCCGAAATTCCCGACCCTGTTCGCGCGCGGCCTCAACTCTTTGGTGCCGCACCTGCAGCCGCTGATCCGTCCCCAGGTCTCGGAGACTTTCGACTACGAGGCCGAGCTCGTCGCGGTCATCGGCAAGCGCGCCAAGCACATGACGCTGGAGAACGCGGTCTCCTGCGTCGCCGGGTGGACGTGCTGCAACGAAGGCTCGATCCGGGAATTCCAGCGCCATACCACCCAGTGGCACATGGGCAAGAATTTCGACCGCAGCGGCGGCCTCGGCCCGTGGGTCGTGACCGCCGACGCGCTGCCCGCCGGCGGCAAGGGCCTTGCGATCGAGAGCCGGGTCAACGGCAAGGTCATGCAGTCCGACAACACCGCCAACATGATGTTCCCGGTCGCCGAGACCATCGTCTACGCCACCCAGGGCATCACGCTGGAGCCCGGCGACCTCCTCGTCACGGGAACGCCCTCGGGCGTCGGCCACGCCCGCAAGCCGCCGGCCTGGATGCGCGACGGCGATGTCTGCGAGATCGAGATCGAAGGGATCGGCATCCTGCGCAATCCCATCGCGGACGAGAAGGTGTAGTTTCGAGCGTTTCTACGCATCGACCCTCGGAGTGATGCGCTTCACGCGGATCGATGACGCCCGCTTCCTGATCTGGACGAGGTCATGGTTCATCTGCATCCGCACCCACGCCTCGGCGGTGCCGCCGAGCGCCTTCTCCAGCCTCACGGCCATTTCCGTCGTGATGGCGCTGCGGCCGGCAATCAGGTTGTGAAGTTGCTGGCGCGTGATGCCGAGGGACTTCGCCGCCTCGCTGATCGACACGCCGAGCTCCTCCAGACTATCCCCGATCATCTCGCCCGGGTGCGGCGGGTTCTTCATCTCCACCATGGCGTTCGCTCTCGTCCCTGTTCGACCACGGTCGAACTCACTCAACGACGTTCCCGTCCCGACCCCGCTACTTCCCCGTGACCTTGCGGATCAGCTTTTCGAAACCGGCGAGCTGCTGCTTGATCAGGTCGATAGCGCCCTGATCCTTCAGCTCCAGCCTGTCGTCGAATTTCTGCCCGGCGAAGGTGATGATCACCTCGGGCCGGCCGAACAGCACGGCATCGATCGAGGTCAGCGACTGCCGCAGGTGGTACTGCATGCGTGCGCCGCCGAGGAGGCCGGTCGCGGCCGACTGCAGCGCCACCGGCTTGCCGCGAACGGCTGGTCCTTCATGCGCGAGACCCAGTCGATTGCGTTCTTCAGCACGCCGGGTATCGACCAGTTGTATTCGGGCGAGCAGATCAGCACGCCGTCGGCGGCGCGGATCGCGGCGGCGAGATCGCCGACCGGGCCGGGAAAGCCGCTGCTCTCCTGGACGTCGTGATTGTAGAGCGGAATGGCATCGAGCGGCGGCGCCGATACGATCGACATGCCGGGCGGCGCGAGCGTCGGCGCGAGTCCGCGCCAGCGCGGCGTTGAAAGACTTCTTGCGCAGCGAGCCGCAGATGCAAACCACGTTGACCGGATCCGCCATGACCATCCTCGCGCCGCGTTGACGCCCCCGCCGCCATCGGGCGAGTTGCCAGGCGCCCTTATAGCCGGAAATGCGCGGCCGCAAAGCTGGTGTTACAGCGCCGACGGTTCATTCAATCTCGGTGTCATGCCCGCGAAAGCGGGCACGCCGGCCTCCCGCGGCGTGATAGCGTTTGCACGCTTTCTTCATCTTGGCGCGGCCATTATGGTGCCCGTTTCGTTAAGGAGAGTGCCATTCATGGATGTATCGAGGTACCTGCGATCGGCCGCTCTCGTCGCGCTCACGGGCCTGTCGGCCTGCCTGGCCGGCTGCCTGGGCGAGACCGGGCCGCCGGCCGAGCCGACCTTCTATCGCAGCATGGCCAATGCGGAGGCGGAGGTCGACGGCCCCACCGCGGCGTCGATGATCTCCGGCTATCGCCACAATAACGGCCTCGGCGCGGTCGAGGTCGACCCCGATCTGATGAAGCTCGCGCTCGACCGGGCGCGCGGCATGGCGGCGCACGACAAGCTCGACCGCAACGCCGGCCGCGATTTCAACAAGAGCCTCGCCGGCGCCGGCTTCAGCTCGAAAAAGACGGTGGAGAACATCAGCGCCGGCTACCATACGCTGGCCGAGGCGTTTTCCGGCTGGCGGGATTCCCCGCCGCACCGCGCCAACATGCTCAATGCCGGCGCCAACCGCTTGGGGATCGCCGCGGTCTATGCCCCGCAATCGAAATACAAGGTATTCTGGGCGCTGATCATGGCGTCGAAGGACAGTAGCTGACGCGTCGATCT
>CAVVCE010000132.1:0-14603 GCA_963746235.1 uncultured Alphaproteobacteria bacterium
CGCTCGTCAACCTTTTGGGTGCCGTTGAGCCAGTCCTCGGCGAGTGATTCGTTACCGACCTCTGCGCCACGGCCAATCAATGACCTCGGCGCAAAAGAGCGCCCACCACACCAGGACCGGTTGCAGCAACAGTCGCGGCCCGTGATACCACCAACTGTCGGGAAGCGGCGGCAGATGGATGCCATCGAGGGCGTGCTTGATGTTGGCCGGGAAGACGGCCACGGCATAAAGCGCCAGCATGACCCCGGCCAGCCACCGCAGCCGCATGGTGAGCAGCGCGAGGGCTCCGGCGATCTCGCACACCCCGGTGGCGAGCACCACCTGACGTGGCAACGGCACGAAATCCGGCACGATCGGCAAGAATTTGTCCGGCGCAACCATGTGAACGATTCCGGCGACGAGATAGAACGCCGCCATCGCCCACCTCATGAACACGCGAAGCCAAGGCATGACGGATTGCATCGATCTCGCTCGAAACCCTTGAACCGGGACCGGCCTCAAAAACGCAGAAATGGCGGCATCGGCGGGCTCGTTCTCCCTTACCGCACCGCGAACGGAGTCTGATAGGGCCGGCCGAAAGGAACCCCCGCCAGCACCACGTTGGCGGGGCGTAGTTGCAGCTTGCCCTGGCGCTTGTTGTCGCGGGTGTCGACGAACTCGACCGGACCTTCGACCAGGTCCATCACCGACACGTCGCCGGGCGCGCCGACCTGCAGGGTGCCGAGCTTGGGAAGCCGGTTGATGATCCTCGCGGGGTTGATGGTCGCCATCGCGACCACCTGCTCCAGGGTGAATCCCATGTTGAGGAACTTGCTCATCACCCAGGTGAGATACGGCATGCCCGCGGTGTTTCCGGAGACCACGTGAATGTCGGAGGAGATGGTGTCGGGGGTCGCCCCGGCCTGGATCGCCGCCTCGGCCACCGTGTAGTCGAAGCTGCCGCCGCCGTGGGCAACGTCGAAGACGACGCCGCGCTGCTTGGCGGCGCTCGCCGCCGGCAGCAGCCGGCCGTCCTGCACGATGTTGGTGAAGGCGCCGGCGTTGTTGGGCAAGCCGGAATAGGCATGCGTCAGGATATCTCCGGGGCGCAGCATATCGAGAATGTCCGACATCAGCTTGGGCGTCTCGACCCCGCCGATATGGCACATCACCCTGGCGCCGCCACCGGCCATGGCCGCAGCCTCGATCGACCGCCGCAGCGGCTCGGCGCCGTTATTGGCGATGACGTTTTCCGACATGCGGACCTTGACGCCGATGGCGATGTCGGAATTCTCGGCGACCGTCTTGGCGCACGCGTCGACCACGGCGTAATCGATGTTGTAGAGCTCCGGCACCGGAAACGGCGTCAGGCCCATATTGGCGATGTGCACGAAGGCGTAGAGACGCGTGCGCGTCTGCCCCACCACGTAGCGGCGGAACGCGGCGAAGTTGTTGGCGCCGGCATCGCCCGCCGACACCATGGTGGTGGTGCCCTGGAACGTCAGCAGCTCGTCGGCGGGGATGCCCATCGCGGAGCCGTAGGGGTAGACATGGGAATGCAGGTCGACGAGGCCGGGGGTCACGAGCTTGCCGCCGACGCTCAAGACCTTGAGCGCCCGGTCCGCAGGAATGTCCGGCTCCACCGCCTCGATCACGCCCCAACGAATGCCGATGTCGCGCCTGCCCCTCAGGTTCTGGCTGGGATCGAGCACCTCGCCGCCTTTGATGAGGAGGTCGAACTTGTCGTTCGGCCCCATCGCGGCCAAGCGCGGCGCCGAGCCCGGTGGCTCCGAGCGTCAGCAGCGACGCGGATTGCGCAAGGAATCCGCGGCGGGTCGAAGCGATCATGGCTATTCCTCCGGAGGCGATTTTGATTGTCGTCCGAACCAGCGTGTACGCCGCGCGCCGAACCAGTCAAGGCGCTTCATCGCCAAGCACTTCATCGCCAAGCGCGACGGCGTCGGCTTCGCCGCTGCGTGAATAGCCTTTTCAGGTGGTCAACAATCGCTCCGGGAACCAACCGAGCGAGAACACCGACAGCCGCAAACGGTTATTTCATATCTGCCGGCGAATATGCCGAAAGCCTTCAACGAAATGCCCCACCTCATGAACGCTCCCCGATCGACCCACGCCCGGCGCTTCCTGCGCGACACGGGCGGCAGCATCCTGCCGATATTCGTCGTCGTGATGTTCGTCGTCATCGCCATGATCGGCATGGGGATCGATTACACGCGCGGCAGCCTGGCCAATGCGAAGATGCAGGCCGCGCTCGATGCAACTGCGCTGGCGCTGTCGTCGACCGCGGCGTCGCTCACCGCGGCCGCTCTGACCACCCAAGCGACCACCTATTTCAATGGAATCTACACCGGCACCGCACTCGGCGCGCCGACGATCACCGCCACCTATTCGAACGTCACCAACCCGCAATTGGTGATGTCGGCGACGGCCAGTCATGAAGACGACTTTCCTCGGCCTGCCGCCCCTGAACATGTCGACCATCAATGTCAGCGCTCCTCGACCATCGCGTGGGGCGAATCGCGGCTGCGCGTCGCCCTGGTTCTCGACAACACCGGCTCGATGGCGGATTCCGGCAAGATCGGCGCGCTGCAGACGGCGACGAAGAACCTGCTGGCGCAATTGAAGGCCGCCGCGGCCAACAATGGCGACGTCTACGTCTCGATCATTCCGTTCGTGAAGGACGTCAATGTCGGCGGCACCAATTACAACGCGACCTGGATCGACTGGACCGATTGGAACGCCACCAACGGAACTTGCAGCAGAGGCATTGGAATCTCCCAGAGCACTTGCATCCTCGGCACCTGGACCCCGGCGGCGCACAGCACCTGGAACGGCTGCATAACCGACCGCGGCCTGCCGGCGCCGACCTCGACGCCGAGCCCCCAAAACTACGACACCAATGTCACCGCGCCGTCCGCCGGCACCGTCGCGACGTTATTCCCCGCCGAGCAATACGATAGCTGCCCGCTGCAGATGAAAGGGCTCAGCTACGACTGGACATCGATGAACACGCTGGTCAATCAGATGACGCCCAACGGCAATACCAACCAGGCGATCGGCCTCGCATGGGGCTGGCTGTCGCTGGTCGGCGGCGGGCCGCTCACGGCGCCGGCGTTGGACCCGAACTATCAGTATCAGCAGGTGATCATCCTCTTGACCGACGGCCTCAATACCCAGGACCGCTGGTACACCAGCCAGAACTTCGATCGATGCGCGCCAGCAGATCACCTGCAACAACATCAAGGCGCGCCGGGATCACGCTGTACACGGTGCAGGTCGACACCGGCGGCGATCCAACCTCCACGCTGCTGCAGGGTTGCGCGAGCGACGCCAGCAAATTCTTCCTGCTGAAGTCGGCGAGCGCAATCATCACCACGTTCACCACGATCGGCAATACCATCTCGAAGCTGCACATCGCCAAGTAGCCGCGCGTCGCCAGGTAGCTGCGCATCGCCAAGTCGCAGGCCGGCTTAGCCTCGCGAACTTCGTCCACCGCGGCTGCGGTCGCACCACCAGAAGGTCACGGCGCCGTAAACCACACCGCGGCGAGCAGCAGGACGATCCCGGATGTGATGCCGGCAACGAACGCCAGCACCATGCGGCCGCGCCGCGGCACCATGAAACGCACCGGCGACAGTTCCTCGCCCGCCAGCATGCGCTCGCGGTCGATCATGCGGCGTGCCACGTATTTCGTGACCGCTTCGGCGACGTCACCGCTCGCGGACGATTCCGCCAACACCACGCGCCCGAACCGGCTGTCCGCGACGAACCGGTACATCCGCTTGTCGCGGCCCATCTCCACATGGGCGACGGCGTCGATCCACAGCCGCGGGGTATCGCCGCGCGAAATGCCGCGATCGAACAATTCGATATGGGACGGGATCTCCGCGAACAGGGGGTCGAGTTCGTCATGGAGAAGCTCGAGCCGGGCAATCTCGGCGTCGCGCAGATCGACCACGACGCCGGTGCGCTCGGCCGCCGCGATGCGCGCCTCGCGGAGCGCCCCGCGCAGCAGGCGCGGCGGTTCCGATCTTGTTCCGTCGCTCGACCCGTCCCCCTCGTTCCCGTGTCCCCGCATGGCCGCACACACCCCGATACCCTCGAGCTATCGTGTAGAGAAGACGAACGGTCGAATTGTGACGCGTTCGCGGACCGTCGCCGCAATCGATACCAGCGTCCGTCATCGGATCGAGGCATTGCGACGGGTGGATTCGACAACCGAATACAGGGAGGTTCGCTATTTCGTGTCTCGGCGCGGGTCGTAGGGCTTCTGGTCGCGCCACTTCTTCATCAATTCGTCGAGCTCCGGGTCACCCGCCTCGGGAAGCACGATGCGCACCGTTGCGAACAGGTCGCCGGTCTTGCCATCCAACGGCAGGCCCTTGCCCTTGAGGCGAAACGTGCGGCCGCCGCTGGTGCCGGCGGGGATCGCGAGCTCGACCGCACCGCCGAGGGTCGGCACCCTCACCTTGCCGCCGAGAACCGCCTCGTAGAGGGTGACGGGCACAGTGGTCCGCAGGTCGGCGCCGTCGACCTCGAACATCCGGTGGGGCGCGATCTTGATGGTGATCAGTGCATCGCCGATGCTGCCCGGTCCGGGCAGGCCCTGCCCCTTCAGGCGGATCTGCTTGCCGTCGGCCAGCCCGGCCGGAATTTTGACGTCGACCTCCTTGCCGGTGGGCAGGTGCACGCGCCTGGTGCCGCCGGCGGCCGCTTCCTCGAGCGTGATGGTCACGGGAACGGTGACATCGCGGCCGGCAGGCTCGCCCACATCCTCCGGGTCGAAGCCGCCGCGGAAGGATCGGGTGCGCCCGTGCGCCCCGCCGAGACCGCCGAACATCTGGCTGATGACATCCTCGAAATTGGCGCCGCCTGCGCCGCCGCGCCCCTGAGGGCCTTCGGGGCCGAACGAGAACGTCTCGAAATGGGCGTCGGGGCCGGCCGCTCCCGCACCGGCACCCGCGCGGGGGCCCGCGAAGCCCTGAAAGCGCGGCTTGCCCTCGGCATCGATCTCGCCGGTGTCAAACGCCTTGCGCTTCTTCTCTTCGCCGAGAATCTCGTAAGCCGAATTGATCTCGGCAAACCGCTCGGCCGTCTTGGGGTCGCTTTTGTTGGCGTCGGGATGCAACTTCTTCGCCAGGCGCCGATAGGCACTCTTGATCGCTGCCGCATCCGCGGTCTTCTTAACCCCCAGCACTTCATAGGGGTCACGCATCATCGAACTCCGGTCTTTCCGCCGGTTCCAGCCCCGGCCGCTTCGTTCCCAATGTGGGGGTAATGGCTGGGATTCGCAACGCGCAAGAAGACTGAGGTTGGGCTGACATTGGGCCGACTTGGGCCGATGTTGGGCCACCCTCGGTGGTCCTGCGTCAGGACCGCTTCCACGGGGCGAGGCTGCGAACCTCCCAGCGTCCCGACGGGTCGCGGCAGGCCTCGCCTTCCAGCCAGGATTCGGACTGCTCACGGACGTAGCTCGCGAGGAAGTCGCGGCACTGCATGCCGCCCTGGCTGTAGTTCGACGCGATCGGGGTGATGGTGCCGCGGGCGCCGGTCACCGGATTTTCCCATTGCGTGCCGGTCTCGCCGGCGTCGAGCATGGCGGCAGCAGCGGTGCGGACCGCCGCGAGGTCGGTCGCGTCGGGTAACACCGCCGGGTCGGCAAGCGGCTGCGACGGGATCGAAGCGGTGCCCTCGGGCTTGTCCTTGCCGACGACCGATCCCAATTGCGTGGTGACGCTGCAGCCGGCGACCGCGCAGGTCATCCCCGCCACGCCCGCACATCGCAGCAGGGAGCGCAGCCGGTGCCAGCGCAGCCGCTGCCATAGGCGCGGTGCGACGCTTCGACTATAACCGGCGCCATGAGCCGCAAGGCCCGGCAGGAGGCCGCTCACCCGAGAACTTCCCACAATGTCCCATACCGTGCCGACAGAACACCAGGGGTCGTTAACAGGCGATTTCACCGAGGCCGAGGAGCCCTTGCGGCTGTTCGCAGCCTGGTTCGAGGAAGCCCGCAAGGCCGAGCCCGCCGATCCCGAAGCGATGGCGCTGGCGACCGTCGATGCCGACGGCCTGCCCAATGTCCGGATGGTGTTGCTCAAGGGGTTCGACCAGCGCGGCTTCGTCTTCTACAGCAACGACGGCAGTCAAAAGGGGCGCGAGCTTGCCCTCCACGCCAAGGCGGGCCTTGCGTTCCACTGGAAATCGCTGCGGCGCCAGGTGCGGCTGCGCGGGACCGTCGAGCCGGTCAGCGCCGCGGAGGCCGATGCCTATTTTGCCAGCCGCCCGCGATCCGCCCAGATCGGCGCCTGGGCCAGCAAGCAATCGAGACCGCTCGAAAGCCGGCTCGCCTTCGAGAAGGCAATCGCGCTTCATGGCGCCAAATTTGCCGTCGGGGCGGTGCCGCGGCCGCCGTTCTGGGTCGGCTACCGCGTGGTCCCGAGGG
The DNA here is from genome assembly GCA_963746235.1 of uncultured Alphaproteobacteria bacterium. Lineage (GTDB taxonomy): Bacteria > Pseudomonadota > Alphaproteobacteria > Rhizobiales > Xanthobacteraceae > JAJPKK01. Next base: position 6,440 of record CAVVCE010000132.1, read on the forward strand.
TGGTGGAATTCTGGCACGACCGGCCCTATCGGCTCCATGACCGGATCGAATTCCGCCGCGCCGGCCCCGATGCCCCCTGGACCAAGACCCGCTTGTATCCCTAGTACGGCGTTTCCGAGGTTCGAATCATATCAATGCCATCGGACTTGTAGGGTGGGCAAAGCGAAGCGTGCCCACCATCGTCGTATTCGCGTGGGCACGGCGCGAAGAGCGCGCCTTTGCCCACCCTACTGATTGGTTTCATGGAATCGATCCACTAGCGGCCGCGATCGGCGCCGCGCGCCTCTTATTCACACGCCGGCCCATATCCTGCAGGTCTTGATCCAGCACATCTTGGAAAACGCCTATATAGTCGCTTCAAGGTCGATCGGATTTCATCCTCATGGCGCACCCCTCCTCCAATCTGCCGCGCCGCACGCTGCTCCTCACCGGGGCGAGCCGCGGCATCGGCCACGCGACGGTGAAGCGCTTCTCCGCGGCCGGCTGGCGCGTCATCACCTGTTCGCGCCATCCGTTTCCGGAAAATTGCCCGTGGGAAGCCGGTCCCGAGGATCATATCCAGGTCGACCTCGCCGATCCCGAGGACACCCTCGCCGCCATCAACGAGATCAAGCGGCGCATCCATGGCGAGCTCCACGCGCTCGTCAACAATGCCGGAATTTCACCGAAGCTGGAGTCCGGCGTGCGGCTCGGAACCATCAATACGGACTATTCGGTCTGGCAGCAGGTGTTCCAGGTCAACTTCTTCGCCCCGATCATGCTCGCCCGCGGCCTCGTCGACGAATTGGAGGCGGCCAAGGGATCGGTGGTCAACGTCACCTCGATCGCCGGATCGCGCGTGCATCCCTTTGCCGGTTCCGCCTACTCCACCTCGAAGGCCGCGCTCGCCTCGCTCACCCGCGAGATGGCCAATGATTTCGGCCCGCGCGGCATCCGCGTCAACGCCATCGCGCCCGGCGAGATCGACACCCCGATCCTGTCGCCCGGCACCGAGAAGATCATCGCCCAGATCCCGCTCGGCCGGCTCGGCACCCCCGACGAGGTCGCCAAGATCATCTACGTGCTGTGCACGGAGACCTCGTCCTACGTCAACGGCGCCGAGATCCACATCAATGGCGGGCAGCATGTGTAACGCCGGATCGCGCGGCTGAGCCTTTGGTGCGTGTGAACTTATTCTACGACCTCGTCCTGAGGAGCCATGCGAAGCATGGCGTCTCGAAGGATGGCCACTGGCACAGCGTTTGCGGCCATCCTTCGAGACGCCGGCTGCGCCGGCTCCTCAGGACGAGATCGTGGAAAAGTTTCACACGCTCTTCAGGTGCGGCGGGAAGGCATCAATTCCGCCGCTCGGACCTCAGGTCTTCATCGATCCTGTCTCGGACGGGTCGGAAACTTGGCGACCACGTCGATCTCCTGTCCGTCGCGCTTGATGCTCAGAGGCAGCCAGGTTCCGGGCGCCTGCCGGCCGACGACTTCGACCAGATCGTCCGAATTTCGAGTCTGCAGGCCGGCCGCCCGCACCACGAGATCCCCGGCTTTCAAGCCGGCAATTTCGGCCACGCTATCGCCCACCACCCGGTTGATGCGGGGCGCACCATCGCCCTGCTCCAATAACACGCCGAGCCTGGGACGGTCCGGCGGCGGCGTCTCGTCGGTGCGCGGCAACGTGAATACGGCGTCGCTATAGGAGGTGCCGACCTGCGCGCACGCGGCCTCGACCGATACCGGGATGAGCGTCCGCAATTCGGTCACCCCGAGATCCTTTAGCTGATGGGGCACCCCGTAGCCTTCCTCGACGTGCCCGCTTCCCAAAATGCCCACGATGGTCGCGCCGGAGAACTTGCGCTTGGCATCGGCCAGCGCCTGGGCCATGGCGCGGTCCCAGGTCAGTTGAGCCTGGACGAAACGTTGGAATTCGGGCTGCGTCAGTGCTTCCGTCACCGCTGCCTCGTCGGGCTCCGGAAGGCTCGCCCCCTGACCGGCCGACATGCGGTCGGCGGCGCCGGGCGGCATGGTCTTCTTCATGACATAGACATGAGCGAGATCGCGCTGATAGGCCAGCGTGGCCGGAGCGGGGTCGGAAAGACCTTCGCGCTCCGAGACGGGAACAGCCTCCCATCCTTTTTGGCCGACGTGCGAGACGAGCGTCCGCTCGACGTTCAGCGCGATCATCGGAATGCGGTTGAGACGAGCGAACTGGAACAAGGGCATGTACAAGGCCGCATCGTAGCCCCAGACCTGTCGCCACTCGGATGCCTTCAGGAACGCCTCATCGGTCAGCTTGCCGGCGATCCAATCGTCCAGGACAGATTGCAGGCGACGCGGAAATGCCTCGAAACCGATGACGAGATTTCCGCCACGGCCGTATAGCGCCGCCACAGTGTGCAATTGCCAGAGATGGTGATCGACATCGGTGTGGGATTCCCCGAGCAGCACGACAGCGTGCTTGGCGACGAGATCGCCAAACAGCTCTCCCCGGTCGATGGAACGCCCCGTCTTCACGTCGATCCAGCCGCCGTAACCGGCGCAGGCGGACGCCGATTCAGCTTGCGGAGCGGCGGACCTCGCGGGCGCCCCGGACAGGCCGACCGCCGCAGCGACCAGGCACGCGGACAAAACAACAGTGCGGAGCCGCGGCCCCCGGTCGGCAGCGGCCAAGGCGCGGTCGGAGCCGCGGTCGGAGGCGCGTCGGTATGAACCAGTCGTGTTCTTCATTTCCTGCACCTGGCGGCATGAAAGAGCATGAAAGATGCGACAACAGCGATTTTGCTTTCTTTTCTTTATTACAATTCAAAAGCAAGCGCCATCAGGCTGGCCCGACCATGTTGTTCAGCCAGCGGGCGCTGTTCTTTCCGCGGACATGTCTTGCCGCGGACATGTCTTGCCGCGGAAATGCTCATCCTGCGTCGCTCCGCCGCGCGTCGATATCGGCCTTCCGCCTTCCCGATTTCGTGGCATTGATCTGATTGATCTCTGCGGAGATCAAGGTGTAAGAAGGCACTGCCACTCAAGGCCCAGCCCGGGAACTGATATGGTCAGTTATATCCCAGTTCTCACCACGCTCTTTTCGGTCTTCTTTCTTGGCCGCATCGTGCCGCACTATCTCGCCAAGAGGTCGCAGTACCTTTTGTGGTGGACCCTGGGCGTGCTCACATTCGGCCTGGGCACGCTCACGGAAAGCATCAATGCCATCTTCGGCTGGAGCGAGTGGAACACCAAAGTCTGGTACATCGTCGGTGCGCTGCTGGGCGGATACCCTCTGGCCCAGGGGACGATCTACCTGCTGATGAACAAACGCTTCGCCGATATCTCGGCGCTGGTGTGCTCGGCGGTCATCCTCGTTGCCGCTGTTTGCGTATTGTCCTCACCGATTGAAATTCCGGAGGGCTTCGATCACCGCCTCACCGGGAGAGTGTTTGCCTGGCAATGGGTCAGGGCATTTTCCCCCCTGCTGAACCTCTATGCCTTTGTTTTCCTGTTCGGCGGTGCCGTCTACTCGGCCGTCCAGTATTTCGCAAAGGATAAGGCAAGCCCCCGTTTCCTCGGCAACATTCTCATTGCCATTGGCGCGCTGCTCCCCGGCATCGGCGGAAGCTTCACCCGCTTCGGCTACGTGGAGGTCTTGTATATCACGGAATTCATTGGACTTTCGTTCATTTACCTCGGCTACCACATGATGCGAAAGGACCACTCTGCGACCTTGCATGCAAATCAGCAGATCTGGGAAGGGTCGCTTCCGGTCGATCCGCATGCGACGTGAGACGTCGTCCTCGCGGGACGAACCACGCCCAGGATTGCTGCAACGGACAGGAGCCCATGGCTAAATCACGATCCGCCCTGTGGAACGCCTTCGTGTTGGTTCCATGCGTCTTGGTTCCATGCATCTTGGTTCCATGCGTTGTCGCGATGGGCGGCGCTGGCGCAACCCGGCCCGCCGGAGCCGGGCCTGCCGACGCAACCGGCTGACGCGAGCCCGCGGGATCTGCAGGTTCTGGGCGGGCGCACCGACTATTCCATCGTCAATCCCAAGCAGGCATCGCCGCAGGAATTGCCGACCTGGCGCATCCCGAATGTGCCGTCATCGGCCGAAGCCTATTACGCTCCCGACAACTATCACGTCATTGCGCAGACGCAGGACCCGGATGGTGCCCACGTGCCAGGGCGCAGCACGGGAGCACTGACCTGGATCTTTTCCGATGACGGCAAGACCAAATGGCGCATCAATGACCGCGGACAGGACCTCTGCTCGTATTTCTTTCCCGACGGCAAGCATGTGATCTTCACGTCGACGCGGGACCACCTGGATTTTCCGCTGGGAAACGTGTCGGATGAACGCAACTACCCACAGGGTACCGAGCTCTACATTGCCGACATCGATGGGGGAAATCGCAAGCGCCTGACCAACAATATCTACTACGAGGCCGAGGTGTCGATTTCGCCCGATGGCAAGAAGATCGCCTTCACCCGCCAGGTTGACGGCGCCCTCGACCTTTACATGATGAATATCGACGGCACCGGCGAGAAGAAGCTCACCGATACGCCGGATTGGCAGGAGGGTGCGCCGTTCTTCTTGCCGGATTCGAAAACCATCACCACGCGCGCCTGGAGCCGCGCCATCTATGGCACGAGACGTCCGACCCCGATGACGATCTTCACGATCGATGTCGAGACCGGCGAACGCATCCAGCGCACCCACGACGACTGGATGAACTGGGCGCCTTATCCGGCGCCGGACGGACGGCACTATGTGTTCGTGCGTCCGCTGCTCGACAATCCGTCGAACTGGGAGATATTCCTCGGCGATTTGGAGGGCGGCGAGCCGGTAAGGCTGACGTTCAACGACAGTTTCGATGGCTTTCCGTCGATCTCGCCCGATGGCACGAAGATGCTGTTTGCGCGTTCCGAAGGGCCCGGATTTCATGTCGGGTCTCTACACTTACGTGATGGACATATCCTCGCTGAACATCGGCCCAAACCCGGCCCACGCCCCCGCCGCCGCCTCCCCGCGCGCGGGTGAGTAGGGGCCCCCATGATCAGGCGTGACGCCATGCAACCGACACTTGCGCGAATATTTGCGCGAATGATGCTCGTTTCCCTCGTGGCCGCGTTCTGCTCATTCATTGGCCTCGCCGCATCGGCTCAGCCGTCGCAGACCCCGGTGATCCACCATGACCTCGCAGTTGTGCTGGATCCGGCCACTCATCGTCTCAAGGTTCACGACCGCATCCGCATTCCCGGCGCATTGGTAACCGCGCCCTTCACCCTTTCGTTGAACGCCGATCTCCATGTGCAAGCGGTGCCCGGCGGGCTGAAGCTCGTCCCGATCAGGCCGCGTGCGCAGGGTTCCGATTCCGGCTTGGACCGCGACGATCCCGCGTCCCGCAGCCCGGTCAACGTCTATAGTGTCGACGGCGCAACGCCCGGACAGGAATTGACCGGCGAACTCGATTACGAGGGCGTCATCGACTATGCGGTCCAGCAGTCGGGCAGCCGAATATGCGCGCGCGTTTAGCCAATCGCCGGGCTTGATCGAATCCAGAGGCGTCTACCTCGCCGGCTCGACCCATTGGGTGCCGCAGGTCGGGGATGCGCTGATCACCTATACGCTCGCGGTCGACCTGCCTGCGGGCTGGAAATCGGTCAGCCAAGGTGAGCGCACTTCGAGCGAGGCCCCCACCCTTCCCGTCCCCGCACGTCCCTTGCCCGCAAGGGTGTCAGAACGCTGGTCGGTCGCCACGCCGACCGAAGAGGTGCATCTGATCGCGGCGCCATTCACCGAATATTCCCGGGACGCCGGCGCTGTGAAAGCCATGGCCTTCCTGCGCAAGCCCGATCAGGCGCTGGCGGACCGTTACCTCGATGCGACGGCTCAATATCTCGAGATGTATCGCGGCCTGTTGGGCCCCTATCCCTATTCCAAGTTCGCCCTGGTGGAGAATTTCTGGGAGACCGGCTACGGCATGCCGTCCTTCACACTCCTGGGCGAGCAGATCATCCGGTTTCCGTTCATTCTGTATACGTCGTATCCGCATGAACTGCTGCACAACTGGTGGGGCAACGGCGTCTTCGTCGACATTGCGGGCGGGAACTGGTGCGAGGGTTTGACCGCCTATCTCGCCGACCATCTCATCGCCGAACAGCGCGGTCAGGGCGCCGACCATCGTCGCGCCATCCTGCAAAAGGTCACGGACTACGTCACGCCGCAGAACGACTTTCCGCTGTCGCGCTTTCACAGCCGCCATGATGCCGTCACCGAAGCGGTCGGCTACGGCAAGACCGCCATGGTCTTCAACATGTTGCGCGAGAAGGTCGGCGACGCGCAGTTCATCAAGGCGCTGCAGGCGTTCTACCGCGACAACCGGTTTCGCGAGGCGTCCTTCGACGATATCCGAAAGAGCTTCGAGGCGGTTTCAGGCCTCGATCTGCGAGGGTACTTCGATCAGTGGATAAAGGTCGCCGGAACGCCGGAACTCAAACTCGACCGTGCGACAGGCGATGGCAACCGCATCGACATCACGCTCTCTCAGGTGCAGTCCGGGCGTCGGTTCGCGCTGGATGTTCCCGTGGTCATCGAGACCGACAAGGGTGTCGAGACCAGGACCGTTTCGATGCCGTCCGACCAGGCGCGCGTCGACGTGAGCTTCGATTTGAAAGGCGCCCGCGCAGCGGGTCGAGATCGATCCGCAGTTCCAGGTCTATCGCCGGCTGAGCCCGTTCGAAATCCCGCCCTCCTTGTCCAAGGCGTTCGGGGCCAAGAAGTCGCTGATCGTGATGAGCGCCAAAAGCGCACCGGTCTATGCGGGGCTTGCCAAGGCCTGGAGCCAGGATGGCGTCGAGACCGTCATGGACAGTCAACTCGATTCCCTTCCCGCCGACCGCGCCGTGTGGGTGTTCGGCGCGGACAACAAGTTCGCGCCGGTGGTGGCGGAGGCGCTCGAGGCCTATGGCGCGTCGCTCGATGCCGCCGGGCTGCGCGTGACCGGCGCCACCTACGAGGCGGCGGGACGAAGCCTGGTCGTCGGCGTGCGCCATCCGCACAACGCGGATTTGGCGGTCATTTATGTTTCGGCGTCGAGCGAGGCGGCGGCCGATGCGCTGGCGCGCAAACTGCCGCATTACGGCAAGTATTCCTGGCTGGTTTTTGCCGGTGACGAGGCGACCAACGAGGCCACCGGCGCATGGCCGGTCGGCGACACGCCGCTTGCCGTCAACCTGACGCCGCAGGCGCGGCCGGTCGAGTTGGCTCCCAGGAAAGCGCTCGCCGAGATCAAGCCTGCGTTCGACATCGAGCGCATGAAGGCCGATGTCGAATGGCTGGCGGACCCCGCGCGTGAGGGGCGCGGTGCCGGCAGCCATGGCCTCGACGCCGCGGCAAACTACATCGCGGAACGCCTCGAGCGCCTCGGTCTTTCGCCGCTGACGCCCGGAGCGCACGGCGACGATCGCTATTTCCAGCCCTTCACCATGACGGGCGAAACCGGAGCGCCGTTGCCGGCTCGCAACGTGATCGGCGTGTTGCCGGGTACCAATCCGGCTTTGAACGGCCAGGCATTGATCGTCTCGGCGCATTACGATCATCTCGGGTTTGGCTGGCCGGATGCGCGCGCCGGCGCCAAAGGGAAATTGCACCCGGGCGCCGATGACAACGCATCGGGCGTCGCCGTCATGCTGGAACTGGCCCGGCTGATGGCGGATGCAAAGCCCGAGCGCAGCGTCATCTTTGCTGCTTTCGCCGGAGAGGAGGCGGGCCTCGTCGGCGCGCGTCATTATGTCAGGACAGCGCAGGCACCCGGCGCCCCGTTCGCCTTGTCCGGCCACATCGCAGACTTGAACATCGACACCGTGGGGCGTCTCGCCGACGGCAAGGTTACGATCTTCGGAACCGGATCGGCGCGCGAAATGCCCTTCATCTTCATGGGTGCGAGTGCGGTGACGGGCGTACCGGCGCAACCGGTCGCGCAGGAGATCAATCTCTTGATTGCGGATAGAGGCGTCACCAAACGGGCCTGGGGCGACGGTCTTCAGTAACGATAGCGAATACGGTATCTACATTCATGCGCTGCCGTGTGTGAATCGTGGTGGCGGGAATGAAGCAGCCGATACAACTTAAACAGGCGGAACACGAAATCCGGGGTCAAGCTACAGCATGACAACCCGAATCCAA
>CAVVCE010000133.1:0-20563 GCA_963746235.1 uncultured Alphaproteobacteria bacterium
CGAGTATCTTCCGGTAGATCGCCGTCAGCGCGACGAGGTCCGCGGTGGCGACGTGCTCGTCGATCCCGTGCATGGACCGGTTGACGAGGCCGAACTCGACCACCGGGCAGTATTCCCGGATGAAGCGGGCGTCGGAGGTGCCCCCCGATGTCGACAACACCGGCTTGCGCCCGGTCACCTCGGCGATCGCCTCGCTCACCAGGCCGACGAACGGCCCGGGCGCGGTGACGAAGGCGTGCGGCGTTGGACGGGTCCCAGTCGATATGGAAGCGGCCGCCGCGTGCGCCGGCACCGGCGCGCGCCTCGACCAGGGCCTTGAGCCGGTCACGGGTGTGGACATCATTGTACCGGATGTTGAATCGCGCCCGCGCCTCGGCCGGGATCACGTTGCCCGTCTTGTTGCCGACATCGACCGAAGTGAATTCGAGGTTCGACGGATCGAAATGCGCGCTGCCGGCATCGAGCGGCTCCGCCATCACGGCGCTCATGATCGCGACGATGCGGCGCACCGGGTTGTCGGCCAGCGCGGGATAGGCGACATGGCCCTGGGTGCCGGACACCAGCAGCGTGCCGCTGAGCGAGCCGCGGCGGCCGATCTTGATCATGTCGCCGAGATGTTCGGGATTGGTGGGCTCGCCGAGGATGCAATGGCCGAAGGCTTCGCCGCGCGCCGCCGCCCAGGCCAACAGCTTGACGGTGCCGTTGACCGCAATGCCCTCCTCGTCGCCGGTGATCAGGAAGGAGAGCGAGCCGTTCGGCTTGCCGCCGGCAGGCAGCGAGATGGTCGCGCGCGGCCGCGAGCATGCAGGCGATCGCGCCCTTCATGTCGACGGCGCCGCGGCCATAGAGGACACCGTCGGCGATATCGCCGCCGAACGGCCGGTGCTGCCAGCGCGCCTCGTCGCCCGGCGGCACCACGTCGGTATGGCCGGCGAACACCAGATGCGGCGGGCCGGTGCCGATGCGGGCATAGAGGTTTTCGACATCGTCGGCGCCCGGCTCCGAGAAGGTGACGCGGTCGACGGCAAAGCCCGCGCCCGCCAGCACGGATTGGAGAAACGCGAGCGCGCCGCCCTCCGCCGGCGTCACCGACGGACAACGCAGGAGGTCACGGGCAAAGGCGACGGGATCGGCGGACATGTTCGCGATCAATCCCGCAGCAGTTCATTGATGCTGGTCTTGGCCCGCGTCTTCTCGTCGACGCGCTTGACGATGACGGCGCAATAGAGCCCCGGCCCCGGGGCGCCGCTCTTGAGCGGCTTGCCGGGCTGGGTGCCCGGCACCACCACCGAATAGGCCGGCACTTCGCCCTGGAACACTTCGCCGGTTTCGCGGTCGACGATCTTGGTCGAGGCGCCGATGAAGACGCCCATGGAGAGCACCGAGCCCTGGCGCACCACCACGCCCTCCGCCACTTCCGAGCGCGCCCCGACGAAGCAGTTATCCTCGATGATGACCGGCCCCGCCTGCAGCGGTTCGAGCACGCCGCCGATGCCGGCGCCGCCGGAGATGTGGCAGTTCCGGCCGATCTGGGCACAGGAGCCGACCGTCGCCCAGGTGTCGACCATGGTGCCGGAATCCACATAGGCGCCGAGGTTCACGAAGGACGGCATCAGCACCACGTTCGGCGCGATATAGGCGGAGCGGCGCACGATCGCGCCGGGCACCGCGCGGAATTGCGCCTGGCCGAACTGCTCGCGCTGCCAGCGGTCGTATTTGAGCGGGACCTTGTCCCAGCCCCAGGCGCGGGCGCCGGCCTCGGCGCCGAACGGGACAACGTCCATGTCCTGGAGACGGAACGACAGCAGCACCGCCTTCTTGAGCCATTGATTGACGTGCCAGGAGCCGTCGGCCTGCTTCTCCGCGACGCGGACGACGCCGCCGTCCAGCAGGTCGAGCGCGCGGTCGACCGCCTCGCGCACCGGCCCCTTGGTGGCGGGACTGACATCGGCGCGCCGCTCGAATGCATCGTCGACGATTTTTGCGAGTTCGGCATGCGACATGGAACGTCCCCGGTTGGTCCGGCTGGTGTCGCGGACCGACCCGTCAATGTCAACGGGGCGGCGCGACCGCTTGGGCGACCGCCGCCTCCAGGAAGCCGGCGAGATCGTCGGTGGTATGGTCGACATGGAGCGCGTCGCGCCCTTCCAGCTCCCAGCCTTCGCGCACGACCTCATAGCTCCTCTGCGGCACCACCAGCACCGTGGTCATGCCGAGCGCATGGGGGACGGCGAGGTTGCGGGCGAGATCCTCGAACATCGCCGCCGTGCCGGCGTCGACGCCGTGGCGGGCGAGAAAGCGGTCGTAGTTCTCGGGGAGGGGCTTGGGCTGCAGCTCGCTGGCGACGATGTCGAACACGTCCTCGAAATGGTGATGGATCGCGAGCCGGCGCATCACCGCATCGGCATGGGCCACGGTGCCGTTGGTGAGAATGAGCTTGCGGCCCGGCAGCTTTTCCAGTGCCGCGCCGAGCGCGGGATTGGGCTCGAGAGGCGAATGATCGATGTCATGGACATAGTCGAGATAGGCGCCGGGGTCCATCCCGTGCTCGAGCACGAGGCCGCGCAGGCTGGTGCCGTAGCGCTTGTAGAAATCCTTCTGGATGCGGAAGGCGTCGTCGGCAGGAACGCGCAGAAAATTCGAGATGTAGGTACGGATGCGGTCGTCGACCTGCTGCCACAAATTGAGATGATGGGGATAAAGCGTGTTGTCGAGGTCGAACACCCATGTCTCCACATGGGCGAAGCCGCGTCTGGCCGGGGGCGATGCATTCATCGGCGCGCTTCTAGCGCAGATTCGAGCGGGTATCCACCGCGGCGGGAAATGCACTATCGTGTACCGCCCAGTCGTTCCGGTGCGCGCTGCGCGCGAGCCCGGAATGACCAAGCCGCCGCCAGTTCGACGGGGTTTTTCCGGAGGCTCTCATGAAAACGATTCGCGTCCTGATGGCGATGTTGTTGGTGCCGATGGCTCACGCGGCGTCGGCGCAAACCGCATTCCCCGAGCGTACGGTGCGCATCCTGGTCGGCTACGTGCCGGGCGGGCCGAACGACATCATCGCGCGGGCGATCGGCGACAAGCTGGCACAGGCGTGGGAAAAGTCGGTCGTGGTCGAGAACGTGCCGGGCGCCAGCGGCAACATCGCCGGCGACCGCGTCGCCAAGGCGGCGCCCGACGGCTACACCCTGTTGCTCGCGAACGCGGCCCAGATCGTCGTCAATCCCAGCCTGTTCGACAAGATGAGCTACGATCCGCTCAAGGACCTGGCGCCGATCTCGCAGGTCGCGTCCACCCCCAACATCCTGACGGTTCCCAACGACCTGCCGGTCCGCAGCGTGCAGGAGCTCGTCGCCCTGGTCCGTGCGACGCCCGGAAAATACAGCTTCGGCTCCGCCGGCGTGGGCACCTCGCAGCATCTCGCCGGCGAGCTGTTCAAGCGGACCGCGCGGCTCGACCTTCAGCACATCCCCTATCGCGGCGCGACCGCGGTCATCACCGACTTGCTGGGCAGCCGCATCACCATGTATTTCGGCAGCATCGCGCCCCTGCTGCCGCTGATCCGCGAGGGCAAGCTGCATGGATTGGCCGTCACGTCGCTCGATCGTTTTGCCGCCACGCCGGAACTGCCCACAGTCGCCGAATCCGGCTTTCCCGGGTTCGACGTCACCGCGTCATTCGGCCTGATGGTCGCGGCCGGAACCCCTGCGGGCGTCATCGACAAGATCAATCGCGACACCGTGCGGGTGCTGGCGCAGGGCGACCTGCGCCAGCGGCTCGCCGACATCGGAGTGGTGACGATCGGCAACTCGCCGACGGAATTCTCCGCCGCCCTGAAGGCCGAAGCGGTGCAATGGGCGAAGCTCATCAAGGAGGCCGGAATCAGGGCGAGCGAATGATTTGCAACGGACCTGGTGCACCGTTTCCGAGGTTCGAATCATATCGATATGATCAATCAACCCTCGTCCTGAGAGCGTGTGAAACTATTCTACGACCTCGTCCTGAGGAGCGCGCTCTTGCGCGCGTCTCGAAGGACGGCCGCAGGCAAGGTCGTGCCGGCGTCCATCCTTCGAGACGCCGTGCTTCGCACGGCTCCTCAGGACGAGGTCTGTGGGGTTGATTCGCCCCTGTCCGACCTGATCGGTTTCATGGAATCGATCGAACTGGCCCGCATTCCGGCCAGCGCAGGGCGCATGGCCGTCGATGCGACATTGGATCAGATATTGTCCGGCCAGCGGCGCGTCAGCTCCAATGCGTCCCCGGTTTCGAGCAGGCTCTTCAGGCTCGACAGAATGGCGGGCCAGCCGTTGGACACGCCATCGATGAGCTTCGAACTGTCCCGCTCGATTTCATGGGTGAGCGTCAATCTCACGCTGTCGCCCAGTTGTTCGATATCGAAGGTGGCGCGCGAATAACCTTCCGCCTTCAAGTCCGGCATGAACTCGTTGCGCCATAACAGCACGAGGCGGCGCGGCCGCTCGATCGCCACGACTTCGCCGCTGTCGCCAACGCGGCCATCGGGAATCATCAGCCGCCACGGCGAACCGGGTTCCCAATCGCATTCATGCCAGGTGCCGCACCAATAGGCGCGGGTGAATTCGGGTTTCGTCAGGGCATCCCACAGTTTCTCCGCAGTCGTGCGGATATAGACGGCATAGACGAACTTGCTCATTGGCGCGGCTCCCTCGGTGGCACCGGAATGTTCAGCGGCTTTCCGGTTTCGAGCAGTGATTTGAGGCCGGACAGGACCATCGGCCAGCCCCGACGACGCACACCGTGCTTTCAGTGGTCAGCTCAGTCATCGGTGCCGCTCTCGAGTTTCGTTTTCAAATCGGCGAGGGCGGCGAGGCGCGAGCGCTCGTACTTGCCGATCCACCGCGCGCCGATGTCGTGGATGGGAACCGGATTGAGGTAATGCAGCTTCTCGCGCCCACGCTTCTGCGCCACCACCAGATTGGCGGCTTCCAGGACGGCGAGATGCTTGGTCACGGCCTGCCGGGTCATCTCGCCACATGCGCATAGCTCGCCCAGTGTCTGTCCGTTCCGCGCACGAAGGCTGTCGAGCAGGCGGCGCCGCGTCGGATCGGCGAGCGCCCTGAACACCGCATCCATGCTCATCGGGCTAATATGCAACCTTTTGGTTGCCTGTCAAGCATGACCGAATGGGCGGACTGGAAAAGGAGCAAGCATGTGGCCGGCAACGCGGGGCGCTCGAACCTCAGTTGCTCCAATCGACCACCGACAGATCGAGCGGCAACGTCTTTTCTGAAAGGGCCGGCGGCACGCGCGGCGTCAGCGTCAGTGGCGAGCCGGTCGCCTCGGCACGATCGAAATCCGCCGTCCCCGCTTCGTCCACCGCAGTGACCGCGAAGGCATCGAACACGTACGGGATGCCGTTCGAGGCGAAGCCGGATCGGGCGTCCATCATTTGGAAGTGAAGATGGGGCGCCTGGGTGTTGCCGGTGTTGCCGACAGTGCCGATGCGGTCGCCGCGCCGAGCCCGATCGCCGGCGCGGACTGTCACGCTTCCGGGCTGCATGTGCGCGTACAGGGCATAGGCGCCGCCACCGATATCCAGGACCGCGAAGTTGCCGTCTGCCTCATCGATGGGAAGGCCGTCGGGAAGCTTGCCGGGCACCTGCTCGGGGAGATCGTTGCGCGAGGCGACGACGGTCGCGTCGGCCACGGCCAGAACGGGCTTGCCATAAATATGAAAGCTGCGGAGTTCCCTGGGATCACCGCGAAAGACGTGTCCCCCGTCATCGATCTGCTCCCAATCGACGGCGAAGCGCTGTGAAAGATGGAAGCTGCCGTTGAGCGCCAGCAGCGCGCGGACATGACGGAAAGAATCGCAGCAGCCGTCGGCAGCGACATAGCCTTGCCCGCGCAGCGGAGGTCCGAGCGACGGAACCGGCGTGGCTGCTCACGGACGTTTCAGCCAGCCGCATCGAAAGATCGCTGTTCGCTGTTCTCGGATGAGGCTTCGACGACATGCGCCAAAGCGGTGGGCATCGGGGCGTTGCGCTCCAGGGCCATATGCATGAAGACGACGCCGAACTGGAACGGCCCGAGCCCGGCCAATTCGCTGCCGCGGCGGCCTCCGAGCGACAGGCGACCGGCAATCGCCTCGGTATCCAGCGTGGCGATCGTCGTGCCGAGTTTAGCGTCAACCACCGCTATTCGCTCAAGGCTGATCCGGCCGCCGGTCACGTTCGCGACCCTGATCTCATAAACGAGATGCATCCGTCCGTCCGAACCCCGGACGGCATGGGGCGCTGTCAGCACGTCCGCGACGAGTGGCGTGAGCCGCAGGATGACCGGCTCGGCCGCACCGGCCCAACTCGCGCCAAAAAAGACCATGACGACGGCGGCAAACCAAATCAATGCTTTGAAGGCGTGCATCGATAGCACCTCTGTTCAGCCTCTCAGATCACGCGAGCGTCGGGTCAATCGCAGTCACTCGACCGCGTCTGACACGCGTCGCGAACGCATCCGCCCGGCAGCGCGGTCGTCGGATAGCGACCCGCAGTAGCCGGCGGTGCCTTTGCCCCAGGGTTCGTCAGCAAGTGCATCATTCTGGGACGGCGCGCAATTGAAGAGAACGACCGATGGCAGAAGAATGCGATCGCCGCGGCACGATTCGTAACGGTCATGCCGAGCGCCGCGCAGGAGCTTGTTCCGCGGGCGTGAAATCCGGCAAGCGATTAGGGACTTTGCGGCGGGGCTCAGGGCGTCTACGGTGCGGCTTGAGCTTGCACAGTTCTTCTGGTTGATCAGTCGCAATGCGGCCGCGGCCCGGCCGTTACGCCCTGGAGACGCAAGAGGCAATCATGACCTTACCGATGTCGCGCATACGCGCCGTTCTCGCCGCCGTGGTTCTCGGGCTCACCGTTTCGGCCTGCGGCTACAACACCATTCCGACGCTATGAGGAGCAGGCCAAGGCGAAGTGGGCGGACGTGCAGAACAACTACCAGCGCCGCGCCGACCTCATCCCCAATCTCGTCGCCACCGTGCAGGGCTACGCCAAGCAGGAAAAGGACGTGCTGACCGCGGTCGTCGAGGCGCGCGCCAAGGCGACGTCGGTGAAGATCGACGCCTCCCAGCTCACCGATCCCGACAAGCTCAAGCAGTTCCAGGACGCGCAGAACCAGCTTTCCGGCGCGCTCGGCCGGTTGCTCGCGGTCAGCGAGAACTATCCCGATCTCAAGTCGAACCAGAACTTCCTGGCGCTGCAGTCCCAGCTCGAGGGCACCGAGAACCGCATCACGGTGGCGCGGCGCGACTACATCGAAGCGGTGCGGGTCTACAACACCGAGCTCAAGACCTTCCCCGGCCTGCTGTGGGCCTCGACCGTGTTCCGCGGCAACAAGCCGATGGCGGAGTTCGCCGCGAACGACACCGCGCAGAGCCCGCCGCAAGTGAAGTTCTGAACGCGTTCCACGCGAAGGCGTCCAGATGACCGCAGGCCGCCCGACGTCCGTCCTCGCGGGGTCTGCGCGCGCCGATGCCTGCCGTCTTGGCGCTCTGGCGGGCTCCGATTCTTCGTGCCGCCTCTTGGCGCCGGATTCCTGGCGCCGGATTCTTGGCGCTTGGATTGCTGGTGCTCGCCGTCGCGGGCGCCGTCTTCGCCGCCAATTTCCCGGCGCTCACCGGCCGCATCGTCGATCAGGCCAACGTCATCCCGGCGGCGACGCGCAACGCCGTCGAGCCCAAACTCGCCGATCTCGAAACCAAGTCCGGCATCCAGCTCGTGGTCGCCACCGTCGCCTCGCTCGGCGGCGAGGAGATCGAGCCCTACGCCAACGAGCTGTTCCGCACCTGGAAGCTCGGCGAGAAGACCAAGAACAACGGCGTGCTGCTGGTGGTCGCGCCGAACGAGCGCAAGGTGCGCATCGAGGTCGGCTACGGGCTCGAGGGAACGCTCACCGACGCGCTGTCGAAGGTCATCATCACCAATGCCATCGCGCCGCGCTTCAAGGCCGGCGATTTCGGCGACGGGGTATCGCGCGGCGTCGACGACATCATCACGGTGCTGACGACCAACTCGTCGGAATGGCAGCAGCGTCCGTCGTTGCGCCTCGACCAAGAGCCGTCTTCGGCCGGGGATTGGATCCTCATCGCCTTGCTGATCGTCCTGGTGACGCTGCTCATCGTATCGCCGGGCTTCCGCTGGTTCTTCTTCAACGTCGCCCTCAACATCCTCGTCAATTCCGGCGGCTCGCGTGGCGGCGGCGGTTTTTCCGGTGGCGGCTCGTCCGGCGGCGGCTTCTCCGGCGGCGGCGGGTCGTCGGGCGGCGGCGGGGCTTCGGGAAGCTGGTGATGCATATTTCGGAATCGGACCGCCAACGCATCTCGGCCGCCATTCATGCGGCCGAAGCCAAGACCTCGGGCGAGATCGTCTGCGTGCTGGCGCAGACGTCTTCGGACGCTACCGGGCTGCCGATCCTTCTCGCGGCTCTCGTCGCGCTCGCCTTGCCGTGGCTGCTGGTCGCCTTCACCGCGCTGACGGTTCACCGCATCCTGCTGCTGCAGGTCGTGGTCTTTCTCGCGCTCGCCGCGGTGTTCTGCCTGCCGCGGGTGCGCGTCGCGCTGCTGCCGCGCGCGGCGCGGCGCGCGGTGGCCCATGGCGTCGCCCTGGAGCAGTTCGCCATCCGCGGCATCGCCCGCAAGAAGGACCGCAGCGGCATCCTGATCTTCGTCTCGCTCGCCGAGCACTATGCCCGCATCGTCGCCGACGAGGGCATTGCCGCGCGGGTGCCGCAGTCGGAATGGCAGGGCGCCGTCGACGCGCTGGTCGCCCATTGCGGCAGCGGCCGCATCGCCGACGGTTTCATTTCCGCCATCGGCACCTGCGGGGCGGTGCTCGCGACCCACTTCCCGCGCACCGCGGGAAGCCGCGACGAGTTGCCGGACCGGATCTATGTGATCTGAGGCGGCGCCCGCTCGCCCCCCATGCTTCGCACCACCGCCGGTCGGCCTTGCGTGTGAAAATCCGCCCGCTGCGCTCCGCCCCCACTTTACGGCGTCCGCCGGCCATGAAATACTGACGACCCGGTAGGTTCGCTCAAGAACCTAAAGAAGATAGACCTGGAGACGCCCCATGAAATTCGCAGCACTCGCGGGCATCGTCGTTGCGATGTACGCTGTCCCCGCCTCGGCCCACCATTCCTTCGCCATGTTCGATGCGGAGAAGACCACCGCCCTGGAAGGCACCATCAAGGAATTCCAGTGGACCAATCCTCATGCCTGGATCTTGTTGAACGTCGCCAAGGAAGGTCAGGCGCAGGAGTGGGCGATCGAGTTGAACGGGCCCTCCGGCTTGGCGCGGCAGGGCTGGCGCCCGAAGACGCTGACACCCGGAATGCCCGTCAAGATGGAGATCCATCCGCTCCGGGACGGAACCAATGGCGGCCAGTTCCTGGACATCACGCTTCCCGACGGAACGCATATGGGCCGAGGCGCCGCCCCCGCCGCCAACAATTAGTAGACGGGCTATAGTCTTCGCGTGATCGATGAGGTCTGCGCGAAGACCGCCTCCTATCCGACGTTTTTTCTTGCCGTTACCGGCGGTTTGCGTGGCCGATGTGCCGCGCGACCGCCGATTTCATGTTGCGTCGCCAAACGGGCGGTCGGCCCTCGTCTGATGGCCGCGCCGGGCCATGAGTCGGCGACGCCGCTTCGCGTGGCCGGGTAGTGCAGATTATTTATCCACCGGCTGAGGTGCCCGCGTCCCGCACCCGATTATGCCCAAAAGGCGGCAGCGGCGGCAGCCCCGTTCGAGCTGCCCGGAACGCATGCAAATCATTGATATGAATTGATAAAATGAAGGCACCCACGGCCTGCGCACACCGCGCTCAGCGCGGTGTGGCAGCGCGACCGTTATCCAATTTCCGCAATTTTGTACAAGATGTGACATATTTACAACCACATCGAGTGGTCGAATCAGATACACTCAGTGTGCTCATGTAGGGGTTTCCTCCCAACCTGGCCCCGCCGTTCGGGGCCCTTTTCTTTGGCCGCGGTCGCTGCGGCCCGGCATGGGCGATTTCATCACGTGCGATCCCAAAATAGGATCCCAAGTGCGGGCGCAGAAATGCGGCACGCCATCACCGGTTGGAATCAGAGCCGCCGTGGGCGGTATACCTCTCCCCGCACGCGACGAGAGGCCGGCGCGCTCTTGGGCGCAGGGTGAGGGGGCCTGTCCACGAGTTGTCTGAGCTTACAAGAGCGTGCCGATCCTTACCGCTCAGGCGCGGGGCAGAGCCCCAATATCCCGACCCTCTACCCCGACTCTCCCGGCACGCTGGGTGAGAGAGCAGAGGCGCCGCGCCGGCAAGACGCGTGCTCGACCGAACCCCCTCACATCTGCGGCGGCAGTTCCTTGAGGAATTGCGCCACGTGGTCCTTCCAGAACGCCGCGCGCAGGTGGGTGAAATGGCCGTGGGTCTTTTCGCTGGCGGGAATGAGGACGTATTTCGCGTTGGGAATGCGCTTGATCTCGCGCTCGGTGACGCCGAGCTGCGGCGGATTGGTCTCGTCGTCGCCGGAATTGATGGCCATCAGCCGCGCCTTGATCTTTTCCAGGTGCGGAGCGGGGTTGTAATCCATCACCGCCTCGATGCCCCACAGCGTGTCGTTGGCGTCGCGCTTCTTGGCCTCCTCGAGCTGCTTGAAGTAGATCGCATCGCCGGCTTCCCGGGTCGGCGCCATCGCCTGAAGCTGGCGGACGTTTTCAGTCTGCAGGAAGCCATAGGGTGCCGTCACCACCCACTGGGTCGGGTTCTTCTCGTAATTGCCGTTGTTCCAGCCCGGATCCTGGCGGATCGCCTCCATGGCGATGCGGCGCTGCATCCAGTTGCGGCCGCTGATCTGGATCGGCTGGCTGGCGATCGGGATGAGCCCGTCCATCAGGTCGGGATACATGTAGCCCCACATCCAGGTCTGCATGCCGCCCATGGACGAGCCCATGACGAGGCGCAGATGCTTGATGCCGAGCCCCTCGATGAGGAGCTGGTGCTCGGCCGCGATCATGTCGTCATAGCGGTAGTGGGGGAACTTGGCGCGCAGGCCGTCGCTCGGCTTGCTCGAGCCGCCGCGGCCGATGCCGTCGGGCAGGACGATGAAATACTGCGAGGCGTCGAGCGGCTGGCCGGCGGCGAACAGCTCGTCGGCGAGCGAGGGCATCAGCCACGCGGTGCCGCTGGAGCTGGTGCCGTGCAGCAGGATCACCGCATTGGTGATATCGCCGGCCGCGTTGCGCTTGGGCGTGCCGAGCGTCGTATAATGCTGCTTGAACTCGGCCATCAACTCCCCGCTCTTGAGGCGGAAATCCTTGATGATGAAATCGCCCTCGCGCTGATTCGGCCAGCGCGTCGACGACGTCGCCTGGGCAAATGCGGACGGCGCCGCGAGCACGAGGAACGCGGCGGACAACGCGCGGATGATCATCGATATTCTCCCAGTTCGCACCGGCTCGATCGGCCAACGAACGACGCCAGTTTTTCAAGTCCCGGTCGCTTGCAGGCTACGCCGTTTTTCGGTGGCCGGGCAAGCGCACTGCAGACAGCGCGCCGAGCCGTCAGCGCACGGTCTTTAGGCATGCCATGCGCCGAAGCGCCGGTTTGAAAGGGCTGGCACCGGCAGTGGGATTCTTCATAAAAGGAGGCTTGGCGAGACGGTGCGTTCCAGTCGCGGAAGACCGTCGCCACAACGATGATTGCGTCATTCATGTTGGCGCGAACCAAGCGATGGTTGCGGAAATCAGGAGAAGTCCACGTGTCGGGAACTGCGTCGAAACTCACATCTGGCGTGCTGATGGGCGGAATGGTCGCGAGCCTGGTTTGCGCCGGCGCCGCGCTGTGGCCTGCCCATGGTGCCGAGACCGCCGCGGTGCCCAATTTTTCGCCCGACAGCATGACCGGCTGGCTTGCCCAGGACGACGAATTCATTCTGCCGCCGAGCGGTCCGGGCCCGATCGTGTCCGACCCTGCGCACCCCTACATCAGCTTCTACAAGTTTCCGAGCAACCCGAGACCGTCGTTCCGGGTCGCGGACCTGAGCAACCCGATCCTGCAGCCATGGACGCGGGAACGCCTGCGCAAGGTCAATGAACGGTCGCTGTCCGGACAGGTCGTGGCTATACCCAAGGAGCGGTGTTGGCCGGTCGGCGTTCCCGCCTTCCTGCTGCTTCCGGCGACGCCGGTCTATTTCCTGCAGACACCGAAAGAGGTGCTGATGATTTGGATGCAGGACCATCAGGTCCGCCACGTCAACCTGGACGTGCCGCATGCCGCGAACGTGAAGCCGTCCTGGTATGGTGACTCCGTCGGCCGTTACGACGGCGACGCCCTCGTCGTCGACACCGTGGGAATCAACGCCAAGACGTTCGTCGACAACTATCAGACGCCCCACACCGAGCAGTTGCACGTCGTCGAGCGCTTCCACATGATCGACCAGGGCAAGACGCTCGAGGTCAATGTCCATGTCGAGGATCCCGGCGCTTTCACCACGCCGTGGAACGCGATCCAGCGTTACCGGCGGGTCGACCGCGCACCGCTGAGCGAGGTCGTCTGCCCGGAGAACAACGACGATCATTTCCACCACGGCCTCGAGCCGATGCCGGAAGCGGATAAGCCGGATTTCTAGCGGTCCGATTCTGACGGTTCATCCGGTCTCGTTGTCATGCCCCGCGAAAGCGGGGCATCCAGTAATCTCTGTGTCATCAGTGAACCCATGCAGTGCCGTGGTTACTGGATTGCCCGGTCGAGCCGCGCGATGACAGCGACGGGATACAAGCGCTGGAGACCGTACACCAGGAGCGTTTTCGCTCAGGTTGGACGCCCACTCCGCTGACATCGCCCGGCTCGACCGGGCGATCGGTACACGCAGACCGGGCGAGCATTATGTTGCGCTTCATGCGACTGGCAACGCACGTAGACAAGCGCGCTACTTCGGCTTGGTGTGCTGCTCGTTGCCGCGCTGGTCGCGATCCGCGGCGATGGTCGCGCGGATGGTGGTGGGCCTGCCGTCGCGCATGACGGATAGCTCGGCGACCTCGCCGACCCGAAGCAGCGCCATCCGGTTGCGAAGGTCCGCGGAACCCTTGACGGCAGTGTTGCCGAGGTCGGTCACCACGTCGCCGGATTTCAAGCCCGCGCGGGCGCCGGCCGAACCGCCGTCGACCTTCACGATCACGGCACCGATCGGCGCCGCTGCCGTTGAAACCGGAAGCTTGAGCTCGCGCAAGACGCTCGGGGTCGGGTCGTCGATGGTGATGCCGAGCGATCCGCGGCGTACCTCGCCGAATTCCAAAATCTGATCCGCCACATTGCGCGCCATGTTGATGGGAATGGCGAATCCAACGCCGGGGTTGGCCTTGCTCGCACCGACGAAGGCGGTGTTGATGCCGACGAGCTCGCCGCGCAGGTTGACAAGCGCGCCACCCGAATTGCCGGGATAGATGGCCGCGTCGGTCTGGACGAAATCCTCGTACTGCTCGATTCCCACATTGTTACGGTGCAGTCCGCTGACGATCCCCGAGGTCACGGTCTGGCCGAGCATCAGCGGATTGCCGATCGCGAGCACGAAATCGCCAACCTCGAGCTGGTCGGAATCGCCGATCAAAATGGAGGTCAGATTGTCAGACTCGATCTTGATCACCGCGATATCGGTGTCGGCATCGCCGCCGACGCGCTTGGCCGGCAGGTTGCGGCCGTCGGCGAGGGTCACCGTGATCTCGTCGGCATGTTCGATGACATGATTGTTGGTGATGATGAGCCCCTGGCCCGCGTCGAAAACCACGCCGGAGCCGGTCGCACGAATGTCCCGCTTCTTGGTGCCGTCGGCGATTTGGCCCTTGATCGCCACGCTGATGATCGCCGGGGTGATCTTCTTGAGAACGGGGGCGAGCGTCTGCACGCCGGCCTGGGCGACGGTGGGAAGCGGAACGCTGGCCTGAGCAGGGGCGAGCATCCCGTAATGCGCGAGCCATGAAGCGCCCGCAACCAGGACAACCGCTGCAAACAGCCGGTTCATGAAAAAATCCCCTCTGATTCTAAGGCCTGCAATCCGAAATACCTGCAATCGATAATCTAACGATATGAGGTTAACATTGTAATCCGGCTCTTGCATCGCACAAGACCGTGAGCGGGGTCGGCCTATCAAAAACGCCCGATCGAAAAGTATACTGTTTATGGGAATTTAATGTGACGGCGACATTTTCGTGCGTATTCCTCATGTCTCCGACACGTATCAAATACGCTGCGATGCAGCATAACTGGGGCCACGGTGCCTCAGAGGTGTCGGGCCACCGGTCGATCTCGCGGAGATCTCGGACAATATCGCCTGCAAAATCATAAAGATCGGGACGAAATCCGCGTCACACCGCAGCGCAAGCGCGCCCTGGACCGGAACGAAGCTCGCTCAGCGGCCGGCCGGTCCCGATCAGCGGCCTCATTTCACGCCGTATTTGGCGAATTCCTCCGCGACATCGGGACGCAACGCCTTCGCCGCGGCAACGTCGGCCTGGCTTCCGGCGGCATCGCCCTTCTTTCGCTTGGCGAGGCCGCGGCCATAGAGCGAATCGGCGAAATCGGGGACTTCTTTCAGCACGGCGGTGTAATCGGCAATGGCGGGGTCGAACTGGCCCAGCTTGAGATAGACGAGGCCTCGGCTGTCGAGCGTATAGGGGTCGCTCCGCAGCCGCAGTGATTCGTTGCAATCCGCCAAAGCCTGCTCGAGTTGGCCGATCATGGCGCGCGCCCAGCAGCGGCTGTTCCACGCGGCGGCGCTGCCGGCATCGAGCCGGAGGGCCTGGTCGAAATTGGGGATCGCGCGGGCGAAGTCGCGCTTGGCGGAGTAGGTGCTGCCGCGCGCGAGGAACGCGATGGCGTCTTTGGGATCGAGCCTGATCGCCTCGGTATAGTCGGCGATGGCGCGATCGAGTTCGCCCTTGGCACGATAGGCGTTGCCGCGATCGTAGATCGCGATGACGTCGGCCGCGTTGAGCTTGATCGCCTCATTGTAGTCGGCGATGGCGCGGTCGAACTGCTTCTTCTCGCCCCATGCGAGGCCCCAATTCACGAAGGCGTCCTCAAAACGGGGATTGAGCCGGAGCGCCTGATCGTAGTCGGCGATGGCGCGGTCCATGTCGTTGCCGTCGCCCCATGCGAGGCCGCGGTAGTAATAGGCAACCTCGAAACTGGGGGCGAGCCTGATGGCCTCGGTATGATCGGCGACCGCCTTGCCCAGGTCGCCCGTGGCTCGGTAGGCGAGGCCGCGGATGTTGAAGGCGTAAGCGAAAGTCGGGTCGATCTTGATGGCTTCGCTGTAGTCGGCAATCGCCCGGGCGGCATCGCGCTTGGCGAAGTAGGCGAGGCCGCGATTGACATAGGCAAATCGATAACGCGGATTGAATTTCAGCGCTTGGTCGTAATCGGCGATGGCGCGGTCGAGCTCGCGCTTGGCGAAATAGGCACGGCCGCGATTGTGGTAAGCCACATCGTATTTGGGATCGAGCTTGATCGCCTCGGTATAGTCGGCAATGGCACGGTCGAGATCGCCCTTGGCGCGATACGCGACGCCGCGGTTGTTGTAGACCACGGGGACGTTCTGCGGGAACTCCGTGCCCGACTGGATCAGGGCGGAGCAACCATCGATCGAAACGTCCGCCGGGAAATCATTGTTCTTGTTCTCGCACCAGGCCGAGTTCTGCGACGGCTGCGCAACCGCGGAGACGGCAGCCAATAGAGCCGCCGCACCAAGGCTCATGCCGATGACGCGCTTGACCGCGTCCCCGCCCATTGCCGCTACCCATTGCCGTTGCAACACCGGCCAATTGTGTCCCAGCCGTCGGCCCTTTGACAATGGCTTCCTCCCGCGTCCCTTCCGCATCGGCGCGCTTGAAATCCCGCCCGGCTCCCGTTGGGGCGGCCGAGAGCTTTCGAGGCCACGGACAAATCGTCGCCCCCAACTGGGTCGGACGAGCGGCCGAGAAGCCGCGCCGCCGGATTTGCGGCATTCGACAAAGCCAAGAAATGCTCAAAAATGATCCGAGAAATGATCCGCGCAATGGTCTAGGATGGCTCGCTGCCGGCCCGCAGGCCGACACGTCGGCCCCGGTGGCGGCAGCGGTCATGACAACGACATCAGAGTAAGTCGTCGCCCCACTGCTCCATGAGTTCAGCGGGCTGATACATAACAAATGGGAGACTTCATCATGAACAAAATCAAGTTGGCCGCGCTGGTAGGCGCGGTGGCGTTCACTTCGGCCGCCTATGCGCAGCAGCCGGACTTTTCCAAGGTCGAGGTCAAGACCACCGACCTCGGCAACAAGACCTATCTGCTCGAAGGCGCCGGCGGCAATGTCACGGTCGCGGTCGGCACCGACGGCATCATCATGGTCGACAGCCAGTTCGCCCCGATGCACGACAAGCTCAAGGCGGCCATCGAGAAACTTTCGCCGCTGCCCGTCAAGTACCTGATCAACACCCATTACCACGGCGACCACACCGGCGGAAACGCAGCGTTCCACAAGGACGGCGCCACCGTCGTCGCGCAGGACAACATCAGGGTCCGCCTCGCCGCCGGCAACGCTCCTAACGGCTTGACCGGCGCGAAGATGGCCGCCCAGCCGGCCGACGGCCTGCCGACCGACACCTATTCCGGCGGCACCAAGACGGTGGAAGTCGGTGGCCGCAAGGCGCTGCTCAATCACGTCTACAATGCCCACACCGATGGCGACACCTGGGTCTTCTTCGACGACGCCAACGTGCTCGACACCGGCGACACCTTCGGCAACACCGGCCGCTACAACACGATCGACTTCGCCAATGGCGGGGACATCAGGGGCCTGATCCGGGCCGCCGACGCCTTCATCAAGGTGTCGAACGATCGGACCAAGATCGTGCCCGGCCACGGCAAGCTCGCGAACAAGGCGGAAATGATTGCGTGGCGCGAGATGCTGGTCACTTCGCGCGACCGTATCCAGAAGCTGGTCAACGAGGGCAAGACCGAGCAGGAAGTGCTCGCCGCCAAGCCGTTGGCCGACCTCGATGCGAAATGGGCCGCGAACGACGACCAGGCCAAGAATTGGACGCGGATGGTCTACAACTCGTTCAAGCGGTCGTGAACGCGTAAGGCACGCGTTACGGCTTCGCATTTGAACTGAGCACGAAAACGCCGGCGGCTCCGGGATGCTCCCGTAGCGCGCCGGCGTTGCCTTGTCGGCAATCCGTATCCGAGCGCCGATCCGGACGCGCCGCTTACTGCGCGAGGTTGAGCCGCTTCAAGCCGGCCTGCCGAAGCTTTTCCATGTCGACGGCGACTTTTGCCGTCATCACCGTGGAGGCTCCGACGCCGGCAAAGGCCTGGTCGAAATCCGCCTTGGTTCCATAGGGTTGGGCGACGCCGGAGCGCGCGATGGTCGAGGCGACGGCGAGCGAACCGACTGCGATCACGGCCGCGACGAGGACGACGAACTTGCGGGACATTGGGTAGCTCCTGGTTCGGAGTGTTCGGATATTGGTCTCCCGCTTCGCGCAAAAGGTTCAAAGCGTCCTCCACGACGCGTCGATAAATCGCCGGGCCAAGCAAGAACATTCAATATTTCCAAAAACATTCAATATTTCAGCGTGTTGATCGCGACTGGCGGGCCGCCCGCAAGGGCTGCGCGACGCCGTAAGGGCGTCCCGGGATTTCGGGCTACGGCAACGGCATCACGCCAATTTGCGTCGATTGGGCGCTGCACCGGGGAACAACGTCGTCATCAGTTCCGTTTGCCCCGCATGCGCAGATGCGCGCGGAGGGCGGGATAGGAGTTGAACATGCCTCTTCTGTTCTGGTACTTGCCCTTCATCATCTTTTCGGGGGCCTTCGAGCCTGCCAAGCACGAGCCTGCGAAGCACGAGCCGGCACCAGACCCGAGCGACGACGGGAGCCGGCCCCGCGCGGCTTGATCGACGCAACGACCATCCGCCCATTCATCGCCCGCCGATTCGAAGGCGAGCCGGCCAATCGTCGCGCATGTTCAACCCGGTGAGGCGTCGCGGCGCTGCGCGGCCGCATCGCCGATGCGGCGGAGTTCGCCTGCGCCCAGGTGCCGCTGGCCCAACCCGAGGGTTTTGCCTTGGATGCGGCCGGAAAAGGCTGCAATACTGCCGGCAATGCCGGCCCGGCGACGGGACCAGGACCGGTGCAGAAATCGGGAGGGAACGTCCATGAGCAATAAGCTTGTCGCGGCGATCGCAGCCGCCGCAATCGTGGCCGGCGGTTTCGCCCTTGCCGGCGCCGCACATGCCCAGCAGCCGATCATCATCAAGTTCAGCCACGTGGTGTCGCCCGACGCCCCCAAGGGCAAGGCCGCCGTGGTGTTCAAGGAACTCGCCGAGAAATACACCAATGGCCGGGTGAAGGTGGAGATCTATCCGAACTCCTCGCTCTACAAGGACAAGGAGGAACTCGAGGCGTTGCAGCTCGGCTCGGTGCAGCTCCTCGCGCCCTCGATCTCCAAGTTCGGGCCGCTCGGCGTCAAGGAATACGATGTCTTCGACCTGCCGTTCCTGATGAGCGACGACACCCGCGCACGCCAGATGACGGCAAGCCCGATGATGGCCGACCTCAACAAGAAGCTCGAAGCCAAGGGCGTGTCGCCGCTCGCCTATTGGGACAACGGAGCGCATGTCTATACGGCCAACAAGCCGCTCATCCGGCCCGAGGACTTCCGGGGCCTGAAGCTGCGCATCCAGGGCTCCAAGGTGCTCGACGCGGTGGCGCGCGAACTCGGCGCCATTCCGCAGATCATGGCGTTCGGCGAGCTCTACCAGGCGCTGCAGACCGGCGTCGTCGACGGCGAAGACAACGTGCCGTCCAACATCCTGACCCAGAAGTTCTACGAGGTGCAGAAGTATCTGACCGTCTCCTATCACGGGCGGCTCACCTATGCGCTCGTCACCAACAAGAAGTTCTGGGACGGGCTGCCGGCGGACCTGAAGGAGCCGCTGACGCGGGCCGTGAAGGAATCCACCGACTTCTTCGACGAGACCGCCGCGAAGGACAATGTCGACGCGCTGGAGAAGATCAAGGCATCCGGCAAGGTCCAGGTCCATGTCCTCACCGACGCGGAGAAGAAGGCCTGGGTCGCCAAGCTGATGCCGGTCCACAAAGAGATGCAGAGCCGGTTCGGCAAGGACTTCATCGACAAGATCTACAAGGCCTCCGGTTTCACGCCGCCGCAGTCCTGACCTCACTTTCCCTCCCCGTCTTCGGGGAGTGGGGTGAGGCAGCCCCACCCCGGCCCTCCCCGAAGACGGGGAGGGAGAGAGCGCAGCCCGGTCCAAGCCGAATCGTGAGCCGAGGGGGACATCTTGCTCGACGTGCTCGACCGCATTCTCGATCGGCTGGAAGAATGGATCATCTGTATTTTGATCGCCGCGGCCACGTGCATCACGTTCGTCGCCGTGGTGCACCGCTACGGCGCCAGCAATGCGGTGACGCTGTCCACCTGGGCGAACGGCGCACGGCCTCGTCTGGCTGAGCCTCGCGGCTGACTGGGTCTACCTCACGCTCACCGCGATCAACCTGTCCTGGGCGCAGGAGCTCGCCACCTACATGTTCGTGTGGATGGCGAAGTTCGGCGCGGCGCTCGGCGTGCGGACCGGTATCCATGTCGGCGTCGACGTCTTCGTCAAGCAGCTTTCGCCCGCAACGCGCAAGCCGGTGATCATGTTCGCGCTGCTGTGCGGCGCGCTGTTCACCGGCATCATCGGGACCCTCGGCGCCATCTATGTCTACGAGCTCGATCCCGACCAGGAGTCGCCGGAGCTCGAGTGGCCGAGCTGGATGATCTATCTCTGCATTCCGCTCGGCTCCTATCTCATGTGCTTCCGCTTCCTGCAGGTGATGTGGCGGTTCCGACGGACCGGTCACATCCCGCATCAGGGCCACGGCATCGAATACGAGGCTGCGGCGCCCGCGCCGGAGCCTGTGCCCGTGCCGGAGCCTGTGCCGTCCGGAGCCGGCGCGATGACCGGCTATTCCGACGCGGTTGCGCCGCGGCCGCGCTCCGGCGCCATCATGGCGTCGCTGATCATCGTCGTGCCGCTCGCGCTCGCGCTCGTCTGCGTGCTGGCGCGCTTCGACATCATCGCGCTGTCGCAGTCGCTGCGCGCGCTGCTCCTGTTCGCCATGCTGCTCGGCCTGATGGCGACGGGCATGCCGATCTCGATCGCGCTCGGCCTGTCGGTGCTCACCTATCTGTTCATTCTTTCGAGCGTCGATCCCAAGATGGTCGGGCTCAAGCTGTTCACCAGCATCGACCGTTTCGAGATCATGGCGATCCCGTTCTTCATCCTGGCCGGCAATTTCCTCACCTCCGGCGGGGTGGCGCGGCGCATGATCGACTTCGCGACCTCGCTGATCGGGCACTGGTATGGCGGGCTGGGCCTTGCGGGCGTCGTCGCCTGCGCGCTGTTCGCCGCGATCTCGGGCTCCTCGGTCGCCACCGTGGTCGGCATCGGCTCCATCATCCTGCCGGCGATCATGGAGAACGGCTATGAGCTGGAATTTCGG
>CAVVCE010000134.1:0-9860 GCA_963746235.1 uncultured Alphaproteobacteria bacterium
CATATGTTCAAGGTCGGCGACCACCCCGGCGCCGGTACGAACGCTTCCGTGCCCCTGGTCATTGTACCCGGAACGCCGTTTTCCGCGCCATACCTGACGATCCTGGCTGCGATCAATGCGCGGTTGGATCTCGAGTTCGGGCTTTACCACGGCGCGGGATTTGTCGAGCGGGGGCACGGCGGATGTGGACCTTCGCAATGCCATCAACGAAGGCCTCATCCCAGGCCCGCGGATGGTCATCGCGACGGAAGGCATGCGGGGATCGACCGCCGGGCCACGCTACTTCCACCTGGTGGACTCGCCCTGGGAAGGACGCAAGCAAGTGCGGGTGCAGCTCAAGAACGGAGCCGATTTCATCAAGATCTATGCGAACAACCTTGAGCCGACCCCCTATGGCGGCCCGACGCTGACCATGGAGGAACAACAGGCGATCGTCGATGAAGCGCATCGGCAAGGCGTGAGAGTCGCCTGCACCGCCCACGCCGGCATCACCGTGCGGCAGTCCATTGAAAGCGGCTGCGACTCGCTCGAGCTCGGCATCGACATCGATTCGCAATCGATCCAAATGATCGTCGACAGGGGCATATTCATGACGTTTGCGCTGGCCATAAACAAGAATCCGGCGCGGCGCTCGGTGCGCGAGATTCAGAAGGCGAGTTTTCAGCGGGCGCTCAAGGCCGGAGCCAAGATCGCTTTTGCCGTAAATGCGTCGGGCGCCCACGGCAAACAGGCCGGGCCCTATCACGGAGAAGAAGCCGTGGAGTTCGCGACCATGGTCGAATATGGAATGACGCCGCTGCAGGCAATCCGTTCTGCAACCTCGGTGGCCGCAGAAAATATCGGCTGGGGGGACCGGGTCGGTTCCATCGAAAAGGGCAAGTTTGCGGATTTGGTCGGCGTCACCGGCAATCCTGCGATCGATGTCACCGAACTCGAGCGCGTGAAATTCGTCATGAAGGGCGGGCAGACCGTCCGGAACGACTTCAAGGGCGCCGATGCGAACGTAACCCGAAGGTGAAATGGACGAGCTTCGCTTCACTTGCGCGCCTGAAACCCGGAAGGCGTCCAGCGGTCAGGCCGGTTGGACGCAAAGGCTGAGAAAACGACCAGGTTGGCGAAATTCCCATGGAAGCTGCGGGCTTGCCACCGAACCGGTTCGGGATGAGATTGACTGTTATGCGAAGCCGGAGCCGAACATTCCGGCAAACTCCAGGGAGGGCAAAACAATGAAATATTCTCTGCGGTTTTTGGTGTCGGTGTGCACCGTCGCGCCTTTGGTTCTGATTCTGCCATCGAAATCCTTGGTGGCGGCGGACAACCAGGTTGTTCTGATGGTGGGAGGCGATGTGGAGTGGTCGCTGAATTCGCGGCCTCCCACCGTTCGATATCGTGTCGCCGATCCCAAGCCATATGGCCTGCTCGTCTTCGGCAAACGGGATGTGCGTGACCAGGTGACCGGGGATTGGCCTCCGATCCCCTACGTGAACGAGGGCGAAAGCAAGGATTACCTGCAGGGCCTCGGTCTGAAAGGCGGTAGAAACGACTCCTCCGGAGACGAATTGAGCTACCCGCTGCCGCAGCAGACCCGTCCGGAATACAATCAGGACTATTCATCGAATGAAGAACTCTTGAACTATCCCTTGAAACGGTTGGCGCCCACTTTCCACGCAGCGGATCTGGTCTTCGTCAATTGCGAGGGCGCTCTGTCCGATCTCGGACGTCAGGTCGGCTTGAACCGGACCCCGGAGAAGTTCGGGACGGTCATGAAATCATCCGGCATAAGCATCGTAAACTTGGCCAACAACCATACATTCGACGCGGAAGAGCGGGGATTTCTGGATACCCTGCGCGTTCTGGACGCCGCGGGCATTGCCCATGTCGGAGGCGGCCGCGATCTTGCGGAAGCTCGAAAGCCCGTGATCCTCGAGCGCAACGGCATCAAGCTCGGCTTCATCAGCTATACGCAATTCACCAACTTCGGCGAGTCCGCATTCGCGGCGGCCGGTCGCCCCGGGGTCGTCCCCATGGATCCGTTCTTGATCAAGGAGGACATTCGCCGTTTGCGGCCTCAGGTCGACTACGTCCTGGTTGCGATACATTGGTCCACCAACAGGAAGTACGACATCAGCCCGGATAACCGCAGGTTTGCGCATGACCTCATCGATGCCGGCGCCGACCTGATCCTCGGACATCACCCGCCGCATCCGAAAGGCATCGAAGTTTATCATCGCGGGGTCATCCTCTACGCCCCGAGCAACGTCTTGAGGGGACATACCGATATGGAATCCGACGATGGCTACCTGGCGCGCTTTACGCTCGGAAAGACGTCGGTGGAAAAGGTCGAGGTTTTGCCGATCGCCGGCAAAGGGACAGCCGGAAGGACATACTGGCCCCTACGATGCGACGTTGTTTCAGCCCTTCCTCGTCCAGGGTCCCGGCGCGCATCGACTTCTCGAGGATATTCGCGGCCGCTCCGCCGCGTTGGATACGCCGATGCAGATCGACGGCGATATCGGCGTGATTACACTTCCACCGGCAAATAAGTGAATGCACATCGCTTCACCTCGACGTGCTGCGAGACCTCGAACGTATCCATTCGCACACCTGCTCGGTCGCCTATCCGGTGCTCGATGCGGCCGGCGAGATGCCCGCCGCCGATCTCGCCGAGAGCGACCCGATCACGCTGACCGTGCCGGGTCCAAAGCCCGCCACGCCGTGATTCCGCTGCGGCGTCGTCCGCGAGACGCTACGGCTTCTCCGGCACCGTCAGCGGCTTGCCGGCTTCGGCGACCGCCACCACCAGGACCTTGGCCGGCTCCGTGTTGCTCGCATTGCGCGACACCGCATGAAGCTGGCCGGGCGCCTCGTAAAAGGTTTGCCCCTTGGTCAGCACGGTCTCGGCGCCATTATCGAGCTTGGTCTTGTAGGCTCCCTCCAGCACATACCCGAAAATATGTGCGCTCGGATGACGATGCATCGGCGAACCGCCTCCCGGAGGGATATCGAGCGTGAGCATCGTCACTTCGCGTCCGGCCATGTCGGACAGCGTCTGGTTCATCAGCGTAGCAGCCTTTGTGGCAAGCATCTGTTGCTGGGCCAAGGCCGGGGCCAAGATCGGCCCCAAGAAGACCGGCCCCAAGACCGCGCCCAGGCCGACGGCGCCGGCAAGTGCGGCGAAGCCGAGAAGGCAGAAGATCGATCCCCTGAGCGCGCGTTTCGACGTGATCATTTGGTGCTCCTGTTCGATGATCTATCCGGGGTGTTCGGCCGCGACATCGGCGGCCCGCGGACGAAACGTCCGCGCCGGCTAGGTTGCCAGTCGGCCAGCTCAATTCAAGTCCCAATCGGCATGGAACGAGTCGAAGGGCTGCCGCCACCGTTGCCCCACACCCTTGCCCCGCCCTCGTGTTAAAGTGGCGTTCCTGATAGAAATGCTCGGCATCGGGCGCGTTGGTGAGAAACGGCATTGGTGAGGAAACGAAGGAGGTCGTCATGAGGCTAGGCATTTTTGCATCGATCGCGGGGCTTTGCGTTGCGCCCTGTCTTACCGCACAGGCACAACCCGTGACGCAGAGCTATCCCGTGGTGCAGGGGACCGCGTACAAGTTCGAGAAGATCGCCGACGGCGTCTATTACGCGACGGGCACCCAGCCCGGCCTCGGCAGCAACAACGTCGTCGTCGTCAACGACACGGATGTTCTCATCGTCGATACCGGCACCTCGCCGGCGGCGGCGCGGGCCTTCGTCGAAGACGTCAAGAAGCTCACCGACAAGCCGATACGATACGTCGTCAACACCCACTGGCATTACGATCACACGGCCGGCAACCAGATCTTCGGACCGGAGGTGCAGATCATCGCCACCGATTATCTGCATCAGATGCTTGCGACCGTCGACGTGCTTCATCGCGAGCCGTTCGTCACGTCCCAGGTGACCGCATTGTCGACGCGGATCGATACCCTGAGCAAGCAGGTCGCGGCGGCGGAAAATGCGCAGAAGGCGGCCCTGCAGGAGGATTTGGCCGTTGCCCAGCGCCTGCAGCAGCGCAACAGCGAGATCAAGGTGACACCGCCGAACATCCATTATTCCACGAAGATGGTGCTCGATAAGGGGGGCCGGGAGATCGACCTGATATTCTTAGGCCGCGGCCATACCGGCGGCGACACCGTCGTCTTTCTTCCGAAAGAGCGCATCGTCGCCACCGGCGACCTGATGGAAAGCCGGCTCGCTTACATGGGTGACGCCTTCTTCGACGAATGGATCGCCACGCTGGAAGCGCTGAAGAAGCTCGACTTCGCGGTCGATCTGCCGGGGCACGGCACGCCCTTCACCAACAAGAGCCTGATCACGGCCTACCAGGCTTATCTGGCCGACCTGGTCAAACAGGTGACCAAGCTTAAAAGCGAAGGCGTTTCGCCCGATGACGCCGCAAAGCGCGTCGACCTCACCGCGCACGCCAAGGACTTTCCGCAAATCACCGGGTCGGCGCCGACATCCGCGGCGTTCGCCGCATGTATGCGTGGCTCGACGAGCGCGGGGCGAAGTGATCCGGAAACGCCCCCACTGACGTGATGTCACGGTCGATTCAATTTTCGTCCCCTCTCCCGCTTGCGGGGGAAGGTCAGGGAAGGGTCAGGGAGGGGGCAGACACATCTCGGACTCTGCATATGGCACGGCGGATGTGCTCCCTCGCCCCGCTTGCGGGGAGAGGGGCGGGGTGAGGGGGCCTTTCGACAATTCTGAGCGTAAATATCTACCGCTCAGACGCGCGGAGAGGCCCCCTCACCCGGATCGCGGAGCCTGTCATCGGGCCGGCCAAAGGCCGGACCCGTTGGCGATCCGACCTCTCCCCGCACGCGGGGAGCGGAACGACTCCCGTCGGATTAGCCCTGTGCGTCGCGCACGTACTGGTTGAACCACTCGATGGTGCGTCCCCATGCCTGCTGGGCCGCGGCCTTGTTGTAGCGTTCCGGCGTCGCGTCATTGAAGAAGCCATGAACCGAATCCGGATAGATGTGCCCTTCGTACCGGACCTTGTTTTTCTTCAGCTCCGCTTCCTGGGCCGGATAGGCCTCCGACAACGCCTTATCGAGGGCGCCGTGGTGGATGAGGACGGCCGCCTTGACTTTCGGCACGTCTTCCGGCTTGGGCGCGGCACCGTAGAACGGGGCGACCGCCGCCAGATCCGGCGCCCAGCAGAACGGTCAAGTTGTTGGTCATGCTGCCGCCGAAGCAAAAGCCGGTCGCGCCGATTTTTCCGGTGCAGTCCGGACGCGCTTTCAGCCACTGCGCGGCGGCGACGAAATCCTGGGTCCTCTTGGCGGGGTCGATCTTGGCAAACAGCTGGCCGCCCTTGTAGTCGTCACCCGGATAACCGCCGACCGACGACAGCGCATCCGGCGCAAATGCCATGAAATTCTCCAGGGCAAAGCGCCGTGCAACGTCCTCCGTGTGCGGATTCAGTCCACGGTTCTCGTGGATGACGATAACTCCAGGCACTTTCGCTGCCGTCTCGGAGCGTGAATCGGCGCTGAACGGCCGCACCAGATAGCCCCGCATGTAGCCATTCCCATTCGGCGAGGGGAAGGTCTCATAGCTCGCCTTGATGCGCTCGTCGTCCTTGCGGACCTGCTGGCCCAAGGCGTAGTTCGGCATCAGCGCCTCGATGATCGCCGCGCCGGTAAGGCCGACGACGGCGAAACGCTGCACCTCATTGAAAAAGTCACGGCGATCGATCTCGCCATGAATAAAGCGCGTGTACAGTTCGACCGCTTCCGCGGGGATTTTCCTCGTCTGTCCCATGTGAGACCTCTCTTGTGTAGGTTGGAGGGGTAACGTCACTCGCACGACTTCTGAAGCCTACAGCCGGTTTGGCAATCGGCAACGCCCGCTTGCTCGAGCGGTTGGCAGTTGATCCACCAATGGCAGCCACCATAGCAGAGAATGTCTGGTTGTGGCATACCGCCGGGCGGCAAGATCGGAATTCGCCATGACAGCCGCTCCGCCCGTTGGCCCGCCCGGTCGGCTGCTTGCGAAAGTTTGTTGTCGGCGATATTCCTGCTTATGCTGCCGCGTGGCTTCAGGCGGGCCGCGGAACCTGCGCAGGCCAGCACGATCAGACACGATCGGGCAGACACGATCGGGCAGACATGATCGGAAGGGAAACGAGATGTTCAAATTCCCTTTGATGAGCGCCTTGGCCGGACTGCTTTGCGCGGGCGCCGCGCTCTGGGCCGCGCCGGTTGCGGCGCAGCAGAGCCCCGGGGTGCCCGACTTCGGCTTGGACACCCAATCGGCCTGGCTCATGGTGGGCGACGAGCTGCTGGCGCCGCCGAGCGGCCCCGGCCCGGTGACTTTCGACAAGCGCCATCCTTACGTGGACAATGGCCGCGCCCCGACGCCGCATACCGACCGGCTGCACGTCGTCGAGCGCTACAAGCTGACCGACGGCGGCAAGATGATGGAGGTCCGGATGGTGATCGACGATCCCGGCGCCTTCACGACGCCGTGGTCGGCCATTCAGCGATTTCGGCGCGTGCCGCGCGAATGGACCGAAGACATTTGTGCCGAGAACAATTTCGACTTTCTTCAGTACGACGTCGTGCCGCTTCCCCACGCAGACAAGCCGGATTTCTGAGGCGGACGGCGGCATGGAAACAACGCACCGCCCTTGGCGGTGCGGCGCAGGCTGTGGGGCGGCTGCGTGGGCCTTGTCTTCGCGCGTTGGGCGTTCGCGCGTAGCGCGAATGTCCATCGCGATCGAGCACGTTGTCCGGGAATGCATCGGCAGGGAGGATGATCATGTTGCATCGAAGCTCGACCGCGGTGTTCGCCGTGGCTGCGGCGCTGGCGGTGACGATCGGCGATGCGCAGGCCGCCGGCGACGCGAAATACCCCAACTGGAAAGGCCAGTGGGACGCGATCAACCCGCGTCTGGGCGGCCAGGGCGTAAAGTTCGATCCGAACAAGGCGTTCGGACCGGCGCAGCAGGCGCCGCTGACCCCGGAGTACCAGAAGGTCCACGAGGAAAGCATGGCCGACCAGGCCAAAGGCGGGCAGGGCAATTTCATCGACCATGCCAAGTGCGTCCCGGGCGGCATGCCGAGCATGATGTCGGCGGTGGCGCAGGAATACATCGTCACGCCGGAAACCACCTATATTTCGGTCAACACCGACCTCCGTCGCATTTTCACCGACGGCCGTCCCTGGCCCGCGGACGCCGAGCCGACCTACCAGGGCTATTCCATCGGCAAATGGATCGACGAGGACGGCGACGGCGTCTACGACGTGCTGGAAGTCGAGACGCGCGGCCCGTTCAAGGGGCCTCGCGCCTACGACGCGACCGGGCTGCCGCTGCACTTCGACAACCAGTCGACTTTCAAGGAGCGGATCCATCTCGACAAGAACGATCCGAACCTCCTTCATGAGGAAATCACCGTATTCGACCACGCTTTGACGCGGCCCTGGAGCGTCGACAAGACATATCGGCGCGACCCGAATCCGTATCCGAACTGGAGCCGCGTCTCGTGCACCGAGGGCACCAATTATGTCGTCATCGGACCGGACGTCTATTTCCTGAGCGGCGACGGATTCCTGATGCCGACCAAGAAGGATCAAGTGCCGCCGGATCCCAGATATTTCAAGCAAGCGCCGAAGTGACGGCCGCACGCGGATGAGCACGGGCAAACCGTGGAACGGGGCAACATCATGAACACGCGGCGGCGGGATTTCTTGTCATTGGTGACGTTGGCAGCGGCGGTGGCAGCAGCGGCCGCGACGCCGGCCGCGGGGCAGGGGGTGCGGCCCGCGGTTCCGGCCAATAGCAGCGTCCCTCAAATCGCCGCGTCGATCCCGGATTTCTCGGGGATCTGGGTCCACCCCTACTTTCCCGGCATCGAGCCGCCGGCATCGGGTCCCGGGCCGGTGCTGAACAAGACGCGCCGCCCGGACGGCGGCAACAACCCGCGGGTGATGGTCGGCGATTATTCCAATCCGATCTTGAAGCCTCAGGCGGCCGCGACCGTGAAGAGGCTGGGAGAGATTTCGTTATCCGGCACGGTCTATCCGACGCCGAGCACGCTATGCTGGCCCTCGGGCGTCCCGTATATTTTCTTTCAAATCGGCGTGCAGCTTCTGCAACAGCCGGACCAGGTTACGATCCTTTACCTGCGCGATCATGAAGTCCGATATGTGCGCCTGAACCAGCCTCACCCGGCCCACGTGCGGCCGTCCTGGTACGGCGATTCCGTGGGGCATTATGAAGGCGATACGCTGGTGATCGATACCGTCGGCGTGAGGACCGACCGGCCTGTCGCCATGGTCGACATGTACGGTACGCCTTACAGCCCCGCTCTGCACGTGATCGAGCGCTATCGGCTGATCGATTACGACGCCTTCAAGATAGCGATCGAACGCACCCGGAAAGAGAATGTCAAAATTCCCGAATTGGACTTCGATCCCAGCTATCGCGGCAAACACCTGCAACTCGTGTTCACGGTGGAGGATGAGGGCGTTTTTACCATGCCCTGGTCCGGGACGATAACTTATGCCCACCCAGTGCGTGAGTGGGAGGAACATGTTTGCCCCGAAAGCACGCACGATTTCTTCACCGGCGAGGACATCGCTGTCCCGCGTGCCGGCAAGCCTGACTTTTGAGCGGGCGACGGACGGCGGATCATTCTCTTGAACGACTACTTCGTTTCCGAAGTTTGAATCACATCGATTTTACCGTTCGCCCTCGTCCTGAGAGCGTGTGAAACATTTCTACGACCTCGTCCTGAGGAGCGCGCACCGAAGTCGGGCCTGCCCGACTTCGGCATCCATAGGTGTCGAAATCGGCAACAGCCGATTTCGATGCGCGCGTCTCGAAGGGCGGCCAGAGGCGAGATCGTGCTGACGGCCATCCTTCGAGACGCCGTGCTGCGCACGGCTCCTCTGGATGAGGTCTGTGCGATTGAATTCCATCCTTCCGATATGATTGCTTTCGCGGAATCGATCCACTCCGCGTTTGCGCCCACCGATTGGAACGAAAGGGGCCGCAGGAGCATCAGAGCATATGATAAAGCGGCGCCCAAGGTCCGCGGGCGTTGGGCCGCGACGCCATTATTGCCCCGGCACCTCGCTGATGGTCCGCACCACGCTCGAGGTCGGGCGGTTGGTCAGGGTCGGCAGCTTCTGGTCCTTGAGCACCGCCTCGTCGAACTGCGGCAAGGTGGTCGCCTGGTCCCGCGGGACCATATGGACGACCTTGAAGCCGTTGGCCTTGAGCTGGCCCAGCAATTCGGGCAGGGCGGCCGCCGTGACCTTCTGGAAATCGTGCATCAGGATGATGCCCTTGCCCTGCTTGTTGAGCTTCGCCACCAGGCCCTTGATGAGCACGTCCGGCTTCTTGATCTTGAAGTCGAAGGAGTTGATGTCGGTGGAGAAGCTCGCAATGTTGCGCTGGCCGAGATAGGTGAGCATCTCCGGCGGGTGGCGCAGGTCCGGGAAGCGGAAGAACGGTGCGATCGGGGCGCCGCCATAAAAGTGCACGGCGCTCAGTCCCTTCTCGATCTCCTCCTTGGCATCGTCGGGGGTCTTCTTCGACAGGTCCGCATGGGACCACGTGTGAGTGCCGACGGTATGGCCGGCGGCGATGACCTCCTTGAGAATTTCCGGATAATAGGTGGCGTGCTTGCCGATCGAGAAGAAGGTCGCGCGCAGGCATTGATCGGCGAGCGCCTTGAGGACCGCCCGCGTGGTGTTGAGCCACGGGCCGTCGTCGAAGGTGAGCACCACCTCGTGGTCGCGCAGGAAGTCGAGCGTCTTGAAATGTTGCGAGCCGAAGCCGGGGCCGCCGGTGGTGTCGATCTCGACCACCC
>CAVVCE010000135.1:0-3477 GCA_963746235.1 uncultured Alphaproteobacteria bacterium
CAAACCGGACGGACTTCTGAGTTCTTAAAGCGCGCCGACAAAGCCACAACGGTCAGCGCGCCAAAAACCGGCGGCGCATCGTGATATGAACCGTGCCGCTCGGTGGACTTGCTGTTCCGTGCCTCGGCAGGCTGATCGGGAGTTACCTCGAAGGCGAAATGGAACGCGGGCAGATCCGTGCCGGGATGGTCGCGCTCACCAGTCAATTGCGGCAGGCGGCAATTGATCCGGCGCGTTTCCTCGTTTTTGTAGATCGCAGGATAGAGGTTGATGAAGTCCGGCCCGGCTCGCCGGTCACCTGCATGATGATCTCGACGTTGCCCGGTTGTTGAAGCCGCAGCCGTGGCCGGCATATGCAGCACTGACCGGAAGGACAATGCCATCCTCTCGTGAGCCGGATGGCGCTCCCGATTCCGCCGGGCATCACGGTCGAAATGGCCAAGGGTTTCAGCCTCTACATGCTCGAGGCGATCATCGGCGGCCGTGGCGACGACCTCGTCGATCTCGCCCGCACCAATCTGTGGGAGCAGAGGCCATGCCGCCTTGGACCAAAGTAGTATTGAGAGATGAGGCTCGATTGCACGAGAAGCGAAGCAGCCGTTCTCGACTGCAACTCGGCGCATCGCGACCTTCAAACCGCGCGTCTGCGCCGAAAATCGGAGGGCTGAAGCACGATGCCTGAGGCCGAAACCGCCCCTGCGCCGGAGCAACGGAGCGAACCACCAAAGAGCGAGGCGGCTCCGTCCGCTCCAGCGGTGGCTACGCCGGAGCTGCGCGCCGAGCAAAAGCCTCCCCGTCGTCCCACCCTGGTGCCGTCCGTGATCGTCGGTCTGGTCCTCGCGGCCGTCGCGGGCCTTTCCATCTGGTACTTGGTGCGGCCTCAGCCGCTTCTCGTACAGGGCGAGGTCGACGCGACGCGGTTCGATCTCGCCGCCCGGGTCGATGGGCGCGTCGCGGAGATTCCTGTCCAGCGTGGCCAAGACATCGGCGCCAGCGCCGTGCTGGTCAAGATCGACAACCCGGAGACGACTGCCAAGAACGAGCAGGCGCTGGCTGCCAAAGTTGTCGCCGAGGCGCAGCTCGCCAACATCAATGCAGGCACGCGCGCGGAGGTGATCGCGGCGCGCAAGGCGGCGCTGGAGCGAGCCGAGGCCGGCGTGGTGCTCGCCCAGAAGAACTACGATCGCACCAGCCAGCTCACCGCGAGCGGAAATGCGCCTCAGGCGCGGCTCGATCAAATGACCGACACCCTGCACGAAGGCCAGCGCGCAGCGGATCAGGCCAAATCGGCCTACGAGCAGGCCGTTAACGGCTACACCCGCGAGGAGCATGAGATCGCTGAGGCAAACCTCGGCAAAGCCGTCGCCGACATCAAGGCTGTTCAATCGATTATCGAACAGATGGTGGTTTATGCCCCGGTGGCCTCGCAGGTCTATCAGCGCAACGTCGAACCCGGCGAATACGTGTCCCCCGGCGTGCCGCTCGTAACGCTGATCGATCTCAACGATCTATGGGTCCACTTCGATTTGCGCGAGGACCTGGTCAGGACGCTCAAACTCGGCGACCGGTTCGATGTGCGAATCCCGGCGCTCGCCGATCGCCGCATCACCGTCGAGGTCAAGCTGATCGCCACCAAGGGTGAGTATGCGAGCTGGCGGGCGACGCGCGCCACCGGCGATTTCGACCTGCGAACATTCTCGATCCGCGCCTACCCGGTCGAAAAGGTGCCCGAGCTGCGGCCGGGCATGAGCGCTTATTTGGACTGGCGCACGCGCGGATGAAACGGCCGAAACCCGGATTCTTCCTGGTCGCCGCGCGCGAATGGCGATGGCTGACGCATGACCGCGCCGCGCTCATCTTGATATTCGGCGTGCCGCTGTTCGCCTTCGTGGTCTTGACCGCCGTATTCAGCCATCCGGTGATCCGCGGGCTGGGCGTTGCCGTCGTCGACGCGGACAGATCGGAAACTTCCCGCGCCTTTATCGAGCAGGTGGCGGCGTCTCCCAGTCTCAGTATCGTTCAACGCACCGGCGACCTCGCTTCGGCCGCGCGGGCGATACGATCGGGGAATGCCATCGCGGCAGTCTACATCCCTGCCGATTTCGAGCGCGACCTCAGGGCTGAGCGACGTCCGCAGGTCGTCGCCTTCTATAACCAGCAGTACCTCACCGCAGCCGGCGTCGCATCGTCGGGACTGAGCGACAGCCTTTCCGCCGCCGTGAGCCGCGCGGTCGCCCGCGGCGCCCCCAGACCCTCCCGCATCGGCTCGCTGGTCGGGGAAACGATCGTATTGGTCAATCCGCAGCGGAACTACGCGCAGTTCCTTCTGCGTGCCCTGCTGCCGATGGTGATCCACGTCGTCATCACGCTCAGCGCCGGCTACGCCGTGGGCTCCGAGTTCCGACGGCGCAGCATGCGTGCCTGGCTCGCGTGCGCCGGCGGCAATCCGGTCGTCGCGCTGGCCGGCAAGCTCGCGCCCCTGTTCGCGATCTTCTTCTTCATCATGCTGGCGGTGCCGTTGTTCCTGGAAGGGTTGCTCGGCGTTGTATTCCGGGGCGACGTGCCGATGATCATCGTCGCGGGTTCGCTGTTGATCGTCGGCTACCTGGCGTTGGGGGCGCTGATGCAGTTGCTGATAGGCGACCTCGCGGCCGGACTGGGCCTCACCGGAATTGTTGTCTCGCCGGCGTTCGGCTATGCGGGCGTCGGATTTCCGGTCTTCGGCATGAATTGGTTCTCGCAGGCCTGGGGCGCGATTCTGCCGGTGCGATGGTACATGGGCGTTCTCCTCGGGCAGGCCGCGCGCGGGCTGCCGCTGCACGAGTCCGCGCGGCCCTTCGCGGTGCTCGCAGCGCTCGCGGTGCTCTACGCCCTGCTTGCGCTTTTGCGCCTGCGCGCGCTCGCACGGCGCCCGACCCGCAGCGCGCCTGCACCGGCGCCGGCCGTTCCCGCAGCCACTCCCGCTGGCGCCGGCGGAGCTTTTGCCGCCGAGTGGCGGCGCGTGCTTTCGATCCCCGGCGCTTTCATCCTGCTGGTGGTCGGGCCGATCGTCTACGGCTTCTATTACCCGCAGCCCTATCTCAATCAGATCCTGCGCAAGATTCCGATTGCCGTCGTCGACAACGACCTGAGCGAGCTCAGCCGCAGAATCGTTGAAACGCTGGACGCGAGCGGCGCGGTCAGCGTCGCGGTTCGCGCCGCGACTCTCGCTGAGGCGCACGCGGCGGTCGACCGCGGCCAAGCCTTGGCTGTGGTCGGCATTCCGCCGCAAACGGAGCGCGACGTGCTCAAGGGCAACTCCGTTCACATCCCGATCTATGCCGACGCCACCTACCTGTTCATCTTCAGGACGACGGCGAGCGGCATCGCCACCGCCATCGCGACGCTCTCTGCCGAGCTTGCAGCGGGCGGTGCACGCACCGACGGCAGCCTCGTCAAGGCGGCGCTCGCGTCGACCAGCCCGGCTGAAGTTCTCCT
>CAVVCE010000136.1:0-15752 GCA_963746235.1 uncultured Alphaproteobacteria bacterium
CGTGCGGGGCGCCGGATCGCGGCGCCGCGCGAAGTCTTGCCACGCACGATCGCCCACACCGACGGATTTGCGACCATCACCGCCCAGGCGCGGCGTTGGTATATGCTGGTGCGCGTCTATCGGCCGGTCACCTATGTGCTCATACTGGCGGGAACGACCTTTCTCGCCGCTGGCTGGCTTGCCGGCATCGCGGGCGCGGCGGCGGCCGATCCGGTGGCCCTGGCGGTTCTGGCGGCCGGCTTTGGATGCGCGGTGTTGCGCGATTTCGGCCGCGCGGCGGTCGTCGCGCGGCTCTGGGGCCGCGCCGGTGTCGCGGAGAACCTGGTGTTTCTGGCGGTGAATCCGCTGATCACTCCGTTCACCGCCATGTTCAATGCCGCCCTTGCGTGGTCCTCCTTGCTGATGCGGCGAACCACCTGGGCCGGCATCACCTACGAGCTACGCGCACCGCAGCAGGTCAAGATCCTGTCGCGGTGAACGGCCGGCGGTGCTCGAGCGGGCAAGGTGCGGCAAAGTCAAATTGCCCTGCCACGACCAACGCGAATGCGCCCCCAATGGCATTCGACGTCCCGACTGCAGCCGAATCGCGCCATGAAAAGACAGTTGCTATTCTCCGTGGCTCTCGCCACCTATTGGGCGGAACGCCGCGGTTACCCCATTGCGCAGCGACTGGCGCGATTCATGCAAGGTTCTGTGGAGCATCGATGTGATCAATTTTGCACTGACCCGGCCCCGTCAGCACGCTAGCCCGTGGACCGTTGGAGCAACTCCGTTGGCCAGGTTGAATCAATGGTTGGCGGCCCGCCGCCGCCTGAGCCGAGCGTTGCGCAGAACGTAGCGCCGTATCCGTAATCCCCGGTTTCTGGGAGGATCAGCTCATGACACGCGGGCCGCTTTTCGTAGTGATGGCATTTCTCGCCAACCTGGTGGCCGGTTGCGACGGTCAGCCGGTCAACAGAGTTGCTCCCCCTCCACCTTCCGTGACCGTATCGCCTCCGCTCGAGAAGACGATTACCGAGTGGGATGAGTATACCGGGCGCTTCGTGGCGGTCGCGGCCGTCGAGGTCCGTGCGCGGGTTTCGGGATTCATCAATTCCATCAAATTCGTCGACGGCCAGATCGTCAAGCAGGGCGACCTTTTGTTCGTTATCGATCCGCGCCCCTACACGATCGCAGTTGAAGTGGCCAAGGGCGATCTGGAACGGGCGCGAGCCAAGTTGGAAATTGCCACCCTCGACGTGGAACGGGCAACACCCCTTATTCGCAGTCAGACCTTGACCGAGCGGGAATTCGATACTCGGCGATCGACGCAGCGCGATGCCGCCGGCTCGGTCGCTTCGTCCGAGGCCGCTCTCAAGCAAGCCGCTCTCAATCTCGAATGGACCGAGGTCCGCGCGCCGATCGCAGGACGGATCTCCGACCGGCGTGTCGACGCCGGCAACCTGATCACCGGCGGCCAGACCGGAGCGACGGCCCTGACCGCCATCGTGTCGATCGATCCGATTTACTTCGTCTTTGATGCGAGCGAGGCGGATTTCCTGCGGTATTTGCGCCTCGCTGCGGCGGGTGCGCGGCCATCGTCCCGCGACGTTCAGAATCCCGTTTCGGTGCGGCTTGCCGACGAGACCGAGTTCAAACATCAGGGCCGCATGGATTTCGTCGACAACGTCGTCAATCCCAAGACCGGTACCATGCGCGGTCGGGCCGTCTTCGACAACAAGGACGGATTGCTGACCCCGGGATTCTTCGGCCGGCTTCGGCTGTTCGGCGGCGAGCACGCAGCGCTCCTCATACCCGACGGCGCAATCGCGTCCGATCAGGCCAGCAAGATCGTGTTTACGGTAGCCGACGACGGGACGGTGGGGACCAAAAGGGTCGAGATCGGTCCGATGTTGGACGGATCACGCATCGTTCGCTCAGGCCTCGCTCCATCGGACCGCATCGTGGT
The DNA here is from genome assembly GCA_963746235.1 of uncultured Alphaproteobacteria bacterium. Lineage (GTDB taxonomy): Bacteria > Pseudomonadota > Alphaproteobacteria > Rhizobiales > Xanthobacteraceae > JAJPKK01. Next base: position 1,949 of record CAVVCE010000136.1, read on the forward strand.
CGACGGTCTGCAGCGCGCCCGCCCGGGACAGAAGGTCACCGCCGAAAGCGTCAAAGTGGAAGCCGCCGCCCAAAAATAAGCACTGGCTTCACGCGAACGGTCGGGATGAGGCGTAGATACCATGCGGTTTTCACATTTCTTCATCGACAGGCCGATCTTTGCGAGTGTCATCTCCATCATCTTGACCCTGGTCGGCGCCATTTCCTTCAGCGCGCTGCCGATCAGCGAATACCCGGAGATCGCCCCGCCGACCGTGGAGGTCACCGCCACGTTTGCCGGCGCAGCGGCGGATGTCATTTCCGAGACGGTCGCATCCCCGATCGAGCAGCAGATCAACGGCGTCGACGACATGCTCTACATGGTGTCGCAATCGACCGGCGATGGTGCGTTGTCGATCAACGTCGTTTTCAAGACCGGGACGAACGTCGACCAAGCCCAGGTGCTGGTGCAAAACCGGGTGTCGATCGCGCTGCCGCAGCTTCCCGACGAGGTGCAGCGTATCGGTGTGACGGTGCGCAAGAAGTCACCCGCTCTGATGCTTGTGATCCACCTGATCTCGCCGGATGGATCGCTGAACCAGGAATACATTTCCAACTACGCCACGATCAACGTCACCGATGTCATCAACCGCATCGACGGCGTGGGCGACAGCATCAACTTCGGTGCGCGCGATTATTCGATGCGGGTCTGGCTCGACCCCGCACAGGTCCAATCCCGCGGCCTGACCGCCAGCGACGTGGTCGCTGCTTTGCGCGCTGCCAATGTGCAGGTCGCGGCGGGTTCGATCAATCAGCCGCCCGCGACCTCTCCTGGAGCGTTCCAGGTGGCGGTGCAGACGCTGGGCCGGCTCTCCGATCCGGACCAGTTCAAAGACATCGTGGTGGCAACCGACCCGGACGGCAGGGTGACCCGCGTGCGCGACATCGCGCGCGTCGAGCTCGGTGCGCAGGACTACTCCAGGAACGCCTATCTCAATAATCAGGTCGCAACCGCGATCGCGATATACCAGCGGCCCGGTTCGAACGCGCTCGCGACAGCCGCCGCCGTGCTCGGGACGATGGAGAGGCTATCCAAGAGTTTTCCGCCTGGGCTCAGCTACCGCGTCGTCTACAACACCACCGAATTCATCCAGGAATCGGTCGACGAGGTGATCAGGACGCTGTTCGAAGCCGTCTTGCTGGTCGTGGCCGTGATTATCCTGTTCCTCCAGACGTGGCGCGCCGCGATTATTCCGATCGTCGCCATTCCTGTATCGCTGATCGGCACTTTCTTCGTGTTGGCGAGCTTCGGTTTTTCGCTGAACAATCTCACTCTGTTTGGACTGGTGCTCGCCATCGGCATCGTGGTCGACGATGCCATTGTCGTCGTCGAGAACGTGGAGCGGTATTTGCGGCAAGGCCTGAGCCCGCGTGAAGCTGCCCACAAGACCATGGACGAGGTTGGCGGCGCGCTGGTCGCGATAGCGCTCGTGCTGTGCGCCGTTTTCGTCCCCGCGGCCTTCATCACCGGCATATCCGGGGCCTTCTATCGGCAGTTTGCACTCACCATCGTCGCCTCCACGATCATTTCCGCCATCGTGTCGTTGACGCTGTCGCCCGCGCTCGCGGCGCTGTTCCTGCGGCCGCACAGTGAAGCCGTGAAACCGGGATTCTGGAACACGGTGAGCCTGCCGTTCAATTTTGTCTTTTCCGGCTTCAACAAGCTGTTCGACAAAATCTCTCTGGGATATGCGGGCCTGACGCGCCGGGTCCTGCGCGTGTCGGCGCTCATGCTGGTGGTCTATGGCGTTTTGATCGGCCTGACTTACTTTCAGTTCGCCCGCACGCCGTCTGGTTTCATCCCGCCGCTCGATCGCGGCTATTTTATCACCGCGATTACATTGCCACCGGGTTCGAGCCTGGAGCGAACGGATCGCGTTGTGCGCAAGGCGGCGGAAATCCTGCTGTCGCGACCCGGCGTCGCCAATGCCGTGATGTTCGCTGGTTTTGATGGCGCGACCTACACGAATGCCCCCAACTCGGGCGTGATTTTCGTCCCACTGAAGCCGTTTCGAGGAGCGCGAGAAGGCCGGGCTGACGACGGCCGGAGTCCTAAATGATCTGCGGGGCCAGATGCAGGCTTTGCGCGAGGCCTTTATTCTGGTGATCCCGCCTCCCTCCGTGCCCGGCATCGGTACCGGCGGCGGCTTCAAGCTGTACGTTCAGGACCGCGCCGGCCGCGGCCCGCGGGCGCTCGAGCAGGCGGTCGGCAGCGTTACCGGTCCGGCAAACCAGACCCCGGGTCTCGTTCAGGTTTTCACGCTGTTCAATGCCGCGACACCGCAGGTGTACGCCGACATCGATCGCACCAAGGCCGAGATGCTCGGGGTTCCGATCACGCGTTTCTTCGATACCTTGACGACCTATATGGGCTCGACCTTCGTCAACGATTTCAACATTCTGGGGCGGACCTATCGGGTGACCGCGCAGGCCGACAACCCGTTCCGGCTCTCGCTTCGGGATGTCGAGAATCTGCGCACCCGCTCGGTCACGTCCGACATGGTGCCGCTCGGTGCGGTCGCGAGCTTTCGAGACACCACCGGGCCGTTCCGCGTTCCGCGCTACAACCTGTTCCCGGCCGCCGAGGTGCAGGGCGCGACGCTGCCGGGTTTCTCCACCGGACAAGCGATCGGCGCCATGGAAAATATCCTTGCTGCCGAATCTCCCGTCCGGATTCGGCTTCGAGTGGACCGAGATCGCGCTGCAGGAGAAGGTTGTCGGCAATACCGCCGCAATCGCGTTCAGCCTCGCGGTGGTGTTCGTGTTTCTGCTGCTGGCCGCGCAGTACGAGAGCCTCCTGTTGCCGCTGGCGGTGATCCTGATCGTGCCGATGTGCCTGTTCGCGGCGATCAGCGGCGTTCTCTTCCGCGGGATGGACAACAATATCCTCACCCAGATCGGCTTCCTGGTGTTGATCGGACTTGCCGCGAAGAACGCAATCCTCATCGTCGAGTTCGCCCGGCAGGCGGAAGAGCAAGGCGCAAACCGACAGGATGCGGCCGTGCAGGCCGCCCGGACCCGCCTTCGGCCGATCCTGATGACATCCTTTGCCTTCATCCTGGGAGTGGTCCCCTTGGTGTTGGCGACGGGGGCGGGCTCCGAATTACGACAGGCACTCGGCACGGCCGTTTTCTTCGGCATGCTCGGCGTCACGCTGTTCGGGCTGTTGTTCACGCCGGTGTTCTACGTCCTCGTGCGCTGGCTGGGGAGCGCAGGGAAAACCGGCGTTCGACCCGACGCGAAACCGAGCTTGCCTCAGGTATCGGGAGAGCCCTGACGCGCATAATGCCGACGCGCATCATAAAGAACGCCTCCGGTCCGGCACGTCGTGGCCGATGGCGGTGTCTCCGGCAGGCGCGGGCCGCCCAAATATTTTGTGTCTGCTCCTGCGCTGGAAAAAAGATCGCTGTGCCTGGCAGGCGCGTAGGGTAATCTTCGGAGGCGAGCGGTGAGTTGCCGCTGCGACATGAGGCTGGGGCCACGAATGGATAAATCGACCGTCAGCGCGGACGGGCCCCGGACCAAAGGCGGCGGGTCAGCCATACAACGCATCTGGGCCGGGCTGCTTGCAGCGAGCGATGCTGCGCCCAGGAAAAAGCCCGCGACACTGAGTTATGGCCGCGAGGAAGTGCCGCCGGCCGTGGTGACCTGGATGAGCGCCGTCCAGCATGTCGGCGTGATCGCCATATTCTTGGTCTATCCACTGATCATCGCTCGACAGGCCGGGCTGACGCCGGACGAGACCACCAACTTGCTGCAATTGGCAATCGTGGTCATGGCGATCGCCGTCGTCCTGCAGGCGCTGCCCCGCGGACCGGTCGGGAGCCGCTTCCTGGCGCCTTCGATCTTCACCGGCGTGTACCTTGCGCCGTCGTTGCTGGCGGTGAAGTCCGGCGGCCTGCCCCTGGTGTGGGGCATGACGATCTTTGCCGGCTTCGTGGAGATCGCGCTGTCGCGGGTGTGGTCCCGGCTGCGCCCGTTCGTTCCGCCCGAAACGGCAGGGCTCGTGGTGTTTCTCATCGGGATGATTATCGGGCTTGCATCGTTGCGCATCTTGCTCGAGGACAACGCGGCCGGAGCCTTGGCCGCCGATGATGGCACCGTGGCCGGCGGTGCGCTCGCCGTCATGATGGGGCTGAATATCTGGAACAAGGGCCGGCTGAAGCTCTTCTGCATTCTGATCGGAATGGTCGTGGGATATCTGCTTTCCGGCGCTGTCGGTCTCCTGACCTTGGAGCAATTGCGCGAAGCCGTGATCCGGCCACTCTTCTCGGTTCCGACCGTCTCTCATCTGTCATGGGATTTCAGTTGGTCCCTCGTTATCCCGTTTGCCGTCAGCGGTCTTGCGGCAGCCATGAGCTCGACCGCGGTGGTGACGACCTACCAGCGGTTGACGGATGCGGAATGGGTTCGCCCCGACCCGACTTCGATCGGCCGCGGCGTGCTCGGCGACGGGATATCGACGGTAGCGGCGGGGCTGCTGGGGACCTACGGCTTGACCATCTCGACCGCGAATGTCGGCCTCATCTCCGCCACCGGCGTCACCAGCCGCGTGATTTCGTTCGCGATTGCTGCGATCCTCTTGGTGGTGGCAGTGCAGCCGTCGCTCATCGGCGTGCTCACCATCATGCCGCGCCCCGTAATGGCGTCGGCAATGCTTTTCACCGCCGTCTTCATCCTGATCGGCGGCGTGCAGATCATCTCGAGTCGCATCCTCGATGGGCGCCGCACGCTGGTCATCGGGATGGGCATGATGGCGTTCATCATGGTCTCGGTGTTTCCGGGCACATTCGCGGGCGTACCCCAATGGGCGCAGCCTTTGGTGACGTCGCCGCTCGTCTTAGCGACGCTGGTGGCGCTCATACTCAATCTCGTCTTCCGCCTCGGCATCCGCCGCAGCGTAGAAATGACTGTCGACCCCGGCGCGCCGGACGTGAAGGGAATTACCGATTTCATCGAGCGCAATGCCGGCATTTGGGGCGCGCGCCGCGATGTCATCGCCAGGGTCGAATTCGCTCTCCAGCAGACGGTGGAGGCGATCATCGATGCTTGCGACGTCCGCGGTCCGATCAAGCTCGAAGTCAGGTATGACGAATTCGTCATCGACGCGATCGTGACCTATGTGGGTGCGTCGCTCGAGTTTCCCACGCAACCGATCAGTCCGGAGGAGATATTGGAGACCGAGGACGGCCACAGGCGCCTCTCGGGCTTCCTGATCCGACGCCGCGCAGACCGGATGGAATCGGCAAAGAGCGGCGAGCAAACGGTCGTCCGACTGCACTTCGATCACTGAGGCCTGCGCCGCCCGGCCTGCTCCGAATACATAGTTCGGCCGGATCACGAAAGCATCGCTATTGGCGGGCCATGGTCGCAACGGCGAGTGCGGGCTTCACCAGCGCGCCCGGCCCGATCTTCTGCAGATTGCCGCAGATGACGCTCTCGCCCTCGGAGATCCCCGTCAACACGGCCACGAGATCGCCGTCAGTCGGGCCGAGCGACACGAGGCGCTGCTCCACCTTGTTCTCGCGACCGACGACGTACAGGTACTTCCCGAGCTGGCTCGATCCGATAGCCGCCTGGGGCACCATCAGTGCATCGGGGATCTCGTGAAGCGAGATACGTACGTGCACATATTGGCCGGGCAGGATGGAGAGGTCGGAATTGGCGATGGTCGCGCGAGCGACGATCGTGCCGGTCGAATGATCGACGGTGTTGTCGAGGAACGTCAGGTTGCCCGCGCGATGTTCTTGGTCGCTTCCGGGGAGCAGAATGTCGGCCGCAACGGAGCCGGCCGCCTTCGCCTGCTGCATCTCGGCAAGATCGGCTTCACTGGGATTGAAGGTCACGTAGATCGGGCTGAGTTGAACCAGCGTATTAAGGGGAGAGGCGCCCGGGCTGACCAGTGCGCCGACCGAGGCCTGGTTGCGGCCGAGCCGTCCGGTAAACGGGGCGCGGATTTGCGCATAGGCCAGATTGAGTTCGGCCGTCCGGACGGCTGCGTCGTCCATGGCCACGACCGCTTCCGCCTGCCCCGAGGCGCTGGCGCGCTGGTCGTAGGTGTCCTTGGCCAGGAAGCCGCTTCCCACCAGCGCGACGCCGCGATTGAGATTGGAACGGGCATAGTCGACGATGGCCCGGTCGCGCCGCGCCTGCGCCTTGACTTGATCGAGGGCTGCCAGCAGGTCGCGCGGATCGATCGTGTAAAGCAGGTCGCCTTCATGGACGTCCGATCCGTCCGCCATGTCCTGCCTTTGGATATAGCCGGAGATGCGGGGCTGGATCGCGATGCTGCGGATGGCTTCGGTGCGCGCGGAATAGTCGCGGTACACCGGAATCGCCTTCTTGATGACCGTCGCTACCGGCACCGGCATTGCCATCGCGGGCGGCGGCGTGGCCGCACGTGCGGCATTGCCGGTCATGCCGCCATTGTTGCGGATAGCCGAAACCGCCGCGGCGCCCGCCACTATCGCCGCAAATACGCCCAATCCAGTCTTCCAGCGTCGCATCGATTTTGCTCCTATTCGGCCGGTGCCGTTGGTTTCAAATGGGCCGCCGCGGCGGCTTGCCGGTCTCTGCGCCCCTCCCGCAATTGCTCGATCACCGCGTAGAATACGGGGACAAACAGAAGGGTGAGCAAAGTGGCGGCGAGCATGCCGCCGAACACCGTGGTGCCGATCGATTGCCGGCTGGCCGCGCCGGCGCCGGTCGCCATCATCAGCGGCACGACGCCCAGGATGAAGGCGAACGCCGTCATGAGAATGGGCCGCAAGCGCAATCGCGCGGCCTCCGTGGCGGCTTCCACGATGCCGAGGCCCTCTTCGCGCCGCCGCTTGGCGAACTCGACGATCAGGATCGCGTTCTTGGCGGCAAGGCCGATCAACATCACGAAGCCGATCTGGGAATAGACGTCGATCTGCCGGTTCCGCAGCCACAGCGCGAGCAGGGCGCCGAACAATGCGAGGGGCACGGCCAGCAGCACCATGAACGGCATCGACCAGCTTTCGTATTGCGCCGCCAAGATGAGGAAGACGAAGACGATGGCGAGGCCGAACACGATGCTCGCGATCGATCCTGCGTTGATCTCCTGCAAGGTGATGCCGGTCCATTCGTAGGTGAAGTCGCGCGACAGCACCGCGGCGGCGGCTCGCTCCATCGCGGCGACCGCCTGGCCCGAACTGAAGCCGGGCGCCGCAGCGCCGTTGATCAGGGCCGAGGCATAGTTGTTGTAATGCGGCACCGTCTCGGGTCCGACGATGGGAGTGAGGCTGCCGAGCGTGCTGAGCGGCACCATGCCGCCGGCGGCGTTGCGGACATAAAGGCGCGATAGCGCGGACGCGGAGCCGCGGCCATTCGCGTCGGCCTGAAGGGTGACCCGGAAGGTGCGGCCAAACAGGTTGAAGTCGTTGACGTAGAGCGAGCCGAGGTAGATTTGCAGCGTGTTGAACACATCGGGCAGGTTCAGGCCCAGGAGCTTGGCCTTGTTGCGGTCGAGGTCGTAGTTGAACTGCGGCGTCGACGTGCTGAACGACGTGAACAACTGATGCGCGTCGATTTCAGGCTGCTTGCGGGCTTCGGCGATGAGTTCCTGGGTCGCCTCATTGAGTGCCGCGCTGCCGCGTCCGGTCAGGTCTTCGACCTGGAACTCGAACCCGCCGGTGGCGCCGAGGCCGGGGATCGACGGCGGATCGAAGCTCAGGACAAAGGCGCCGGGGAGCCCGAAGAGCTGCGGCCGCACGGCAGCGACGATGCGCGACGCGCTCTGCTCGGCAGGCCGCTCATCCCACGGCTTGAGAATCGCGAACTCGACCGCCGAGTTGGATTGGGCGGCGCTGGTCAGGAAGTTGAGGCCGCTGATCGAGCCGACGATGTCGACACCCGGGGTGCGCTGCAGGATTTCGCGGACCTGCTTGGCGACGGCGTCGGTGCGCTCCAGCGACGCGCCGTCCGGCAATTGGATGACGACGAAGAAGTAGCCCTGATCTTCCACCGGCAGGAAGGTGGAGGGTATCCGTAGCGACAGGAGATAGGTGGCCGCCAGCGCCGCGACGAACAATCCCATGATCGTCCACCGCAGCCGCACCATGACGCGCACGCTGCCGGCATAGGCATTCGCAAGCCACCCGAATCCGAGATTGAACCAGCGGAAGGGCGGAAACGTAACCTCGCCGCGGTGACGCAGGAACGCGGCGCTCAAGGCCGGACTGAGCGTCAGCGAATTGAACGCCGAAACCCCCACCGAGATCGCGACGGTGAGCGCGAACTGATTGTAAAGACGCCCCGCCACGCCGGGGATGAAGGCGACGGGCACGAACACCGCCATCAACACGGCGGTGGTCGCGATGATCGGGCCGGTGACCTCGCGCATGGCGACGCGGGCCGCTTCGAGCGGCCGCAAACCCGCCTCGAGCTGGCGTTCGACGTTTTCCACCACGACGATCGCGTCGTCGACGACGAGGCCGATGGCCAACACCATCCCCAACAGGCTCAGCATGTTGAGGGAGAAGCCGAACATCTTCATCACGACCAGCGTCGCCACCAGCGACACCGGAATGGCGATGGTCGGAATGATGGTCGTGCGCCAGCTCTGCAAAAAGACGAACACGACGGCGACGACGAGCCCCAACGCTTGCAGGAGCGTCACCACCACGTCGTGCATGGCGGCCGACACGAAGCGCGTCGTGTCGTAATGCATCGCGTATTCGATGCCCTTGGGAAAGCGCTTGGAGAGTTCCTCCATCTTGTTTTTGACGCGCTTTTGCAGATCGAGAGCGTTCGAGCCCGGCATCTGAAAGATCGCGAGAACCACCGTCGCGTCGTCGCCGAAAAAGCCGCTCGATGTATACTGAAGGGCCCCGAGTTCGATGCGGGCCGCGTCTCGCAACCGGACCACCGAACCGGCCTCCGCATTCGCGCGAACCACGATATCGCCGAATTGGGCAGGATCGCTCAGCCGCCCGACTGCGTTCACCTGCATTTCGAACGGCGTGCCCGGGGGAGCCGGCGGTTGCCCGATCTTTCCCGCCGCCACTTGCACGTTCTGCTCAGCGATCGCGTTTTGCACGTCGACGGCGGTGATGCCGAGGGCTGCGAGCTTGTCGGGATCCAGCCAGATTCGCATCGAGTAGCGCCGCTCGCCGAAGATTTGCACGTCCCCGACGCCGGGCAGACGTTTGATCGGATCGACGATTTGCAGGTACGCGTAGTTGCTGAGCGTGACCGGATCGACGGAACGGTCCGGAGACGTGAGATTCACGATCAGGACGAAGTTCGGATTCTGCTTTCTGATCGTCACGCCGGCCTGGTTCACGATCGCGGGCAAGGACGAGGCGGCCTGCGATACGCGATTTTGAACGTCGACGGCGGCAATGCTCAGCGGATAGCCCACCTCGAAGGTGATGGTAATCGTCGACGATCCATCGTTCGAGCTCGCCGACGACATGTAGATCATGCCGGGCACGCCGTTGATCTGTTGCTCCAGCGGAGTTGTGACCGTGTCGGCCACGACCTGGGAACCGGCGCCGGGATATATGGCGCTGACGACGACCTGCGGCGGCGTGATTTCGGGAAATTGCGAGACCGGCAGCAGGAAGTAGCAGATCGAGCCCGCGAGCAGCATGATGATGGCGATCGCAGAGGCGAAGATCGGCCGCTCGATGAAAAAGCCCACCATGGGAATCACCGCATCTTACGAAATGGGCGCGGCGCGCCGCACGCCGAAGCACCAAAATGAAAAGGCCCTCGTCGTGGCGCATCGCACTTCAATTCGAGGACAGCGTGTTCGGAGAGAGCGGTGCATTGGGAGAGAGCGGCGACGTGCCGCTGACGTGCGATGGGCTTGCGCGCGTGCATCGGCACGGCCGATTCGTCCGCGAACCCACGTTCCGCCCGCATCAAAACATGCGCAAGCGGACCGCCGAGCGGACGCTCAAACGCGCCAAAACGCTTCGACGCGCCAAAACGCTTCGACGCGCCAAGTGGGCACGTAGCCAATGGTTTTCCCCTCCACCCCTGCGGGGCGACCGGTTTGACGGCCGCAACCCACAATGTTACTGGTAAGTAACGTCCCACTGTTACAGATCAGTAACATCCGGTCAAGGCGTCGGGACGAAATATTTTATCGGGGGATCGTCGTGGAGAATTGCGGCGTCATTGGGAAGAAACCGAGGGACCGCATTATCGGCACTGCCCGCGAGTTGTTCCGCCGCTACGGGCTCCGCGGAATTGGAGTCGATGCGATTGCCGAGGCGGCCGGGACGAACAAAATGACGATGTACCGCCACTTCCGCTCGAAGGACGAGCTGGTGGTCGCCTGCCTGCGCGATGCCATCGGTGAAGCCGAGGCCTTTTGGGATCGCTTTGAGGCGGATCATCCCGGCGATCCCCTGTCCCAGCTCCGCGCCTGGGTGCAATGTTGCGCCGCCTTCGTGAGCAGTGACGGACGCGGATGCGACATGGCCAACGCCGCCGTGGAGCTTGCGCAAAGCGATCACCCGGCGCGCCGCGTGATCGAAGAGTTCAAAAACGCGCAACGCGATCGCCTGGCCAAACTGTGTCGCAAGGCCCGGATTGCCGACGCCGACGTGCTCGCCGATGCGCTGTCGCTCCTGCTCGAAGGCGCGCGCGTCAGCCGCCAGAGCAGCGGCGCCGCAGGACCGTGCGCGAGGTTCGCGGCCATCGGCGAGGCGATGATCATGTCTTTCAGTCGTCCGGATGTGGACGTTCTTCCTCGAATACCGAAGCGCAGTGGTCGTGTTGCAAAACCGCGGCGGCGCATCCGAACGGCCGCGAGATAATTAGCTCCGCGAAGTCGGTGTGCAGCACTCGGCAGCCGTTCGACCTCGACGACATCGCGCCGCAGGATCAAGAGAACGCCACGTGCCAGTGGGCACTTCTCCTTGATACGGGTCGGGACGATACGTACCAGGTGTTCACGGCGTAAAAGGTGCAATTGATCGATTTCAGGCTGTCCGCCCCGCTGCGGCGAATAGCAGGCGGGGCGCGATTATTTGGGCCGGATGATGGCGTATGTGATCTGTTCGGCAAGCTCGGTGGCAGACGGCCAGTCCAATGTTGGCTTGTTGATGCGGAGCGAGATCACTCCGTGCAAGCCCGACCACAAGAGAAGCGCCAGCCGTTGCGGATCTTGTGAGACCCGTGCCTTGGCAGAGATCGGCTTGATCTCTCGGATCAATTCGATCGAGCGCACCAGAAGGGGGCGGCCAAAATCGGCGATCCGGGGATCATTGAGCCTCAGGACGACGCGGCCCTCGAATAGAACCTTGTAATGCCCCGGATGCTTCAGCCCGAACGCGACGGCCGCGACAGAGCGGGCAAGTAGGCGTTCCCAGGGGCCGCCTCCGGCACGGGCAGCCTCTTCTTCGGCGGCCGCCCGGATCGCCACCTGTTCGCGGAACAGTTTTTCCAACACCGCCAGCAGCAGGACATTGCGGTCCGCGAAATGGATATAGACCGACGGTGCCGCGATTTCGGCTTCTTTTGCGACCGCGCGCAGGGAGAACGGGTCTTCCGCGCCGATGGTCGACAACACCTTGATCGCGGCCGCAATGATCTCATCACGCAGGCGCTCGCCTTCCCCTCGGGCATTGCGTGCCCTGGGCGCCTTTTCTCTCTGAACGGTCTTTGACTTCATTTCTTCAGCGTTCCTGCGGTGATGCGGTGCCAGCCTAGCGCAAGGGTTGACATCCGTAACCTTACATACGTAAGTTTATCGATGTTAGCGTCATGACCCAACGGCAGAGGTCCCCGATGTCCCCATCAACCAATCTTGGCGGTGCGTTCACGCCCGCCGGCACCAACCTTGCCTTGAACCGCATGGGCTATGGCGCCATGCAACTCACCGGACCGATGGCGTTCGGGCCGCCGCGGGATCGTCAGGCTGCCCTTGCCGTGGTGCGCGAGGCTGTGCGGCTGGGGATCAACCATATCGACACCAGCGACTATTACGGGCCCCACATTGCCAACGAGATCATCCGCGAGGCGATCCACCCCTATCCCAAAGACCTGATGATCGTCACAAAGGTCGGCGCCCGGCGCGGACCGGACAAGTCCTGGCCTGCGGCACTCTCCCGCGAGGACCTCGCCAGCGCGGTGCAGGACAATCTGCGCCATCTCGGTTTGGACGTGCTGGAGATCGTCAATCTGCGTGTCGGCGGCTCAGTTCGGGCCCAATGAGAACTCCATCGCAGAACCGTTGACAGTCCTGGCCGACCTTCAGGCCAAGGGCCTGATCCGTCATATCGGTCTCAGCAATATTTCGCAGCGGCAGTTCGTCGAGGCACAGGCGATCGCCAAGATCGTGTGCGTGCAGAACCATTACAATCTGGCCCACCGCCAGGACGACCCCGTTCATCGACATGCTGGCGGCGCAGGGGATCGCCTATGTTCCCTTTTTCCCGCTGGGCGGCTTTCGCCCCCTGCAATCCCCGCTGCTGGATGCGGCGGCGGCTTCATTGGGCGCCACGACCCGTCAGGTGGCGCTGGCGTGGCTGCTGCAGCGCTCGCCCAACATCCTGATCATCGCCGGCACGTCCTCCGTCGAGCATCTCCATGACAATCTCGAGGCCGCGAGCTTGGTGCTGCCGGCCGACATCGTCGCCCAGTTGGACCGGATTGCCGCCCTCGCTGCGCAGGAGAAACCTGAGGGGCCGCGGTGGTGACCAATAACGGTAATTGGCAACTCGATGGTGTCGCGTTCCAACATTTTGTCAGGCGCGTACATTCGCTTCGCACACCAAGGCTCGACGTCCGATTTGCGCCACTGCCAACTCCGTCGTCGCGGTGGGGTGCGAGTCAAGCCGTGGGCAGGCTTCGCTTTGTCCACCCACACGCTCGCTGGCGCGGCACGCGTCCGAAGGATTCGTTCGAATCCGAAGCATTTTGGTCGGGAAAAAGTTGCCGTTGCGGAGAACCGTTCCAACCCGTTTAAATTTTCCTTAATTGCCGACACCCACAGTGCCGGCAAAACGGGAGCACCGGAATGCGCTTGCTATTTGTCGGGACAATCGCCGCGGCGGCTGGTTTGGCCTTCTACAATCAGTACGACAGGGCTGCGAATTTCCAGCCCGTCGATGCGCGCATCAGCGCCGTCAGCGATCAATGCTACATGGAGAAAGTCGAGCGCGAGGCTGTCACAAAGACGACGTCAACCTCGGACCTTCTCGGTTGCGAGCGGGCGGAGTATTTGACCCGGGAGCACCCGAAGTGGCGGGGTTATGCGATCAGGCACAAGATCGAAATCCGGTTTGCCTTTGTTTCTCCAGTGGATGGAACGACGCACACCTCAAGCCTGACACTCTCTGCCTTCCCCGGAACTCGGCAGTTGCGCGAGGGTGACGTTTTTCAAGTCCTGGCGTCGAAGACCAAGGCGGACAACACGCGCCAGTTCTGATCCCGCGATCATGCTGGGATCATTTTTTGAGCGCAGGGCGGGCACAGCCGCCAACGGGCCGGCCGGAAGCAGCGCACCCCATCGCGCGAGCGCGATGGGGACGCCGGGCCGGCTCGATGACAAGCTCCGCGCCCTACCCACGTTGGCGTCAACGCATCAATTCCGCGATTGAGAACCCTGTGACGACGGTGTCGCCGGAACGCAAAAGTCGAGATGAGCGATGGAACCGACCGTTTAGCATAGCCGGATCTCGAGCGATCAGAGCAGCAATAAGCAGGGACTGGTGGTGAAATGGTTTGGGCACGAATGGGAGCCGGCGACGCACGAGGACGTTCGCCGTGGTGCCCTGGCCGGCATC
>CAVVCE010000137.1:0-40410 GCA_963746235.1 uncultured Alphaproteobacteria bacterium
GCAGCGCGACCGCGGTGAGCTGCAAGTCGTCGCTGAGCGTGCCCCGCCATGCCTGCGCCACGCCGAGCTCCTCGAAAGTCCTGCGCGACAGCGCCGTCGACCCGCCCCATGCCACATTGAAGAGCGGCAGCCGGGGAAACGTCGATAGCCCCGCCGAAATCGACGCCAGCACGAAGGTTGCGAGACGGCGGTCGCCGGCGACCACCCAGGTAAAGCCGGAAACGATATCGGCGTCGCCCGCCACCAGCGGCGCGACGAGGTATCTGATCCAGGTGCGTTCCGCCACGATGTCGGCATCGGCGAAGACAAGGACCTCGTCCTGCGCGGTCAGGCAGGACACGGCGGCGCGCAGATTTGTGGTCTTTTGCCCCTCGTCATCGGCAAGTCCTGCAATGACCAGCGCGACGCGATCGCCGAGCCGCCGGCGCCACGTCTCGATCACCGGTATAGCCGCATCACGCTCGGATTCCACGGCGAAGATGACGCGATAATTCGCATAGTCCTGGTCAAAGAGAGATTCGGCGAAGGGATCGAACTGGATGTCGCGTCCCTTGACGGCGACGATGACCGCGACTGCAGGCTCGCGCGACAATGCCGCCATCCGGCCGAGGCCGATGCAGAAACCGAGCACCGCCACCACCGACACGGCTTGCGCCCCGAGCCACAGAAGCAGGAAGACCGTCATGATTTGCCGGCATGTTCCCTAAAAACGGGGTCGCTACGTACCGCCACAGGGCCCGCTGACGCCTCCCGCGTCTTCAGAGCGCGGCCCGAACCCCTGGCACGTTTGAGCTGCGAATGCGCCACGATTTCGAGGAACACCCGGCGCGGCAACAGCCGCGTCAGCAGCGTCACTGCCCAGTTGCCGATCCCCGGAACCACCACCCGCCGCCCGCGCATGAGGCCGGCATACCCGGCAACCGCGACCTCCTGCGCCGTCCAGGTCAGCGAATCCGAGCCGACCACGCGGGGCAGACCGCTGCGGTTCGGGAACGGCACCCGCGGAATGCCGGCACGCGACTGGAATTCGGTCGGCACCGGTCCCGGGCACAACACGGTGACGCGCACGCCGCGCCGCATCAGCTCGTGATTGAGCGCCTCGCTGAACGACAACACGTAGGCCTTGGTCGCGTAGTAGACCGCCATTCCCGGTCCCGGCAGAAAGGCTGCCACCGAGCTGACGTTGAGGATGCCGCCGCGCAGGCGGCCCAGCGTGTCGACGAAGGCCAGCGACAACTCCGTGAGAACGCGGATGTTGAGGTCGATCATGGCAAGTTGCTCGGCAGGATCGAGCCGGGCCGCATCGCCGACCAGGCCGAAGCCGGCACTGTTGACGATGTATTGCGGCTCGAGCGCGTGCGCGGCGAGTGCCGCCTTGATCCGCCCGGCTGCGTCGGGCTGGGTGAGGTCGGCGGGCAGCACCAGCGGCCGTCGGCGTCCGGACGCCGCGATTTCGTCGGCAAGGGCATTGAGCTTGTCTTCGCGCCGGGCGATCAGCACGAGGTCGTGGTCGTGGTCGGCGAACACCCGTGCCAGCGCAGCCCCGATGCCGGCCGAAGCCCCGGTGATGACGACCGCTTGACGTGTTATGGGGGCAGCTTGGTTCATCTATCCTCCACCTATGCCGGCGATCGCCGGAGGCGTACCGGCGTCACGCGTTGCGGTCACGAGTTGCCCTGCGCTGGGGCGCGAGGCGGCGTCGCAACCGCGACGAAAACGACCTCCCGGCGCAGTCCTTCGGCGAGAGGTTTTGCCTTTCGGCGAGCGGTTTTGGAGTGTCAGCTTGCCACCGTGCCACCGGGCGATCGTTTTGGCGATCGCCAGCCCAAGCCCGGCTCCCGGCACAGATTGTGGTCGCGCGGGATCGACCCGAACGTACGGTTCGGAGACGCGTGACACAATATCCTCGGGAATCCCTGGGCCGTCATCCCCAATCGCTATGACGGCCGCCTGGCCTTGCACCCCAACCGACACGCGTGCGCTTCCGCCGTGCTAGCGTCCTTGTTCGGCGTCCATCTAAAGATCTTTTGTGATCTTGCAAGGGCCTATCGGCGAACGGGTACCACGCGCGGCGCTTTAGCAACACTGAGAAACAAAACGACCAAGACGGCAATGTTCAGCAAACCCTGCCTTGCCGGCCAGTCGATCATGAACGGAACAGCAAATGACCCTCCTCACCCGCTCGATCATCGATACACGGCGCGATCAGATGTTTCCGGTGCTCGCGCCGAAAGAGATCGAGCGTGCACGCCAATTCGGTGAAATCCGCGCCTACGAGCATGGCGAGGCAATCGTGATTGCCGGACACGCAAGTGCCGGCGTCACCGTGGTCCTGTCGGGCAAGATCGACATCACCGAACGCGACCCGTCAGGAAACCGGACGCTCATCGTCACCCATGGCAGAGGCGAGTTCATGGGCGAACTGGCGCAGCTTGCCGGTCGACCGTCTCTCGTGGATGCCCATGCGCAGGAGCGGATTGAAGCGCTGGTCATTCCCCACGAGCGGCTGCAGGCGTTCCTGATTTCTGAGGCGGATCTCGGCGAGCGCATCATGCGGGCGATGATTCTGCGTCGGGTCGGCCTGCTGGAGACGGGCGCAGGCGGCCCCGTGATCGTAGGCCGCGCAGAGGATGGGGACGTGTTGCGGCTCGAAGGATTTTTACGCCGCAACGGCCATCCGCATCTGAGGCTTGACCCTGAAAACGACCTCGCGGCAAAGGCGCTCATCGAACGCTTCGACATCGGGACCGGTGATTTGCCGATCGTTCTGTGTCCGGGCGGACAACTGCTGCGCAACCCGGGTGACGTCCAGCTCGCGCGCTGCATCGGGCTGGTGGGTCCGATCGATCCCGGCCGGACCTTCGACGTGGCCGTCATCGGAGCCGGGCCGGCCGGTCTCGCCACGGCGGTCTATGCGGGCTCGGAGGGCCTCTCTGTCCTGGTGCTGGATTGCCGCTCGTTCGGCGGCCAGGCCGGCGCTTCTGCCCGCATCGAGAACTACCTCGGCTTTCCCACCGGAATTTCCGGCATGGCACTCATGGCGCGAGCCTACAATCAAGCGCAAAAGTTCGGCGTCGAGATGGCGATCCCGGATGAGGCGAGCGGGCTCAGCACCGCGGAAGACTCTGCGAACGGCCGTTTCACGCTGCGCCTTGCAAACGGCGAACGTGTCAGCGCCCGCTCGGTGGTGATCGCCACCGGCGCCAGGTATCGCCGCCTCGCCCTGCCCGGTTTGGATGCGATCGAAGGGTCGAGCGTGCACTACTGGGCCTCGCCGATCGAAGCAAAACTATGTACCGACCAGGAGGTAGCCCTGGTCGGGGCCGGCAATTCCGCCGGCCAGGCGGTGGTGTATCTCGCGAGCCAAGTCGCCAAGGTGTACGTCCTCGTGCGCGGTGCAAGTCTCGACGCGGGCATGTCGCGTTACCTCGTTGACCGCATCGCAGGCCTCTCCAATGTGGAGGTCGTCTTGAATACCGAGGTCAGCGCGCTCGAGGTTCAGGACGGCGTCCTGGAGGCGATCCGCTGGCGGTCCCGCCCATCCGGAATAGAGGACAGACGGCCGCTCCGACACCTCTTCCTGTTCATTGGGGCGGATCCCAACACCGATTGGCTCGCCGGGTCCGGGGTGAATTTGGACGCCAAAGGTTTCGTGTTGACGGGCGCTGACGCCGCCATCGACCGCAAGCCGCTGGAAACAAGCCGGCGCGGCGTTTTCGCGATCGGAGACGTGCGGTCCGACTCGGTCAAGCGAGTCGCGGCCGCCGTCGGAGAGGGCGCACAGGTCGTCGCGACGCTCCATCGCGTATTGGCTCCAGCCACCCGTCCGCTAGGGGCGGCCGGCGCTTGAGCAAGGTTGAGGCTTCTTCATTCGAGGCGTTGAAGAAGTCCCGCCGGTCCGCGAGGCGAAGCCCATCAAAACGGGAGACTGCCCGGCACTATCGGGTGGTGTCGTCTCGTCGCGTGTCTGCCGGTGTCAACGGCGGGAGGCCTCCGCCACTGCTTTTTGAACGAAGTACATCAAGCCGAGCGACAGCAGCGTTGTCCCGACGACGATATAGCCCAATTGATCGAAGTGTTGCAGGTTGCCGCCGGGGCCTTGCGCGACGACGCCGCCGGCGATCACCGAGGCGATGCCGCCCGAGAGTTGCTGCACCGATGCGTTGACGGCGTTGAACGAGCCGCGTTTCGTCATCTCGGGTATCGCCGAAATCAGCGCTTGCGACGGAATCATCCGCGAAAATATGCCGACGAACATCAACACCGTGACGACGATGACCGTCACCAACGACACGCGGCCCAGATGCGTGTAGACGAGAACCATGACGATCGAAAGAGCGCACCCGAAAACAAAAGTCTTGAACTTTCCGAACGTGTCGCTCGCTCTCCCGATCAGCGGACCCGTAAAGATCGTGAAGGCTCCGGACACGAGATAAACCGTAGGGAGATCACTCAATCGGATGCCGAGATTGTTCACCGTGTAGACGCTGCCGAATGGCATCAGCATATAGCCGCCGGTAACAAGCAATGCCGTGGTGGCGAACGCCAGCGCGTATCTCGGTACGAGGACGGTGCCGGTCAGATGCCTCCACGGGCTGTCCGCCTGCTTCAGCGCCAGATGGCCCGACACCGGCCTCATGTAGACGACGATAATCACACCGACCGGGATCGCGATGAGGATGATCGCCAGGAACGTCATATGCCAGTTCCACAGGTTGGCGATATACAGTCCGGCCGGGATGCCGAGAACCTGGCTGGCGGAAAATGCGGTCTGCACGACGCCCATCACACGTCCCCGCATCTGCAGCGGGAACAAGTCCGTGGCGATCGCAAGCACGACGGAGCCGATGACGCCGCCGAACAGGCCGGTCACGATTCGGGCCAGGAGCAGCAGGGGATAGTTCGGCGCGAGCGCGCAGAGAGCGGTGCCGACAATGAATCCGCAATAGAAGAAAAGGAGGAATCGCTTTCGATCGAACCGATCCGCGAAGCCGGCGGCCAAAAGGCCGGAGATGCCGGCGCTGAAGGCGTAGGCCGACACGATCTCGCCAAATCGTTGCGGCCCGATTTCGAGGTCGGGCATGATGATGGCGCCGAGCGGCGATATGATCATGAAGTCCAAGATGATGGAGAACTGCAAGAACGCGAGCAGCGCGACGACGAACTTTTGATAGCCGGAGAATTTCAGCCCCTTGGCCTGTTCCGGTTCGGCGACGGCGCCACCATCGCCGGTCTTGATATCTGTTGTCATTCGGAACTCGCCAGTGCACGGTCGGGAACGGCATGGCCGGCCCGCTGTCCGCCGTATTGCCATCGGGCCGACGAACTCCAGCAAGAAAGGGGCGGAATTGAGGGGTCGACCACAATCGCGCCCAACGTGCCAAAGCGCTCCGGCAGGCGACGAATGACACCGCCTCCGTCGCCCCGGGATGGCGACTGTGTCACGGGTTCCGTTATGCGAAGGGGTACCAGGGCGTGAAATATTGGATCGACACCGAGTTCATCGAGAAACCCTGCACCGTCGACCTGATCAGCGTCGGCCTCGTGGCCGAAGACGGTCGCGAGTTCTATGCCGAGAGCAGCGAGGTCGATTGGTCGAAGGCCAATCAGTGGACGCTGCAGAACGTGCGCCCCCAACTCGACGGCAAAGGCATGGGGCGAGAGGACATCGGCTATGCCGTTCGCCGATTTACCGACGGGGACGAGCACCCCGTGTTCTGGGGATACTTTCCGGCCTACGACTGGGTCGCGTTCATTTGGCTGTTCGGCAGCATGGAAGAGCTTCCGTTCCACTATCCTCAGCTTTGTCTCGATATCAAACAATGGGCCATCGAATTGGGCGATCCGGAATTGCCCCACCAGTCGGGCGCCAGGCACCACGCACTGCTCGACGCGCGGTGGACAAGGGATGCCTGGACGTTCCTCGCCGGCCTCAATCCCACTGCGGGAGAGCGGCGGGCCACGGGTCGCAAGAACCCCGATCGGTTCGGCGCGGCTTGAGCGGCCAACTACGGCAACGTCCCCATCCGATCCTTTATGCTTTTGGTCGCGGCGCGGCGGACGTGGATATCTTCCGGGTCCGGCCGGCCGACGCTCCTCGCCGTGTGCTCCGAGGCGGAATCGGCTCGTTCATCCAAAAGTCGAGTTCCTGCGCGCGCGACCCGCCGGGCTTCCAACCATCGAGGGGTTTGTAGATCTGATCCGGATCGCTGCCGCTGGCGAGGTAGGCGCGCCAGGAATAATGGTCGTAGGCCCCGTTGATGTGCAGCGCATAGGCTTGCGCCAGTTTTGTGTTGCCGCGGACGATCACCAAATTCTCGTCGTTCTTCTCGGACGCAGAGACGGAGAAATTGTGCGATCCGGTGATCACGGCGCAATCGGCGGAGAATGGATCGATCACGATCACCTTCGAGTGCACGATCGCCATCAGATGCGCCGCATGTATCTGTTTGACGTTGAACTCGGTCTCCGCCCACGACGGTCGATCTTCTTCGCTGATGCCGGCCGGAAGCTCCACGTTGTCGTGAAACGATTGCGCCGGCGCGCCCGACTTGACCACCTGGCCGCCTACGGTGCCGATATCGCCGTTTTTCGAGGTCGTAACGGTGGAGACCACGCCGCGAACATAGATATCGTTTTGCCTGACGCGATCGAGCAGCGCCCCCAACAAGGGCGACTGGCCCGGCATGAACATGAGGAATAGGGCGCCCTGCTTGGCGCCGGCGATCAGATCGAGAACAGGCTTGAATTCGGCTTCGCCGTCGGTCGCGGCGAAATAGAGCGAAATGTCGTTGCGGTTCGTGGGCTTGGAATTTCCCGCCTTCAGGCTGGGCGGCATGCTCGTCGCCGGCAGCAACGAGCTTGTCCCATTGGTCGAGATAGCGGCCGGCGATGTCCGCGTCCTCGATAATGAGTACGTTGTTCAATTGAGTGCAAAGGCCGCTCGTCGTCCAGTTCGTGCTGCCTGTCAATGCGCGACTGGCGTTCTTGCCCGAGGCATCGCTTTCGACAACGAATTTGTTGTGCACGCTGGGCGACGATCTGCCGTGATGCGACAGATCGCGGTGCCGCACTTCGAGCTCGGCCGCCGTGAGTTCCTCCGCGACCCAGGACTTGGTGCCGCCGCCATTTCCCAGGAGCACATGCCCCCGGCTGCCGAAGGGCTTGAGAGCGTCTACGAGTTCCTTGTCGTTCATTTCGTAGATTGCGGCATGGATCGCGCTGCCGCGGCGATCGGCGTCGCGCAGGAAGCTCAGAATTTCGTGCAGCGCGTCGCCCGCGAGATAGCGCCTGGCTTGGAACCCCGGTGTCGCGAGGTCGGTCAAGAACTGCCGCAGCGATGCGTCGGTGACATCGCCTTTGACGAACCGGCTGACGATCTGGGACATGAGCGTCCCACGGTTGAAATACGCCTCCAGACCGCCCCCGGCGTCGCCGGAGGCGATCATCGGCGCCGTCCACGCCGACGCGGATGCTGCATCGAGCGCAAAGCCGCCGTTCGCGGCCTCTTTCATCGCCGTGACCCGGTACGACACGCCGTCGGTCGCCACCGCGCCGTGATCGGTCCAGATACAGCGCCGGATCGGCGACTGCGCGGATGAGACGCCGGTTTGCTGCACCGGGCGCCTGACCGGGTTGCGGCGGGATGCGATTGACCACGACGGTCACTTGCTGCGTCGTGCTGTTGCGCCGCTCGAGTTGGAATCCCGCCCAATCGTCGGACCATTGATCCGGCTGCCAGGCAATCAGCACATCGTCCGCGTTGGCATAGGCTTTTACGACAATCGTCATGATGAGTCCCTCCGGCGCCTGCTTGGACGGTTCGACTTCGTACGGCCTCGCATGGCGAACCCCGGGTGCCGAACTCCGGTTTTCGGGCTCGTCACCGTCGGGCTACGGCTGGCGCATCTTGCCTTTGTGACGACTTGCTTTTGTGACAACCGCGGACGTCATGGCGCGCGGGGTCGGCAATGCAGTGTCGAAATCGGAGCGGCTTATGCCGCGTCGACTTTCATTTCGCCGGCGATGGAGAATTGCAATTCATCGGGGATCACTTCGTTTCGAACAAATCCAGATCAACCGATCGTCCCATCTGAAAATAGCCGAGCGGCGACGGATGAATTCCATCGCCGCAATTGTAAGTGACGTTCAGGAGGTCGGGATTTCCGGCGCTGCGCACGACGCGGTCGAAATCGATGACCGCATCGAAGGCGCCACCCTTTCGAATCCACGCATTGATCTCGTTGCGCACTTTCGTTTTTGCGTCGCCCCAGCCGGTATTGCCGGCAACCGGCGTAACATTGTGGCGCGGCACGATGGTGACGCCGATGACTTTCAAGCCGCGCGCCTTGACCCGCGCGACAATGTCCTTCAGGCCATCGATCACCTGTTCTGCGCTTGCCTCACGGCGGATATCGTTGGTGCCCATGAACACCACGACATGCGATACGCCCGCATGGGCCAACACGTCACGGTCGAGCCGCTCGGTGCCGGGCGTGCTGTCGGGCGGCGGCGTGACACCGCGAGACACGGTATTTCCGCCAATGCCTTCATTGACGATGGAATGACGGACAGTGTTTTGCAGCGCCAATCGCTGCGCCACGATATCCTCCCAGCGGTCGTGCGCATCGAGGGTCGTGCAGGTCCCGTCGGTAATGGAATTGCCGAAGGCGACGATTGCCGTCGTCGGCGACGTCGCACGAACATCGATGGCTTTCAACCACGGCATCGTCGTGATCCGGGTCTTGAAAGCAGTTCCGGATTCCGACGCCGTCAGATCGCCCGCACCATTTTCAGTGATGAATGATGTCACGACCGCGCCATTATGTTGGCTGGCCGCAACGTCTGCGCCCGGAATATAGACGCTGACGGCAATATCCTCCTGGGCATCCACCGTCAGAGGAATCGGGTCGCTCGTCACCGAGCCGCCCGCCGCGATCGTGACGGACGACTGACCGGCGAACATGACCGGCATGAGGAGACCGGGTGAAATGTTGGCCGGATTGTTGGCCGACTGACGCGGCCCGGCCGATACTTTGCCGAACGTAACCGGGGCGGTGCCGAACGTGTTGTCGAACCGCAGCCGGATCGCATCGCCCGGCGCGGTCACGCGGGCGATCAGGCGCACCGTCGCGTTGTTCACACGGGTTTGGCTTAGCGCCTGCTGGGACGTCCCCCATGCGGTGATCCAGCCCGGAACCGTTTGCGCGAACGCGGGCCAGGATGCGAAGGCCACGACAATCGCGAGCTTGGCCGCCCGAAGCCGCGGCAAACCACTCTGCGCCCGCCTCCCCCCGACCACGCCCATCCCGAACGCCCCTATCCCGAACATGCCCGGCTCCCTGATCAACATGCTCTCTGAATTAACCTGGAGCGCTTGGAAGGCCGCTTTTGCCGCGCGGCGCGTTATTGCAACGGGTCGGGTTCACCGTCATTGGCCGTGACGGTGCTTATGGTCCTCGGATCGACACCCCGTCCCTCCGCAAAGGCGAGTTCTTCCATCCGGTGCCCATGAAGCAGCCCCGGAAGACCATAGTTTCCTTCGATGCAGCGCGGCTCGGTATATATTCTATTTTCCTGGTCGTTCTGCCGAATGAATTCCTGCTTGGCCGTCCAGGGCCGCGCCCACACCGTCGGATCCTCGACCGTTACGGCATATTCGAGAGTATTGGCGCCCGTCGGCGTCCACCGTTCGATCACGTGAAGATTCTCACGCGACCCCTGAAAATCGGTCTTTGCACTGAAATTCGTCACGTCGATCACCAGGGTATTGCCCTCCCAATGGCCACGCGAGTCGCCATACCACTGGCGAATACCGGCAGGCAAATGGGGCCTCCCGTCCATCACGATATTGCGCTGCCATCCCTGGCCCTGGCCCACGTCGTAGAACATCGAGATGCCGCCGGGTGTCTGCACGATTCGCCGGAAGCTGATGCGATCGGCGATCGCTCCGAGAGTGCCGATCTCCGGTAGCCCGCCCATCAGGCAGCGCACCGCCAACGAGGCGTCCTCCGGACCATCATAGCGATTGATGGTCGCCGTATTGTAGCGAGGCGGGGGGTCCGCCTGTCGCGGCGAGGGCGTTGGATCGTACTTGCCCCCACTACACGGCAACTCTTTATTTTTGCAGGTTTCGGTCGCTTGCAACAGCGCAACGCGAAATTCGCGTTCGGCGGCGGCAGCCTTCTGGGCCTCTGCCGTCAGCGGCGGCAGCCGGCCATTGGGCGGATCGACAATCCGCGATGTCCGCGCGCCGGTGCGCTTCTTGGGCGTGAACACGTCATTGTAGGCGCCGGCGACGTCAGCCAGGTCCCACGCTCCGAGCGTCGGTCGCGGCCCAACATGGCGGCGCGCTGTCGATCCAATTCCGCGCGCTGGGCTTCGGTGAAAAATTCCTGGCTCGCATACTTGGGCGAGCGCTGCAGGGGCGTGTCGGTTTCGTCGGTCCAAATACCCTGCAGATCGGGTTCGCCCCAGGGCGTCGTCAGAGCCGTGGCGGACGCCACCGAGGCCTGCGCCGACGCGGGCGTGACGGACACCGATGTGATGGACACCGAAATGACAACGCCCACAGCGGCCCCAGCCACGGCGACCGTTATCATCGAGCCTGAGAACCTCTCGCGCATGATGGTCTCCTCTTGCCCTGCAGGTTTTACTGCAACGGGATTCCCCATGAAACCAAACAGGCGGATGGTAGCGTTTTCCCATATGCACCGATAGCCCGATCACGAGGGCAATCCCGCGCCGAGCTACATTGTGCAAAGTTCCGGCGTGCGAAGTTCCGGCTTCACCATCACATCGACGCAATGCAACAAATCAGGCTGCGCCCGGAGCATCGAGATCGCCGGATCAAGGGCCCGGCGATCTCGTCTGCCGGTACGTCGATTTTATCGGATCATCTTCTAGTACGGCGTTTCCGAGGTTCGAATCATATCGATGCCATCGGACTTGTAGGGTGGGCAAAGCGAAGCGTGCCACCATCGTCGTATCCGCGTGGGCACGGCGCGAAGAGCGCGCCTTTGCCCACCCTACTGATCGGTTTCATGGAATCGATCCACCAGAGCGATTTCCGCTCACATGGAATTGTCATGGCCAGGCTTGTCCCGGCCATCCCGATGCGGAGGGCACAGCGTTTCGCCAAAACGCGCTTGGCGTAGCCCCCGTGCCCTGTTGATCGAGATCACCGGGACGAACCCGGTGATGACGTCGGTGGGTGCGTCGATTTCATCAGATCATGTTCTAGTGACAGTTTTCTTCCCGGACCGTATCGAGGGAAGACGTGTCGCAGCCGTGCCCTCGTGCCAGCTTCTTGGCCTCCAGGCTGGCGATTTCGAGGAGGTATGCGAGCGAGTGGCAATTTGCCAATTTGGCCATGCGGGTCAGCTCGGCAGTCATCTCATGGAGGTATTCCGAGACCTGCCCCGCGGCGCCGTTGGTGCGCAAACCGTCCAAGCTCTCGATAACCCCGTCGCCGATGCTGATCTGATTTTTCATTTGCATCACACTCTCCCCTCGTTTTTCGCGCTATCAAGTGCCTCGATCAGGCTCCCTACAATCGTGGCGATCCGCGGGGGCGAGTGTGAACTGCTTCACACATGAGAAAATATTCGACCGCAGGATTCGTCGGTGCGGCCGCAAGAAAATTGCGTGCGGGATAGACCGGATAGGATGGATCGAGGCTCGGGATTGAAAGGCGCGCGATTTCCGCGCCGATCGATCCCCGCACCAGGCGACGGGAGCGCACATTGACGACCGGGACGGAACCAGCGCGTGCCGAGGCGAGCACCAGAGGGGATTCGAAGCCGGATGCCCCTCGCGGCGACCTTGGCGCCCTGGCGCTGGGGGCGCTCGGCGTCGTCTACGGAGATATCGGCACCAGCCCGCTCTACACGTTCAAGACCGCGCTCGACTCGGCCGGCGGCGCCGCCACGCCGGAGGTGGCGCTCGGCATGCTGTCGCTGATCGTGTGGACGCTCATCATCACCACCTCGATCAAATACGTGGCGATCATCATGCGCGCCGACAACGACGGCGAGGGCGGCATTCTCGCCCTGATGTCGCTGTTGGGCATCAAGCACGGCGAACGCGCCGGTGTCATCTCGATCGGCATATTGGGGGCGGCGCTGCTCTATGGCGACGGCGCCATCACGCCGGCGATTTCCGTGTTGAGCGCGCTCGAAGGCATCAAGGCGCCGGTCCCGGAGTTCGCGCCCTACATATTGCCGCTGGCGGTCGTCATCCTGATCGCGGTGTTCGGCCTGCAGCCCCAGGGCAGCGCGCGCATCGGCAGGCTGTTCGGGCCGGTCATGACCGTGTGGTTCGTCACCATCGGCGTGCTCGGGCTGTCCGGCGTCCTGCATCATCCCGGCGTGCTGGCGGCGTTCGATCCGCGTTACGGGCTGGCCTACCTGTTCGGGCATGGAACGACCGGCTTTCTGGTGCTGGGCGGCGTATTCCTGTGCGCCACCGGCGCCGAGGCGCTGTATGCCGACATGGGTCACTTCGGCCCGCGGCCGATCCGGTTCGCCTGGTATGGCCTGGTGCTGCCGACGCTGCTCCTGAACTATGCCGGCCAGACCGCCGTCGTGGTCGACGGGGCCTTCGAGGCCGGCGCGAATCCGTTCTTCCTGCTGTGCCCGTCGTCCCTGCAGGTGCCGCTGGTGGCGCTCGCGACGGCGGCGACGATCATCGCCAGCCAGGCCATCATCAGCGGCACTTTTTCGATGACCCGCCAGGCCATCCAGCTCGGCCTGTGTCCGCGCCTGCACATCACGCAGACCTCGTCGGAGGGCTACGGCCAGATCTATGTCGGGTTCGTCAATTGGGTATTGATGGCGCTCACCCTCGGCCTGGCGCTGGCGTTTCGCTCATCCGACAACCTCGCGGCCGCGTTCGGCATCGCGGTGTCGCTGACGATGCTGCTGACCACGATCCTGATCTACCTGACCATGCGCGAGGTCTGGGGGTGGAGCCTGCCGTTGGCGATCGGGGTCGCCGGCGTGTTCGCCGTGGTCGATCTGTCGTTCGTCGCCGCCAACCTGATGAAGGTCGTCGAAGGCGGCTGGGTGCCGCTTGCGGTCGCCGCGCTGCTGTTCTTCGCCATGTCGACCTGGCGCCGGGGCCGGACCGTGCTGGCCAGCGAGCTCGAGCGCGATACGATGCCGCTCGATGATTTCATCGCCCAGATGCACAACAAGACGCGCGTGCCGGGAACTGCCATCTACCTGACCAGCCGGATCGATGTCGTGCCGGTGCCGCTGCTCCACAATCTCAAGCACAACAAGGTGCTGCACCGGCGCATCGTCCTGCTGCATGTCGTGACCCAGAACATCCCGCGCGTCGCCGCGGACAACGCGCGTCGAGGTCACCCATCTCGGCGACGACTTCCACGCGGTCGTGGCCCATTACGGCTTCATGCAGCAGCCGAACGTTCCCCGCCTGCTCGAGCGATGCGAGTTGCATGGGCTGCAGTTCGACATGATGGACACCTCGTTTTTCGTCGGACGGGTGACGATCGTGCCGAAAAAGTCGTCGCACTTCGGTACCATCCGGCGCGAATTGTTCGCGGCCATGCATCGCAACGCCCAGGCCGCGACCGAGTTCTTCCGCATCCCGTCGAACCGGGTCATCGAACTCGGCGCCCAAGTGGAGATTTAGAGCGTTTTACGATCACACCGGCCCGATAGTTGCCGTTGCCCGGCTCGGCCGGGCAATCCAGCCCGCGCGAACAGGAGAAAACACGAGCAAGAGAAAAGCAGGGATAAATCGATAAATCGCGATTTTTGCCCGCGCTCCGAACTGCTCGGGCGGAAAACGCAAATATTTCGGAAACAAATCTCCGGTAACAGGAACCGCAGCGGCCACGGCGGACGCAACGCCGCGGCGCTGCCGACAATGGCCTGCCCGGAGGAAGCGAACGCCGAAAAGGAGGGATACGATGGGATACGAGAACCTGACGCCCGCGCTCGAGCGGATCCAGATGGTGTCCGGATTCCTTGCCGGGCAAGGCCAGGACACCAAGACGGTGTTCGCGCTCGAAGACCACTACCGCGATTCGCCGCAGATGGCGGCCGCGGTCGAGCGCATGAAGGCCGATCCCGGCGTCGGCCGCCTGATTTCGCAAGGTTATATGACGCCGGATTACGACTTCGACGAGCTCATCAAATATCCGCCGGGATCGCTCGCCCACACCTATGCCAAGCTGATGCGGGTGAACGGGTATTCCGCGAAATTCTACCCGGAGCGGCAGATCGTGAGCGACGCCGACTACTGCATCATGCGCGTGCGCAAGACCCACGATCTCCACCACGTCGTCACCGGCTTCTCCCAACAGGGCCCGGGCGAGGCGGGCGTGATCGGTGTCACCGCCTATCAATTCGGCTATCCGGCCTTCGTGCTCATCGACCTCGCGGCGATGGCCCTGACGTTCCATCGCGCCGAGGGTTTCCACGACGCGCTCAATGACGTCGGCCGTGGCATGAATATGGGCCACCAGTGCAAGCCGCTGCTCGCCGTCAAATGGGAAGAGGGCTGGGACAAGCCGGTGTCGCGGTGGCGCGAAGAACTCGGGATCAAGCCGGTGACGACGGGGCCGCAAAGCTGGCACTCGCTGCCGAGCATGCAAGGCTAGGAGCGGATGTCATGAACTGATCAGATCAGACCGGATGAGAATCCAGACGGACGGACCTCATCCTGAGGGCCGTGCGTAGCGCAGGCGTCTCGAAGGATCGGACGCCGGCACGATCTCGCCGATGGCGGTCCTTCGAGACGCGCGCAACAGCGCGCTCCTCAGGACGAGGTTGATTGATGATATCGATATGATTCAAACTTCGGAAACGCTGTACTAGAGCGGATTTCATGCCATGGCGACTTCCGACTTTACGGCGCTCGTCTCCCGGCATCGAGAATGCTTTCGCTCCGGCAAGACCCGTCCGGTCGCATGGCGCGAAACAGTGTTGCCCCGCCGTTCCATTGCCATCACGTGGCTGATGCTCGCCCCTTTTCTCTTTCCGCCGGCCCATGCCGCCGGTGAGACCCCCGCGGATCTGGTGCTGGCCCAACCGGGCATGCTGCCGATCGTCCTTACGGCTCCCCATGGTGGGCGCGAAGCGATACCGGGCGTCGCGCCTCGCGTCACGCAGGGCAAGCCCACGGGCGGGCGTGGCTATGTGACCGTCACCGATACCAACACCGACAGACTGGCCGAGGGCATTGCCGCCGAAATCAAGGCGCTCACCGGCAAACAACCCTACCTGGTGCTGGCGAAGTTCCAACGCAAATACATCGATCCCAATCGCCCGCCGGAGATCGGCTTGGATAATCCGGTGGCGCGGCCCTACTACGACTATTATCACCAGTCGGTCCGCCGCTTCGTCGACGAGATACGCAGCAAATATCCGGCCGGCTTGCTGATCGACGTACATGGCCAAGGGAAAGACCCGACGGTCGTCATGCGAGGCACCCAGAACGGCCGCGCCGTCCAGCGTCTGCTGGAACGCGCCGGGGCGTCGGCCGTGACCGGCCCCGACGGCATCTTCGGGCAGCTTGCAGCCAACCGGTTCGCGGTGTTCCCCACCAACGATGTGCCGCCGGGCGGAACCAGCGAAAACGCCGGGTACAACGGCGGATATACGGTCGGCACCTATGGCAGTCACACCGCCGACGGAATCGATGCCGTGCAAATGGAGTTCGGCACCAAGTATCGTCGAACGGGCGCGGTCGACACATCCGCCAGGGACGCAGCCAAGGCGATCGTGGCGTTCTATGACATATACTTGAGGAAGCCACCGAACTGACGACGCACGGGGCTGGAACACGGCACCACAAATTGACTCCCATCTTTGCTTTGGGCCTAGGAAGCGCTCATGAGGCGGCCCTCAAGCAATCCAGCCCGGTCGGTGCCATGAAGATCGACTGCCTGATGGGAACCTATGCCCGGCACTCGATTGCCTGCGAGGCTCTTGCCTGTTTCCTGCAGCAATCGGCGATCTCGCAGGCGACCCTGCTGATCTACAATCAACATCCCGTTCCGGTCGGCTTCGATCATCCGAGGGTCCGGGTCGTGAACGAAGCGCTCCCGGCCGCACCACTGCGGTACATAAAAAAGCGGATGCTCGAATTCGCCGATCCCGCCGCCGACCTCATTCACTGGTGGGACGACGACGATCTCTACCTCCCCTGGCACTTGCAGGACTGCCTCGATCACATCGGAACGAATGTCGCGTGGAAGCCGACATCGAGCTGGATGTCGTTGGCAAACGTCACGTATTCGCGCGAGGCGAATACGTTCGAGGGCTCGTGGGTGTTTCGCGCCGGCCACCTGCGGGCGGCCCCGCTGGACACCCATCCGCATTACATCGAGCACCCGGTTTTCTTGCAGACGGTCGACGCGGGGAAGCTGGCCACGACCGAACTCGGAGGGCGTGCGTCCTATATCTATCGCTGGGCGACCGGGACGGAGCATCTGAGCGGATACGGAGGGGTCGTGACCGAGGACATGCAGCGGCACAATGTCGAACTCTGGAGGAAGCGCTGCAACGATGTGCCCGCGGACGGAAAACTGGTGGCTGCCGACATGACCCTGCGGTGGCAGCAATATCTCGATGGGACCAAAGGGCAAGCAACGCCGGTCGAATGGGCGCTCAATCGCAAAGGAGTGGGCTTTCCGGACGCTTCGGCGGCGGCTGAAAATCCCGGTGTTAGGTCTCGTCCGTGAATTATCGCTTCAATCGCGTGATCGAGCCGTTTTTTGCTCCCTCTCCCGCTTGCGGGGGAGGGTTGGGGAGGGGGCTCTCGTAGCGCGTCTGTGCCGTGGAACTGCCCCCTCCCTGACCCTCCCCCGCAAGTGGGAGAGGGGACGAACTGAATCGGTCGGTGTCATGAGGATCGACTGCCTGATGGGAACCTACGGCAGGCACGCGCTGGCCTGCGAGGCTCTTGCCTGTTTCCTGCAGCAATCGGCGATCTCGCAGGCGACCCTGCTCATCTACAATCAACACCCCGTTCCGCTCAGCTTCGATCACCCGAAGGTCCGTATCGTGAACGAGACGCCGCCGCGCGGTTCGCTGCGGCACATTCGAAAGCGGATGCACGACCTTGCCGACCCGTCCGCCGACCTCATTCACTGGTGGGACGACGATGATCTCTACCTCCCCTGGCACCTGCAGGACTGCCTCGATCACATCGGGACCAACGTCGCGTGGAAGCCTGCATCGAGCTGGACGTCGACGGCGAACGTGGCCTATTCGCTCCAAGCCTCCGTATTCGAGGGGTCCTGGGTGTTTCGCGCCGACTATTTGAAGGCGGCCCCGTTGGACACCCACCCGGAGTACACGGACCATCCGGTCACCCAACAGACACACGATGCGGGCAAGCTCGCCACCACCGACCTTAAAGGGCGCACGTCCTACATCTATCGCTGGGATACCGGGACGCAGCACCTGAGCGGATATGGCGGTTCCGGGACCGAGGAAACGCAGCGGCGCCGCATCGATCTGTGGCGGCAACGCAGCAACGATGTGGCTGTGGATGGCCGACTTGGTTGCCGCCGACATGACCCCACGGTGGCGGCAGTATCTCAATGGAATCAATGGGCAAGTGACGCCGGTCGAATGGGTGCTCAATCGCCGCGGCGTCGGCTTTTCTTGACTTGCCGCAAGGGCGCGCTTACGGTTCCATAGAAATTGAGAGGCGTTGCTCGTCAAAGTGGCGCTGCACGGGGGTGTTTTCTATGAGCGATACGACACGTCGGCGAGTCCTCCAGATTTTGACGGTCGGGGGCCTGACGGCGACCATTGCCCTGCCCTCCAGATGGATCAAGCCGGTCGTGGAGGCGATCATCGTACCGGCGCACGCCCAAGCATCCCCAAACAAGACCCCGCTCAGAGGGACGACTGCCACCACGACCAGGACGACCGGCACCACCGGCACGACGCGTACGACCTTCACCACTGGTACAACCGTCACCACTGCTACGACCTTCACGACGGCTACGACCGTCACCACGGCTACGACCAGTACGAGCACTTCTACATCGACGACTTCCACAAGCACCACCACCCCTGCTCCCCCATCTACAATAGTGCCGCCGTTTTTCTATCGGTCGTGAGCCTGGTTCATCGATCTTGCCCGTGCAGAGCGGCCGCTCGTGATGATCGATATGCACACATGACCGTGCCATTCGCCCGTTGCCGGTCAGCAATCTCCTCGGCCCGGCTGTGAAGCGCATTGCGCTGTCGCTGCACGATCAGACGATCGAGCTGCACGACGCCGCCGGCCTCGGCGACGATTTGGAGATTCTGTTCGGCGCCGTGAAGGCGGACATAGCCGAGTC
This sequence comes from uncultured Alphaproteobacteria bacterium, assembly GCA_963746235.1. GTDB lineage: Bacteria > Pseudomonadota > Alphaproteobacteria > Rhizobiales > Xanthobacteraceae > JAJPKK01. The sequence goes on from CAVVCE010000137.1 coordinate 18,332, forward strand.
CCGGCGAATCGAATCGCGAGTCACGCAAGTATCCAAGCCACGTCATGTCGTCAGGATAGCGCGAGAGCCGGGCGAAGGATTCACGCTTGAGCCGGCAGGCGGTTCCGCCGAAACCGGGCTCGATCGCGACGACCTCTTGAACCTGCTTCAGGAACAGGTCGTGCATGCGCTCATCGTCGACATGGCGAGCGCCGTCGTCCTCCATGCCGGCGCAGTGAGCGCGAACGGCCGTGCGATGCTTCTGGCGGGACCGACCGGCTCGGGCAAGACATCGCTTGCGGCCTGGTTCGTCGCCAACGGATTCCGGTATCTCTCCGATGAGGTGGTGGCGCTGGTCGAGGGCGGAACCGACGTGGTCGGGTTTCCCCGCGCGATGGTCGTCAAGGGCGAGGCGGCCGGAAAAATCCGAGGCGCTGGCGGCCTTCGCCGCGGCCGGCACGATCCGGACCGCACACAGCTTCATGGTCAGCCCGGCCGCGGAGCAGGTCGCGCCGCACGCGCCGGCACGGTGCGGGCTGATCGTGTTTCCGCAGTTCCAGGCCGGCGCGCCGCTTCGCATCGCCGGGATCACCGCGGCGCAGGCCGGCCTGCGGTTGATGGGCTGCAATCTCAATGCCCGGAACCTGCCCGGAGCAGGCTTCAGCGGGATCGGCGCGCTCGCCCGCGCGGCACCCGCGTTCGTTCTCCACTACGGCGACTTCGACCAGCTCGGCGGGATCGTCGATGTGCTGGCGCGCCTCCTGCTCGATGCGGAACACGCGCCGCGCGACCCGCGGCGTTTCCTGTCGGCCTTTTCCCAAGGAGCCGCCACTGTCCCAAGCCAGCCCACCGCCGAACCGGCCTGCGAAATCCTGGCGCCCACGCCGCACCGCCCGGCACGCAAGCTGACCATCGGCATGGCGACTTATGACGACTATGACGGCGTCTATTTCACCGTCCAGGCGTTGCGGCTCTATCATCCGGAGATCCTCGACGACACCAACTTCGTGGTCATCGACAATCATCCCGACGGCCGCTGCGCCGCTCCGCTCAAGCAGCTCGATACGCTCATTCCGAACTACCGCTACGTGCCGACCGCCTCCCGGTCCGGCACGGCGGTGCGGGACGTGGTGTTCGAGGAGGCCGACAGCGAATTCGTGCTGTGCATGGATTGCCACGTCTTCATCGTATCGGGCGCGATCAAGCGGCTGCTCGGCTACCTCGAAGCGGACCCGCATACGCGAGACCTCCTCCAGGGGCCGCTGCTCTACGACGACCTCACCAAGACCGGTTCGCATTTTCATCCGGCCTGGCGCGCCGGCATGTACGGCTACTGGGAGAGCGATCCGCGCGCGGACGATCCGGACGGCGCGCCGTTCGACATTCCCATGCACGGGCTTGGATTGTTCGCGTGCCGGCGCGCGGCGTGGCCCGGCTTCAATCCGCAGTTCCGGGGCTTCGGCGGCGAGGAAGGCTATATCCACGAGAAGTTCCGCCGCGCCGGCGGGCGAACCCTGTGCCTGCCGTTTCTGCGATGGATCCATCGCTTCAATCGGCCGCTCGGCCCGCCCTACCGCAACACATGGGACGACCGGATCCGGAACTATCTGATCGGCTTTCGCGAGATCGGCTGGCCCACCGAGCCGATCGCCGAGCACTTCCGCGAGCTGCTGGGACGCGAACCGGCCGATCGGATTTTGGCAACCGTCGAAGCCGAGTTCACCGACGCCTGAGGCCTGACCTCCGAGAGATCGCAGGCCTGCGGGAGCGCGGTCAATCGCTATGCCCAACCGCCGGCGATCCCGGGGTTGAAGTTGCATGATCGCACAGCTACAATCAATGAAATAAGTTGATAAAAATTTCCCGTTAAACGCGAATTTCAGGAGCGAGCCATGGCACAACAACCTATTCCCGCGCGCACCGACGTCCGCAAGTCCACCTCTTACGCCCATGCGCGATACGCCCATCCGTTCTTTCTGCCCGCCCAGCCGACCGACCGCGTGCCCCTCAAGGGCCAGAAGAGCATGACCGAGTGGAGCAAGACTCAGCTCGGCCCGGTCCCGCCGACCGAGGGCGACGGAACCATCGATTTAGTAAAGATCATCGGCGCCCAAGGCGTGCAAGAGATCAAGCAGCTTGGAGAAATCCGTTTCCACGCGGTTGGCGACAGCGGCTCAGGGAATGCCGACGACGCCGAAAAAGTGGCCGACGACATGGCGACCGATTACAAGCCCGACGCGGCTGCGCTCAACCCCGCGTTTCTGTTTCACCTCGGCGACGTCGTCTACGGACCCGACAAGGACAACCATTACGGCGAGCGCTTCTATCGCCCGTATCGTCATTATCCCGGGAAAATCATCGCGATTGCCGGAAACCACGACGGTGAGGCCAAGAACGCCGCCGACACGCCGTCATTGAAAGCGTTTCGCGCCAATTTCTGCGCCGCTACCGCGGCTATTCCGCAGCAGGCCTCCGGCAGCGGCATCTACCGCGAAACCATGACGCAGCCCGGCGTGTATTGGCTTCTGGACACGCCGTTCCTGCGCATCATCGGCTTGTATTCGAACCTGTTGGAGAACCCGGGATACCTCGAAGGCAATGGCGGCACCGACAAATCGCAATTGAAATGGCTGACGACGACGCTCACGTCGATCGCGAACAACAAGGTCAAGAAAGCTCTGATGATCGCGACCCATCATCCGCCCTATAGTCAAAGCGGTCATAGCGGCAGCACCGAGATGAGCCAGAGCATCGACGCCGCTTGCAATGCCGCCGGAGTGATCCCCGACGCCTTCCTGTCCGGACACGCCCACAACTATCAGCGCTACACGCGACGGATCGGCGGCAAGCAAGTTCCCTACATCGTGGCCGGCACCGGCGGCATGCCCCCACAACCGGTGACCGACGCAACCGGCCAGCCAGCCGACGCCAGTCACGAGACCACCTACGATGCGGCGCTGTCCTCGTTTGGATATCTGTACGTGTCGGCGTCCCCGAACCGGCTGAAATTCGAATTCTGGCGGCTGGGAAATGCCCACACCGACCCGTTCGATCCCTTCACCATCGATCTCGCGACCCACCTGTTGTCGCGCGGCTAGAGTTCTGTTCCCGACGTTCGAATCATATCGATATCGTCAATTGACCTCGTCCTGAGGAGCGCGCACCGAAGTCGGGCCTGCCCGACTTCGGCATCCATTGGTGTCGAAATCGGCAACAGCCGATTTCGATGCGCGCGTCTCGAAGGACGGTCGCAGGCAAGGCCGTGCCACAGCGGCCATCCTTCGAGACGCCATGCTTCGCATGGCTCCTCAGGATGAGGTCCATGGGATTAAATTCGACGTTGTGCGATCTGATCGGTTTCATGGAAGCGATCCGCTAGAGGACGTTCCGTTCACATAAAATCGTCACGGTTGGGCAGCGACATGCGGGGCCGCTGCGGCGGTGTTGACCATGTTTGCGCGGCGCGCTTGACCGCGGATGGTGGCCACGCCCAGATGTTCCGGATACGGGTGGAGCGGCCTCGGGCGTCGGGCAGCTTCGAATTGGGAGCGGCCGGACGGCGGATTCGCGTTCCCGGCAGCCGCTTCGGCCGCAGGCGCGCGCAGGCCTGACGGCTTGCACCACGCGCGCGGAACGACGGCATGCAGGTCAGCGCACCAACCAATCCGATCGTGCGGGAGACCGCGGGCGCCGCCGACACGCTGCGCGGGTTCGTCGCCGGCGCCATCCTGCTCGCCATCTTCGTCACCCTCAATCCGTATTCCGATCTCGGTCATTCCGATCCGCTGCAAGCGACGAGCGGAATGGAAGCGCCGACCTACTTCACTTTGCTGGTGCTGGCGATCGCGGCCGGGTGGCTGCTGTACCGGTCCGGCCGCCTGACCCTGCCCTGCCTCGTCACCAGGGCAAACCTCACGCTGCTGGCCTGGCTGCTCGCCGTGGGAGTGGCGATGTCCGTCGATCCGAGCATCTCGGCGCGCCGCTTCGTGCTGACGTTCCTGACTTTCCTTTTGGCCGCGATGCTGCCCGCGCTGACCAGGGGGTCGAAGCACTTCGCGACTTTGCTGCTGCTCACCGCAGGCACGGTGCTGGTCCTGTCCTATCTCGGCGTGCTTCTCGTGCCTCATCTCGCGGTCCATCAGGCGAGCGACGTGGGCGAGCCTGAACTCGCGGGAGCATGGCGCGGCATCTATGGCCACAAGAACATCGCCGCCGGCGTGATGGCGGTGTTCGTCTATGTCGGCTGGTTCGCGGCGCGCATGGGCAGGCCGCGCGCGGGAGGCATGGTCGCGCTCGCGTCCTTCGTCTTTCTGGTCTTCACCGGCGGCAAGAGCGAATTGGGAATGGTTTTCATCGTCGCGATCATCGCAGCCGTGGTCGAGCGCGCCGGCTCGATCTGGACCAAGGCGCTCGTGGTCCTGGGGCCGCTCGCCCTCATCACGTTCCTCACGGTCGGCTCGGTCGTCAGTTCCGCCGCGCGCGCCGTGCTGCACGCCCTGTCGATCGACCCCACCTTCACCGGACGCACCGAGATCTGGAAATTCACGTTCGAAGCCATAGCGGAGCATCCCTGGAAGGGGCACGGTTTCGAGGCGTTCTGGTATTCGGAATCGCTGCGCTATGGCGTCGAGGACTCGTCACGCTGGATGGCCGCGGTGGCCACCAGCCACAACAGCTACATCGATCTCGCGCTCACCATCGGCATTCCCGGGCTGGCGCTGGTCTTCATCGCCTTCATCGTCGCGCCGTTGCGCGATTTCCACCGCACGCTGCCGACCGCCGAGAATGCGGCGCTCGCCCGCTTCTTCCTGGTGCTGTGGCTGTTCGTGCTCTATCTCGGCACGTTCGAAGCCTTCTTTCTCAGCCGCGCCCATCCCATGTGGTTCGTGCTGGCGATGGCGGTCTGCGGGCTGCGGTGCACAGCACTGTTTGCGGCGAAGGAATGAAAGCGCCGCGCCGGCAATGGTTTTGCATGGTTTACGCCCGGTGTCGCCGGCCGCGCAAATTAACTTCAATATCGATAAGCTTTTGAGGTGGCCGCGCCGTCGGCCTAAAATCGTCGGCATGTCCTTGGCGCCCCAAGCCCATGCCGCAAACCAGCCGATCCGGCCTGCGGTCAGCCTTTGCATACCGACCTTCCGCCGCCCTGACGGGCTGCGCAAGCTCTTGGCGCATGTCGCGGAGCTGGACTACCGCGGACCGCTGAGCGTGATCGTCGTCGACAATGATGCGGATCGTCCGGTCGGCGCGGCGGTGGTGCGCGCGACGTCGGGGTTTCCGTTTCCGCTGACGAGCATCGTGGAACCGCGCCGTGGCCAGACCTATGCCTACAACACGGGCTTCGCGGCCGCGAGCGGCGTGCCTGGAACCGATTACGTGGCGGTGCTCGACGACGACGAATATCCGGCGATCACCTGGCTGACCGAGCTGATCGCTGCGGCCGTCAGATATGAAGCCGACATCGTCGGCGGGCCGGTATTCCCGGTGTTCGTGGATGCCGGTCACTGGCTCACCGGCACCGGGCTCTACGCGCCGCGGCGATATGTGACCGGCCCGGTCGAGATGATCTACGGCGCCGGCAACATGCTGATCCGGCGCGACGTGCTCGCGCACTATCTCGACGAACCCTTCTCCCACGCCTTCGCCTTCACCGGCGGCAGCGACCTCGATTTCTTCACCCGCTGCCGCAAGGACGGACGCTCCTTCGCCTGGGCCGACGATGCCCGCGTGTTCGAGACCGTCCCGCGATCGCGCACCACCATTTCGTGGCTGCTGCTGCGGGGATTTCGCAGCGGCACCGACCGGACCCGCATCGACCGCAGTTTCGCGCAAGGGATCGGCGACATGACGCGGCGCTGGGTGAAGGGCGCCGGCCTGTTCGCCTTCGGCATCGGCCTGTTGCCGCTGGCGGCCTTGCGCGGCCGCTGCGCCGTCGTCAGCAGCCTGGTGGTGGCAGCCCGGGGCATCGGCCGCATCGCCGCCGAATTCAACCTGCTCTACGAGGAATATCGCTGACGCACGGTCGCGAAAAATTCCCGGCCGATGCCGGTCACCGGTTCCAGCACACCCGCGCGAAATTCGACACCAGGGCTTCGTCGCGGATGTGCCGGGCGGGGTCGAACGCCGGGCGCGCCGAGCGATCATATTTCCAATTGTCGTTGATCTCGCGGAAGTGCCGATAGGAGAATGCCGCGGTGATCGGGAGCGCCGGGATCCAGTTCTTGACGTTGTGAATGCCCCATTGCGCATGATCCGGGCAGCGCCGGGGCACCACGACCCATTTCGGCGGACACCGATCCTGATAGGCCGGCACGACACCCCAGCGGCGGACGCGACGCGGCTGCAGCACATGGTCGAAGTCGCGATGCCTCATCGGCGCCTGGTCCGTCGCGATGCGCGTTGTTCCCTCGATGCCCGGCGCCCAGGCCCCGCGATAGCGGACCACCCCGAACGGGGCGCGTTCGGCGGCGTCGTAGGCGCCGCGTCCGTCGCGCGACACCACCAACTCGTCGATGTCGGTGTTCAACACGCTGCGCGCGGCGGCGAGAAAGCACCACCGTGCATGCTCCAAAGCGCCGTGCTGACAAAAGTCGGAGTCCCACCAGAACCGCCGTGCATCCAGCCCCTGCGGACCGAATTTGAACGGCCAGACGACGACACCGGCCGCCTCGATTCCAGGCACCGCGGCGATCGACCGGGCGAGTTCGGCCGGCGTGTATCTCGTCGAGGCGTTGTCGTAGATCAACACCGCATCGGCCCCGTGGATGTCGCGGTAGTAGCGCAGCCAATCGCCGATCCATTCCAGCCGGTTGTTCTTCGAGTGCGTCAACAGCACGCGCCGGCCGGCGAAATGGCTGCACAGATTCTTCCGCGGCACGATCACGAATTCGCCGAGCCCGCTCGAGATCGTGAGCCGTTCGGTGCCGCGCGGCACCGCGATCCAGACCTGCGCGGTGCGGTCCATCTCCTTGATGCGAAATCCGCAGGACGCGCCGGACGGCAGCGCGACCACGCGCATGCGTTCGACCAGCGGCCGCAGATTGAGGAACGGCGGGCCCACGGTGACGACATGGGTTCCGGTCGGTGCGACGAAGGCGTCGTAGAACAAGGTGTCGGCATCGAACTTCTCGTCGAACCCGTTGATGCGCAGCGCCGGCGGGCGGCGCGGCTCGCGGCGGATGCCCGACCCGGCGTCGAGAACAATGGGATCGGCCGTGACCACCTGGATGGGGATGGGCGCGCGTCCGCCGGGGCGGGTTCCGACTTCTTGCGTGGCAGCCACGTCAGTCATGGCCTTGCTCCTCTTTGGTCGGCGCCCTCGCCGCTTCGCAGCGCACGGCTCATATTCCGAGAAACGCCAGTCCCACCCGCAGCGTCACGCGAGGCGTCGCCAGCGGTGAGCGCTGCGCCGCCATGAGCGCGTACCGCGCCGCTTTGCGGTATCCGCGAAAGCGGACCGCCTGGGCGGCGGCGTAGGTGATCAGATGGACCTCCGCCGATTTGCGCAACATCGGCACCAGATGGGCCGGCAGCTTGTCGAGAATGGCGCGGTCGCCGAACACCCGTTCCGCGGCCGGCAGGAAATCCTGCGGCGAACGCAGCGCCGCATTCATGGTGTTCGCACCGTGCACGCGATAGTCCAGAAGCGTTGCCGGGAGGAACCGGAACTCGCCGAGCGCCGCAAGCCGGCACCAGCAGTGCCAGTCCTCGCAATATTTCAACGTCTCGTCGAAGCCACCGGCCGCGGCGAAGGCGGCCGAACGAATGATCATGATGCCGCCATTGACGATGAAGTTTCCGGCGGCGAGCCGCGCCAGCACCTGGCCGGTCGGCTTGGCACGGCCGCGCAGCAGGCCGCGCCTACCGATCGGACGGCCCTCCCCGTCGATGCGGTCGTAGTCGCCATAGACGACGACGGCCTGCGGCGCCGCCATCGCGGCCTTGCGCAGCGCCGCAATGGCGCCGGGACGCAGGCGGTCGTCGGCATCGAGGAACATCAGCCATTCGCCGGGCGCCGCGCGGGCGCCGGCATTGCGGGCAGCCGAGACGCCGCGGCCGCCGTTCGCCGCCAGCCGGATCCTGCCGTCTGCGAAAGTGCGCACGATGGCGCCGGTCGCGTCGCTCGATCCGTCGTCGACGATGATGAGCGCGTCGACATCGAGCCCCTGCGCCAACACGCTCGCGATCGCCTCGCGAATGTGGGTGGCGGCATTCCTGGCTGGCATCACGACGGATACGGACATGGAATGCACCCGCTCAATGCGGCAGCAGTGCAAGAACGGCGCGGGCCAGGCGCCGGCTCGCGGTCTTCTGCCGCAGCGCATCGGTCCAATCGATCATGCTGGAATTCACGTCATAATCGCCGCGCTGCGCCTCCGGTATGGCGCCGGCGCCGATCCGGGCGATGAGATCGGGCAATTCCCGATAGAACGTGTCGGAGCGGTAAGGCGGGTGCAGCGAATACATGCCGGCGCCCGATCCGAGCAGATCGATGCGGCACAGCCCGTTGCGCAACATCGCGGCCGTCATCGTTTCTTCGGCCGACATGGAGAGCGGCGATTGGCGGTAAAGCCGCGCCCGCATCCGGCGCTTGAAACCGGGGCGGACGAGTTCGAACGCGCCGAGCCGCGCATCGAACCGGCGCTGGTCGAACACGAAGATGCGCGTGCTCACGCTGTGAAAGCGATAGGCGGGATAGCCGGCGGCGAGCCGCTCCGGCGCTGGCAGCCGGGGCGGGCCGGAAAACGACCGGTGCAGGTCCGCAAGGGAACCATCCGCGCGCGGTGGCCCCGGAAGCGGGCCGGCGAACAGCGCATCCGATGACTTCTCGAGCCAGCCGATCGCCTCGTCGAGCCATTTCTGGCTGCCGCCGCCGAACAACATGTCGCTGTCCATATGCACGACATAGTCGGCCTGCGCCTTGAGCAGGCCGTAGAAGTAAGCGTGGAACGGCCCTCCGTCGAAGGCCTTGTCCGGATAGTCCTCGCTGGTCGCAAAGTAGCGTTGCCGCACCGCCTCTCGTGCGGCCGGCGAATAGTCCACCTCGGCGATCTCGATTTTCGGCCAACGCCGCGCAATCGCTTCGATATGATCGAACAGCGGCCCGCGGTGCTCCTCATAGTCGGTGCCGCTGTAGCGGCCGTTGCGGCTCTGCCGGGTGTCGACGGTGAGGACCACGCGCTCGACTTGCCCGCCCCAGGCCTCGAGCTGGGGTGCGAGCGTGTGGACGACGTGGCGCGCGTCGAGCGGATGCAGGTTGATCTGTAGCGCCGACCGTACCGGCATGGATTGCCTCAGGAGGTCGGGTGCGCTGCGCAGCGGGACGCGCCGTGGGAATGCGGGTGAGCGATCACGAGCATGGCTCATCCTTCCTTGCCGGTGAAGCGGTCGATCACGTCCATGAAGGACTTGCGCCGGAACTCGCGGTCGAGCGGAAGCGGCCGGTTGGGCAGGCCGTCCCGCCGCGGATAAGCATACGGAATCCAGCTATAGCGGTCGCAGATTCCCCAGGTCAGGAGCGCATCGAGCGGGCCTGGAGCCGTCACCGCGGCGAGGAGATCGCGAACCTGTGTCGCGACGATCTCGTCGCGCTTGGGCGCCGGCCCCGGCAGATCCTGGTCCATGATGTCGAGCTCCGTCACCAGGACCTTGAGACCGTGGGCATGCAATTCCGCGACGAAGCTTTCCAGCCCGTCGCGGTCGATCGGCTTTGCGCCTCTCAGATGGCATTGCAGGCCGACGGCGCGCAGCGGCACGTCGGCGTCCAGGAGTTCGAAAATGAGGTTGCGGAATGCGGCGCGCTTGGCAGGAAAATGCTCGTCGCCGAATTCGACGTCATACTCGTTGAGGACGAGTTGCGCATCCGGGTCCGCCGCGGCGGCAAGCCGGAAGGCGAGCGGTATGTAGCGGTCGCCGAGATAGGCCGACCACAGCGACGGACGGCGATCCCTCGGGCTGCGCGCCACATCCGGGATCGCCTCGTTGACGACGTCCCAGGACTTGATGCGGCCCCGATAGCGCGAGACGACGGTGTGGATGTGTTCGGTGAGCGCGCGTTCCGCCGCAGCCTTGCTGTCGATCTCGTTGGTCCAGTCGGGCATGGCGGCGTACCAGACGAGCGTGTGCCCGCGCATGGCAAGGCCGTTGTCGGCGGCAAAGGCGGCGATCTGATCGGCCTTGTCGAAGGCGAATTTGCCGGGCGCGGGCCTCAGCTCGCTCCACTTCAACTCGCCCACCGGAACGACGACGCTGCAATCCCTGGCGATCGTCCTGCCGAGCCGGGGTTCGGCCTTGAGATCGCCGAGCGCAATCGCGGCGCCGTAGGGTACCTTTCGCTTCGGCCGCGCCGATGCCTCACCCGCCGGCGCCGCCACGGCGAATGCCGCGGCGTCCCGCGCCGACCTGAGAAGCTCGCGTCGCGTCCGCGCCATCAGGAGCTCCACAAAGGAACAACAGCGCCGGCCGCATCCGCCGGGCGCCCTGCCAAGGGTTCGTTGTGAGCGGAATAACTGCGCACGCCTTGGCTTGTCATCGTTCGGCGAAACCGATTCAACTCAAAACACGATTGGTAGTTAGAAATTAACCTTGAGGACGGGCAAGCTGCGAACGACATCGCTTTCCTCCGCAACGGACGCGCCGTCAGTCCGCCGCCCGCAGGCGCCGGAACGACGTCATCGACGACCTGATGCGCGCGACATCGAGCAGCCAGGCCGAAGCGGCATAGGCGAGCCCTCCGGCCGCCGTGACGACCAACAGCGAGACCACGCCGGTGCCGCCCACCCCGATCCTGGTGACATCGACCGCGCCGGCCATCACCGCCGCGCAGGCAACGACACCGCCCAGCCGCCGCAGGTCGACCGGGATCGCGAAGGCGCGCCGCGACAGCGCGATCCCGACCAGCAGGCCGACGGCCTCGGTGATCAGCGTGGCGACGGCGGCGCCCATCAGGCCGTACTTCGCGACCAGCGGAAACATCAGCGCGATGCTCAGGACCAGGATGAAGGTCTCCTGGATCACCGGCAGGACCGGCCGTTCGGAGAGTTGAAAGCTGATCTGCAGGTAGAACTGGTTGATGGCGCCCAACAGCCGTGCGGCCGCGAGCACCGGCAGCAACATGGAGACGCTGGCGCGGAACTCGACGCCCACCAGCGTTCCCGCCACCTGGTCGGCGGCGAACGCGAGCCAGACCGCGACCGGCGCGACCACCGCGAGCAGCAACTCGGCATTCTCCTTCAGCCGCTCGCGGGTCGCAGCGATGCCCTCGCTGGTCAACGTGCGGAACACGACGGGAAAGGTCGCCGAGGCGACGCTCGACGCCAGGATGACGATGAACTGGCGCGCCAAGTCGGCGGCGACGCCGAAATGCCCCGCGGCCTCCTGGCCGAGAAGATAGGCGACCACCAGCCGGTCGCTGGCGCTGTAGAGCGCGAACGACAGCCCTCCGATCGAGAGCGGCAGCCCGTAGCGGGCGAACCTCGTCAATTGGTCGCGCTGATAGAACGCACGCGGACGGACCGGCGCGCCGCCGCCCGCGAAGTTCATGACCGCGCCGATCAGGAAGCTGAAACCGACGGCAGCCAGGAGCCCGAGGCCGCCCCAGCCCATCTCGATCGCCAGCCATCCGAGCCCGAAACCAAGGGCGCTGCGCGACATCGCGACGCCGGCATAGTGAAGTGGTCTCAGATTGGCACGCCTGAACTCCTGGCCGATCTCGAAAGCGCTCAATGTCAACGCCATGAACACGCTGCCGGCCAGCACCTTGGAATTGACGTCCGGGTGAAACAGGAGAATGCCGAGGGGCACGACGCAGGCGAGGGTGAGGGCGGTCAGACCATAGGCGATGATCGCCGTGCCACGGAAGTCGACGTCCGCGGACGCCGCCTGGTAGCGCGAGACCGACAGGCGTATCCACGCGAAACAGACGGCGGCGAAGATCCCGGCAATACTGATGCCGACGACATAGACGCCGTATTCCACCGGGCTGAGCAGGCGCGTATATGCGGTGAGCGCAATGAAACCGATCGCTGCGGACGCCAAATGGGCGACGAGATAGATCGGGACGTGGCGATTTAGCATGCGGGGACGAAGCCGCGGTCCCACCAGTCGGATATTGGGTGATCGATCCGGCGCTCCAGCAGCTTGCTCATCGCATCCTCACCCCTGCACGCCGCGCGCGGCGCTGATGTCTTAACGGCGTTGCGCCCGGGGCCCGGCCCCGGGACAAAACGAGATGCGCTGCAAGACAAGCCGTTTTTATCGGGGGTGGCAGGAGAGATAAAATAAATTTGCACGATGTCGTTAACGTCCGTAGGGGCGTTAACCAACGCGGCGCCACCTTCGTCCCCGGTGATCTATCTCTATCTCGACCGGCTGCAGAGCAGGATCGCGCCCGGCAGATCGCACCCGCTGGCGGAATTGCCGGCCGCGGCGGCGGCCGAGTAGTGCGCTACTTCTGCGCTGGTTCTGCCCGCTACTTCGATCGCACTACTTCTGCGCGCTTTTGGCGCTGGAGATGCGCCAGATCGTGCCGTTGGCGTCCTCGGACACCAGGAGGGCGCCGTCTTTGGCGACGGCGACCCCGACCGGCCGCCCCCACACCGAGGTGTCGCTGACGACGAAGCCGGTGGCGAAATCCTCGTATTCGCCGGTCGGCACGCCGTCCTTGATGATCACGCGGATCACTTTGTATCCGGTGCGCTTGCCGCGATTCCACGAGCCGTGCTCGGCGGCGAAGATGTTGCCGGAGTATTCCGGCGGGAACTGCTGCCCGGTGTAAAAGGTGATGCCGAGCGAGGCCGAATGGGCCTGGAGCAGGACGTCGGGCACCGTGATCTTGTCCTTGAGATCGGGCCGGACGCCGCGGTGCCGCGGATCTTCATTGGCGCCGATATAGTACCAGGGCCAGCCGTAGAACGCGCCGTCCCTGACGCGGGTGATGTAGTCGCTGGGGACGTCGTCGCCCAAGCTGTCGCGCTCATTGGTCGAGCACCAGAGATCCCCGTTGGGACCGACCGCAAGACCGACGCAATTGCGGATTCCCGTCGCGAAGATGCGGCCATTCTTGCCATCGGGCGTGAACTCCAGGACATCGGCGCGGTCGGTTTCGATCCCCCAGGCGGCGCCGGGCGGATGCTGCGTGTTCCACTTCGCAAGGGCGGACGGATCGAACTTCTCGAGCCCCTCGGCGACATTGGTGGCGGACCCGACCGAGACGAACATTTTTTGGCCGTCGGCGGAAAACACCACATCCCGCGTCCAGTGGTTCGAACCGCTGGGAAGCCGCGCGACCACCGTTTCCGGCTGGCCGCGCGCCTTGAGGTCTCCGCTCGCATAGGCAAAGCGGACCACCGAATTGGTGTTGGCGACGTAGACCCATTGCGGGTCCGCGCCCGGCGGATAAAAGGAAACGCCGAACGGCGCGTTCAAGCCCGCGGCGAACACCTCCTTGCGCGGCTCGCCGTCTCCCGACGGACGCAGCACCCGGATGCGGCCGGAGCCGCTCTCGACCACGAACACGTCGCCATTGGGAGCGACGCGCATCTGGCGCGGGGCCTCCAGCCCCGCCGCGAACAGGCTCACCTGGAATCCCGGCGGCACCTGCGGCTTTTCGTTGCCGGTGCGCGGCGCCACCCGCACTCCGTTCGAGTTGGAAGCCGCCAGACTAGCCGGCGGCAGATCGGCCGGCCGGATGTGCCGGCGCAAGCCGGGCCGGTCGGTGCGCCAATCGGTGAACGCCGCTTTTCCCTGGAGGAGCTGGGGAGTGTCCTGCGCCGGCGCCGGCCCGGCGAGCGCGGTGCCGAGCACCATGGCTGCGCCGAAACTCATCAAACACGCTCGATTCTTCATGGCTGAAACTCGCGTTGAGGGTGCCGCAGAATAGCACGGGAATGTGCCGCCGTGCGCGTGCATCTCTGGGCTGGAGGGCGGGTTTCGACGCAGGTAGATTTGACAATCTATCCGTGCGACGACATCCGGATCCGGCTATAGTCGATGCGTAGAATCCATTTTCGAAAACGGGGATGCAGATGAACCAGGCGCCCCGCCTCGTTGCCGGCCGCGCCTGCGGCACCTGCATGATGTGCTGCAAGGTGCCGGCGATCGAGGAATTCGCCAAGCCCCCGGGGGTGTGGTGCCGGCACGCTGTTTCCGGCAAGGGCTGCGACATCTATGCCGACCGGCCCGGCTCCTGCCGCGCCTTTTATTGCCTGTGGATGCAGGACGAGAGCTTCGGCCCCGAGTGGAAACCGGAAAAGGCGAAGTTCGTCGTCTACGTCCAGAACAACGGCGTCAATCTCCAGGTCGCCGTCGATCCGGGCTTTCCCAATGCCTGGACCCGGCCGCCGTTCTACGCGCAGATCAAGACATGGGCGGCCGACGGCGCCGCGATCGGCCGGTTCGTGTTCGTGCGCATCGGCATGCGCATGATCGCGGTGTTGCCCGACCGCGAGGTCGATCTCGGCCGCGTCGAGGCCGCCGACGAGATCGTGGTATCGCGGCAGCCCGGGCCGGCCGGGCTCGTCTACGCCGTCGAGGTCAAGAGGCCCGCACCGGTCGCGGCAGCCGCATCGGCCGCTTCACCGACCGCAGCGCATAAAAGCGCCGGCTGTTTGCACAAAGCGCTATTTGCAGAGGGCGCGGGTGACGAAATGCTCCAGCGTGCAAACGCCCTCCGGCGTGTCGCGGCCCGAGGAACGATAGGGCGGCTGGCACTTCTCCGAAGTTACGAAATCGACGCTGGCGCCGGTGGTGAAGCCGCGGGCGCGACACAATGCCTCGGCGGCGGCCCGGCAGTCGGGGGCGCCATTGCCGGCCAGGATGCACTGCTCGCGACCGCTGGCGACGCCTGGAACCGGCAGCTTGGTGACGCCCGCCGCGGTGTCGACGGCAGCGTCGGCGGCGCCTTTGGCGACGCCGGCCGCGCCCTTGGCGACCGTCGACGCCGCGTCCGCGGCGCCCTTCGCAGCGCCGAACATGGCATCGATCCCGGTGCTCATGGAGGTCACGCCCTGCTGCATCCAATTGCCGAAAGTGCCGACGATTCCCGGGTTTTCTGCGGCCGGCGGCGGCTCCGGAACGGGCGTCGCGGCGGGCGGATCGCTCGCCGGCTTGGGCGGCTCGGCGCGGGTCTGCGCGGCCGCGATGTCGGCCACGAGGCTACCGGCCAAAAGGGTGCCGACAACGAGAAGGATCGCCGAGGCTCCGATCGCCGAAGCTCCGATCGGGGAGACCATCACGGCGCCGTGCCCGCGGCACCGATGCGACATGTTCTGCGGTTTCACTGCGGTAGCCATCGCCTGCTCCAGCACTGCCGTCACACCGTTGCCAAGCCAATAAGCACAAATTGCGGCGCGGCGGAGCCGGGCTGGATTAGAATAGGTAGAACGCTGCGATGATCCCCACGAGCAATACCGCCACGCTGATGCCGAACCAGAAGCCCAGGCGCTTCTCGATGATCTCACGCGCCTGCGGGCCGTAGCGCTTGAGCAGGAATGCGGCGAGGAAGAACCGCATGCCCCGCGCGATGATCGAAAAGACGATGAACAGCCCGAGGCTGTAGCCGGCGAACCCCGAGGTGATGGTGACGATCTTGTAGGGGATCGGGGTCACGCCCTTGAGCAGGATGATCCAGGTTCCCCATCGCGCATAGGCTTCGCGAAACGCCTCGACCTTGTCGCCATAACCGTAGAGCGAGATCAGCCAGTGGCCGACGGAGTCGTAGAGATAGGCCCCGATGACGTAACCGAGCACGCCGCCGGCGACCGACGTGACAGTGCAGATCGCGGCGTAGGACCACGCCTTCTCCGGTCGCGCCAGCGACATCGGGATCAGCATGGCGTCCGGCGGCACCGGAAACACCGAGCTCTCCAGAAACGACACCAGCCCCATCAACCACAGCGCATAGGGCTTGTGGGCGGCGGCGATGCACCAGTCATATGCGCTTCTCAGCATGGCGCGCCTGCATATAGGCCATGCCGGTCATTGTCCATCGATGAGAATGCGCGCGGGTCTCAAAGCCAAGCGGCGCGGCCCAAACAGACCGCATGTGTCATCGCCGCGTGCTGCTGCCGCCGCGCCGACGGCGCTGCGACCTTCGCTCGCGCCTTGGCGTGCATATTCCCCTTCAGGAGCTTTTCCGCGATGCCGAACAGCCGTTCGCGCCGCTCCATTTCCTTCCAGACTTCGCTGGGGCGGACGCCGGACGCCGCCCACACCACCACGAGATTGTAGAGCAGGTCGGCGCTTTCGCGCACCACCGCGTTGCGATCGCCATTCATGGCGTCGATGACGACCTCGATCGCCTCCTCCGCGAGCTTTTTCGCGATCTTGGAACGGCCGGCGCGAAACAAACGCGCGGTGCGCGATGCCGCCGGATCGGAATCCTTGGCCTGCAGCACCGCGTCGTAGAGCCGGTCGACCGAATCAGTCATCGCCTCAGATTAATCGCATCCGCGTGATCGGCAAGTTGACGGCCGTCACCGGTAGAATGCGACCACCGCCGAGACGGCGGGACCGGCGGGCCGGCGCTTGCCTACAGCAGCTTGATCCGCGCCACCCCCGCGCATTCGTCGAACACCTTGAAATAGCGCTGCACCGCGTCACGGCCGACCTCGAGCGGATGCGGCCCGCCGGGACGGCGCGCTGCGCTTTCGCAACGCGGGCCGCCGGCGATGGGGATGTCCTCACTTCCCGGATTGCTTGAAATATCGCAAGTCCGGCGGCGCTTGGCCCTTCTTGGTGGGCATGAGGGAGCCGTCGCCGCTCAGGAAATAGCCTTGATGGTCGATCTCGACGTCATTGTTGCCCTCGGCACAAACCTCCTCGATCCATTCCGGCTGCTTGACCGGCACGCGGGCATAAGTCTTGGTGACCGACCACGGCCGGGTCAATGCGCTGTCGATCGTCGTGATCTCGTCGTAGAGGATGTTCGGATCGGCCTTGTCGGAGTAAACCCGCTCCTTGAAGATGCTTTGATTGTCGAAGGCCAACGGAATGCCCGCCGGGTCGAACGTGCGTGGACCTTTCAATCCGCGGGTCTCGATCTCCAGCACGTCGTAGCGGCCGTCGCCGTCCGTATCGATCCATCGGCCGATCGAATAGCCGACGAAGGTCGGCTCGATGTTCTTCGGCCAGTCGCGCCCGTCGGTAAAAATCCGGCGGGAGTCGTGGATGTGCTGGATCAGGAAATTGGTCATCTGCGGCGTGACCAGAATTTCGAACGGAACGAACGTGGTCATGACGCGCGGCATGCCGGGCGAAAGGCACGTATAGGTCGGATCGATGCCCTGTCCGCCGAGCGCCTGGTCCTTGACGTTGGCCTCGTAGATGGCCTGATATTCCGGCGTCAACGGGGCCTGCTGGGCGGCGCCTGGAAGTTTTGTCGGGTCGTATGAAGGCTGGCCGACGATGCCGGGCACGCCGACGCGACGCCACCCGCCCTTCCAATCCGGATATTTCGATTCATCGAACGCCAGCGCGCCGGCGAAAGTCCCGCAGAGTGACGCTGCCAGCGCGACGGCGCCGATCATGGTTCGATGTCGCATGGTTGCTCCCCGGATTTCTGGTTCCAAAGTCTTGCTGGTGCGAAAGGCTCGCAAGTTAGTACCTCGTTTCCGAGGTTCGAATCATATCGATATCATCGATCAGCCTCGTCCTGAGGAGCGCGCT
Organism: uncultured Alphaproteobacteria bacterium; assembly: GCA_963746235.1. Taxonomy (GTDB): domain Bacteria; phylum Pseudomonadota; class Alphaproteobacteria; order Rhizobiales; family Xanthobacteraceae; genus JAJPKK01. The sequence continues at coordinate 35,975 of CAVVCE010000137.1, forward strand.
CTTGCGCGCGTCTCGAAGGACGGCCAGGGGCAAGACGGTGCCAGCGTCCATCCTTCGAGACGCCGTGCTTCGCACGGCTCCTCGGGATAAGGTCCGTAGGGTTGAATTCCACTCGGTCCGATTTGATCGGTTTCATAGGATCGATCCACTTGCAAGTCCGGCCGCATCACTTCTTCGGTTGAGCGAAATATCTCAAGTCCGGCGGCGGCTGGCTCTGCGTCGTCGGCATCAGGTGGCCGTCTTCGTTCACCCGATAGGTCTCGGTGCCGATGCGAATGAACGGGATTTGCTCGTTGCAATTATACTCGGGCCAGTCCGCCTGCGGATCGAGAGTGCGCCGGTAGTTCTTCATCACCGTCCACGGACGCGTCAATGCATGGTCGGTCACGGTGATCTCGTCATGAAGGACGTTGCGATCGGCCCTGTCGAGGTAGATGCGCTCCTTGACGACGGTCTCGTCGTCCTCGTGCAGCGGGATGCCGCTGCTGTCGAAAACACGCGGTCCCTTCAAGTGGCGGGTTTCGGATTCGAGCACGTCGTAGCGGCCGTCGCCGTCCTCGTCGATCCACTTTCCGATGGAATAGCCGGTAAAGGTCGGAGCAACCGTCTTCGGCCAGGCGCGTCCGTCGGTGAATATCCTGCGATGGCTTTCGTGAATATGGTCGATCAGGATGTAGGTGGTCTCCGGCAGGACGGTGATCTGCATCGGTTCATAGGCCTGCATCATCATCGGCATGCCCGGCGCCAGGCACGTCGTCGCCACCACATCCGCCAATCCCTTGGCAGCACGGTCGGCGAGGCCGGCCTCGAATTTGGCCTGGTACTCGGGCGTCAGCGGGGCCTGTTGCCCGCGGCCCGGGGGCTTGGTCGGATCGAAGGGGGGAAGGCCGACGGCCCCGGGGGCGACGACCCTCGTCCACTGTCCGTTCAGGTCGGGATAGATCGCGTCGTCGAATGCCCGCAGCGCAGTGGTCGGCATGCACAACGCCGCCGCCATCAGCACCATCGTTCCGACCGAACCTCGATATTGCATGCGTTCCCTCCGATCAGTCGACCGTCATTGCCGCGGCAAGCGATCTTTTGCCGGTAGGATGCCCGCTTCGGATGCCGCTGCCAAGCGCAGACATCGCGGTGCGGAGACGTTGCCGGCGCAGCGACCGCGCTCTCGCAGCCTGCGGGTCGAGCGCTGCGGAGACTTCAGGAGACTTTGCACGACCAAAGTTCAAGGCTCAAAAGTCCAGCGCATATGGGAGAATGGACGGCGCGGCGGCCTCTCCATGCCGCCGCCGCGGTCCCTTTTTTGTCGGTCGTGCGATGCACGACATCGGGCGCCGCAGAGGACACCGAGCCGATGAGCGAAGCGTTTCAGTTGGGGCTTTACAGCTTCGGAGAGCTTACCCCGGACCCGCAGACGGGCAGGGCGATCGGTGCCCAGCAGCGCCTGGCGGAGATCCTCGCCGCGGCGAAGCTCGCCGACGAGTCCGGTCTCGATGTCTTCGCAGTCGGCGAGCATCACCGGCTGGATATGTCCGTCTCCGCCACGCCGGTCGTATTGGCGGCCATGGCGGCGCGCACGCAGCGCATCCGCCTGGCGAGCGCGGTCACCATCCTGAGCACGGCCGATCCGGTTCGGGTGTTCGAGGACTTTTCGACCGTTGACCTCATTTCCGGCGGGCGAGCCGAACTCATCGTCGGACGCGGCGTGTTCACCGAGTCCTTTCCGCTGTTCGGCTACGATCTCGCCGACTACGACGATCTGTTCGCGGAGAAGCTCGATCTGCTGCTCGCCATCAACGCCGCCGAGCGCGTCACCTGGCAAGGCCGCTTTCGATCCGCCTTGAACGACGCGCCGGTCTCGCCGCGGCCGGCACAGGGCCGGCTGCCGATCTGGGTCGGAACCGGCGGCACGCCAGCCAGCGTCGTGAGAGCCGGTGTCCTCGGAGTGCCCTTGGCGCTCGCCAATATCAGCATCCCGCCGGCGCAGTTGGCACCGCGTCAGCGATCTATACCGCCGCACCGCGATCGAAGCGGGGCACGATGCGGGCGACCTCAAGTTCAGCATCGCGACCCACCTGCACGTCCAGGAAAACTCGCAAGATGCCCTGAACGAATTCTATCCGTACTACGCCGGCTATTTTCGCAACCACACCCCGGCGCATTTTCGCGCCCAGGAGATCACGCGGGCCGACTATGAGAAACGCGCAAGCCCGCATGGAGCGCTGTTCGTCGGCAGTCCGCAACAGATCATCGACAAGATCCTGTATGAGCGCGCGCTGTTCGGGCACCAGCGCTTCCTCGCCCAGATCGACATCGGCGGCCTGCCGTTCGCACGCGTCGCCCGGGTCATCGAGCTATTCGCGACCGAGATAGCGCCGGTCATCCGCAGCGAAGTCGGCGGCGGCGGATTCAAAGCGACGTAAGTCGGCCCGCGGTGTCGCAGGCTCTTCGCCGAGGGTGCCGACTCCCTCTCCCGCCTGCGGGGGAGGGTTGGGGAGGGGGCGCGCCGCTCGCGCTGAGCTATGGACAGGGCTTTCCCCAGTCGGATGCACGGCGAGCCGGAGAAGGTCGAAAGGGCCCCCTCCCTAGCCCTGCCCCGCAAGCGGGAGAGGGATCAGCGAAGCAATCCCCCCGCTCAGGATTGCTCCGCCAGCAGGCTCGCATTGCCGCCGACCGCGGCGGTGTTGATGCTCACCACCTGCTCCAGCGCGAAGCGGCGCAGATAGTTCGGGCCGCCGGCCTTGGGCCCGGTGCCGGACAGGCCGGAGCCGCCGAACGGCTGGGTGCCGACCACCGCCCCGATCATGTTGCGGTTGACATAGACGTTGCCGGCCGAAAGCCGCGCGGCGACCCGCCGGACCGTCGCATCGATGCGCGACTGGACCCCGAGGGTGAGCCCGTAGCCGCTCGCCGCGATATCGTCGATGAGACGATCGATGCTCCTCGGCGCGGTAGCGCACCACATGGAGCACCGGGCCGAACACCTCCTGCGCGAGGTCGCGGGCGCGGTCGAGTTCGATGATCGCCGGCACGACGAACGTGCCCGACGCCGGCACGCTGCGGTTCGAGCGGAACACCAGGCGGCCCTGCGCCTGCATGCCGGCCACCCAGTCGTCGAGCTTGTCCTTGGCCTCGGCGTCGATCACCGGGCCGACATGGGTGGCGATGTCGCGGGGATCGCCGACCTCGAGCTCTTGCGCCGCGCCGGCCACCATCGCGATGACGCCGTCGGCGATGTCCTCCTGCAGGCACAACAGGCGCAGCGCCGAGCAGCGCTGGCCGGCCGAGCGGAACGCCGAGGCGATCACGTCGTCGGTCACCTGCTCGGGCAATGCGGTGGCATCGACGATCATGGCGTTGATGCCGCCGGTCTCCGCGATCAGCGGGACGATCGGCGCCTCCTTGGCGGCGAGCGCCCGGTTGATGATCCGCGCCACCTCGGTGGAGCCGGTGAAGGCGACGCCGGCCACGTCGGGATGGGCGACAAGCGGGCCTCCGACCTCGCCGTCGCCGGGAACGAGATGCAGCGCGGCCGTGGGGATGCCGGCGCGGTGGAACAGGCGCACCGCCTCGGCGGCGATCAGCGGGGTCTGCTCGGCGGGCTTGGCCACCACCGCATTGCCGGCGGCGAGCGCCGCCATCACCTGGCCGGTGAAGATCGCGAGCGGAAAGTTCCACGGGCTGATGCAGATGAAGACGCCGCGGCCGCGATAGCGCAGCGTGTCGGTTTCTCCGGTCGGCCCCGGCATCGTTTCCGGCGCCAGCAGCCGCCGCGCCTCCTGCGCATAGTAGCGGCAGTAGTCGACCGCCTCCCGCACCTCGGCCAGCGCATCGTCGAGCGTCTTGCCGCCTTCGGCCTGCAGCAGCGCGATGAGGCGGCCGCGGCTTTCCTCCAGCGCATCGGCGGCCCGCGCCAGCGCCGCGGCGCGGGTCTCGACCGCGGTCGCATCCCAGGCCGGAAAGCCCGCCACGGCCGCCGCCATCGCCGATGCCACGATCGCTTCGTTACCTTCGGTCACGACGCCGATGGTGGCGCCGTCGATCGGCGAGCGCACCGGCCTCACATGGCCCGGCAAGGGCGACGCCGCCGACCAGCGGCATCGCATGGCGATCGCGCGGCAGGCCGGCACGCACCTCGGCGAGGAGGGCTTCGAGGCTCGCGGCATCACCGAATTCGACGCCGCGTGAATTCCGGCGCCCCGGCAGATAGAGGTCGGGAGGCCGCGGAATCCTTCGATGGCGCGCCTGGCCCGGCGTTCCGATCACCGCTGGCCGGGCGTTCGAGAATGGCCGACACCGGCACCTTGGGATCGGCCGCCGCATAGACGAAGGACGAGTTGGCGCCGTTCTCCAACAGCCGCCGCACCAGATAGGCGAGCAGGTCGCGATGGCCGCCGACCGGCGCATAGACGCGGCACGCCGCACCCGGCTCCTCGCGC
>CAVVCE010000138.1:0-5324 GCA_963746235.1 uncultured Alphaproteobacteria bacterium
CGTGCGGGGAGAGGTCGGATCGCTCTTGCGCGCCGGGTGAGGGGGCGTCTCCACGAGCCGGAGCGAAAATTGTACGCTCAGAATTGGGAAAAGGCCCCCTCACCCCGACCCTCTCCCCGCGTGCGGGTCGCGTGCGGGGAGAGGCGGTCCCCACCGCTAAGCCATTGTGTAAATCCCATAGCAGTGTGATTGCACCGAGGAGTAGCAACATGCGCGATGTCTTCATCTGCGATGCGGTGCGAACGCCGATCGGGCGCTATGGCGGCAGCCTCGCCCGGGTGCGCGCCGACGATCTCGCGGCGCGGCCGATCAAGGCGTTGATGGCGCGCAATCCGAAGGTGGACTGGTCGCGCGCTCGACGAGGTGTTTTTCGGCTGCGCCAACCAGGCCGGCGAAGACAACCGCAATGTCGGCGCGCATGGCGCTGCTGCTCGCCGGGCTGCCGGATTCGGTTCCGGGGATCACCGTGAACCGGCTGTGCGCCTCCGGCCTCAACGCGGTCGGCGAGGCGGCGCGCGCGATCCGCTCCGGCGATATCGATTTCGCCATCGCCGGCGGCGTCGAATCGATGACCCGGGCTCCCCTGGTGATGGCAAAGGCGACCGAGGCGTTCCAGCGCAGCGCCGAAATCTACGACACCACCATCGGCTGGCGCTTCATCAACCCGCTGATGAAGGCGCAATACGGCGTCGATTCCATGGGCGAGACCGGCGAGAACGTCGCCGAGGACTACCAGGTGTCCCGGCACGACCAGGATGCGCTGGCGCTGCGCTCGCAGCAGCGCGCCGCCAAGGCCATGGCCGACGGCTATTTCGCCGAGGAGATCGTCGCGGTCGAGGTGCCCGGCGGCAAGGCCGGGCCCATCCTGGTCGACAAGGACGAGCATCCCCGCCCGGACACCACCGCCGAGCAGCTCGCCAAGCTGCGCCCCGCGTTCCGCAATCCCGGCACGGTGACGGCCGGCAACGCTTCGGGGGTCAATGACGGCGCCGCCGCCTTGATCGTCGCCTGCGCCGATGCGGTGAAGCGCCACGGTCTCGTCCCCCGCGCACGCGTGCTGGGCATGGCGTCGGCCGGGGTGCCGCCGCGCGTGATGGGCATCGGTCCGGTGCCGTCGACGCGCAAGCTGATGGAGCGGTTGGGGCTCAAGATCGGCGACTTCGATGTGATCGAGATCAATGAAGCCTTCGCCTCCCAGGCGCTCGCCTGCCTGCGCCAGCTCGGCCTGCCCGACGATGCCGCGCAGGTGAACCCCCATGGCGGCGCCATCGCGCTCGGTCATCCGCTGGGCATGTCGGGGGCAAGGCTCGCGCTCACCGCGATCCATGGCCTCGAAAAGGACAACGGCAAGCTCGCGCTCGCCACCATGTGCGTCGGCGTCGGCCAGGGCGTCTCGCTCGCTCTCGAGCGGGTCTAAAAGACAAAGGAGACATCCCCCGGTGGTCATGAGTCCTGGATATATTCCGTTTCATCCCAATCCGTCGAAGCCGCGCTACAAGCCGCCCGCGGGCGCGGTCGACGCGCATTGTCACGTGTTCGGTCCCGAGGCGAAGTTTCCCTACGCGCCGGAGCGCAAATACACGCCGTGCGACGCGCCCAAGGAGAAGCTGTTCGCGCTGCGCGACTTCCTCGGCTTCGACAAGAACGTGATCGTCCAGGCGAGCTGCCACAGCAAGGACAACCGGGCGATGATCGATGCGATGGAAACATCCGATGACCGCGCCAGGGGCGTCGCCTTCGTCGGCGCGGAGGTCACCGACGCCGAGCTCAAGGCCATGGATCGCGCCGGGGTGCGCGGCGTACGCTTCAACTTCGTCCGGCGCCTGGTCGATTTCACCCCCCGCGACGTGCTCGAAGGCATCGCCGCGCGCATCGCGCCGCTCGGCTGGCACACCGTGGTCTATTTCGAGATGCAGGATCTGCCGGACCTCGAGGCCTTCTTCACGGCGCTGCCGACCACGGTCGTGGTCGATCACATGGGCGTGCCGTCGGTCGAGAAGGGCGTCGACCACCCGGACAACCGGCGGTTCCTGAAGATGCTGGAAAAGCACGGCAACATGTGGACCAAGGTGACCTGCCCGGAGCGCATGTCGCTCGCCGGGCCGCCCTATGACGACGTGGTGCCGTTCGGCCGCACCCTGGTGGAGCAGTTCCCGGACCGGGTGATCTGGGGCACCGATTGGCCGCATCCCAACCAGAAGAAGGAGGCGCCCGACGACGGCGTGCTGGTCGACTATATCCCCAAGATCGCGCCGACGCCGGCGCAGCAGCAGGCGCTTCTGGTCGACAATCCCATGCGGCTGTATTGGTCGGCGTAGACAGCGCTCCGATGCGATCGACGCCATGCGTAAGCGCGTAGGGTGGGCAAAGGCGGCCGAGGCCTCGCATTGTTGGCGCAGCGTTCGTTCCGCCGTGCCCACGCTGCAAGGTCCCGGCCATTCCGCGTGGGCACGGCGGGACGTGCGCCGCGCATCGCGGAAGCTCCTGGGCCGCCTTTGCCCACCCTACGCGCTGTATTGGAGCTATGTTATAGAATGCAAATCGTGCAGACCCGGAGAGACCCCGATGGCGGGCGCCAAGCAAAAAGAAGCCAAGCCAAAAGAAGCCAGGCAAAAAGAAAAAGAATATGACGACATCCCCGGCACGTTCGTATTCGACGCCGACCGCTCGCGCCAGGGCTATCACATCAACATGTTCTGCATGTCGCTGATGAAGGCGGAGAACCGCAAGGCCTTCAAGGCGAACGAGGCCGAATACCTCGATCGTTTCCCGCTGACGCCCGCGCAGCGCGACGCCATCCTCGAGCGAAACTACAACCGGATGCTGGAACTCGGCGGCAACATCTATTTCACCGCCAAGCTCGGCGCGACCGATGGTCACTCGTTCCAGCACATGGCGGCGGTCATGACCGGCTCGACCCAGGAAGACTATGCCAAGATGATGCTGGCCGGAGGCCGCTCCGTCGAGGGCAACCGCAGCAAGTCCAAGCCCGCGGGCCGCACCAAGCCGGCTGCCCGCAAGGCGTCGGCCAAGCCCGCATCGACACGTCCGGCATTCGAAACGTCGCACCAGGTCAGGATCGAAACGTGGCTAAGATCATCGCAGGCGTATCATGCTCCCACGTGCCGGCGATCGGCGCGGCGATCGACAACGGCAAGACCGAGGAGCCGTATTGGAAGCGCGTGTTCTCGGGCTTCGAGAAATCCAAGGAATGGATGGCGCAGGCCAAGCCCGACGTCGTCATCGCGATCTACAATGACCACGCCTCCGCCTTCTCGGTCGAGCTGATCCCGACCTTCGCGCTCGGTTGCGCGGCAGAGTTCCCGCCCGCCGACGAAGGCTGGGGGCCGCGGCCGGTGCCGGTGGTCAAAGGCCATCCGCAGCTCGCCTCGCACATCGCGCAGTCGGTCATTCTCGACGAGTTCGACCTCACCATCGTCAACAAGATGGAGGTCGATCACGGCCTCACCGTGCCGCTCAACCTGATGTTCGGATCGCCGAAGGAATGGCCGTGCCCGGTCATCCCGGTTGCGGTCAATGTCGTGGTGTTCCCGCCGCCGACCGGGCACCGCTGCTTCATGCTGGGGCGCGCGATCCGCAAGGCGGTGCAGTCCTTCCCGGAAGACTTGCGGGTGGTGGTGCTCGGCACCGGCGGCATGTCGCACCAGATTTCCGGGCCGCGCGCCGGCCTGATCAACAGCAAGTTCGACACCGCGTTCCTCGACAACCTCACCAAGGACCCGATGAAGCTCGCCCGCATGCCCCATCTGGAATACATGCGCGAGGCCGGCGCCGAGGGCATCGAGATGGTGATGTGGCTGGTCATGCGCGGCGCCCTCGAGGACAAGGTCAACGAGGTCTACCGCTTCTACACCGTGCCGGCTTCGAACACGGCGGTGGGACACATCATCCTGGAGAACAAGGCGCGGGCACGCCGGACCAAGCGCCCATCCTCGGCGCGGGGCAAGCTGCGTCCCGCTGCGAAGACCAGGCGCAAGCCCGCGGCCAAGCGCCGCCGCGCGGCAGCACACAAGGCAAAACATCGAGACGTGGTGAGGAGCAAGCGATGAAGATCTGCGTTGCCGGCCAGGGCGCGTTCGGCCAGAAGCATCTCGACGCCTTGAAGCGCATACCCGACGTGGAGGTGGTGTCGCTGATCGGCGGCAATCAGGACGCCACCGCCGAGGTCGCGAAGAAATACGGCGTCGCGCATTGGAGCGGCGATCTCGCCGAAGGCATCAAGCGCGCCGATGCGGTGATCCTGACGACCCCGACCCAGATGCATCGCAGCCAGGGCGAGCAGGTGATGCGGGCCGGCAAGCACGTCCTCATCGAGATCCCGATTGCCGACAGCGTCGCCGATGCGCAGGCGCTGTTGAAGATCGCCGAGGAAACCGGCGTGATCGCCATGGGCGGCCATGTCCGCCGCTTCAATCCCAGCCACCAATGGGTGCACAAGCGGATCGTGAAGGGCGAGCTCGAGATCCAGCAGATGGACGTGCAGACCTATTTCTTCCGCCGCCAGAACATCAACGCCGCCGGCAAGCCGCGGAGCTGGACCGACCATCTGCTGTGGCACCATGCGGCCCACACCGTCGACCTGTTTCAATACCAGACCGGCGAGACGGTCTGCGACCTCTATGCGGTGCAGGGTCCGCGCCACCCCCAGCTCAAGATCGCGATGGACATGGGCATCGTCATGAAGGTGCCGTCGGGCGCCATCCTGACCTTGTCGCTGTCATTCAACAATGACGGCCCGATCGGCTCGTTCTTCCGCTACATCTGCGACAACGGCACCTACAACGCCTATTACGACGACCTGTTCGACGGCAAGAAGAACCAGATCGATCTCTCCAAGGTCGACGTGTCCATGGACGGCATCGAGCTCGAAGATCGCGAGTTCATCGCCGCCATCAAGGAGAAGCGCGAGCCCAATGCGAGCCTTGCCCAGGTGATGCCGTGCATGGAGGCCTTGGGCAAGATCGAAGCGATCATCGACCCGCGCCGCGAGGCGCATGCTTAGTGGATTCCGCGAACCGATCAGATCGGAACGGGATGGGATTCAAACCTGCGGACCTTATCCTGAGGAGCCGTGCGAAGCACGGCGTCTCGAAGGATGTCCTTCGAGACGCGCGCAAGAGCACGCTCCTCAGGACGAGGCTGACGCCGGAAGGAGAACATCATGCTTCGTAACATCGCGATCGCCGGCCTCGCCGCGGCGGCGTTGAGCGTCACGGTCGCCGGCGCGCAGGCGCAGAGCACGGTCAAGATCGGCGCGTTGTTGCCGATGACCGGCCCGCAGCAGTCCACCGGCGTGCAGATCG
>CAVVCE010000139.1:0-13295 GCA_963746235.1 uncultured Alphaproteobacteria bacterium
AACGGGAAAAACGGTTACGCCAACGCGTTGTATTTCACCGCCGGTCCGAATGGCGAGCAAGACGGTCTGTTCGGTGCTCTCACACCGGACGGCCTATACGGTACGGCGCCTTATCCATTTCCCGGGCCGTGAAGCCAGCGGGCGGGTACGTGAGCAGGCCGGTTGCGTGAGTCTGTCACCTGACGGATTCAAGGGCCGATCTCAGTCAAGCTCGGCCCTGCCCCCACGGCGGCGGCCGAGCGCCGAACTTGGCGCGCGAATAGCCGCACCCCGGAACCCGTCCCGGCGCCTGCTGCTGTTCGATGCGCGGGAGGAGGTCGTTTTTCGTCAGGCCCCTCTTACTATTCGGTCCAGTTCGGCAACCCGCTCCGCCGGCAGCCCGAATTCCGTGCGAAGCAGGTCTTTCGCGATTTTGACATATGGCTCCTCCTCGTCGGGGTAGTCGTCCCGGACAAAATAGAGGAGGGCCAGCGTTATGACCGCCTTGCGGTCCAGGGTTGCCTTGCCGGCACTAATGTCTTCGATAATTGTTGCCATGTTTCGTGACCTCCCTGAATGAGGATTGGGTATCAACGAAACACGCTGGAGTTGAGATTAGATTAAGCGCCCTTCGTCTTCCCCGGCGCAATATATCGATCTCGGTATCCTTAATGTTTCTTCCCTCATGCCGCCCCGCCGGGCCGAAGCCGCGCGCCACCGCTCGTCGTCGAGAGCACCCGAATTCTTGACCCACGAGAGACGTAGGAAACCATGAGAGATGTAGGCAGCCATGGGAGACTTGGGGAACCATGAGAAAAAATAATCCGGCTGCCGCGGAGTTCGGCCGTCCGAATTCCGGCGCCTCGATGGCCACCGCCACCAAGCCTTCACGGGTAACCGCGGGCGGGCTGTCGGACTATGACGACATCGCTTCGGCCGCCTCGGCGGCGCGCCGTCTCAGCAGGTCATGTTCGCGCCTGTTGCCCGCCAGCGCCGCGGCCGCTTCAAACGCGACGCGCGCCTCGTCGTAGCGGCCGAGCTTGTGGAGCAGGTCGCCTTGAACGCTCGGCAGCAGGTGATAGCCTGTCGAGCGCGGACTCATGGACAAGGCGGTCCACGATCGTCAACGCCACGTCCGGGCCCTCGGCCATGCCGACCGCGACCGCGCGGTTGAGCTCGATGATCGGCGAGCGCACGACCGCCGCCAGCTCTGCATAAAGTCCGGCGATGCGCGGCCAGTCGGTGTCGTCTGCCGTTCTCGCCTGGGCGTGGCAGGCGATAATCCCCGCCTGCAGGGCGTAAATGCCGCCCGCGCCGCCCAGTTCGCGCGCTCGTCCGAGGGCCTGCATCCCCTGCCGGATCTGGAGCTGGTCCCAGAGCGCGCGATTTTGATCCAGCATGAGGATCGGCTGGCCCGCTGCGTCGGTGCGCGCGGCCGTGCGCGAGGCGTTCAGCTCCATCAGGGCGAGCAACCCATGGGCTTCGGGCTCGTACGGCGCGATGGATGTGAGCACGCGGCCCATGCGAAGCGCTTCGTCGCAGAGCTGGGGGCGCAGCCAGTCCTCGCCGCGCGCCGCGGTGTAGCCTTCGTTGAAGATGAGATAGACGACCTCCAGTACCGATGAGAGCCGCTTCGAGAGTTCCTCGCCGCACGGGGTCTCGTAGGCCAGCCCCGATTCCGAAAGAGTCCGCTTCGCGCGCACGATGCGCTGGGCGATCGTCGCCGCGGGAAGGAGGAAGGCCCTTGCGATCTCCTCGGTCGTCAGGCCGCAGACCATCCGCAGCGCCAGAGCCGCCCGCGCCTCTCGCGACAGAAGCGGGTGACAGGCCGTGAAAATGAGCCGAAGCAGTTCATCGCCGATGTCGTCGTCCAGGGCGGAGTCCAGGTCGGGCATGGCCTGCTGCTCCGCCTCCATGTCCCGGGCGACCACCTCGTGCTTGCGCTCGAGCATTCGGCCGCGCCGCAAATGATCCAGGGCCCGGTGCTTGGCGGTCGCCATCAGCCAGGCGCCGGGTTTTTCTGGAACGCCTGTCACCGGCCACCGCTCGAGGGCGGCCAACAGGGCTTCCTGCGTCAAGTCCTCGGCCAGCGGCACATCGCGCAGCAACCTCGCCAGGCTGGTGATCAGCCGGGGCTGCTCGATCCGCCAGACGGCCAGGATCGCGCGATGGGCGTCGGCGGCCGTCATGGCCGCCGACCGTGCCAGGCGCTCGGCTCGGGAGCCCTCGCCTCACGGGCCCCTCGAAGCAAACGCGCGAAGCTCGCAAACCCCTTCCCAGCCCGGCATGAGAATCCTTGTGGAGCTGCATGAACTCCCTCGCCGAGGCCAGAGCCTCTTCCTTGCCCGGCAGCTCGAAGATCGCGTAGCCGCCGATGACCTCCTTGGCCTCCACGAACGGGCCGTCGACGACGCCGAGCCGCCCGTCCGCTATGCGCACCTGCGCGCCCGTGGCGAGCGGCATCAGCCCGCCCATGTCGAGCAGGCGGCCGGCCTTGATTTCCCGGTCGGCGAGCTTGTGCATCGCCTCGGCGAGTGCCGGGGTCGGAGGCGCCGGGTGGGCGGATTTGACGATGAACATGAAACGCATCTGAGAGCTCCTCCTGGCGCGAGCCGCGGGCGCCATCGCCCAAGAACCGTCTCGCTCACTGGGACGACGAACCAGCCCACCGCGGATCGACATGCGCTTGATATAAATCGCGCCCGGGCTCCAAAGGGGGCGCGAGTGGGCGCGCGGGCGAACTGGGCCGATCGACCAACCCATCTGAACTCCCGACGGCCGGTGCAACGTCGTGGGGTCCCGTTGCACGTCAATTTTGGCGGCCAGAGCATGTTCCGACGAGATCGACGCACCTACAGACGTTGATCACCGGGCTTGTGCCACAATACGATAGTCATTTCGCGTAGCCTTGCGATCTGAGCCAATCGATGCGCCGGCTTCCCTGCAGCCACTCGTCAATTTCAGCCTTGCTCTTAAACGGTTTGATGTACCGAATTTCGGCACCGGGGTAGTGAGCCTCGATCTGCCAGTCGTCTTCTGCAATTCGGTTGTACTTGAAGGTAACCCGAGGAGATTTGCTCATGGCGGTCAATATGGAGTTCTTTGGCGGCGACCGCTAGCCCGGACCAGTCCCGGTCCCGCTTAATCGCGCGAACCCGCCCCGCAGCGTGTGGACGCGACGAGCGGAGGCAGCGGCCGAAAGAAGATCGAAAAGGGCGCAGAACGGGCAGCGAGGGGCGCGAGCCGGACGACGCCGTGACAGCCCGCGTATATTCCTCGCGGTGTGTGATTTCAGCAACTACGGGCTTTTACCGCCCTACGCCAGCACCTTTTTGTGTGCCGCCGGGCGGCGCGCTGCCAGCGACTCTCGCAGTACCAATGGCGCCGATCTCTCGGCCTCTTGCTTATCACTTATGCACCGCCCTATCATCGCCGCCTGGCCTTGGTACAGGTGGGGGCGCCTGTTATGGCACGATGGAAATTCGGAATTGCGCTCGCGCTCGCGATGACGCAGCAGGCGGCGGCGTATCCCATTGAATCCAACCAGATCAGGGTGATCGACGGTCACACGATTGCCGCCGACGGCAAGACCGTCCGCCTGGTCGGGTTCGTTGCTCCGGAGATGCAGGGCGCCCAATGCCGGGCTGAACGCGACCTCGGCGCCAAAGCCACAAAGCGTATCCGCGATTTGATCATGGCCGGCGGGCTGGACTACTCCCCGGTCACCTGTTCGTGCCCCGCAACCACGCTGGGCAAGTGGGTTTGCATATTTGCGCGAACCTGCGGCCGGCTCAAAGCGAATGGCCGCGATGTCGGAGACATCTTGGTCGCCGAGGGGCTCGCGGTCCCGTTCCTGTGCGATGGAATGCAATGTCCCAAGGCGCCAAAGCCTTGGTGCAGATCGTAACGACGATTGCGGGCCCACCCGGAACCAGTGGTGCGACCCAAACAGATGGGAACCAAATGTTGGGGTCAGACCACCGGCCCTCCTGGCGTGACGACTGGAGACCTTGATGCGCTTCCCAATCCTCGCGATGGTTCTCGCAAATGCTGCGCTGATGGGCGCCGCCGATCCGGCGTCGGCGCAATCGCCGAACTCATATCCATGGTGCGCGCGCGGCGGCGGCAGGACGAGCGCGAATAGCTGCTACTACGCGAGCAAGGAGCAATGCATGCAGACGACTTCCGGAATCGGCGCCTTCTGCTTCGAAAACCCATCCTATCGGCCGTCGCCCCCGGGCCGCGGCGGCGGTCGCCAATCACCCCGGCGCGCCGATAGGACCGGGCGTCGGTGACTGAGCATTGAACCCATCGGCTCGGCCGGCTCCTTCGGTGCAGCCGCGATGACGAATAGCGTCGGAATTGCCATGGCGGCTCTCGCTCTGGCTCTCTCGCTATCGAGCGTGCGTGCAGATCCTGCCTCGAGCGCCGAGATCGGGTCGCCGGACGGCGCCGGGAGCGGGTTTGCACCGAGGAACATCATTTTTGACGATGATTATGCGCTCTATGCCGATGGAATGGCCGCGCATTACATTTTGCTGGAGTTGGAACGAGCTGGATACGCCAAGGTGCTGGCGATGGTTGCCGACAGCTCGAACCTCTATTCGGCGCCCGCCATGGCCGCAGTCAACAGGGCATTTGCCAGGGCCGGTATCCCGATCGGCGCCTACCAGGGCGGCGTCTCGTCTGCAAGCTCGGCCTCCGCCTGGTCGCAGCAGATCGCTGCCCGATTCGGAACGCCCGGCGATGCCAGGAGCAACTACCCCGACGCGGTGACGACCCTGCGGACCGCGCTTGCGGCGGCGGCGAACGGCAGCGTCACCTACGTCTCGACTGGTTTTCTCACCAATCTCGCCGCGCTCCTGCAGTCCTTGCCCGACGCGATTTCGCCGCTGACCGGAGCTCAATTGGTAACCGCGAAGGTCGTGGAGATCGTCATCATGGGTGGCGACTACCCGACGGGCAGCGGCGAGTTCAACTTCGCCGGCGATCCGGTGTCGGCGGCCTACGTGTTTGCCAACAGCCCGGTGGCGATCGCGGGCACAGGAGCTTCGCTCGGAGCATCGATCATGGTTCATCCGCCGGGCGGGTCCAACGGCACGACCGATCCTCTTTCCTACGCCCTGTCGCTGGAAGGGGTAGCGAGTGCGGGCGGCTATGACCCGCTCGCCGTTCACTACGCCGTCACGGGGCTGCAGGACAATTACACCGTGGCCGGCGCAGGAGGCGTCAACACGGTCAATTCCTCGACCGGCGACAATTCCTGGGCGGCATCCGGCGGGAAAGCCTCCTACCTTGAAAAGCGTCTGGGCGATAGCCAACTCGCAAACGTCTACAATGCCATGGTCACCGGCGCGACGC
The DNA here is from genome assembly GCA_963746235.1 of uncultured Alphaproteobacteria bacterium. Classification (GTDB taxonomy): domain Bacteria; phylum Pseudomonadota; class Alphaproteobacteria; order Rhizobiales; family Xanthobacteraceae; genus JAJPKK01. The sequence continues at coordinate 5,341 of CAVVCE010000139.1, forward strand.
CTAAATAGGTTCCGACATGCGCCGTGGCCGCCACGTGCGGCCTCCCTGCCCGGTGTCATGACAGGAGACCTCGATGCGCTTGGCAATCCTCTCATTGGTTCTTGCAAGCGCCGGGCTGGTGGGCGCCACCGCTCCGGCATCCGCGCAGTCGCCGTACTCATACCCCTGGTGCGCGAAGTCGGTGCGCGGCACGACAACCTGTTATTTCACCAGTCGTCAGCAATGCATGACCTGGCAGTCCGGCAATGGCGCGTACTGCTTTCCAAGCCCATACTATGGTGCCCCGGGGCCGCAGCAGGGATCGCCGATCATCCGGGCGCGCTGATAGTATCGAGCGCCCCGTGATTTTGAGCGGTAAATCAGCGCCTGCCGGCGCGGCGACTATGAGACTTCCATATCGAGGACGCTATCTCATGCGGAAGCTGTTGCTGCGCGTCAGCGCCGGGCTCGTGCTCGCGATGATCGTCGTGGCCGCGGCTGGCTGGCTTGCGCTTTCGAACAGCCTGCCGGTCCTCGATGGCCGGCTCGCAACGCGTGGCCTCGGCAGCGAGGTGATCATCGAGCGGGATGCGCGTGGCGCCGTCACGATCAGCGGCTCGCGGCGGGCGGACCTCGCCTACGCGCTCGGCTTTGCTCACGCCCAGGACCGTCTATTCCAGATGGACCTGCTGCGGCGAACGAGTGCCGGTGAGCTGTCCGCACTTCTCGGTGTTGCGACGCTCGCCGCTGACCGGCGGCTGCGGTTGCATCGTTTCCGGACCGTAGCGAGGGCCGCAATCGCGGCCGCGTCCCCCGCTCAGCGCGCGATCCTCGATGCCTATGCGGCCGGCGTGAACGCGGGTGCCGCTTCGCTCACGGCGCGTCCCTTCGAGTATCTTTTGCTGCGCGCTGTGCCCGAGCGCTGGGAGCCGGAGGATACATTCCTGGTCGTTCTGACCATGTTTCTGCAGCTCCAGGAGGCCGACGCCCACACCAAGATACAGCGGGGACTGGTGCGCAGTAACCTTCCCGCAGCCGCGGCGCGGTTCGTCTATGCCGCGGCCCCCGACTACGAGGCGGCAATCGACGGCAGCCGTGCCGACCCGCCGCGCGTTCCGAGCCCGGGCGAGTATGACCTGCGCAATCTCGGAGGCCTCGATTTCAGCGCTCCGCCCGGCGCGCGCTCGCGCTCGTCCGCCGGCAGCAACAACTGGGCGCTGGCCGGTTCGCGCACGACGACCGGGGCCGCGCTCGTCGCCAACGACATGCACTTGATGATCCGGGTGCCGAATACTTGGTACCATGCCCGGCTCGAGCTCGCGGCGATCGATCACGCGATCGATGTCACCGGCGTCACGTTGCCGGGCACCCCGGTGATGGTGGCAGGCAGCAACCGCCATGTCGCCTGGGGGTTCACCAACAGCAACGGCGATTACGCGGACGTCATCGTCATGGTCCCCGATCCGTCGGACCCGGGCCGCTACCTGACCGCCACGGGTTCGCATCCGTTCAGCCATGTGAAGGAGACCATCCTGGTCAAGGGCGGGGATCGCGAGGACCTCGATGTCGTCGGCACCGAATGGGGGCCGGTGATCGGAACCGATGCGTCCGGGCGCGACCTCGCGCTCGAGTGGGCCGCGCACGATCCCGGGGCACTCAACGTCACATTGATCGACCTCGAATCGGCGGCGTCCATCGCCGACGCGTTGTCGGTTGCCGACCGGGCGGGGATACCGGCGCAGAATTTCGTCGTCGGTGACGCCGACGGGCATATCGGCTGGACCATTGCGGGCCAGATCCCGCGACGGCGCCCGGGTGATGCCACGGTGCCCCGCCTCTCCACCGAGCCGGTCGGCTTCACCGGCTGGGTCGCGCCTGAAGAACACCCGCGAATCGTCGATCCGGCATCCGGACAGATCGCGACTGCCAATGCCCGTGTCGTCGGCGGGGACGCACTCGCCATGATTGGCGACGGCGGCTACGACCGCGGAGCGCGTGCGGTCCGCATCCTGTCGGACCTCGCTGCGCGCGGCGACCGGCAGACGTCGTCCGACATGCTGGCGGTGCAGCTCGATGATGCCGCGGTCTTCCTCGAGCGTTGGAACGCCCGCCTCGCCGCATTGCTGGACGAGCAGGCCACGCAAGGTCACCCGCGGCGCGCGGAACTCAAACGCGTGCTCGCCGGCTGGACCGGCCACGCCGCTGTGGACGATGCCGCATACCGGCTCGTCCGTGCGTTTCGCTCCGAGGTGGAGCAGCGCGTCTTCAATGCGCTGATTGCGCCGGCGCGCGCCAGGAATCCGGGTTTTCGCTTCAGGCCGCCGCCGTCATTCGAAGGGCCGCTGTGGGCGCTGCTCCAACAACAGCCGGCGCACCTGTTGCCGCCGGGTCCGGTCAACTGGCGAGAATTCCTGCTGGCCGCCGCGGATGCCGCCATCGCCGCGCTGGATACCGAATGCCCGCAGCTCGCCGACTGCACGTGGGGCCGGGCCAATGTGGTGCGAATCCGGCATCCGCTGTCGGGCGCCCTGCCGGGGCTTGGCGCGCTGGTCGACATGCCCGTCGAATTGTTGCCGGGTGACCAGGACATGCCGCGGGTCATTGGTCCGAGCTTCGGCGCCTCGGAGCGCTTCGGGGTGTCCCCGGGCCACGAGGACGAGGCGTATCTCCATATGCCCGGCGGCCAGAGCGGCCATCCGCTGTCGCCGTATTTCCGCGCGGGCTTCCACGCCTGGGCATTCGGCGAGCCGGTTCCGTTCCTCCCTGGGGTCGCCGAGCACGCCCTCACCCTCGTTCCCGACCCACCATGAGCGGCCTTCCGAGGGCTGGATCGACCGAACGCGTCCACCTGAAGCCTCGTTATTTTTGCGTGCAGTGCGGGCACGGGACCGCTTTACGAAGGATCGCCCCCGGACTATTCTTTTCTTTGCCGCAATTGCTGTGTTTTCTGCGGCTGGAAGTTGGGGAACGCGGGCGCCCGCATGGACGAGGCAACCGCGCTGGGGATGAACGGGGGAATCTTGGTCCACGTCGAATTGCGCTCGATTTTCGCGGCCATCGCGGCGCTGATTGTGGGGTTTGCCGTCGGATTGTTGGCGACGCTCGCGGTCGGCCCGGCCAACGCCGAGCTGTGGGGCGTGTTTGCACGCATGGACGTGTTTACACGCGTGTCGATGTTCGGAACGACCCATCCGAAGGAACTTGATCTCCGGGAACCCTTCGAGTCGCGGGCCTCAGACCGTTCGGGCCTGCGACACTTGGCGAGCTTGGAAACGGAGGCCGGCTCCGAATTTGCGGTCGAGGAGTCCGACCCATCGACGGCCGCGAATCAACGTCATTCCTTCGGCGAGCGGTTTATGGGCGAAGCCATGCCGCCCGGTAGCCTCCCAGCCGAGGACGCGGAGACGGAAGGGGGCGCGAACAGCGTACTCCTGCCACCGCCGGATGTGCGGCGGCGCGCGATGGCCGGTCCCGCGGCCGGCCGGTCCGGGCCGAAGCTTGCTTCATTGCCGCCCTCCAATGTCGCAAAAACACAGATTCGCACCACCGCTTCGAAGGATTTGAATTCGCTCCCCGATGCCGACAGCCGCACCGCGGTCTATGACATTGTCGCGCATACGGTCTACCTGCCCAACGGACGCAGATTGGAAGCACATTCCGGCCTTGGCAGCCAGTTGGACGATCCTCGCTATATCACCTTGAAGGGCCGGGGGCCGACGCCGCCGAACGTCTACGACCTCACGTTGCGCGAAGAGCTTTTTCACGGCGTTCGCGCCATTCGCCTCAACCCTATCGACGACGGCAAGATGTTTGGTCGCGATGGGATGCTGGCGCACACGTATATGCTCGGACCTAACGGCCAATCGAATGGATGCGTGTCGTTCAGCGACTACCCTGCCTTCCTGAACGCCTTCTTGAAGGGTGAAATCGAGCGCCTCGTGGTCGTCGAGCACCTCGCAAACGCGCCCAGTCCCGAGACCGCCTCGGGATGGCTTCCAGAGGCCATCAAGAACCTATTCGGGCGTTCCTGAGCAGTCGCCCCTAGCGCGCGCCGATCGGTATGCGGCGATTCGCGACCGATGAGGGCGAGCAGGTCCACGGCATTCCAATGTCGTCTGATTGAAAGCGCTGGCGCTGTAGGCGACGGTCGGCGGTGCGCCTGAATGTGTAAGGCGAGGCACCTCACCGTCCGGGCTTGGGCATTTCCCCGGCGCGCCAAACTTCATATGGTCTATGATCATCATTGCGCGGATATGCACGAAAGAATGCGTACCCGTTCGGCAGCGGCGTCTTGGTAATTACTATCCGAAATAACTTACCTTCTCCGCTCCGTTCGAATTTAAATAGATCGCGATAACCATCGACGAACGTCCCGTCTTTAGGCGGGAGATTAGCCCCGAGGGTGCTACTGGCATGTCCAATGGATTTCATGCTCTTTTCGTCGTTTCCTATAAATCCTTCGATTTGGCCGATGCCATTCGCGTGTTGAATTATTAATATCTCCCCGATCTTGGCCGGCTTGCTGAAGCGATAAGTAATATTCGCTCGCTTCGGGTCTGGAACGCCAGGAGATAAATACATGTGGTCATGCATGACGAAGTCGGCCTCCGACCAACTCCGATGAAACGGTTCCGGCTCGAGAATATAGCCGATTCCAATCCGATCCACGTCCTCTATGGGGAAGGTCTCAGTCCAAATATTTTGGTTGCTCGACCACGAAGGCCCGTCCGAACTGTCAGGAGGAACGGTCACTTCCACGATCTTCGGATCTGCAGCCCGTGGTGTTTGCGGCGCAGCAGCCGTCGTCACGGCTCGAATGTATAATGGCTGCGCTATCGTATCTGAATTCACGCTACCGCAGGTTTCTTCTGCGATTGTCCTTTCGCAGCCCGCCGAGAATGCAGAATAGGAAAATAGGAAAAAGTGCACACTGGCGAGAAGATATGCGCCGGATCGAAGTGCCGTCATAGCCGCCTTCCTCATCATGCAGGGAAGGCACGGTATCCGTTCATCCATTGATTGCAAGCATGAAATTCCCGGCCGCCTTTGGACTAACGGCTTCGGATGCAGCCGTTCTACCGCAACCAGGACAAAGGGCCTCGCAACGGGTTTTGACTCTGTTGCGCTCAGGACTATCCGCCAATCGATTCAGTTTTCGTCCCCGCTCCCGCTTGCGGGGCAGGGTCAGGGAGGGGGCAACTGAATCGATTGTCGGCGGACAAATCCTGAGACACTGTCGAGGGCGACCGGTTTCGTGCGCCGCCGGACCATGCTAAACGGGACCTCAACAATCAAACCGAGGAGGGAACGATGGCAAGCGCGCTTCCAGTTGGCGGATTCGCGGGTCGCTCACCGATCCGGCGCGCGAGCGTGATGGCGGGTTTCGCCTGCGTGCTGCTGGCAGGCACGTCGGCTGCGCGTGCTGCGGACATTACCTATGAGCGGCTCGCCAATCCGGAGCCGCAGAACTGGCTCATGCATCATCACGACTTCAGCGGGCAACGCTTCTCGGCGCTCGATACCATCGACAAGTCCAACATCAAGAACATGAAGCTGCTATTCGCCGTGGCGCTCGGCGGCAGTTCCAGGGACGACAGCCTCGAAGCCACGCCTCTGGTCGAGGATGGTTTCATGTACGTGGTCGACAGCTCGGGCGTCGTCTCGAAGATCGACGTGCGGTCTGGCATGTCGGGCCCGATCATGTGGCAGATGAATCCGAAGCAGGAAAAGCCCGACCGCAACCGCGGCGTCGCGCTGTGGAACAATCTGGTCATCTCGGTCACCGGCTACGAGGGCCGGGTCGTCGCCACCGACAAGGAGACCGGCAGGGTCGTTTGGGATAAGAACCTGCTCGACCAAAGCGAGGTCGGGCTCACTGAGCTGACCGCGGCGCCGCTCGCCCTCAAGGACACGATCCTGGTCGCGAGTTCGGGCGGCGACCACGGCGTGCGTAGCTGGCTGGCCTCGCTCGACCCCAAGACCGGCAACGTGCTGTGGAAGACCTATTCGATCCCGGCGCCCGGGGAGGCGGGGAGCGAAACCTGGAAGGACAAGAACAACGCCTGGCAGACCGGCGGCGGCGCGTTCTACGGCACCGGCGCCTACGATCCCGCCACCAACCTGACCTATTGGGGCTCCGGCAACCCGGTTCCGGCCTATGATTCGCAGCTATCGCCCGGGCGACAATCTCTACACCAACAGCGCGCTCGCTCTCGACGCCGCCAGCGGCAAGATCAAGTGGTATCACCAGTACACGCCCAACGATAACCGCGACTACGACGAGACCGGCAGCCACATCCTCATCGACACCAAGGTCGACGGCGAGGACCGCAGGATGCTCGTCCATCCCGCCCGGAACGGGTTCGAATACGCCTTCGACCGCATCAGCGGGCAGTTCCTCAAGGCGGTGCAGACCGTGCGGCAGGTGACCTGGACCAAGGGCATCGACCCCAAGACCGGCAAGCCGCTGGACTATGATCCGGCCCGCGATATCCAGCTCTATGCCGAGCCCGCCAACGCGATTGCCGACAAGGTGGTGCGCCAAGTCTGCCCGTATGTCGCGGGCGGCACCAATTTCTGGCCGTCATCCTACAGCCGCAAGGCCGGCCTGCTCTTCGTGCCGACCCACGAGGGCTGCAGCCGGATCACGACCGACACCAGCGCGCATGTGATCGGCCGGATCACCGGCGGTGCCGGCGGCGAGGCCGGTCGCATCACCGGCGGGCTCATCGCCATCGACCCCGGTTCCGGCGAGGTGAAGCGACGGGTCGACATGCCTTATCCGAATTCGGCCGGCGTCCTGTCGACGGCGGGCGGCATCGTGGTGACGGCAATGATCGACGGCACCATCCTCGCATATGACGACCAGACCTTCGACGAGTTGTGGCGCATCAATGTCGGCTCCGGCTTCAACGCCGCGCCGATGACCTATGCGGTGAACGGCAAACAATACATCGCCATTGCTTCGGGCCTGTGCTGCGACGGTCGCGGTGCTGCGCTGCCTCGCAACAGCCGCGGCCGGGTCGCCCGCACGCCGGAACTGCGGATGCAGGGCAATGCGTCCATGGTATGGGTGTTCGGATTGTAAGGGCCCCGGCAGATCGCTTCTGGAGCACGCCATGGACCTCATCTCCGATCGCGGCCGACGGGTGTCGGTCGAGGAGCTCAACACCGGCCGGCTGCTCGCCCATGCGCGGCGGCAGGCGGACCAGCGCAAGCTGGACGGCGTCCTGATCGTCGACATCGACAGCCACCATTACGAAAACGAGTGCTACGACGAATTCCTTCCCTTCATCGAGAACGAGGTGCTGCGCCAACTCGTGCTCGCCGGCCGCGCCAAGGGCCGCCAGACCCTGATGCCGACCCAGGTCAGCTTCCAGGACATGGGCGGCCGCATCACGCGCTATCCGATGCGCGCGTCCGAGAAGACCGGTGCCGGCAAGCTGCGCGACGTCGAGCTCGGCCATCGCTGGATGGACGCGATGAGCGTCGATTATGCATGCCTGTTTCCGACCATGCTGCTCGCGATCGGCCTGCACCCATCGACCGAGATGGAGATCGAGCTGTGCTGGGCCTATAACCGCTGGCTCACCGAAAAGGCCCTGCCGGCTTCCGATGGACGCTTCTACTCGATGCTGTGCATGCCGTTCTCGGAGCCCGACGAGGCCTTGCGCCACGTCGAGACCTTCGGGGACCGCAAGCACGTCACCGGATTCATGATCACGTCGGTGCGAAGCCTGCCGGTGCACCACAACTCTTATATGAAGGTCTACCGCGCGATGGAGGAACGCGGCCTCGCGCTGTGTTTCCACTCCGCCATCAATATCGGCGAGCCGGTGTTCAAGAGCCTCAACCGTTTCGCCTCGGTGCACGCGCTCGGCTTCCCGTTCTACAACATGATTCACCTGACCAACTGGGTCACCAACGGGCTCGGCGAACGGTTTCCAAAGCTGCCGGTGATCTGGATCGAGGGCGGG
>CAVVCE010000140.1:0-13137 GCA_963746235.1 uncultured Alphaproteobacteria bacterium
TGGAGACGGTCGCGGAGAAACCGGTCGCGCCGAGAGCGATGTATTCGCTGCCGCCGGACAGCAAGACGGTGCCGCTGTCGGTGCCGCCAGCGTCCAAGTACGCCGAGCCGCCGCTGCCGACGCTCGTATTCAACGCAACGCCGGTGACATATTGAAAAGCGCCGGAGTTGAGGACCGTGATGTTGGCGGTCCCACCGGAGTATACGTCCTCGTAGCCCCCGTTCAGCGTCGTGCTCACTGCGACGCCGTAGACGGTTTCAAAGCCAGAGCTGACCACGGTGACGCTGGCGGTGCCGCCCGACAGCACGTCCTGCTCGCCGCCGCTGCTGACCACGGTCGTGCTGGCCGTGCCGCCGGCGCCGACCTCCAGATAGCCGCTGCTGACCACGGTGCCGATGGCGGTGCCGAACAGCTCCTCCAGGCCGCCGCCTTTGACCGATGTCGCCGACGCGATGCCGTAGACCACCTGGGCGCCACCGCTGAGCGTGGTGGTGCTCGCGCTACCGCCGGATTGCACGTCCTGCTCGCCGCCGCTGGTGACCGTGGTGCTGACGGCGGTGCCCCCGGACAGGACGTTCTGGACGTTCCCGTTGCTTACCACCGCATTGCTGACGGTCTGCCCCGACGTAACAGAACGTGACAAGCTCGATGGTGGTGGCACCGACACCCAGTGGGCTGGGGCCGACGTGGAAGGTTCCGGAAAATGTCTGCGCGGGATCGAGCTGGAGGGCGTAGGTGCTCCCGCCCTCCACGGACCTTGAGCACGTTGCCGGAGGTGAGAGACACCGCGGCGCCGCTGCTGAACGCGACATAATCGAGGATGATCTGGTCACCGGAGGCAAAGCCGCTGATCAGCATCGTCGGCATGGTGGTGCCTTCGATCCGCAGTATGCCGTTGCTTCCCGCGAAACCTACTGCTCCGCCACCCAAACCGGTGCTGAAGACTTCCAGCACGCCGCCGCTGATCGACATGCCGCTGACGATTGCGCCGGGAGTAACCTCCCCGAAGCCCCCGCTCCCAACTGTCATGCTGGCGGCTGTGCCGCCGTATAGATAAGCTCTGCCGCCGCTGCCGACGGTCGTGCCGACGGCCGTGCCGCCATAAACATCTTGAAAACCGCCGCCGCTGATGGTCGTGGCGCTTGCGGTGCCGCCGGAAACCCACTGGGAGCCGCTCACGACCGTCGTGCTGACGGCCGTGCCGCCCGAACTCACGATCTCCGTGCTGCCGCTGATCGTCTGCGCGCTGGCCGTGCCGCCCGATGCCACGACCAGGGCGACGCCGCTGCCGAGCGCGAAATTGCTGACCAAAAAGCCCGCCGCGATCTCCAGGATACCACCGGAACTGATGGTAGTGCCGCTCGCGATGGCGCCGCCGAAGAGCTCCAGCGTCCCGCCATAGCTGACCACGGTGGCGCTCGCGGTGCCGCCGGAGAAGACGAATTCGGTGCCGCCGCCGCTGACGGTCGTTGCGCTCGTCGTGCCGCCGGAATAAACGCCCTGGGATCCGCCCCGGATGATCGCGGCGCTGGCGACGCCTCCGGACGAGACATTCTGGGTGCCGCTGGCAATGACGGCGCCGCCCACGACCGCGCCCGAAAATACATTCTGGGTGCCGCCGCCGAATGTCGTGCTGGTCGCACTCCCGCCGCCGAACACGTCCTGCACGCCGCCGCTCAGGACGGTGGCGGTGGCAGTGCCGCCAGAAGAAATGTTCTGGGTGCCGCCGCTCAGCAGCGTAGCGATGGCGGTGCCGCCGGACGACACGTTCTGGGTGCCGGCGCCGATCCCCGCACTGCTGACCCTCGCCCCGGAGAGGATATTCTGCGTTCCGCCGCCGAAAATCGTACCGGTGACGATCGCGCCGGAGAGCACGTTCTGCGCACCGCCATCGAGAATGGTGCTGCTGGCGGTTCCGCCCGAGGACACATTCTGCGCACCGCCATTGAGAACGGTGCTGCTGGCGGTTCCGCCCGAGGACACATTCTGCGCACCACCGTTGAGCGTCACACTCAAGACCAAGGCACCGCCGGAGACGTTCTGCGTGCCGCCCGCGATCGCCCCATTCTCTACGGTGGCACTGGACAGCACGTTCTGGGTGCCGCCGCTACTGATGGTGGGTAAAAATTCGAAGCCGCCGGATCGGATGTTCTCGGTGCCGCCGCTGCTGATTACGGTATTAAATGCTAGACCGCCGACGCTCGCGACGCCGCCGTTGAAAAGTGTAGTTCCGACGACATTGCCGCCCGCGAAGTCGTTCAGGACGCCGCCGCTGCTGACCAACGTGTTGGACGTCGTGCCGCTGAAGGAAACACTTTGGGTGCCGCCGCTGCTGATGGTCGTGCCGATTGCAGCGCCGCCGCTCGAAACATATTGGGTGCCGCCGCTGCCGACGATAGCCCCGATGGCGGTGCCGCTAAGAAAGACGCCCTGGCTGCCGCCGTTGCTGACGATCGTGCCGCTCGCGGTGGCGCCGCTGGAAACGTATTCGATGCCGCTGCTCAGCACGATCGTCGCAACGGCGGTGCCGCCGGAAACGACGTATTCGAAGCCGCCACTGCTGACGACCGTGGCGCTTGCTTTACCGTAGTCGTACTGCTTGCCGCCGCTGCTGATGGTCGTGCTGAGGGCGAGGCCCCCGCCGACGACGCTGACGGTGCCGCCGCTGTCGACCGCGGCGCTGATGACGCCGCCGCTCAGGACGTCAAGGGTGCCACCGGAGAGGACGATCCATCCTGCGGAGGCCCCGCCGGAGGAGACATTGGAAGTGATGCCGCTGCTGACAATTGTCATCCGAAATACACCTGTGGGTAATCTCAGCGATCAAATCAAGGCCGGACAATAACTCAGTCCAGATGAAAATGGCGAGATGCCAGCAAGCGACGTCCGCGGCGCCTGAGCCTTGCGGTGATGGCGAAAACGACAGTAATTAACACAAAATATGACCTGGGAAAAGCCGGAGAACCGGCGAAAAGGCTACCGGGTCCAACAGGAAATGAAACCTGCGGCGGAGTAGCGACCGGCTGGCCGACCGCAAAAAGCACCGACCTTATTGGGACCGCGACCTCCGATCGCGTCCCCAAGCCCTTTGGTCGGCGATCACCGCATCATCCCTGGTGTGCGACCAATGGCGTCGAAACCGCGGAGTTCACCGACGGCGCGTCGGTGATCAAGGTGCCGCCATGGCCGTCCGAGGTGGCGCTGAAGCTCGCCACCGAATATTGCCCCAGCAGGGTCAGCGTCTCGACCTTGGCACCGCTGGTGACGGTCAGCGTGCCGCTGGCATTGGCGCCCGAGGTGAGCTGCGACCACGACAGCGTGTCTTTTCCGGCGGTGAAGGCGAGGCCGCGAAGATCGATCCGGTCGCCGAGATGGAAGCCGGAGACGGTGCCGCCGAAGGCCCCCAGCGAATCGAGTTGCAGGATGCCGCCATCGCCGAACAAGACGGCACCGACGCCGCCGCCGCTCGACACTTCCAACGTACCGCTGGCGAGCGTGGCGGTGGCTTCGAAGCCGCCGGAGCTCACGACCTCGTGGCCGCCATTGAGCACCGTCGTACCGCTCGCGGTGCCGCCCCGCGCCACGCCGAGCGTGCCGCCGCTGCCCACGACGCTGGCGTCCGCAACGCCGCCGGAGCTCACGACCTCATGGCCGCCGCTCGACACCGTCGCGCCGACCGCCGTGCCGCCGGTTTCGACCGTCTGGGTGCCGTGCACGATGTCGCCGAACCCGGTTCCGAACACGTGTTCCGCACCGCCGGTGCTCAAAGTGGTGCCGCTTTCGATCCCGGACACCAGCTCGAGCCCGCCGGCGCTCACCTTGACACCGCTCGCGGCGGCGCCGAGGGCGACGAACAGGGTGCCGCCGCTGACCACTTCGGCCGCGGCAGTACCGCCGGAGAGGACGTTGAGGAGGCCGCTGCGCAGGATCGCCCCGGCATCGGCGCCGCCGCCGGAGACGGTCTCGATGCCGCCCTTGGAGATGACGGCGCCGCTGACCACGCCGCCGGAGAACGCGACCAGCGTGCCGCCGCCGGAGACGACAGTGTTGCTGGCGGTGCCACCGGAGGAGACCGTCTCGGTGCCGCCGTTGAGAACGGTCCCGACCGTCCTGCCGAGATCGGTCTGCGAGCCGCCGCTGCGGACGGTCGTGCCGCTGGCAACGCCGCCATGACTTACGACCTCGAACCCGCCATTGAGCGTGGTGCCGCTCGCCGCGCCGGACACGTATTGCATCCCGCCGCTTTGCACCACCGTGCCGCTGGCGACCCCGCCGCCGCTGACGATCTGCAGGCCGCTGTTGCCGACCGTCGTTCCAAATGCCGTTCCGCCCTGGACGATCTGTTCGCCCGTGCTGATGGTCGTGCCGCTCGCAATCCCGCTGCTGACGATCTGCAAGCCGCTGCCGACCGTCGTGCCGAACGCCGTTCCACCTTGGACGATCTGTTCGCCGGTGCTGATGCTCGTGCCGCTCGCGATCCCGCCGCTGCGCACGATCTGCAAGCCGCTGCTGACCGTGGTGCCGAACGCCGTTCCACCCTGGACGATCTGCTCGCCGATGCTGATGCTCGTGCCGCTCGCAATCCCGCCGCTGCTGACGATCTGCAAGCCGCTGCTGACCGTGGTGCCGAACGCCGTTCCACCCTGGACGATCTGCTCGCCGGTGCTGATGCTCGTGCCGCTCGCGACGCCTGCGCCGCGCACGATCTGCAACCCGCTGCTGACCGTCGTGCCGCTCGCCGTGCCGCCGGCCTCGACGAACTGGGTGCCGCTGGACAGCGTCGCACCGCGCGCCAGGCCGAACACGTCCTGCGAGCCGCCGCTGATCTGCGCACCGCTGTCGTTGCCGCCGGCACTGACGGTCTCGGAGCCGCCGTTCTCGATAATGCTGCCGCTCGCCAGGCCGCCGGACGAGACCACCAGGGTGCCGCCGCCGAGCACCGTGGTATCGTCGGCCACGCCACCCGAGAGAATATCCAGCGTGATGCCGCTGCTCACCACGTCGTTGCGGTCGACATAGCCAAGTCCGATTTGAACGAAAGCGCCGGGATCGAGGACCATCCTCGTCGCGACGGTGGCGCTGTAGAGCGCCAGCGTACCGCCGGATGAAACGATCAGAGTCCCACTGTTTGTGATCGTCGTGTCGATAGCGATACCGCCTGCGGAAACACTCGCAGCCTGGCCGCTCTGGACAGTCGGCATCAGGATCTCCCCGCCTACCCAACGGAACCACGCCGAGTTCGATTTGTTAGCCAGATTCCGAAACCGTTCAATCCGAAATTGCAATCGTCCCCGAATAAGACCGTCTTGTCATGGAGCGTTCAACCTCGTCCTGAGGAGCGCGCTCTTGCGCGCGTCTCGAAGGACGGCCACAGGCGAAATCGTGCTGGCGGCCATCCTTCGAGACGCCATGCTTCGCATGGCTTCTCAGGATGAGGTCCGTGGATTAAATTCGACGTTGTGCGATCTGATCGATTTACAACGCCTTCGCCGGCTCCACATGGGTCTTGCGGAGCAGCGGCGCAGCTTCCGGCGACGTCATGAACCTGATCATCGCGCGCGCGGCCTCCGGCTCCTTCGAGCTTGCCACCACGGCGACGCTCGACGGGCACGGCGTGTTCAAGAAACCGGGCAGCGCACCGACATACTCGGTCCCGGGCGCGCCGACCATGATGTTGGTCTGCTGGATGCCGATGTCGAAGTCGCCTTTCGCCAGGAATTCGACGACCGGGCCGTCGGCCGTGAACTTGGTCTTGGGCTTGAGCTGCGCGGTGAGGCCGAGCTTCTCGATCCCCTCGGCAATATGGGTGCCGCTGCAGCCGCGCGAATAGCCGATCGACTTCGCAGCGAGCAACGCCGCCTTGTAAGCCTCCACCGTGCTGATGTCCGGCTTCGGCACGCCGGAGCGTACCGAGAGGCCGAGACCGGCGAGCACGAACGGCGTCACGGTGCCGGCCACCACCCTGCCTTTCTTGACGAGATCCTCGATCGGCCCCGGATTGCTCGCGACCAGATCGGCGGACCCATTGGAAGCGAGCCGCTGGTCCAGGGTCTCCTGGATGACGGTCACCTTGTGACCGCTGGCGCGCTCGAACGCGGCGGCGAGTTCGCGCACCCCCGGCGTCGCGCCCTGATTGGTCAGGATGGTGAGTTCGGCGGCCTGCACGGCTGCGTGCGGCAACGCTCCCAACACTCCCAGAATACACGGCAACTCTTCCGCACGCTCCCATGACTTCCTCCCATCGATGCCTGTCGGCAGCCGGGTCGAACGCCCGGCTAGCCGGAAGGGGGAAAGCTTATGCGGTCTTGCGGCCGCGGGCCAGTGCGCTGGCCCCCTGTGCGCTGGCCCGCTGTGTGCGCTGGAGCGCGGCCACGCGAACGACGCGACCGCAAGCCGGCCGAACCCGAATCACGCGGCGAGATCGTCCGCGTTGATCCGCTTCACGCCGGCCTTCTCCATGGCGGTCCACGCGGCGGCGAGCGAGCCGCGGTTGTCGATCCCGCGCGAGGCGTCATCGATCACGAAGGTCTGGAAGCCCGCATGCTCCGCATCCATGGCGGTCCAGGCGACGCAGAAATCGGTCGCGAGCCCGGCGACGAAGACCCGCGTCAAGCCGCGCTCCTTGAGGTATCCGGCGAGGCCGGTCGCGGTTTTCTTGTCCGCCTCGAGGAAAGCCGAATAGCTGTCCACGTCCTTGTGGTACCCCTTGCGCACGACGAGTTCGGCATGGGGAATCGAGATGTCTTTCGAGATGTCGGCTCCCGGCGTCCCCTGGACGCAGTGATCAGGCCACAGCACCTGATCGCCATAGGCGAGCTTGATCATCTCGAACGGGGCCTTGCCGGGATGCGCAGACGCAAACGAGACGTGACCCGGCGTATGCCAGTCCTGGGTCAGCACGACATGGGCGAACTTCTTCGCGATGCGATTGATGATGGGCACGATCTGGTCGCCATCCTTCACCGCCAGGCCGCCGCCCGGCAGGAAGCAGTTCTGCACGTCAACGACGATCAGCACACTCTTGTCGTCGATGGCGATGGTGCCCGCCGCGAAGGCGAGCCCGGCCGGTGCGAGCAGCGCTCCGGCCACGCCGCCGCACAGGCCGCGAACCACCTGACGCCGATTGAAGTTTGACATAGCCGATCTCCGTGATCCCAGCCTCGCTATCGAGGTCTGCCAAATGATTCGCGAAACTAACATTTTCTTGAAACTAACGCCGAAGCAAGAACCAAGCCAGAGCCATGGCATCCGCCCGTTACAACTTGTTGACGCGTGTGCGTCGAAACGCGAGCAATTCGAGCGCAGCCGACGGCGGACTGATGGGTCGGGCCGGTTTGCCGTTCGCGATCGCCCGTTCATCGGCAACGCCGGGAGCGTCCGTGGACGAGCCTCGGATTCTCCTGGTGGCTTGCGCCGTCAGGCCGGATACAAAGCGGCTGCGATTCGCCGGGACGGCGCTGGTGACCGCGCTTTATGCCCTCATGTTGCTTGCATTCTGTTGGATTCGATAGAAAGACGCAGCGTCGGATGCCTGAAACCTTGTCATTCCCGTGACCCGGCCTTTCAAGGTTATGCCCGAACGCCGCGCGAGGTTTGCGGGGCATGGTTTGTGGCGGCATGGCTTGCGGGGCATCGTTTGTGCGGAGACAAAGCGAAATCACATGTTGAATTATTGGATGCGGCGCCCTGTAATGCACCGGCGGTGGAAGTGAAAACCCTCATGGCCGACCCGAGTTCAGGCGGAGCGTACGTCGCCAAGGTATCCTGGCTGACTGCGACCTCGATTGTCGTGGCCGACATGGTGGGGGTCGGCGTCTTCACCAGCCTCGGGTTCCAGGTCAAGGACATCACCTCCGGCTTCTCGCTGCTGATGCTGTGGACGATCGGTGGCATCGTGGCGATGTGCGGGGCAATCTCCTATGCCGAGCTTGCCTTGATGTTCCCGCGATCGAGCGGAGAGTACAATTTCCTGCGGCGCATCTATCATCCCGCCTTCGGCTTCGTGGCCGGCTGCCTGTCGGCGACCGTCGGCTTTTCGGCACCGGTCGCGCTCGCCGCCATGGCGTTCAGCGTCTATTTCAGGTCCGTGATGCCGAACGCGCCGTTGCCGTTTCCCGGGCTCGTCGTCGTCTGGCTCGTCTCGCTCGTGCATCTGAGCGGCATCCGGCACGGCAGCGCGTTCCAGAACATCTGGACCGCCATAAAGCTGCTGCTGATCGTGGCTTTCCTGGTGTCCGGCCTGGTGTTCGGCAGCCGGCAACCGATTTCATTCGCGCCGGGCGCCAACGACCTCGGCTTCATCACCAGCGCGCCGTTCGCTATCAGCCTCGTGTTCGTGATGTATTCCTACTCCGGCTGGAACGCTGCAACCTACATCATCGGCGAGATCGCCGACCCCGATCGCAGCCTGCCGCGCGCGCTCATTTTGGGAACCGCGATCGTGATCGTGGCCTATGTCGGCCTCAATGCCGTGTTCCTCTCGGTCACCCCGATGCAGGAACTGGCCGGGCAGCTCGACGTCGCCATGATCGCCGGCACCCACATGTTCGGTGAGATCGGCGGCCGCGTCGTCGGCATGCTGATCTGCATCGGGCTCGTCTCCTCCATCAGCGCCATGATGTGGATCGGCCCGCGCGTCACCATGACGATGGGCGAGGATATGCCGCTGCTGCGCGTATTCTCGCGCAGATCTAAGAAGGGCGTGCCAGCGGCGGCGATCGTCTTTCAGCTCCTGGTTTCGACCTTGCTGCTGTTGACCGGAAGCTTCGAGGCGGTGCTCGATTTCATCCAGTTCAGCCTCACATTCTGCTCTTTCTTCACGGTGCTGGGCGTCATCAAGCTGCGCATCACCCAGCCGCAGCTTGCGCGGCCGTATCGCGCCTGGCTCTATCCGGTGACGCCGCTCGTTTTTCTCGCGGTGATGCTGTGGATGATGTATTATCTCGTCGTCAATCGACCATTGCAATCGCTCGCGGGCTTCGCAATGATGCTCTCCTGCCTTGCGATCTACGGCGTATCTCTTCAGTTATCGAAGGTCGCGTCTTCGGACAGCTCCCGAACCGCCGTATGATCGCGAATCACGTATGATCGCGTACCATGTATGATTCGCGGACCACCGCGTGATCCCTAACCACCGTATGAATCAAAACGCCCTCAGGGTGCGAAAAATGAAATTTGCCGCTCTTCTCGTGGCCCTGCTGGCATGGTCGGTCGCGCCGGCGACGAGCGCCGAGATCGCCACACCCGACGACACGGCGCGATTCCTGGCCGGGCTCAGTCCCTCCCCGGATTTACCCCTTGCGGCGCTGACCAAGGATGCGGCCTGGCAGCAGCACGCGAATTATCTCAATTCGATCTTCGGACAGCAGGAAAGGAACCACCTCGCCAAGGTTCGGGCGTTCGCCAAAGCGCGGCTGGGCATGACGCACGACACGATGCTCTACATGTTCAGCGGTCCGGACGCCTTGCACGCCCTCGCATTTTTCCCGAGCGCTTCCAACTACGTGATGAGCGGCCTGGAGCCCGCGGGCAACATTCCGCCGTTGACCAGCCTGCCGCGCGGCACCGTGCAGCGGACGCTGCGAAATCTCGAAACCGAGATGAGTTCGCTCCTCTCGATCAGCTTCTTCATCACCAAGAACATGCGCGGCCAATTGAACTCCGGGCCGGTCTACGGAACATTGCCGGTCATCTACGTATTCCTGGCACGCTCGGGCAAAACCATCCATGATACGAAGTTCGTGGACCTCGATAGCGAGGGCAACGAAAGGGCGGCCAACGAGCCTGGGGTGAAATCCGGAGCAAAGGGCGTGAAAATCGTCTTTTCAGCCGGCGAAGGCCCGATGCAGACACTGTATTATTTCAGCACCAATCTCGCCAATGACGGCGTGAAGACCAGCGGCTTTTTGGCCTTCTGCGAGAAGCTCGGCGTTGCCGACAGCTTCGTGAAGAGCGCGTCATACCTGCTGCATAGCGGCAATTTCTCGACCGTGCGCAATTTCATGCTCGATCACAGCGCAACGATCCTCCAGGACGATTTCGGGATCCCGGTGAAATATTTCGACCGCAAGCAATGGCAGCTCCAGCCATACGGCCGATATTCCGGTCCGATCGCGATCTTTGCACGGAATTATCAGCCGCAGATGGCCGAGGTGTTCCGCAAGGGTCAGTCGATCCCGATCGACTTCGGCCTCGGGTATCGTTGGCGGATCAACGATTCAAACCTGCTGCTGGCCCAGAAGATGGCCGAACCCAAGCCCAATTAGGCTGGTTTTAACCATCAGTTTCATAGACTTGCACGAGACGTTTGGCTGCTCGGATCCCGCCGGGGTCCTGGCGCGGCGTCGCGTTCGATCCGCAACGCTGTTGCTGGTGGACGCGCCGCCCGGCGCCAAGTTCATGGTTTGTTTCGCGCCACTGCAATCGTTCGCGAGCGGGACCGTCACCAAAAAAGTGACACAGTCTTTATCGAAGCTTGCGACAGTGGGGTGGGGGAATAGTGCATTACCGGGATCTAAGCCCGGCGCCGCGTACGTTCCGCAGGCCGGCCGCAAGCGCGGTCCCGGTTCAGCGCGCGCGCCATGTCAATGCAGCTCCGGGGGCTCAATGGCGGCCCGAGCGCGAAGTGGCGCGGATTCCGCGCGCACCCAGCCAAGCCGAACGCAATCACGCCCAGCGCAGCCAATTCGATCGCAGCCAGGCCGAGCGCAGCCAAGCCGAGCGCACCCAAGCTGAGCGCAGCCATACCGATCGCAGCTATGTCGACCGCAGCTACGCAGAACGAGGCAACGCCCAGCGCAGCCAAGTCGAGCGCACCCAAGCTGAGCGCAGCCATACCGATCGCAGCTATGCAGAGCGCAGCTACGCAGAACGAGGCCACGCCGACCGCAGCTACGCGGAGCGCAGCCATGCAGAGCGCAGCTACGCAGAACGCGGCCATGCCGACCGCAGCTACGCGGAGCGCAGCCATGCGGAACGCAGCTACGCCGAACACGGCCGTGCCGATCGCAACCCCGGTGATCGCAGCCACGTCGATCGCGATATCGACCGCAGCCACATCCGGCTTGAACCGGAATGGCGGGCCGCCCCGCGAAAGAGTGGGCTGGAGCGCGGGGTTCTCCTGGTTTCCGCAGGCCTGGTCGTCGGCGCCGCAGGTTGCTTCTGGCTGCTGTACAACGTCTTCGGCGCGCCCCTTTCGGTGGCGCCGTCGCAGGCCGTCCTTCAGGCGCCCGCCACCGAGGGATATACTGCCGCCGTGGTCGTGCGGTCGGGCAAGTCTGATTTGCTCGCCAGGTCCACCCATCCGATGATGCAGCGCACCGCCGAAGCAGACGCGATCGGGGCGGTCGACCGGATCGCACGCGCTCCCGCGCCGGAGCCGCCTACGAGGGCGGCGAATAACGTCGGGGGGGCCACCAGGGCGGATCGCGCTTCGAGTAATTTCGCGCCGGAGCCGGCGAAGGACAAGGATCGGTCAAGGAGACCAAGAACAAGCCGCTCATGCGCCTTGCGGCGCTGGAGAGCCCGGCTCCCCGTTCCCGCGCTGCGTTCGACCCGGTTATCCCGCGCATCCCGCCCGCCGGCGATCCGAAGACGGCACTGATCGATTTCCAGACCGCGCCGTTCCCTTATGACGGCAGGATGCCGGGCTCGAACCGGCCGTTTCTCGATGCGGGAGAAGCGGGGCATCGCGGCCACACCAATTTCCGCGGACGGGTCCTGTGGGACCACGACACATTCGGCGATCCCCGCGTGCTGCTGCACATCCCGCCGGGATTCGACGCCAACAAGCCCAGCGTGATGATCGTGTTCTTCCACGGGCATGGCGCCACGCTGTCGCGCGACGTCCGCGACCGCCAACAGGTGCCGGCGCAGATTTCGGCGTCGGGCGTCAACGCCGTCCTCGTCGCGCCCCAGTTCGCCGTCGACGCGGCCGATTCGAGCCCCGGTAAATTCGGCGACCCCGGCGGATTCAAACGATTTCTCGACGAGACCGCCGAGCAGCTCGCCCGGCTGCATGGCGATCCACGGACACGGCAGACCTTCGCCAACATGCCGATCGTGATCGTGGCCTATAGCGGAGGCTTCGGGCCCACGCTCTCGGTGTTGGACAATGGGGGAGTCAAGCCGCGCATTCGCGGTATCGTCCTGCTCGATGCCCTCTACAGCGGGATAAACAAGTTTGCCAACTGGATCGCGGAAAACAGGTCGGGCTTTTTCGTGAGCTCCTATACGCCGCACACGCGGGGACACAACGCCGATCTCGAGCAGATGCTGAGGGCGAAATCGGTGTCGTACGGCTCCGAACTGAGGCGCGATCATCTGGCGGGCAGCGTCACGTTCCTGCCGGCCGGCGATATCTCGCACCGGGATTTCGTGACCCATGCTTGGGCCGACCTGCCGCTGAAGGATATCCTGCTGCGGCTCGACGAATACGATACCAGGATCCAAACCGCTACGACCGCGCCCGGTTCGAGCCCCCTCGCCGCCGCAGCGGCGCCTTCGCGCAGCAATTAGCCCGCTTCTCGTTCGGGACGATCTCAGAATTGGCGTCATGCTCTGGTTACGTCGGTCCGACATCGATCGGACCGTTACACGGATTTCCGAAGTCGAAGCCGTCGAGACACCGTAGGGTGGGCAAAGCGGACAATTTCCGTCGTGCGCGTTCAAGTCGCACGGAATCAGCATGGCCTCCTTGTCTCAGATCTCCATCGTCGTGCCCGCCTGATCGCCGCGCAATTCGCGAAGCGGATTGTCGATCCCGAACCATTTGCCCGCGGCCGGGTACAGCATTGGTTTCCTGTTGCCGGACTGGCGTCTCGCACTAGGATCGAATCCGATACATCGCACGAGAGGGAATTCAACCGTGGTGGTGCTCATTCGCGGCGGCACGATCGTCAATCATGACAGTTCGCGGCATGCCGATGTTCTTGTCCGCGACGGTGCGATTGCCGCCGTCGGGACCAATCTCGACGCACCGGCGGGTGCGCAGGTGATCGATGCCGGCGGATGTTACGTGCTGCCGGGCGGAATTGATCCCCACACGCATCTCGAACTCGCCTTCATGGGGACCGTGTCGGCCGACGACTTCGAGTGGGGCACCAAGGCGGCATTGTCGGGCGGCACCACCATGGTGGT
>CAVVCE010000141.1:0-15923 GCA_963746235.1 uncultured Alphaproteobacteria bacterium
CCCGGCGGCGGCGCCCTTGCGGGGGAGGGTCGGGGTGGGGGCACCAGCGGCGCGACAAGCTCGAAGGTGACGTCGCTCTCCTCGGCCTCCGCCCGCGCCCATTCCGGCGCGATCGAGGGCGCGACTGCGCTGAAGCCCGAACGCGCGCCCTCCCCGACCGAAGCGCTGGAGAACCTGCCGTGGTCGCCGGGCAAGACCGAAGCACGCGCCGACGCCAAAGCGCTCGCCGCCGAGAAGCGCGCGGAGGCGAAGGCCCAGGGCTATGAGGGCGAGGCGTGCGGGGAGTGCGGGAATTTCACCCTGGTGCGGAACGGCACGTGCTTGAAGTGCAATACGTGCGGGGGGACGACGGGGTGTAGTTAGGTCGAGAGCCGAGAGTCACAGCTCTTGGGCCCGATGATACGGCCTTGCCCGGCCGATATTTTGCGATCGCATCCTCCGCCAATTTTCCGGCGTCATTCCGGGGCCGGCCGCAGGCCGGAACCCGGAACCCAGGTTCCGGCGCCGAAGCTGGATTCCGGGTTCGGTGCTTCCTTTGCACCGCCCCGGAATGACGCGCCCACGTTACGAACTATTTGCCTGGCAGCTTCAACCACCGCTTCCCCTCCCCGCCCGAAACCGATCGAATATCTCCAGCACCGCGCCCGCCTGAAACAGCCGGTCGCGCCGCGCCCCATTGCCGATCGTCAGCACGCCCGCCTCGACCAGACGCGTGGCGGCGGTGTTCACGCTCGCGAACGTGCCGCCGATGGCGTCGAGCGCGTCGCGCATGGTGAAGGCGGGCCGGGTCAGCGCGAACGGCGCGAGCTTGTGGACCATGCTGTCGGAGCGGAACGCGGACGCGATGCGGCGCCATTCGGCGTCGACCGCGGCGAGGCGGGTCAGGCGGGCGAGGTTCGCCGCGGCCGTGCGTTCGAGGAAGGACAGCATGAGGCGCGTCCACGGGCCCATGTCGCCGGACAACCGGGCGGCCTTGAGCGCTTCGACGTAGAGGTCCTTGTCCTCGTGGACGGCCTCGCCGAAGAAGGCGCAGGCCGCCCGCGTCGCGCCCTTGCTGCGCAGCATCAGCGGCACCAGCAGCCGGCCGATGCGGCCGTTGCCGTCGGGAACGGGATGGATGTGCTCGAACATCCAATGCGAGAGAATCTGCCGCGCGAGCTCCGGGCGTGCGCGGATCGCTCGCGAGGGTGAACGTCCGCCACTCGTCGAGCGCCGCCGCCACCGACGCCGGCTGCGTGTAGTAGAAAAAGCCACCGGGTGCCTCACGGTCGGCGGTGCCGTTGACGCGCGTCTTCAAGCGGCCCGCTTCCGTGGCCGCGATGCGGTCGCGCGAGCGTGCGAACAGCCGCCGGTGGATGCGCAGCGTCACCTCGACGGGGTCGACGTCGCCCGTCGGCTCGGTCTCGACCGCCTCGGCGCAGGCGGCGACGGCGGCGGCGTCATCGACATCGGGAGCGCTGCGGAGCGAGGTCTGGTACTCCATGAGTTCGCTGAACGTGGTGGTCGATCCCTCCGCCCCGGAGGAATGCACCGCATCGAGCCGCGCGAACAGACGCCCGACGAGACCGGGCTGCTCCCATCCCGACAGCGCGCGGTCGAACTCGCGGACGGCCGCTGCGGCGGGTTCGAGCGCATCGAGGATGTCCTCGACGGGTGGGAAACCGGGAGAGGCCGGCCGGAAGCATCGGCGGCCCTGGGTGTCCAGTTCAAAAATGCCGGAGTCCATGTTGGACGCCCACATTATTATAGATTATTGACTATAATCTATAATAATTTGCGCCCCGACTAAAGGCTAACGCAGTAGCGCGTAGGGCGGAATAGCGCAGCGTATTCCGCCGGCTGACAAGCCGAAATGGCGCAATACGCTTCGCTATTGCGCCCTACCGGCACCCGGACTAAAGGCTAACGCAGTAGGCAGCGGGCTTGGTTCACCGCCATCATTCCTGTGCTGCCGGCAAACGCTTCCTCACCCGAACGACGCGGACCACCGCGACGATCTCCTCGCGGCTGCACGCCCTGGCGCCGAGCGCCAACGCCCGTTTGCGCTCGAAAGCGGTCAGGTCGTAATGGGGCGCGGTCGTCTTCGGCGGCCCCTGGTAGGACGTGCGGTAGAGGCCGAGGCGGGCGGCGAACCGGTGCAGTTCGTCGATGTCGTCGGCAAGCAGGTGGCACCATTTGAGGCCCTGCCACGGCCACAAGGCGTCATCGACATAGACCGCCACGGCGCGTCCCCGAACCGCTGCCCCCTACTCCACCCAATCCGCGCATTTCTGCACCGCGTCGCTGCCGCCCCAGGGCATCACCGGGACGGTCGAGGTCGAGTTCTTCGGCGAGCCTTCGATGAGGCGGTCGGAATAGACCATGTAGACGAGCACGTTGCGCTTGGTGTCGCAGCCGCGCACGATCTGCATCTTCTTGAAGAACAGCGAGCGGCGGGCGCGGAACACGTCCTCGCCCTGGGCGAACTTCTGCTTGAAGCGGATCGGCCCGATCTGGCGGCACGCGAGCGAGATGTCGGAGACCTCCTCGGCGACCCCGATCCAGCCCTTGAGGCCGCCCTTCTCCGGCACCGTGAAATGACAGGCGACGCCGTCCACCTCGGGGTCGTCGAGGCCATAGGTCGCAAGCTTGTCGTTGGGGGTGAGCCACTTGAACACCGTCGAGCGCTTGAAGATGAGGTCGGGCTCGTCGGCGGCACGCACGGGCGACGCGGCGAAGGCGGCAACCACCAGCGCGGCCACGAGGGGCGCCGCGCGCCACCGGGATCTGCGAATTCGGCGATCCTTGATTTGACGATTTGCGATTTGACGATGCGCAATTTGACATGGGGTGACCTCCAGCTTTCACCCGCATGTAGGGACGGCGGGCGAAAGCGGAAGCCGGACTACCTGACGGAACCCTTGCCGGCGCCCGGGCGGCGCGAAATCTTGCGCTCGACCACGACGGTGCGCATCGCCCCCGGCCGGCCGGTGGTGACGCCGACGGTCCTGATGTCCTTGCGCTGGCCGCCGGATCTCAACAACTCAGCTTTCACCTGCTCCTGCGGCACCTCCATCAGGGATGCGGCAATCTCCACCTGCTCCTGAATATCGTCGGTCAGCCCACGGGCGGCGGCGATCGCCTCCTGGAGGGTCGGAGGATCCTTCCGCACCCGCCGCGGTCCATATTTCGTCTTCCAGACTTCGCTCATAATTGCCTTCGCTGCCAATTGCCTTCGCTGGGTGGTCTCGATGGCCTGGTATACCACGGAACTTTCGCGCCGCAGCAATTAAATGGTGCGTCGCACGCGGATTCGAATAGCTACCCTGCAGAATCGACGGGGATGCAGAGGCGCTCAATCCAACCTGTGAACTGACAGCCCAAAAAAAGCGGGAACAAAACCGCCTGATACGCACCTTTGGTGGTCGGAACCCAACATTTGGTTCTCAACCGCCGGCGACAAGTCCGCCCGTCAACTCGAGCCGTGAGGCGACTGGTCGCACCGCCCTGCGCGGGCTACAGATAATTCCGCCGCTGCGGATCAACCGTCGGGGCCGCTGCCGGAGCCGACACAGGAGCCGCTGCAGGCGCCGGAGCGGCCACCGGTGCCGGGGCCGCCGGTGCCGGCGCGGGACTGCCGCCGAGCAGCCTGCCGCCGGCCGAGATTGCCTTGCCGGGCAGGTCGATCACCCAATTGACGGTATTGCCGGTGACGTTGGCCGCCCCTCCCGCAATGTGGGAGAACGACGAGAACACATTGCCGACGAAGCTGCGGGGCGGCGGCGGTTCCACCGCGGCATCCGCCGGTGTGGTGTTGACGGTCACCGGCGGCAGCGGCGTGGCGGCCCCCCCTGGCGCGGCCGGCAAGGCCGCGGTCGCACCGCCCGCAGGAGGTGCGGCGGCAGCTTGGGCAGGCTCCGGCCGCATACGCGGGGCGGCAGCGCGGGGCAGCGGCGGCACCGGCGTGACCGCCGCCACGGCGGGGCGGGCGGCCTCGGGCCGCGGCCGCGCCTCGGGCTCGGAGCGCGGTTTCGGCTCGGGAACGATGACTTGGGGCGCAGCTACCTGGGGAGCAGCCACCTGGGGCGCGATCGCTTGCGGCGCGGCGATTTGGGGAGTCAGATCGGCGGTCGCGGCTGCGGGCGCAGTCGGCCGCAGCGACGGGTTCGGTTTCACCTCCGCCGGCTCTTCCGGATTCTCACGCCTCTCCTTGAGCATCTGGCGGGTCAGTTCACGGCGCTGATCGGCCGAAAGCCCGTCGCTCTGCACGGTCACGACGGCGGGAGGATCCGCGGTCGGCTCGGCACCGCGCGCCAGATGCAGCATGCTCAGGAAATACGCCGCGAGCACGCTCACCAGCGCGCCGGGAATGATCTCGAAGACGAACTTCGAGAGGAAACGTCCGAGATATGGAACCGCTTGCTTCATCGCGCGCACCCACCCGCTCTGACCCTTACCACTGCTTCCACCACTGGTTTCGGGCAAATTGGTGTCGAGGCCCCGGCTTTTGCCTGATGTTGTCTGTCGGCCACGCCGGGCCGATCACCACGGGGAATGCTCAGGAAAATGCCCAAGAAATGCCCAAGAAAATGCGGACGATCTGCCGTCAAACCTGAGCCACGGCAGAAAACGCAGACGCGCCAGTCGTTTGCGCCATGAACCTGGCGCCGGCCGCGACGACCGAGAGGGCGTCTATCCCCTCACGGACTTGCGGCTCAGGGACTTGCGACACGACAGGAACTTGCGACACAAAAAGCCGCGCGCCGGCAGGGACAGCGCCATGCGCCACTCGCGGCGTTCGCGGTGCTGGAATTCCCGGTTGTGCGGTGATCGCCGCGGCTACTCCGCAGGCGAGGTCCGCTGTTGCGGCCGACGCGTTCGCAGCACCAACGTGCTCGCCACCGCAATCGCCGCGATCACGAGCTGGGCGCCGATTGCCTCCCAGGTGGGATTGACGCCGAGTTGCTCGAGCCAATGCGGGACCGGCGCGGCGGTGTAGGGCACCACCGTCTGCTCCTGCAGCTCCTGGATCGCGCCGCCGACGAAGCGCAGCCCCATGAGGAACAGGAACGCCGAAGTGACTAGGAACACCGGACGTAGCGGCAGCATCAGCGCGAGCTTCTGCATCGCGTAGAAAATCGCGACCAGGCACACCGCCGCAACCACGAGGCCGGCGATCAGGCCGAAGGTCCAGCCGCCGCTGGTCTTGGCGAGCGCATGGAGGAACAGCACGGTCTCGCCGCCTTCGCGGAACACCGCCAGGAAGGCGATCAGGCCCAGCGATATGGTGGCGCCGAAATCGAGCGCCCGTTCGGCCGAGCGACGAAGGTCGGCCATCCAGGCCTTGGGGTCCTGCTTGAGATACATCCAGCCGCTCATGTAGAGCATCAGGACGGCTGCGACCACCATCACGCCGGCTTCGATGAAGTCGTTATGTTCGCCCTCGAAGAACAGCTCGAACACGACCGCCGCACCGAGGCTGGCGAGAATGGCGAGGCCGGCGCCGACATAGAGCGACCTCACCTTCTCCGGCACGCCGGCGCGCGTGAGAAAGGCGGCCAGCGCCGCGATCACGAGGAGGGCTTCCAAACCCTCACGCAACAGGATCGAGCCCGATTGCAGGGCTTCGGAGAGGGCGTTCATGTGGCGTTCCCCGGAATGCGTTTGTAGCGCGAGCTAAATACGATTTGGCGGAGGTCGCAACCCGAAAACGCTCGTCATTCTGGAAATGTTCTAACCATATGACAAAACGACAACGCGGCGATCGACGCCTCGGCCGCCGCAATCGCCTCAACTCTTTGGCGCACCCATGTTCGGCGCACCCATGTCGGAGAACAGCACGCCGCCCTTCGCCTTGTCCTCTTTCGGCGACTCCACGATGGTGATCGTCACCGCGCTCGGATCGACTTTGTAGTTCTTCACCACGGCATCGGTGAAGTCCTTGACCAGTGCGCGCTTCTGCTCGACCGAGCGACCACCGAGCGCATAGAACACGACCTCCGGCATCGAACCCTCCTGTGATTGACGAGGCGCCATGCTAGCGCATGATGGCGGAAATTGCAGGCTTTTCGGACCGTCCCATGCAAAGCGAGGGGATCGCGCCTGCGCTTTTTTTGCTGCGACAGGCGCAAGCGTTCTGGCATATTCTGGCGCCATACGCGGCGCCCCCCAGCACCACGCTCCGCGGTCGAATTCCAACAGGGAGGTTTGTCAATGAACGTGCAATCGAGAATGTCCGACATCCAGGGCTTGACCAAAGTCGCGCCGGTGTCGCGCCGGCTCTTCATGACGGCGTCGGCGGCGACCGCGGCCGGTTACACCCTCGCCGCCGGCCCGGTGCGCGCGGACGCGATCAAGACCGACACAGCAGGGCTCACCGTCGGCGAAGCCAAGGTGAAAGTGGCCGGCGGCGAGATGCCGGTCTATTTCGCCAAGCCCACCGGCGTCGCCAATCCGCCGGTGATCCTGGTCGCCATGGAGATCTTCGGGCTGCACGAATACATCCGGGACGTGACGCGCCGGCTCGCCAAGCTCGGCGCCCTCGCGGTGGCGCCGGACTACTATTTCCGCAAGGGCGACCTCACCAAGGTCACGGAAATGCCGGCGCTGTTCCCGCTCGTCAATGCCAAGACCGACGACGAATTGTTCGCCGACCTCGACGCCACCGTCGCATGGGCGAAGTCCCAGGGCGGCGACACCGCCCGGCTCGGCATCATGGGCTACTGCCGCGGCGGGCGCACCGTGTGGCGCTATTCCACCCACAATCCGGACCTGAAGGCCGGCGTATCCTTCTACGGCAGCCTCGCCGATCCGCCCACCGAAGCGATGCCGATCAGTGCCATCGCCTCCGCCGCGCAGGTCAAGGAGCCGGTGCTCGGCCTTTATGGCGCCGAGGACCAGGGCATCTCGATCGATAACGTCAACGAGATGAAGGCGGCTCTGCAGAAGGCCGGCAAGACCGCGGAGTTCAAGGTCTATCCCGGCGCGCCGCACGGCTTCCACGCCGACTACCGGCCGAGCTACCGCAAGGAAGCTGCCGAGGACGGTTGGAAGCAGATGACCGACTGGTTCAAGAAGTACAAAGTGCTGTCCTGAAGAACCGCGAATGACGCGGCCCAAACCGATGGTTCCCATCGGTTTGGGCCGGTTGCGCCCACAGCATCAAGGTGCGCCACAGCGTCAAAAGGTGAGATCAAAAGGCGAGAAGAGCATCGAAAGGCTAAAGGGCCCGACCCGCCATCTGCAATGCAAATGTCGGGTCAGGCCAATAGCCAATAAAGAGCGTCGGCTCAGAACCGGCGGTAACCGCCGCCAAAGCCGCCCCAGCCGCCGCCACCCCAGCCGCCCCAGCCGCCATACTGGGCGTAAGCGCCATTGAAGCTGCGTTGGTGGTGCTGCACCACCACTTTCCTTTTTGCGACCACCACCCTGGGCTTTTCAGCCGGCTTGGCGGCCGCCGGTGCTGGCGCCGGATCCGGCGGCAGCGCATCGGCCTTGGCCTCTGCGTCCGGAATATCGGCGACGGCGATGGGACTGACGCCTGCCGGCACTGCTGCGCTTGCTGGCGCAGCGGCGCCCGCCAGTACGCTCGCCGGCGGCGGCTCGACCGCGGCCACCGAGGGGCGCATTTGCGTCGGTTCAGGCGGCGGCGCGGAGCGCGGCGACGAGGCCGCGGTCTGGCCCGTCGTGACGGCGCGACGCGGCGGCGACGCGATCGCCGCGGCAGTGCCGGGCACCCGCTTCGCCGCAGCGGTGGACAGCGACATGATTGGCAGGTGGGTGCCGGTATCCTGCACCCACTCCGCATCGATGACTTGCGGATAGATACCGCTGATTCCGATCACGCCGGCGACGACGGCTACGGCGGCGAGCAGAATCTTGGGACCGACCGAACTTCCGGCGCCTCGCCTGGAGGCTGACATCCATTGCCTCTGCGCTGGAGCCCCGTAGTCCGACCACATGGAAAATTTCGGGCGCATCGATACTCCTGACGCCCCACCCCAAACAACACGACACACACAAGAGGGCCGTTGGCTCCCGGCTCCCCGCACAGCTTTATATGCATCATTACAAGTATAATTTTCCACTAAAAAAACGATCAAGCCGTCCACGATCGCCAATAATTCTTCGAAGCTGCGACGTTCTGGTGGTCGGACCCCAACTAAAGTTCAGGGTGACTTATCCAAACAGATGGGATGACACGAGGCCGGACAAGCGAACGCGTCGCAATTGCCTCACGCGGTGCGTTTGCAAAACTCACTCGTTGCACTCGTACGAGAAGTCGAGCGCGGCATTGCCCTTGGGCTGAAACGATTCGAGGCCGCCGAGCTCGGCGTCGCAGGCGGCCCATTTGATCCGGCTGCCGCCCCACAACTTGATGTCGTAGGCGGTGCGGGGATCCATTTCCTTGGTGAGGAACGCCTGCCCCTTGGCGCCCTGCACGACGACCCGCCGCGTGCCGGTGAGGATGCGGCGGCAGGGCGCGACCTCGGAGCGCGGCGGGTCGACCACACAGTAATAGAAGATGACCGAGCGGTTGCAGTCGTTGCGATAGGTGAGCGCGTCCTCCGCCTCGGATTCCTCGAACGCGATGCAGTCCTTGGCGCCGGCGGCGACGGCGGTGCCGGCCGCATGCCACACGCCGAAGCAAACCGTCGCCGCAAACACCAACCTGATCACCGGAAGCCCCTTTGGCGCTGCCGTTTGCGGAGTCCCGACCTGACGCATGATTGTCATTAGCCGCGCCGCCGCAATCTCACAAGTGGATGCGGTGCCGGATTCCGGCTATAGTCGCGTTCTCATGGTCTGACCGCGGTTTTGGTTGCCAAATGTTGGGACCCGTCGGCGGACCGATTGCTTATCAATGTAGTGGGGTGACTTGCCCCGGCAGATGAGAACCATCTGTTTGGGTCGCACCACTTGGAGGCGTCCTATGCCCAGAGATCGTTTGCTCGGAGATCGTTTGCTCGGAGATCGTCTGCTTGGAGATCGTATGCTCAGTGATCGTCGCGTTTTCCTCACCTTGCTGGCGGGCGCGGTTGCCGGCCCGGCATTGGGCCCTGCCGGCCCAGCTTGGGCGCAGGCCCCGGCGATGAGCCGGATCACCGCCTTCGCCTTCCATTTCGCCGGCCTCTCCGGCGGAGACATCCAGCTCGCCGAATATGCCGGCAAGCCGATCCTCGTCGTCAACACCGCCTCGCAATGCGGCTACACACCGCAATATGCCGGGCTGCAGGAATTGTGGAAGCGCTACCGCGACCGCGGCCTCCTGATCGTCGGCGTCCCCTCCAACGACTTCGGCGGCCAGGAGCCCGGCACTGCCACCGACATCGCCGAGACCGCGCAGCACCAGTACGGTGCCAGCTTCCCGATCACCGCAAAGGCCGAGGTCCGCGGTCCCAATTCCCATCCGTTCTACAAATGGGCGGTCGGCCAACGGCCGCTCGATCCGCCGCGGTGGAATTTCCACAAGTACCTGATCGGCCGCGACGGCCTGATCGTCGCCAGCTTCGCCTCCGAAATCGAGCCGACCGATGCGCGCGTCATCGCGGCCATCGAAAGACAACTGAAATAACCTGGTCATATGGTTGCGGTGCGAGCACCGCAGGATCACGAGCACCGACACGAGCACCGATCACGAGCACCGCGGGATCGATTGTCTTTCACTCAGCCAAGGAGGCGCAGGTGGGCATTGTTTGGATCATCGTCATCGGTCTGGTCGCCGGTTTCATCGCCAAGTTGCTTTCCCCCGGCCCGAACAATCCCTCCGGGTTCATCCTGACGGCGGTGCTCGGCGTCGTCGGTGCGTTCCTCGCCACCTTCATCGGCCAGGCAATCGGTTGGTACCGGCTGGATCAAGGCGCGGGGCTGATCGGCGCGACGGTCGGTGCGGTCCTCGTGCTGTTCATCTGGAACCGCGTGGCGGCGAGCGGGGTGCTGAAGGGGCGCATGTAGTCCCGCTTCCCGCAAGGCCCGGCCGGCCCGTCAACGAACGCGGCCTAAACGCTGACCGGCTTGCCTTTTTCCGGCACGAGGACTGCGGTGGCGTGCCCTTTCATCTCGGCGATGAACGCGTCCGCGTTCGGCTCGATGATCGGAAACGAGCCGTAGTGGCAGGGGATCACCGTGTCGAGCTTGAAGAAGCGCTTGACCGCGAGCGCCGCCGTCTTCGGGCTCATGGTGAAACGGTCGCCGATCGGCACCATCGCGACCTTCGGGGTGTGGATCTCCGCGATCAGGCCCATGTCGGAAAAGATGTCGGTGTCGCCCATGTGGTAGACGGTCGGTTCTCCCGCCGCCTTGATGATGACGCCGCAGGGATTGCCGAGATAGATCGGCATCCCGTCCACGATTTCGCCGGAGGAATGGTCGGCGCGCACGAGGGTCACGGTGAAGCCGCCCTGGTCGGTGGTGCCGCCGGTGTTCATGGGGTCGAATGCGCGCAGCCCCTTGCCGGCGAGCCACATGCAGAGATCGTAATTGGCGACCACCGGCGCCCCGGTCGCCTGGGCGATCTGAAGGGTGTCGCCGACATGATCGCCATGGCCGTGGGTCAGCAAGATATGGGTGACGCCCTTGATCGCCGCCTGCTTGTCCGAGACGAACGCAGGATTGCCGGTGAAGAACGGATCGATCAGAACGGCGTGGCCGGCGAAATCGAGCCGGAAAGCGGAGTGGCCGAACCAGGTGATCTGCATGACGGCATCCTTTGCGTGTCCGGGAATCGGGGTCGACGGGACCATAGCCCGGACGCCGCAGAGAATCAATCGATGCCACCGGATTTGTAGGGTGGGCAAAGCGAAGCGTGCCCACCATCGTCCTATCCGCGTGGGCACGGCGCGAAGAGCGCGCCTTTGCCCACCCTACTGATTGGTTTCACGGAATTGATCACTATGGTCCGACCCTATCCAAGCAGACGGGAACCATCTGTTTGGGTGGCACCACCAGGCACGATTACGCAGGCACGATCATGACCGCCGCCATCATTCCCGTCGCCGCGCTTGCCGCGCATTTGCCCGTCCGCGGCTCCCTGATCGGACTCGACCTCGGCACCAAGACCATCGGCGTTGCCGCGAGCGACCCGGACCGGCGGATCGCGGCCGGCGTCGAGACCGTCGCGCGCAGCCGTTTTCCCGCCGACGCCGCCCGCCTGCTGGCGCTGGCCGCGGAGCGCAAGGCCGCGGGCTTCGTGCTCGGGCTCCCCATCAACATGGACGGCAGCGAGGGCCCGCGGGCGCAAGCGACCCGCGCCTTCGCCCGCAACATGGCCAGGCTCACCGAACTTCCCATCGCGCTGTGGGACGAGCGCCTCTCCACCGCCGCGGTCGAGCGCGAACTCATCGCCGCCGATGCCAGCCGCGCCAAGCGCAAGGCGGTGATCGACCAGCACGCCGCGATCTACATCCTGCAGGGGGCGTTGGACCGGCTGCGTAGGGTCATGCCGTAATCTCCCTCGCCCCGCTTGCGGGGCGAGGGGCCTATTCACAAGCACCACCGGGGGCCGAACATTCCGAGGTCCTCTGACATCGGGAGATTCACTCGACGGCCGCAGGCATTTTGGCGGCCGACATCAGCGACTGAGCGACCTGGTTTAGGAGTTGATCTGCATTTTCCTCTTCCGCCAGCGACGCGCTCAACAGCCGTACGATCACCGGGGTTCGAAGTTGCTGGGCAAGATTTCGAGCCGAGTTGTACCCTGAGACCTCATAGTGTTCCACACGTTGAGCCGCCGCGATCAGCGACAGATCGGCAGCCGCATCATCCTTCTTCTTCTTACCTTCCTGCATGACCTCTTCACCCTCCTCGATGATTCCCATCATGCCTTTGCAGGGCTTCGCGCGGGCCGCCACCCCAAGTTCCTTGAAGCACGCCTCGATGCGTTCCACTTGCCGTTCGGTTTCCTCGAGGTGGACCTCGAAAAGGTTCTTCAACTGCATGAACCGCGCCGACTGAGCCATCTTTGGCAACGCTTTGAGAAGCTGTTTCTCGGCATGCAGAAGATCGCGGAGCTGATCGACCAGCAAATCCTGGATCGTACCGGAGACGGCGGTGTCTGAGCTTTGCGCTTGGATCGAGGCCCCCGCGGAATCCACGGTCATATCCTGAAGGGCGGGAGCCTGAACGAATTCCCAGTCGCCGCCCTCGTTCCACGGTCCGCGGGTATCGATCTCGCCATGCTCGCCCTCTCCGGTGGAATCATTGAAAAATTGGTCGACCAGACCGACGGTCGGAGCAATACGACCGATCGAAAATGCCGGCTTTCCCATACTCTCCAAGGCTGCGGTGAAAGCCTTCATGTGGGTGATCTCGCGGGTCATCAAGAACTGGAGGGCATCCTTGGTGCCAGCATCTCGGCAGAAGTTGATGAGGCGCTCATAGACGATCTTGGCGCGGGCTTCTGCAGCGATGTTGCTGCGCAAGTCGACATCGAGCTCCCCGGTGATCTTGAGATAGTCCGCCGTCCACGCATTCCCCATCGAGTTGACGAGGCCCACGCCGCCACCGCCCGCTATCGCGATGAGCGGGTCCGCCTCCGCAGCGTCACGCGCAAACTTCATTGGCTTGAGGTGCATGCGGGCGAGACAGCCGACGATTTCCAAATGGCTCAGTTCTTCCGTGCCGATGTCCATCAATAGGTCTTTTCGATCGGGATCTTCGCAATTGAGCCCTTGGATCGAATACTGGAGTGCAGCAGCGAGCTCGCCGTTGGCACCGCCGAACTGCTCCAGGAGCATGTTGCCGAACTTCGGATCCGGCTCATCGACCCGGACCGTGTACATGAGCTTCTTAACGTGGTGATACATGAACGTTCCTCACTGCGGATATACGGCGACCGGGGACAACGGGGCGAGCGGAGGTATGTTCCTCGAACTGCAATGGGCGCTTGATATATCGCGACCCGTCACCAATTCCGGGCGACCCCCGAAGCGGGGCTCAACCTGGCCCGGAACGATCGGATGTTTCCGACGTTGACCATGACAAATCTGCCAACACAGGAGCAGCCAACATGGGTAGTATCGCAGACAAGGCGAGCGGCCTCGCGAACGAAGCGGCGGGCAAGGCAAAGCAGGGCATCGGCAACGTTGTCGGATCGGACAAGCTTAAGGCGGAAGGTGCCGCCCAAGAACTGAAGCGCGACGCCCAGAAGGCCACCGGCGATGCGAAGGCGGCGGTTAAGGATGCGGCGAATAAATCCGCCAAGGCGATAAACAAGAACCTCTGATTTGAGAAATTGACGGTCGGAGCTGGGTGGGTTCCGCTCGCAGACGGCTTCGCGCTGGCATCGCCAAAGGTCAGCCGGAAGCCCAGAGATCAGCGGGAAGCGAAGCATGTCACGGCTCGTCCAGCAGGCCGAAGCCGTAAACGCTCCCCTGATCATCTCACATTCTCCGGTGCGGAGAATGTGATCGATTTCAAACTCGCAGGTGGGGGTCCCGGTGCAACTCGCGGCTACGTGGCGGCGGGCCGTCGTCAATCAAATCATTGAGAACGAGATCGGCGAGGCGGTCCGCAGCGTGCTCTCCAGCATTCGTAAGGGAGACAATCTTGTTGACGATGACTTCGGCCATTGGGTCGTCAACATCACCTTTGAGCAGCGCGTCGCAAACCTTGTAATATGCGGAGCGCATGGCCTCCATGTGATGAGGTATGTAGTGTTTCGAGAATGACATTAGCGCGCACTTTCAACGCGGACGCTCCCACCAAAGTCTGAACGCTGGCAGATGGTCTGTCTGTGCAATATTGCACACTCTGTCCGTCGCTCGGCGGTTGCTAGCCCGTTGCGCACTGTGTCGTGGCAACGCCATCTTGTCTTGGACCCCGTCAGGTGGTGCAAGCTGTAGTCCCGGAATGGAAGCATGTCATGCGGTCGGCGGGCCGCCGGTCTATAGCGACGGGAAGCGGCGGGCCGTCATTGGACCCAAGTCAGTCTTTCCTCCTGGATTGTAAAGCGTCGTGTAGGACTGCGTTCAGCAAGTCCGCCTAGCCGCCCCGGAGCGCGTCGACCTCTCTCCGCGAGCCGGGCGAGGTGAAGGCTGCGGCCACGATCAAGCAGCGTTGCGCTGGAAGCCTGGGGACCATTCCAACGCTGCCCTTGCCGGGGCCGCCGACTCCGCCTATTAGTGCCGCTTTAATGAACATAGCTCCGAAAACATCGTTCGTTCTCCACCAGCGCCACCTGTTGGGGATCGAAGGACTTTCGTACGACGAAATCACGGGATTGCTTGATCTCGCAGGGGAATTCGTCGATCTCAACCGCCAGATCGAGAAGAAGCGGGCGTCGCTTCGCGGCCGCACCCAGGTCAACCTGTTCTTCGAGGCCTCGACCCGCACTCAGTCCTCGTTCGAGCTGGCCGGCAAGCGCCTCGGCGCCGATGTCATGAACATGTCGGTCTCCTCGTCCTCGATGCGCAAGGGCGAGACGCTGATCGACACGGCGATCACCCTCAATGCCATGCATCCCGACATCCTGGTGGTGCGCCACCATGCCTCCGGCGCGGTGGAACTGCTCGCGCGCAAGATCGACTGCTCGGTGATCAATGCCGGCGACGGCGCCCATGAGCATCCGACCCAGGCGTTGCTCGACGCGCTCACCATCCGCCGCAACAAGGGCGCGATCGAAGCGCTGACGATTGCGATCTGCGGCGACATCATGCATTCGCGGGTGGCGCGCTCCAACATCATCCTGCTCAACACGCTGGGCGCGCGGGTGCGCGTCGTCGCGCCCTCCACGCTGCTGCCGCCGGGCATCGAGAATTTCGGCGTCGAGGTCTGCCGCGACATGCGCGAGGGCCTGCGCAATGCCGACATCGTGATGATGCTGCGGCTGCAGCGCGAGCGCATGAACGGGTCGTTCGTGCCCTCGACCCAGGAATATTTCGCCTATTTCGGCCTCGATGCGAAGAAGCTGGCCTATGCCAAGCCCGATGCGCTGGTGATGCATCCGGGACCGATGAACCGCGGCGTCGAGATCGATTCCAGCGTCGCCGACGGCGCCCAGTCGCTGATCCGCGAGCAGGTCGAAATGGGCGTCGCGGTGCGCATGGCGGTGCTCGAGGCGCTGTCGCGGAACCTGCCGAATGCGTGACGACCCAATGCGGACGCGAACGTGACATCGCATGCGTGACCCGGCCCGCCCGCCTGCCGACCCGCCCGCGCCGGAGTAGACCCCATGCTGTCCGACCGCCGCCCGATCCTGCTCACCAATGCGCGGATCGTCGATCCCTCGCGCGACCTCGATATCGACGGCGACCTCCTGATCGCCGATGGCGTCATCCGCGACGCCAGGCGCGGCATCGGCGCCGCCGGCGTGCCGGAGGGCACCGAGATCATCGACTGCCGCGGCCGGGTCGCGGCGCCCGGCCTGATCGACATGCGCGCCTTCGTCGGCGAACCCGGCGCCGAATACCGCGAGACCTTCGCTTCGGCGAGCCAGGCCGCGGCTGCCGGCGGCGTCACCACCATCGTGTCGCAGCCGGACACGAGCCCGGCGATCGACGAGCCCGCCATGGTGGATTTCGTGCTGCGCCGCGCCCGCGACACCGCCATCGTCCATGTCCATCCCATGGCCGCGCTCACCAAGGGCATCAAGGGCCTGGAAATGACCGAGATCGGCCTCCTGAAGGCCGCCGGCGCCGTCGCCTTCACCGATGGGGCGAGGAGCGTCACCAATGCCCAGGTGATGCGCCGCGCCCTCATCTATGCCCGCGATTTCGATGCCCTCATCGTGCACCACACGGAGGATCCCGACCTGGTCGGCGAAGGCGTCATGAACGAGGGCGAGTTCGCCGCCCGGCTCGGGCTGATCGGCGTGCCGAACACCGCGGAGACGGTGATCCTGGAGCGCGACATCCGGCTCGTGGCGCTCGCGCAATCGCGCTATCATGCGGCCTCCGTGACCTGCGAGGATTCGCTCGAGGTGCTGCGCCGCGCCAAGGATGCGGTTT
>CAVVCE010000142.1:0-50423 GCA_963746235.1 uncultured Alphaproteobacteria bacterium
TGTTATCTGATCTCTTCGTTCGTCGTCTTGCTCTTGCCTCATAAGACCATGGCCGCCATTCTCGCCAAGAAGCTTGGAATGACCCAGCGGTTCCGTGAGGACGGCAAGGTTGAGCGCGTCACCGTGCTCGAAGCCGGCCCCTGTCCCGTGACCGCGCTGCGCAACGACGAGCGCGACGGTTACACCGCCGTGGCAGCTCGCCTTCGGCGCTTCCAAGGAAGAGCATTCTCCAAGCCCGAACTGGGACACCTGAAGAAGGCCGGCGCTCCGGCGCTCCGTCACCTGGTGGAGTTCCGTAACGAGGGCACCGACCTCAACCTCGGTGACACCGTGACCGTCGACACCTTCAGTGCGGGCGACAAGGTCAAGATCTCGGGCACCTCAAAGGGCAAGGGCTTCCAGGGCACCGTCAAGCGCCACAACTTCGCTACCGGTCCCAAGAGCCACGGCTCGCACAACTACCGTGCGCCTGGCTCGATCGGTGCTTCCGCCTGGCCCGCACGCGTGATGAAGGGCATCCGTGGCCCGGGCCACATGGGCGACGCCCGTATCACCCAGCGCGGTGTGACCGTTGTCGACGTCATCGCCAGCCAGAACCTGTTGCTCGTCCGCGGCGCCGAAGCACCGGAATGCGCGCTCGGCGGCGCCGTCCGCCACCACGGTCAACCGCGCGGGGCGGCGCTCCAGGGCGACGAACTGGTCGAGCCCGGACAACGCCGCGATCGCGCGGCCGTCCTCGGCATCGAAGCGCCCGTCGAGATGCAGCGTCGCCGCGCCGGGGTTGGCGAAGGTCCCGGTGCCGGTGGCGTCGATAATGGTGTCGATCCCGGCGACCTTGCCGGTGAGCTTGAGCTTGGCGACGCTCGCCGCGGCGCTGCCTTTCGCCGGCTCGACGTCGAGCTTGGCGGAGACCTTGAGCGGCCCGAGGCGCCCCTCGTACTTGCGGATGGGCTCGGCCGCCTGCGGCATCAATCGCGTCGCCAGCGCCGGAAAAGCCGTCGAGGCGGCCGGCGATGAGCGAGATCGAGAGCGAGCCGCGCCCGGCCGACTGCAGGTTATCGATGCGGCCGCTGGCCTCGACCGCGGCACCGCCGATGTCGGCGATCGACAGCCGCTCGATCTTGAGGCCGGTGCCGTCGAAGTCGAGCAACGCATGGGTCTTGGTCGCCTCGACGCCGGCATAGGTGGTCCGCCCGATGTCGAGCGCCAGCGCGATCTCCTTGGGGCGCTCGAACGTCGCCGAGGCGGAAGCCGCCGCGGCGAGGCCGAACAGGCGGTCGAGATCGATCTCCACGGCGGTGAGCGCCGCATCGAGCCGCGCCGGAGCGGCCGCGGTCGCGAAGCGATAGGCGGCACGGCCGCTCACAGACTTGTGGTCGAACTCGGCGTCGAGGTTCTCTACCGCGATGCGCTGGCTGCCGAGAGTGATGACGCCGCTGCCGCGCATCGGTCCGACCGAGGCCCGGCCCGCGCGGACGGCCTTCGATCCAGGCATAGAGCCCGCCCGGATCGCCGGAATCGATCTGCACCGGCCCGGTAGAACGCGACCTGTCGGCCGGCCGACGGTCGAGCCGGCCGCCGATCCGCATCTGGGTCGCGCCGGGCGCCCGCCACTCGAAACAATCGATCGCCCAGCCGTCGGCGCGGCTCTCGGCCTCGCCGCGCAGGCCGCTGATCGAGGCGCCCGCCATGGTGAGATTGTCGACGGCGAAGGCTGACGCGCACCGGCAGCGGGAGCGTCGGCCCGGCCGCCAGGCTTTCCGCCATCGCCTTGACGACATCGAACGGCAGGCGCCGGTCGGCGCCGGTGAAGGTGCGGTCGAGATCGATCTGGCGGGCCGCGAGCGTGGCGGCGAGCCCGCGGGCGGCGCCGAAGCTCACGTTCGCCGTGCCGTTGAGGCGGGCCGGCCGGGTGTCCGGCCCGTACTGGAATTCGAGGTCGTCGAAGGTGGCGCCGGCGGCCGTCGCCTTGAGCTTGGCGGTCGCCTTCAACGGCTCGTGGATGGCGGTGGCGCCGTCTGGCAGCGCCGCGCCGGCGACGCGCGTTACGGTCATGGCGCCTTCGAAGCGCGGCGCGGTTGCCTCGACCCACAAGGTTCCCTCGATATCGAACGACACCGCCGACGCGGAGGCGTCGACGAACAGGCGCAGTTTCACGCCGCCGTCGTCGCCGCGGCGGCCGCCACCGACGCGAAACGTCGTAGGGCCCGTCGCGGAGGTGAAGCTCCCCTCGCCCTTGAACGGACCGAGCAGCGAGCGCACTTCGCCGCTGAAATTGAAATTATCGAGCGCGACGCGACCGCCGCTGGCGGCGTCGGCCAGAACGATGCGGCTGTTCGAGACCGCGAGCCGGTCGATGCCGATGCGATCGGGATCAAAGCCGAGGCCCGCGACCGGCGCCGCGATCCTGCCGGCGCGGTCGAGCTGCAGCGTCGCCTCGAGGCCGTCGACGGTCACTTCATTGGCGCGGAACTCGCCCCGCATCAGGCCGCTGAGACCGAATTCCATTGCCAGCTTGCGGGCGGTAACCGGGGACGCCTCGGGACCGATCTCGACCGCGTCGAGGCGCAGCGACGGCGCCGGCAGCAAGCGGAGCGAAATCGGGCCGGACACCTGTATCGGCGCGCCGAGAACCCTGGCTCGCCCGCGCCTCGAGGACCGCGCGATAGCCGTTCCAGTCGACGAAAAACGGGCCGATCAGGGCCGTTCCCAGCGCCAGGATGATGGCGATGCCGATTCCAAGTAACGTCGTCTGCACCTAAACGTGCTCCGAACCGGGGTTTGATCACTTCTGGAGATGACCCGCCCCCCGCTTCGTACGCTGCAAAAACGGGCCGATCACTTGCAAATCTCTGCGTCCGGTTGACGGCGAATATATGTCGAAGCGGGTGATTCACCCAAACGGTGACGATCTTTCCGCGACGATCTTTCCGGGGTTCATGATGTTCTGCGGGTCGAGCGCCTGCTTGACTGCGCGCATCGCGCCGAGCGCGGCGTCGCCGTGCTCGGCCGCGAGGTATTTCATCTTGCCCTGGCCGACCCCGTGCTCGCCGGTGCAGGTGCCGTCCATGGCCAGCGCGCGCTCCACCAGCCGCTCCAGCAGGCCCTCGGCCCGGTTGACCTCGTCGGCATCGTCCATGTCGACCAGGAGCGAGAGGTGGAAATTTCCGTCGCCGACATGGCCGACGATAGGGGCGACGAGGCGGCACGCCGCAATGTCCTCCTGCGTCGCCACGACGCATGCGGCGAGCCGGGAGATCGGCACGCAGACGTCGGTCGCGATCGCCTTGGCGCCGGGCCGCAGCCCGCACGCGGACCAATAGGCGTCATGGCGCGCCTGCCACAGGCGCGAGCGGTCCTCGGCCCGGGTCGCCCATTCGAACGGGCCGCCACCGCATTCGGCGGCAATGGCGCCGAACCGCTCGGACTGCTCGGCGACGCCGGCCTCGCTGCCGTGGAATTCGACGCACAGCATCGGGCGCTCCGGCAGCGCCAGCTTCGAATAGGCGTTCACCGCCTTGACCTGCAGGGCGTCGAGCAATTCGATGCGCGCCACCGGTATCCCGGTCTGGATGGTGGCGATGGTCGCCTGGCAGGCCGCCTCCACCGAGGGGAACGGACAGATGCCGCCGGATACCGCTTCGGGGATGCCGTAGAGCTTGAGGGTGATCTCGGTGATGACCGCGAGCGTGCCTTCCGAGCCGACCAGCAGCCGCGTCAGGTCGTAGCCCGAAGCCGATTTGCGCGCCCGCCGCGCGGTGGCTGAGCACCTCGCCATTGCCGAGCACGGCTTTGAGCGCCAGCACGTTGTCCTTCATGGTGCCGTAGCGCACCGCATTGGTGCCGGAAGCGCGGGTCGCCGCCATGCCGCCGATCGAGGCATCGGCGCCGGGATCGATCGGGAAGAACACGCCCTGGTCGCGCAGATGCTCGTTGAGCTGCTTGCGGGTGACGCCCGGCTCGACCACGCAGTCGAGGTCCTCCGGATGGACCGCGAGCACCCGGTTCATGTCGCGGAAATCGATGGAGACGCCGCCGTGCGGCGCGTTGACCTGGCCCTCCAGCGAGGTGCCGGCGCCGAACGGGATCACCGGCACGCCATGGGACGCGCAGATGCGCACGATCGCCTGCACCTCCGCGGTCGTGCGGGGAAACACCACGGCATCGGGCGGCTGTCCCGCCAGCCAGGTGGTGGTGTTGCAATGCTGCTCACGCAACGCGCGCCCGGCCGAGAAGCGCGCTCCGAACATATCGCCGAGCGCCGCCAATGCGGCCGCGGCAGCCGGTGGCCGGAGCGGCCCCGTCTCGCGCGCCGGCGCCGTCATCGGCCGGTCCGCGCCGCGCGGGCGATGGCGCCGATGGGCGCGGAAAAAAAGCATTCCCTGCCGCCTCCGGCGATGTCGATTTGGCGAGACAGGTTCGAAATTCTTGGCATAATGTATGTCAGCCGGGTGTGTTGTGATGCTAGAGCGTTTCGATTGCGCACCGTTGTTCTTCGCGCCGTTCGTATCCTCGGTGATGCGAATCGAGCCGCATTGGATCGACTATAACGGCCATCTCAACATGGCCTATTATAACGTATTGTTCGATCGCGCGGTGGACGAGACCTATGAGCTGATCGGGGTCGGCGCCGATTACGTGGCGAGCCGCGCCCATTCGGTCTACACCGCCGAGGTCCATGTCCGCTATCTGCGCGAGCTGCATGTCGGCGACCCCGTCCGGGTCACCTTCCAGCTCCTCGAATACGACGCCAAGCGCCTGCATTATTTCGAGCAATTGTTCCATGCCGAGGAAGGCTGGGTGTCCGCCACCTCGGAGAACCTGTCGCTTCATGTGGACATGCAGGCCAAGAAGACGGCCGCCTTCCCGTCGCAGGTCGCCGGCCGCCTCGCCGAGATGAAGGCGTCCCATTCCCGCCTCCCGGTCCCGGAAGCGGCCGGCCGCCGCATCGGCATGCCCACGCGGGCGTAGGGCGAACGGGGCACTTGCCCGACAGACTATTTGGCCGGTGGATGCGTCGTCCGTGTGGGCGCCGCGCGCGAAGAGCGCGCCTTTTGCCGACCTCACGCTCGCTCATCAACATCGCAGGCCTAAGCGCTTTTGCGCGCCCTGATCGAATAGGACAAAGGGATGCGAACGTGTTCTTCGGGCAGGCGCCACAGTCCGCCGGGCGCCGGCACCAAGCTCGGTACGCCCTGCCAAGGCAGAACCTCATGTTCGCGAAACATCGTTATCGTCATGCCGGCGTCGATCAGCGCGGTGAAGACCGTGGAAAGTGAATGAATCCACTCCCGGGTCGATTGATGCGTCATGACGGTCGGGTCACCGGTGTAGGTCGTCGCACTGACGAACTCCAACGGCCGGCCGGTCGGCGTTTGGAAGTCGAAGAATGGGACGAGCTTGTTGTCGATCTCCTCCAACACGTTGAAAGCGGGATGGGCATCCGCGAAGTAGAGTTCGCCGCCCGGTGCAAGGACGGATGCAATGGCGTTGGCCCAGATTCTCATGTCCGGCAGCCAGCAGATTGTTCCCCACGTCGTGAAGACCAGGTCGAACGGCCCCGGCGTCAAATGTGGGGCCTCGTCCACTCGGCCTCGAACGAAGTCAGCTCTCAGCCCGGTCTCGTCGGAAAGGCGTCGCGCAACGTCGATGGCCGCGCCGGAGAAGTCGAGTCCGGTCGCGAGCGCGCCGCGTCGGACAAGGCTCAGCGTGTCTTTCCCAATATGGCATTGCAGGTGAAGTACGCGCTTTTCGGAAACATCGCCAATTTCGGCAGCCTCGATCGCGTTCAGGGAATCCTCGCCCGCCCGAAAGGGCTCGAGCCGGTAGAAGCCGGTGGCGTCGCGCGAGTGAATTGTGGCGCGCTCGTCCCAGTTTTGTCGATTGACTTCAACAGGATCAGGCATGGAGAAATTCCCGTCCGGCCTGCAAAGTGGAATGGCATCAATGCCACGATCAAGTCGATAATTACTTTACCACTGCCGGCGGGAACGCGCTCCGCAGGTCGCCGCCCGGCTTGCCGAGATGAAGCGTCCCATGCGGGCCTTCCGGTCCCGGAAGCCGCCGGCCGGCGCATAGGCGTGGCCGCGCGGTCGTAGGCCCTGTGTTCCCTCCCCGACTTCGGGCGACTTCGGGGAGGTGGAAGACCCACCCCGGCCCTCCCCGAAATCGGGGAGGGAGAAGAGCGCGCCCTCGCAAAATGCTCCGGCAGGTGCCATTTTCTCACCAGGAGAATCATCTGTCCTCGAATCATGAAAAGGCCCTGATTGGCTGACCCGCTCAAACACCCGGCCGATCCGTTGATGCCGCCGGCGCCCGCTCCAGGCGGGATCGCGGCGCGTGCCCGCGCGGCGGCCGGCGCGCCCTATCTCGAAGGGCTCAATCCGGAGCAGCGCGAAGCGGTGGTGACGCTCGACGGGCCGGTTCTGGTGCTGGCGGGGGCCGGCACCGGCAAGACTCGCGTGCTCACCACGAGGATCGTCCATATCCTGCGCCTCGGCCGCGCCCGGCCCTCGGAAATCCTCGCGGTGACCTTCACCAACAAGGCGGCGCGGGAGATGAAGCTGCGGGTCGGCCAGATGGTCGGCGAGGCGGTGGAGGGCATGCCGTGGCTCGGCACGTTCCACGCGATCGGGGTGAAGATTCTGCGCCGTCACGCCGAGCTTGTCGGCCTCAAGCCCAATTTCACCATCCTCGACGTCGACGACCAGATCCGGCTGCTCAAGCAGCTCCTCCAGGCCGAGGACATCGACGAGAAGCGCTGGCCGGCCCGCGTCCTCGCCGGCATGATCGACGGCTGGAAGAACCGCGGCCTCACGCCGGAGCAGGTCAAGCCCGGCGAAGGCGCCGCCTTCGCCAACGGCAAGGGGCTCAAGCTCTATGCCGCCTATCAGGAGCGCCTGAAGACCCTCAACGCGGTCGATTTCGGCGACCTGCTGTTGGAGAACATCAGGCT
Source organism: uncultured Alphaproteobacteria bacterium (assembly GCA_963746235.1). Taxonomy (GTDB): domain Bacteria; phylum Pseudomonadota; class Alphaproteobacteria; order Rhizobiales; family Xanthobacteraceae; genus JAJPKK01. The sequence goes on from CAVVCE010000142.1 coordinate 6,956, forward strand.
GTTCCGCGCCCACACCGAGGTGCTGCGGCAATACCAGATGCGCTTCAAGTTCATCATGGTCGACGAATACCAGGACACCAACGTCGCCCAGTATCTGTGGCTGCGCCTGCTTGGGCAGAGCGGCGGCGCCGCCCCGTTGCTGCTGGAGAGCGCGTCCGGCGTCTCCGCTCCGGCGGCGGGCGGGCGCGCGCCCGCGAACGCGCCGAAGAACATCTGCTGCGTCGGCGACGACGACCAGTCGATCTATGGCTGGCGCGGCGCCGAGGTGGACAACATCCTGCGCTTCGAGAAGGACTTTCCCGGCGCCAAGGTGATCCGGCTGGAGCGCAATTACCGCTCCACCGGCCACATCCTCGCCGCCGCCTCCCATCTCATCACCCACAATGAAGGCCGGTTAGGCAAGACGCTGCGCTCGGAGGGTGAGCTCGGCGAAAAAGTGCTGGTCACCGCCGCCTGGGACTCCGAGGAGGAAGCCCGCGTCATCGGCGAGGAGATCGAGGCGCTGCGGCGCCGCGGCCACTCCCTCGACGAGATCGCGATCCTGGTGCGGGCGTCGTTCCAGATGCGCGAGTTCGAGGACCGCTTCGTCACCCTCGGCCTGCCTTATCGCGTGATCGGCGGCCCGCGCTTCTACGAGCGCGCCGAAATCCGCGATGCGCTCGCCTATCTGCGCTGCATCAATTCGGAGGCCGACGACCTCGCCTTCGAGCGCATCGTCAATGTCCCCAAGCGCGGGCTCGGCGACGCCACCATCAAGCTGCTGCACGATCACGCCCGCGCCCGCCGCGAGCCGCTGATGGCGGCGACCCGCGCCGCGATCGCGACCGATGAAATCAAAGCCAAGCCGCGCCAGGCGCTGCGCGACCTCCTCGCGGCCTTCGACCGCTGGCGATTGCAGCGCGATGCGCTCCCCCACACCGAGCTCGCCGAGATCGTGCTCGACGAATCCGGCTATACCGAGATGTGGCAGAAGGACCGTTCCGCCGACGCCGCCGGCCGGCTCGAAAACCTCAAGGAGCTGGTCCGCTCCATGGAGGAGTTCGAGAACCTGCAGGGCTTTCTCGAGCACATCTCGCTGGTGATGGACACCGACCGCGGCGGCGACACCGACGCGGTTTCGATCATGACCCTGCATTCGGCCAAGGGCCTCGAATTCGACACCGTGTTCCTGCCCGGCTGGGAGGAAGGCCTGCTGCCGCACCAGCGCTCGCTCGACGAGGAAGGCCGCGCCGGGCTCGAGGAAGAGCGCCGCCTCGCCCATGTCGGCATGACGCGGGCGAGGAAGCGCGCGAAAATATATTTCGTCTCCAACCGCCGCATGCGCGGGAGCTGGTCCGCGACCCTTCCGTCGCGCTTCGTCGACGAATTGCCGGAACCCCATATCGAGGTCGCGGAGTCCAAGGGCTTCGGCGGCTTTCCCGGCTACGGCAATGTCGGCGGCTCGCGCTTCGACCAGACCGAGACGTTCGGATCGAGTTACGGCACGCCCGGCTGGCAGCGCGCCCGCAGCCGCGGCGGTGATTTCGGGTCCGGCGGAACCTTCGGTTCGGGTGGGGGCGGGGGCTTCCGCGACGCCGGCGCCTCAAAGGGGGCAAGGGCCTCGCCCGCTGCCGGTCCCGCCCCGCCGCGCGCGCGGTCCGATCACCATCGAGGGCGAGCTGGTGGCGAAATCGACCGGCGCGGTCTCGGCGTTTGCGGTCGGCGACCGCGTCTTCCATCAGAAATTCGGCAACGGCAATGTGCGCCACGTGGAGGGCAACAAGCTCACCATCGACTTCGACCACTCCGGCGAGAAGAAGGTGGTGGACAGCTTCGTCGCGCGGGCGTGATCACGAGACTGAAGCGGGCCGCGCGCAGCGAGGCCGCGGCGCGTGCGAACGCGACCGTTCACCCGACCTCGGCGAGCCGCGGCCGCGGCGTCAGCACCAGCGCGAAATAGCTCTCCATGTCGGCGTTGAGGGTGAAGTGGAACCGCGAAAATGTGCGCAACAGGTCCTGCTCGTAATGGCGGACTGCATCGCCGCGGCAGATCAGGAATTTGGGCGCGGCCACGATATCTTCGCGGTCGATGACGGCGAGCAGGCGCATCTCGGGATGGCGGGCGAGATAGTCGAACACCGTCGTGACCACCAAGGGATAGCCGGGGTGCAGCATGTCGTCGAGGCAGATGAGGCCATCGCGGTGCAACGCGCCATGGATCAGTTCGAGATCGTTGGCCAGGCATTCGCGGGAGTGGTGGCCGTCGACGTGAACGAAGCGCGCCGGTCGGGCGCCGAGGCGCGCATGCAGGTTGGCCGCAGCGATTTCGCGGCTGTCCGCCTTCCAGCACACATAGCGGTCCGGCGAAAGGCCATGAGCGGCGCAATTGGCGAGGAAGCGGCCTTCGATGCCGGCGTCGGGCCAATCAAAGCGGTCGATGCCGATCGCCTTTTCGCCCGGCGCAAGGCCAAGTGCCATTGCGATGAAGAAGCGGCCCTCGAAGGTGCCGATTTCGACCACATCGCCGCCGATGCCGAGTGCCGTCTGGCGTTCGATCAGGTATCCGCAAATGGCGGCTGCGAAGCGTGAGGACATGCCGCGAACCTGCTCGTAGCTGCCGGCGAGGTAGCGGTCGATGGCGGGATGGCCGCTGGCGATGTCGATCATCAACTTGCACCGATGACTTGCACTATTCCGTTGCGTGACGGCGGCCAGCGAAGTGCGCCGTTATTTCAAAAAACCGCGTCCCGCTGTGGTACGCGTCCCACTGTGGTATTCATCAAACATCTCCGATTATGGCGGCAAAATAACCGAATAGACCCTCACGCCTGTCGGCATATCTTGATTGGGCCAGCCGCGCAGTCTTATACCGTATTGCATTGATATCCGATTTAATGTGTTGCGGAGGCGGCGCGCCGGCCTCGAGCTCTTTCGAGCGAATATCGAGAAATGGCTCATGGTGTTGTTGCGTCCACTGCGACATCAGGCTGTCGATTCGGCTCATGGCCTTTTCCCACGCAGCGTAATCGTCAGCCCAAGTGGCTTCATCGGGATAAGCTTCTTCCAGAAGCTTTTTGTGAATAGACATGACGACTTGATCGGCTTCCTTGATTGTGGATCGAGCATCCCCGGCGCGGAGCGACCTTGTCAGCATCGCCGCTTTGGTTCGAACCTCCTCCAGAGCGGCTTTGTTCTCCGCGATGCCGCGCTCGGCTTCGGCGAGACGGGTCGACATATCCTGCGTCGACACTTCCTGGCCTTCACCGGGTGTCGCCGGCTGATTTGGAAGAGGGTCAAAATAACGCCAGGAAACCATCAATGCGCTGGCGGCAAACATCATCACGCAAGCAGCCCCAACGCCGGCAAAGACGATTGCGCCCCAGCCGTATTGGGCTATGGATGCAAATCCGGTGGCTATCCCGCTCATGAGAACGGACAGCACCGCGATCGGGCCAAAAACAGTCCACCGATACCCGAGCCGGTCCAGCGAAATTTCGGATTTCTCGAATTCCTCTCGCCAATTCATGGCGCATTCCTACCGTGCCCCCCGGTTGCGGGGGTGGCGCATGCCTAGACCGGGCATCCCTTTCATGTCAAGAATCCGGGCAAGCCTGAAAGATACTGTGGGACAGGCGGCGAGACGAATTTACAATCATCGCTTCGGTCAGGGGCAATTGACGCAGCTTCCGGCGCAGACCCGCGACGAACGATCTCGATACCTTCGTGCGGGCCGTCGGCCTCAATGCCGCGTGACTCCCATCTCAAACCGGAACAAAATCCGCGCGACGGGGACAATGACGGGCTAACCTCACGGACGAACCATGGAAGGGACGTTGTCATGCACAGGCGGCGGGATTTCGGTTCACTGGTGATATTCGCGGTTGCGGCGGCGACACCTGTCTTCGGGCAAACCGCGGGATCTGCGGCCGGGCCGGCTGCGATCCCGGATTTCTCCGGGGTATGGTCCCATCCCTCCTTTCCCGGCTTCGAACCGCCGGCATCGGGCCCCGGCCCGGTGGTCAACACGTCGCGCCGGCCGCAAGGCGCCGACGTCGACGGCCGGACATTGCCGCCGACGAACTCCATCCTGGTGAGCAACCCGGCCCGGCTGATCGGCGATTACACCAATCCGATCTTGAAACCCCAGGCGGCGGAAATCGTGAAGAAGCACGGCGAAATGGAGTTGAGCGGCGCCGGCTCTCCGACCCCGACCATCCAGTGTTGGCCCGAACCCGTTCCCTACATTTTCAACGGCGTGGCGATGCAGATGCTCCAGCAGCCGGACAAGATCACGTTCCTCTATCCCAACGATCATCAAGCGCGCCGTGTGCGGATGAACCAGCCTCATCCGGCGCAGGTGACGCCATCCTGGTATGGGGATTCCGTGGGCCGCTACGAAGGCGACACGCTGGTGATCGACACCGTCGGGGTCAAAATCGGGCCGTTCCCCATGGTCGACTTTTACGGCACGCCCTACACCCAGGCCCTGCACGTCGTGGAACGCTACCGGCTGCTCGATTACGACGTCGGCAAAGAAGGATTGGAACGCGACGCGAAGGAGAATCGTCGCCCCCCTCTGGGCGCCGATGCAGGCGCGGCACCGGACTACGCCTATCGGGGCAAGCTCTTGCAACTCCAATTCACGGTCGAGGATGAAGGCGTCTTCACGATGCCCTGGATCGGCCACCATAACCTATCGGCGCGCCGCCGAAGCATGGCGGGAGGTTGTCTGCGCCGAGAACACGCGGGAAGTGGCCATTGCGGGAAGGGCCGGCGCGATGCCGCGGGCGGACAAGCCGGATTTCTGAACGGCGGTACGTCGCACGATCGCCCGGAAGCTACCCGGAACTGCGCCGGCACCCGCGTCGATCCGCTGCGCGGCCTCCTCGCCGATCACATCGACGCCAAACACATGGGCGCGCGACAACAGGGGAGGTTGGTCTCTGCGGCGCAATCGTCACATCGACGCGCGGCAGATGGGTGGGTGCTGGTGGATGAACCCCTTGCCAGCGTATGGAGAAAGGGCTATCGCCGCGTGGGTCATAATCCCGCGCGCTTTGATGGCCACGTGCAACTGCGGAACGACATGATGGTTCATGGCATCAGCAGCGGTCGCGATACCGGGGGGATCGCTGCTTACAGCGTGGCGGCGCGTACGCTGCATTGGATCACGGCGGCACTGGTCCTGACCTTGCTCCCTCTCGGCGTCGTCATTGCGAACAAGTGGGGCGGACCTTGGCAGGACCAACTCTATAATCTGCACCGCTCCATCGGAGCCCTGATTATCCCTGTCATCCTGGTGCGGTTCGGCTATCGCCTCACCCACCGGCCGTTGCCGTTGCCCGACGAAGTCCCACCGGCGCAGCGGTACGCTGCGCACGCCACCCATTGGACGCTGTATGCGCTGCTGATGATACAGCCGTTCGTCGGCTGGGCAGCCTCCTCCGCCTACCCGGCGCCGGTCATCGTATTCGGATTATTCGATCTGCCGGCGATCATCGGCGAGAACCGCCTGTTGTCGGATCGGCTCGTGGTCGTGCACCGGTGGATAGCTTTGGCCATCGGCTGCCTGGTGACGGTGCATATCGCAGCCGCCCTCTATCATCACTACACGCGCCGGGACGGCGTTCTCATGCGCATGATCTCCGGCTGAACGACCAACTGAAACGCCTCCAGCATGACCGACCGACAATCCGCAATCGGCGCGCCGATAAGTACATTCCCGGCGGGTGCTGCGGTCAGCGCGTGGCCGTTTCGACTGCTCCTGGTGGCGGTATGTGTGGGCACTGGGCTTTTATCGGTCCTCCTCGGGCCTGATAATTATTGGGACCTGCGCTACTACCATCTCTACAATCCCTGGGCCTATCTTCACGGCCGCTACCTTTACGATGTCGGTCCTGCGCAAGAGCAGGGCTTTCTCAATCCGACCGCGGACTTCCTGTTTTACGGGTTGATCTCATCGCCGCTCAATGAGATGCCGCGCCTCGTCGCCTTCATCATGGGGACGCTGCACGGCCTCAACGCGGCCTTCACGCTGGCGATCGCCTGCGTCGTCCTGCGTCCGCCGGAGCCGCGCGAGCGGCACATGCTTCAAGCGGCCGCCTGGCTGATGGGCGTCACCGGGGCCGGATTCGTAAGCCTCACCGGAACCGCGACCAACGATCTCACCAGTTCGCTGTTCGTGCTCGGCTCGCTGCTTGGTCTTCTCAAGGCCGCCGAACCGAGCGCCGCGCCGGCGGCCTCCGGCGCGCCGCGGAATTGGCGCGTTTTTACGTGGGCGGGTTTATTGGGCGGCATCGGCGTCGGACTCAAATATACGTCCGCCTTCTACGTTCCGGGCTTGGCCGTAGCCGCCGTGATGGTCGCCGTCATGCGCCGCACCGTCGGCGGCCTCCTCGCCTATACGGCCGCGGCAGCGCTCGCCGTCCTGGTCGTCGCCGGCCACCACATGCTGGTCCTCTGGCTCGACTTCGGCAATCCGACCTTTCCGTATCTCAACCAGATTTTTCATTCGCCCTGGTGGGAATTGGAGGCCATTCGCGACGCGCGTTTCCAGCCGCAAAATCTGTGGCACTTCATCATTTTTCCGTTTACCTGGACGACGCTGGACACCTATATCGTCGCGGAACCGCCATTGCGGGACTGGCGTGCGGCCATTGCCTATGTGGCGATGTTTGCCGGGATGCTGGCCTTTGCGGTGCGCCGCTTCGGCGGACGGCGGGGCCGCGCATCCGGGCAAACGCATGGCCTCGCCGTCGTATACGCGTTTCTGATCCCGTCATATGTCACCTGGGCGCTCGGCTTCGCCTACTACAGATACGCGGTGCCGCTCGAAATGCTCACCGGCATTGTCACGGTGGGTGCACTGCTCTGGCTCTTCGACGATCGCCGTTTGCGGATCGGCGGGGCGCTCGCGGTGCTTCTGCTCGCCGGGCCCACGACCGTCTATCTCGACTGGGGAAAGGTGGGCCATGGCCCGGGTCGCGGCCGTTACGGAGATCGCTATGTCGATGTGCGCGTGCCGCCGCTCCCGCCAGACAGCGTCGTGCTGATTGCCACTTGGGATCCGGTCGCATTCTTCATCCCTTACGCGGAGCCGAGGGCGCAGTATGTGGGGATCGAGAACAACTACCTCGAAATGTCCCAGCACAATCTGCTCGCCGAAAAGGTAGCGCACCTCATGCGCGAACCGGGGCGGCCGAAGTTCGTTCTCAACGTCGACACTTTCGATGCCGATAAGCTCAATGTCTTGCTGGCGCATTTCGGTTTGAAGCTCGGCGCGTCGCCGTGCCTGGCGATCGAGACGAATCTCGAGGGGCATGCCTTGAGCCTTTGCCCGGCCGTCGAAGGCTGAGCAATTCCGAGTGCCTGCCGTCCGGCGGCACGGCTTAGGATTTGTCCGCCAACAATCGATTCAGTTTTTTCGTCCCCTCCCCCGCAAGCGGGAGAGGGAGCAGAAAGGCCGTCCGATCACTGCGCCGGTCACCGCCGGCGGGCGGCTGGTTTGAACGCGAATCGGTCGCAGACCCGGCCTTCGTGGCGTGATATGAACTGAATATCAGCTTACGTTTGGTGCCTTGCAGAGCTTACGGAGGCGAACATGCGCGGACTATGGTCACTGCTGATTGCAAGTATCGTAGCCGTCAGCATCGTCTCACTGGCAGGCTCGAGCCAGGCGCAACCGAACCAAGGCGCATCACCGTCGAAACAAGGCACCCGCGTCATCACCTTGGGCACGCGCTCCGGCCCGACACCTATCGTTGGCCGGGCGCAGGCATCGAACTTGCTGATCGTGAATGGTTCCCAATATCTCATAGATGCGGGTGACGGGGTCACGCGCCGTCTGACGCGGCTTGGAACGAACTTCCGGAATATCGGAGATATTTTCATTACGCATCCGCACAGCGACCATACCGGCGGATTGGCCGCTTTGATGGGCATCATGTATGATTCAAAACGCTTGAAGCCGGTCAACATTTACGGTCCGCCCGGCACCGAAGCGAGCATCCACGGCGTCATGCAGTTTCTCATGGTCAGTTCGGAAATCAGAATAAGCGATGGCACCAGCACTACCCCCATAAACGGGATGTTTGGTGGTCACGATACCGGAGTTGGAGTGATCTTCCAGGACGCCAACGTGAAAGTGACGGCCGTCGAGAACAGTCATTTTCATTTCAAGCCTGGAAGCCCCGGTTACGGGAAATATAAGTCGTACTCCTATCGATTCGATACGCCCGGACGTTCGGTGGTTTTCACCGGAGACACCGGACCCAGCGATGCCGTCACAGAACTGGCTAAAGGCGCGGACCTGCTGGTCTCGGAAGTTACGTCTCCCGTGGATGAGTTCAGGGACTCGCTGATCAAGGATGGTCGCTGGGAGTTGTTCACCCCCGAACAGCAGGAGAGTTCGATTCGGCATCATGTCGAGGAGCACCTCACACCTGCGGAGGTCGGGAAGATTGCAGCGGGCGCCGGTGTCAAAACCGTCGTGTTGACGCACCTTCAGCCGAGCCCCAACGACGATTACGGACTGTATGTTACGCTGGTGAAGAAGGTTTACTCCGGTCAGGTCCTGGTTGCGAAGGACCTCATGGAATTCTAGCCCGCCTGGATGCGGTCCTTATGAGCGCCGCCGCCAGCGAGGTGAGCGGCCTGCGGGGGGCGCGAGCACGAATGGCAGGCTGTTTGATAGGAGCTGCATTGGCGAGCAACGCTGGTATAATTAGAACGGTTGCACCCTAATCCCCGCCGTCGCTTTGTCGAAACCAGGGAGGCTGAAATGACCACGCATCTTCAATCCGAACACATTGAGGCAGGCTTGGACGCACGCTTGAGCCGCCGCGGTTTGGTCCAGGCGTTGGCCGCAGGCGCGGCGGTGAGCGTCGCCACGCCGGCTTTGGCGGATCCGACCGCCGTGGTCGCCGAAGCGACGTCTGCCGATTATGCCCGCGATCCGGCGCGTTGGGGCAGTGCCGAAGTCGCGGCCCTGTTCCCGGGATTCAAGCATCTCGACATGCGCACGAAGGGCGCCATCATCCGCGTGCGCCATGGCGGTTCCGGGCCGCCCCTGCTGCTCCTGCACGGCTATCCGAACAATCACGTGCTGTGGTACGCGGTCGCGGCGCGGCTTGCGGAGCGCTATCACGTCGTCCTCGCGGATCTGCGCGGCTACGGCGACTCGTCGCTGCCCGAGCCGGGCCCCAATCTCGTCAATTACAGCTTCCGCGTCATGGCCGAGGACATGATCGAGGTCATGGAGAATCTCGGTTACCAGCGCTTTTTCCTCGTCGGCCACGATCGTGGCGCCCGCCTGAGCCATCGCATGTGCCTCGATCAGCCGGATCGGGTCATGAAGCTCTGCCTCCTGGACATGCTGCCGAATTATTACATGTGGACCACCGTGAACAAGAACCGGGCTATCGGCGCCTGGCACTGGACGTTCATGGCGCAACCGGAGCCGTTTCCCGAAACCATGATGAACGCCGTTCCGGCCGAATGGTTCCTGAAAGGCAGCGGCAGCAATGCCAGGAACCCTCCCAAGGCCGTGCTCGACGAATACATTCGCTGCTTCACCAAGAAGACGATCACCGGTTCGTGCCGCGACTATCGGGCATTCGCCACGATCGATTTCGAGATGGATACGGCCGACAAGGACCGCCAGATCGGGATGCCGCTCCTGGTATTGTGGGGAACGCGGGGAGCGCCGCCGACGCAGGAATATCCCACGGTGTGGCGCAAGTTCGCGAGCAACCTCGTCGATGCCCAACCGCTCCCGACCGGCCACTACCTGCAAGAGGAAGCGCCCGATCAGGTCATCGAGCACTTGCTCAAATTCTTCACGACCTAAACGGCGAGCCGGGGCGTCGTCACCCTGTGGGGGCAAGCTAGCCCCCGATGGTCCGGTCGTGGCCGTGCGCCCCGCCGGCTTCTTCCAAGCTGTCGGCGATCCGGCCGGCGGCGGATCGCGCATGGTGCTCCGCTGTTACGGCGCTCCGCTGAAATCCCTGAAGATCATGTCGGGCGCGCTCATGTTGTGGCGCGAGGGCAGGCGGCGGCCGGCCCAGAACTCGAGGGCGTCGGCGCGGCGGAAATCCATCACCGGAACGCCTTCATAGGCTTGGCTGCCCGGGGAGCGCCAACCGGCCCGGGCGACATCGGCATTGGTCTCGGTGACGAACATCGAGCGCAGCGCGGCGAACGGCCGGCTCGCTTCCACGGCCATGTCGAGTTTGATCTCGATCGTGATCCGCTCCTCGTCGACGCCGCCGACATGGAGGCTGGCGCCACCGCCACGGGCGAAACCGAGGCGGAAGGTGAGGGTAGCGGGATCGAACACGATCTCCTTGATGTCGACGAAGGGCCGCCCCGCGGTCTCGACCGGGCCGACCAGGAACGATGAGCCGTAGGCGCTGTAGCCGAGATGGGGCGGCGGCAGCGGCCGCGCGCGCCAATAGCCGTCCGCGGGATAGACCACCAGCACCTCCTCGGTGCGCTGCCGGTACTTGGTGAAGAGCTGCAGCAGGTGCAGCCCGCTCTCGACGCGGTCGCCGACCCGCACCGGCACCGCATTGGGACGCCAGAACGAGGAGAAGGTGTAGCCGATGAGCTGCAGATCGCCGGTCTCGTAGAGGGTCACCCGGCGCGGCTCGGCCTTGAAGGTGGGGTCGCTCGCCATGTCGCAATTGCGGAAGTCCGGCGCCGAGCGGTCGGCGACGATGGTTCCGGCATAGGCGGGGTGCTCCGCCACGACCGTGAATTGGCGGACTTCGGCGGAGCGAAGCTGCAGATAGACGTTATCCTTTTCCGCACACAGCGTCGGCTCGCTGGCATTGACCACTTCGACTGCGATCGGCGCCGCGCGCGTGGCGATCGCGAGCGCGGCCGTCGTCGCCGTCGCGAGCAGCGCGAGCCATGCCGCGCGATCAATCCAGCGTCGCATAGACATCCCCGGAATTGGCTTCCACCGGCAGCGCCGCGAGCCAGGCCCCGATTTCGGGCGCCGTCAGCTTGCGGTCATGGACGAAGGTGAGGCTTTCGCCCAGCGAAGCGCGAAAGCTGCGATAGCCGATCGCCGCGCAGCGCTCGATGCAGGCCGCGGCGACGTCGCGCTGGATGGTGGTGAATTCGAACGACAGCGCCGCAACCGGCGCGGAGAGGCCGGCGAGCGCCTCCGCCTCGTAGCCTTCGACGTCGATCTTGACGAAACGCGGCTTGCCGTGGCGCGCGATCAGCGCATCGAGGGTCGTCATTGCCGCCTCGATGGTCCGGGTCCATTGCTGGCCCTCCCAGCCCGGCGCGCCGCGCGCGGCGGCGATGAAGGCCTCCGAAGCCGTCGATACCGTCGGATTGTCGAGATTGAGCCGCAGTGACGCGGTGCCCGCGCAGCGCCCGACCGCTGCCTCTTCGACGATCACGTCGCGATCTCGGCCGTAGAGCAGCCGCAGCGTCTTCGCGAGTGCCGGCTGCGGCTCCGCCACCACCACCCGGGCGCCGAGCCGGCGAAACGAGGCGACGCGATCGCCGACATGGCCGCCGATATCGAACACGAGGTCGCCGCGCCCGACATAGCCGCGGTAGACCGCATCGAGCGCGCCGCGCCGCGCGCGGGCCGCCGTAATAGATGCGCGAGCGAGCGCATGACGCCCCGCGCGGCCCTCACCTGATCGAGCATGGCGGTCTGCGGCGCCGGCGTTGCGGTCGAGCAGCTCCAGTGCGGGCAGCGCCAGCGCGTCGAGCGGCGACGGCGCGGTTTCCTCGGGCAGCCTTCCGAGCCCGAAGCGCACCAGCGCGGTTCCGATCGCCGGGTCCGAGGTGAGCACGCAGAGCGGCACCGCGAAGGCGAGGCCGCCGGCGATCAACAGCGCCACCGGAATGGCGGCTGGCGCGGTCAGCGCCAGGGTGACGATGCAGCCCCATCCGAGCAGGGTTTGCGGCCACAGCTTGCGCAGCGCCAGGGTCAACGGCACCGCATGGTCGTCGCGCGCCTGACCGCCCCAGCCGACCCGGCCGCCGAAGGCGAGGTTTGCGAGAAACACCGTGTGCTCGAACCACATGATCGGCGACAGCATGACGAAAAACACGGATTCGGCGGCGACACTCAGCAGGAACCGCCAGCCGCCGCCGAACGTCTTGCGCGCCGCGGGGCGGGTCAGCACGTCGATCACGGTCGCGATCTTCGGCGCGAACCACGTCACCAGCACGAGGATGAGCACTGCAAGGCCACTGCCGGGCGAGACGAAGTCCGACGGGCGGGCGGCGTGCGCGACCCCGAAGGTGCCGAGCACCAGCAGCAGCATCCAGGCCGGCGAGCCCAGGAACATCAGGATCGCAAAGGCGAGCTGGTAACGGCTGACGAATTTGAGCCCGGGCAGCATCAGGAAATGCCAGTACTGCATGTTGCCCTGGCACCAGCGGATGTCGCGGCGGATGAATTCGAGCAGCGTCGGCGGGTTCTCCTCCCAGCCGAGTTGCTCCTCCACGAGCACCCGCACCTCGTAGCCGGCGCGGCGCATCAGCACCGCTTCGATCTGGTCGTGGCTGAGCACGTGGCCGCCGAGCACACCGCCGAGAAAGCCGTCCTTGGGCAGCATCGGAATGTGGCAATGGGCCATGAACGGGGCCAGCCGCAGCACCGAATTGTGCCCCCAATGGGGGCCGCAATCGCCCTGCCACCAGGCGCCGCCAAGGGTGTAGGAACTCATCCCGAGCCGCATCCCGAACTGGAAGATGCGGGCAAAGGCGCTGGTCGAGGGCATGCCGACCACGAGGCCTTGAAGCAATCCGATCTCGGGCGACACCTGCATGATGCGCACCATCCGCAGGATGGCGGAGGCCGGCATGAAGCTGTCGGCGTCGAGGGTGACGGCGAATTCGTGCTTGGCGCCGAACCGCTCGCAGAAGTCGCGGATGTTGCCGGCCTTGTAGCCGGCATTGTCGTCGCGGCGGCGATAGGTGACGGCGATGCGGCCGCGCCATTGCGCCGCGAGGTCGGCAAAGCTCGCCGCCTCGGCGGCTGCCGTTGCGGTGTCGCCGGTGTCGCTCAGCACATAGAGATGGAAGCTGTTGCCGACACCGGCGGCGGCGAGGCCTTCGAGCATCGGCGCGAGATTGCGGATCACGCGCGCCGGCGGTTCGTTGCGAATGCAGGCCATCAATGCCACCGAAGTGGTGATTGCCTCGTCGCCACGGATGCGGGCGGCAGCGGGCGTGACCACCGCGGCGGGATTGCCGGCAAAGCGCATGATGACGAAGCCGATCGCCGCGTTCCAGAAGCCGATCACCGTCCATGGCAGTGTGACCAGGAACAGCGCGAGCAGCACCACGTCGAGCGCGTCGAGGCCGTCGGCCGCGAGCGCATGGGTCGCAAGGCCCATCAGCAGGAGCGTGGTCGCCAGCACCAGGCCGGCGAACACGAACCGTCGCCCGGCGAGCGGCGACACGGGATCGATGAGCCGGGCGCGTGGATCCGGCGGGGGCGGGCGCCCGGTATTTGCTTGGAGCATGGATAATTCGCTTGATTGGATCGGGGGGCGAAATATAGCGGCTCAGGCGCTTCGAAGTCCAATGCGAGGTCGCGCCATCGGGCTTCGCCACGGCCGACCGGTATCGGTCATCGCAGAGTCGGCAGTGGTGGATTTTTGCCGGCGCGTTGGTCGAACAGCCATGCCTTCCATTCGGCGGTTTGATACGGCCACTTCGCCATCTCGATGCACCAGGCCGGCGGCTCGGCCGGAAGGAAAAAGGACGCCTTGCGCTGCTCGGTGGTCAGACAGCGCGGGGCGACCAGCTTGGCCTCCGATATCAATTCCTGGGTGTCGGCAAAAACGTCCCACAGCCGCACGGTCCCGTCGCTGGATCCGGTGACGACGCGACGGCCGTCGGGGCTGAATGCCACGCTCATCACGCGATCCGGATGGCCCATGGCGGCGATCGAACCGTGGGCATCGGTGTCCCACAGCCGCACGGTCTTGTCCCAAGACGCGGTGACAATGCGGCTTCCGTCGGAACTGAACGCCGCGCCGCTCACGACGCCGGCATGACCGGTCAGCGGCAGACCGATTTGCTCGCCGGTTTCGGCATCCCACAAACGCGCGGTCTTGTCCGCGGAGACGGTGAGAATGCGTTTGCCATCGGGGCTGAACGCCGCGCCGGCGACATAATCCGTATGGCCTGTGAGCGGCGCGCCGATCGGCTCGCCGGTGGCTGCATCCCACAGCCGCGCCGTTTTGTCATGGGACGCCGTGACGATGCGGGTGCTATCGCGGCTGAATGCGGCACTGGTCACGCGATCGGTATGGCCGATGAGCGGGTCGCCGAAACGGCGGCCGGTTTCGGCGTCCCAACGCTGCACGATGGCGTCGTCCGCCGCGGTGACGATGAGCTTGCCATCGGGGCTGAATGCCGCGCTGTTCACACGGGCCGAGCGGTACGCGTACAGTACGCCGATTTCGCGGCCGGTGTCCGCGTCCCATAGCCGTGCGGTCGCGTCGCTGGATGCGGTCACGATGCGTTTGCCGTCCGGGCTGAACGCCGCGCTCGACACGAAGCCGTCGTGACCCGTGAGCGGCTCGCCGATCGGCTTGCCGGTCGCCGCATCCCACAGCCGCGCGGTCTTGTCGGTCGAGGCGGTCACGATGCGCTTGCCGTCGGGGCTGAACGCCACACTGCTCACGACGCCCGCGTGGCCGAACAGCGGCGTGCCGATTTGCTCGCGGGGTGCGGTATCCCACAGTCGCGCCGTTCCGTCCGCCGATGCAGTGATGACGCCGGTGCCGTCAGGGCTGAACACCGCGCTGTTCACGATGCCGACATGGCCCACGAGAGGCGCGCCGATTTGACGGCCGGTGGTCGCGTCCCAGATCCGGGCGGTACCGCCGATCGACGCGGTGATGAAGCGCGTGCCGTCGGGGCTGAACGCCGCGCCCGTGATGCGATCCTCGCAATTGAATGGCGCGCCCAGGGGCCGGCCGGTCTCGGCATCCCACACGCGAGTCGTCTTATCCCAGGACGCCGTGATGATGCGCGTGCCGTCGCTGCTGAATGCGGCGCTGGTCAGGCGATCGGTATGGCCGATGAGCGGCTCGCCGACAGGCTGGCCGGTTTCGGCGTCCCACAGCCGCGCGGTCTTGTCGCTCGAGGCCGTCACAATGCGCTTGCCATCGGGGCTGAACGCCGCGGTCCGCACGTTGCCCAGCGAACGCGCGAGCGCTGCGCCGATCGGTCGGCCGGTGGCCGCGTCCCACAACCGCACCGTTTCATCCCTGGACGCGGTGACGATGCGGGTGCCGTCCGGGCTGAATGCCGCGCTGTTCAAAAGGTCGGTGTGACCCGTGAACTGTTCGATCTCCCGGCCGGTCTCCGCGTCCCACAACCGCGCGGTCCTGTCGGCGGATGCCGTGACGATGCGCGTGCCGTCTGGGCTGAATGCCGCGCTCGTCACCCGATCGGTATGACCGGTGAGCGGCATGCCGATCGGCTCGCCGGTCTCCGCATCCCAGATCCGCACGGTCTTGTCCGTGGATGCGGTGACGACGCGTCTGCCGTCGGGGCTGAATGCCGCGCCATTCACGGCATACTGATGTCCGATGAGAATATGCCGCTCGCGCAACGCCCGCCAGGCGGCGTCGAGTTGGAATTCCGATTCGGGCACGTAGGGCCGATCGACGCCGTCCGTGCCACCGTCGACTGCGACCGTCGATTGCCCGGCGACCTGGAGCTTGCCGTCGGTGCCGGCAGGCAAGCCCTCCAGTGCCAGCAGCAGCGCGGTTCCGGCGTCGCCCCTGCATTTGATGTTGGCGGGCGACATCGGCCAGGAATCGCGATTCGTTGCGCTGCGTACGCGCGAATTCCATATTTTGATGTTGCAGGTTCCTGGTCGCGGCTGCTCTCTCCGACTTGGCCCGATCGGCCTCTCCCCATTGCACCCAGGCGAAGCCGCCGATCATCGCCAAGAGCACCCACGACGCTGTGGTCCCGAGCACCGCAATGAACTCGCGCCGTCGCATTCCTGGCCTCCGCGCAGCTTCGGTCAGCCTATCGCGGAACGGCCCGTAATGAAACCCGAAGCGACGGAGACGATCGGAGGTCATGTGGACACGGCCGCCTCCCGGCCGATCCGGCGCTCATGACCCGATCCGCAGTGCGTCGGGAAAGCCGGCACCGCTGCGCGTTCGGCCCCGGAACGCCTTCTGCCCTTGTCCCAGGTCGGCGTTGTCGTCGCGGCGTTGTGTCCCCGCAATCGAGCCGCAGGCAACCCCGGCTTTTCGCCTCGTCATTTATTTCTCGGGCATCCGGGCGCCCACCTTCTGCACGAAATAGGGAGACTTGAAGCCGAGTTTTTTCATGCCGTCCTGCATTTCCGGGATGTTCATGAACAGCTTCCAAAGCAATCCGGTCCGATAGTTTTCGATCATGACGATGATCGGGCCCTGGTCGATGGCCAGATGCGACTTCGCATACCAATCGAATTGTTCGCTGAATCCGTCTACGAAACCGTACTTGGTCCATAGCTTTTCGCCTTTCTCCTCATAAAAATAGCGGAGAGCCTGCATTGAAAACGCAGGCGTATATGGCATCGACGACAAAGCCGCGGTCGGCTGTATGACCCCTCTGTCTTCCCCGGGCGAATGAGCGAAATACCCCTTGATGCTGTCTCCGGCCGTCAACCCCCATGCTTTCTCGCCGTACCCTTTGTACTTGTTCGGGTTATCAATACTATACGCCCGATTGATGAGCGTGTGATTCCTCGTTTGTTCGGTATAATCGATGCCCCGATCATCCGTCAGGTCATTGGGATCGACAGCCATGAAAGTGTATTGAGAAAAAAACAAGGGTCCGCCGCCGGGCCAGTTTCCGAGCGGAAGGGTGTACCCATAATATGATCTTCCGTTCCTCCAGCTACGGGTATTCACCCAGGTTCTTTCGTAGACTTCCTTTGAAATTGGATGCCGGCTCGAAGAGGCCGAAATGATGTAGGCAATCAGCGCCTCGTTCCAACCCTTCACAGGGAAGTCTTTGTCAAACCCGCTCCTCGGGCTCCAATGCCACAAGAATTTCTTGCTGTCGTTCTGCGTATGCCAATTCCAATCGGCGGCGTCCCACATCTCGTTGATTGTTTTGACCAGATACCTTTCCTTCAGGGTGTTTCCATTGAAATAGGCGCGCGCCGAAAGTAACCCCATCATCAGGTAGGAGGTTTCCACCACGTCAGCGCCATCGTCCAACCTGTCGAACGCAATGGCCTTTCCCGTATCGCCATTGATGAAATGGGGATAAATCCCATGAAAGGAGTCGGCTTTGGCCAAAAACTCCGCGATCTGAATCAAACGGTCCAACGCTGCTTCACGGCTGATCCAGTTTCTTTCCACCGCTACAATAGTAGCCAGTATCCCGAATCCAGTACCTCCGACCGCACATGCCTCCGGGCCGAACGTCCCTTTGCTGAGATTTGGTTTACCGTCAGCCTCATTGATATAATCCCAATAGAAATCTGCTTTGACCGTATCGCTCCTTTCCCTCGCCATGCCGCTGTTCGGATGTGCATAATGCCAAAAATACCTGAATGTCTGGCGCTGGACGGTCTCCAGCAGCTCATCATCCGAAAGGTTCTCGATGATTCCGACTGTTTTGATGGATTCGCCCGGCCCGACATTGTATTCGTTGGGCTCGGATTGAGTGAGAGACGCGGGCGCATTGACGCCGAGCGCGGATGACCACAGACATTGGGCCGCAAAGAGGAAGATCAACAGCGACCTTTTCATAGATCGAAAGCCTTTCCCCAATTCAAATGATGTCCAAGAGCAGATAATCTGCTTATTCTTGGCTCCGTTCTACTTATTCTTGGTTCCGTTCACAACCGCGGGACGCCGCGCTGAGCCGCGGTGAGGCTCCGGCGAGATGAGCTACACCCGCACCATTCATGCGGACAAAGCGGGTCATGGGACCAAAGCGGGCGCCCGGTTCGGGAGCAGTGGTGCACGCGGCCGATCGCGCCTTGCCGATCGCTCGCGTGTGGTCTGGCTGCAATGCGCGCATGCGTGTGGCCGCGCAGGCGCCCTGCCGAGCCCCGCGACCCGCGCGTCATGCCGCGCCGCGGTACGGCCAGCTGTCGAAGCCGACTGCCTTGTGACCTCGTCCGCCATACGCGGCGTAACGGAGGATCTCTCCAACTCTGTTTGTAGCGCCGGAGGCGGGGAGCGTGGGAGGGAAAACGCCGGCCTGGTCCCGAAGACCTCGCCGATTTACGGACCACAACGGTGACGAAGGCGGTTCAACGGGAGAAGTCGAGCGGCGACACCGCACAGGTGCTGCGATGTCTCTGCTCGACCCACTCGACCGTTACTGTTGTTCGAAACCCGCGGAACCTCAGGAGCGGCAGGCTGCTATCAGCCTGCCGGCGGCTGACGGGTGGCCCGATCAGAGGGGCGCGGGCGCGATATTGACCACGTCCGCACTCGGGCCGTTCTTCGGCGACGGCTTGGTCCAGTGGATATCGCCCTTGAGGTTGGCGGCGGCAGTTGCGGCCTTGGAGAGCGTGATGCTGAGCTTCTCCTGATCCTTGGGCGCGCTACGCGGTAATTTCCACGTGGCCACGGTGGCCTTGGTCTCGTTGTCGGTGTGGGTGCCCTGATAACCGGTGCCGGTCGCGGCGACCACGGTGGTATCGGGCGGGTATAGCGAGGTTGATCGTCAAGCCTTCCGCGATGACGCCTTTGCCCGGGAGGCCGTTGTTCGTAACGGTCACCGGATAGGTCACGCCGCTCGGACCGGCTTCGCCCTTGGCGATCTGACCCGCCATGGGCGCGCGCACGCCGATTTCGTCACGCGCCCAGAAATAGATTTGCCGCAATTGCCCCATTGTCAGGCGCGCTCTGTTGAAATTTCCCATATCCAGGTTGGTGCCGGGATTTCCGATCTCCTTGCGATACTGCGGCATCGCGGTCGTATGGTTGTAGACGAGGTTGGCGAAGTAATCGAAGTTCATGCCGGACAAGCCCAGGTTCGCGCGCGGGCCGTTGAAGGTCGCGCCGTGACACTGGCCGCAGCCCATATTGATCATGGTGGCTTGGCCGGGAGGCGCGCCTGGCGGAACTTCGACATTCCATCCGTCCGGCTCCGCCACCTTCGGCAACGTGGCGAAATAGGCGGCGATATCGGCGGCATCCTTCGCGCTGACCTGGCTCTCGACGAAGGCCGGCATAATGCCCCACGGCTGGCGAACGGCGCGCAGGACCTGCGCCGCGTTCAATCCGCGGCCGGCAAGATCCGGCCCGAAGCCGCCTTCACCGTTGAGGTTGTGGCAGTCTTTGCAGTCCGTTGCTCTGGGCGCGCCCGCGGTCCCAGTACGCTTTTCCGGCCGCAGCATCGCCCGTGATCTGGGCCGAAAGCGGCGGTCTGCGCGAGTGGCAGCACGAGAAAGGCGATCAACATCTTTTTCATGTTTTTCATGGAATCCTCCCAGACAAGCAGGCGCGGCGATGCGCAAACCTACTTCGCCATGGTAACATCGGCGCGACGGGTTTGCCAACGACCCCGACTGCCAGCATCCTGTTCGCTGTATTCTTCGACGAAAACAAATCGCCGGGCGTCGGTACCCTTTTCCTGCCGATACAGAACAATTGACGTTACCCCCGACAGACGACCCGGCGCTTGCACGGCGGACGACCTCGAGCACCTCGCCCGGTAAATGGCGCGCGTGGACGAGCGCCGCGCCGCCTCGCACTTCATTCCGTGCCTTCGATTTCCATCAGTGCCGGATGCGGCCGGGTTGTCCGATAGGGGCTGGCGTCGAAAACACGTCCCGGCCAACTGAACGGAAGGCTCGGTTTCCAATCAGTCTTCACCGGGATAGGGTGCCCGTGAAGCGGCAAGAGGGATGACTATGCGACGGCGCGAATTTATCGCTGGGCTTGGAAGCACGGCGATGGCTCGGCCGCTCGCGGCGCGGGCGCAGCAACCGAAGATGCCGCAGGTCGGGCTGCTCAACGGCGTGTCGTTTGAAGGGCCTTATGAGGTTCCGGTCGCTGCGATTCGAAGGGGTCTGCGAGAAACCGGATTTGTCGAGGGGCAAAACGTGGCCATCGAATACCGACACGCGGGCGGTCGGTACGAGCGCTTGCCAGAACTGGCGACGGAGCTTTTTCGAAGGCAGGTGGCGGTCATTATTGTCATCGGACCGTCAACGCCGGCACTGGCCGCCAAGGCAGCGACCTCGACTGTTCCGATTGTATTTGCGATGGGATCGGATGCAATCCAAGTTGGTTTGGTCAACGGCCTCGGCAGGCCGCAAGCCAGCCTGACGGGCGTGAACCCCGCCGCCACGGAACTCGCATCCAAGCGTCTGGAATTGCTGCTCGATTTAAGGCCGGGTGCAACTTTGGTCGGCTATCTCGGCAACTCGCGCCTGTCGGGGCCTTTCGAAACCGATGTGGGAAGCCTCACGGCCGCTGCGAAGATCAAGGGGCGAGAGCTTGTCGTTTTCGATGCCGCTACCGAGCCGGAGGTCGAGACGGCGTTTACCGATATGGCCCTGCAGCGCGTTCGTCTGCTGATCGTCAGTCCCGATGCTTTTCTGAATACTCGGCGGGAACAAATCGTTGCGCTGGCGGCGCAGAGCGGGCTGCCTGCCATCTATGCCACACGCGGGGCTGTCGTGCTTGGGGGCTTGATGAGCTACGGCGTTCCCACCGACCTTACCAATGACATGTATCGGCTGGCGGGCATTTACGCGGGTCGGATTCTCAACGGGGCAGCACCGGCCGAGTCGCCGGTCACGCTTTCGACGAGATTAGAGCTGGTTATCAACGATAGGACCGCCAAGGCGCTGCACATCACAGTACCGCGGCGGCTGCTGAGTCGTGCCGACGAGATAATCGATTAAATCATGGCGAGTTTAGCTGGTGGTTGTCGTGGCGAGTTCGAATTGGGTCGCGTGACATGGGCATTGGCCCACTCCGAGATATCCGTTTGGGTGCATCGCACAAATGCAATGGTCGTTTCGACCAAATTGTCTCGAATCACCAGAGCTGTTCGTCCGCTGCCGGTCGAACCGGACGTGACCGCCGGAACTGAAGAGATTGACCGGCTTGCTGCCACGAACTGTTTGGACTGGGACGCTTCGCAAATCGCTTCCGCGCCAGCCACGTCGTTCTTCGGAATCTTTGATCGTTCCGATCCCAAGGCTTTTGCCGCTCTTACCTTGCTCATCATTAAGCCTTTGGGCACCTTTCGGATTCACCCGATTGAAACATCGGCCCCGTGGCGGTGCAGCGGCGGTGTGCGGCGTGTGTACCTGAGCTTGCGGTTGTGAATATGTTAGTGTAATGTATGTGACGCCAAAAAAAATTCGATAATCCAGAAAAAATAAGTCGCCTGCATTGTGAGGGAGCGAAGAATGAAGCAAACCCATGCACTCGCTGCGATCGGTGCGTTCCTCGTAGGCACAGTTGCCGTGCTTGCGATTACCAGCCCGACGGTACGTTCTGCCCCGGCGGACACCCCGCAGAGCGCCCCCTTCCCTGAACATGCGGTCTGGGCGGCCTGGAAAACGTATTGCGATAGCTGCCATACGGGCCCCAAGGCACGTGCTGGAGTGAACCTCGAGGCTTTGGATCTCGCCAGCCTCGACAAGAATGGCGCCGTTTGGGAAAAGGTTCTGACCAAGCTGCGCAACCACACGATGCCGCCTCCGGGCTCGCCGATGCCCGATGAGGCCACCTTCCAGACCCTCGTCAAGTCCATCACGGGTGAACGCGATCGCGTGGCGGACGTGAGGCCAACTCCCGGACGCCCCACGCTTCATCGCCTCAACCGGGCGGAATACGGCAATGCGGTTCGCGATTTGCTGGCGCTCGACGTCGACGTGTCGGAACTGCTGCCGCCCGATGACAGCGGCTATGGCTTCGACAACATCGGCGACGTGCTGACGGTATCGCCGGGGTTGCTGGAACGCTATCTTTTGGCGGCGGGCAAGATCAGCCGGCAGGCTGTGGGCGACACCAGGATGCCGCCGTCCTACCAGACTTATACGATCCCTCATGGGCTCAAGCAGAACGATCGCATGAGCGACTCCCTGCCGGTCGGCTCGCGCGGCGGCACCGCCGTCGAGCACCGCTTTCCGGTCGACGGCGAATACGAGATTCAAGTCGACCTGCAAAGGGGCAGAGCCCAGGAGATTCTGGGCACCGGACGGGAGCGCAAGCTCGATCTGAGGGTCGACGACCAAAGCGTCAAGGAGTTCACCATTGGGGCCTCGCGGGGTCGGAGGGCGGACATAAACACGGGCGTCAATCATGAGGCCGAGTTGGGTTTCAAGGTCCGCATGCCGGTAAAGGCAGGTACCCACACGATTGCTGCGGCGTTCCAGAAAGATTCCGTGTTGCCGGAGGGCATTCAGTTTAGGGAGCGCTTCGACAACATTCAGTCCCACTTCGAAGGCGTGGGCGCCATTTCGGTTGCCGGCCCCTACAATGTGCAAGGGCCGGGGGTGACACCGAGCCGCGACAAGATTTTTGTTTGCCACCCGACGGCGGCCGCCGAGGAACAGGCGTGCGCGGAAAAGATTCTCACCGGCCTCGCACACCGCGCCTATCGACGGCCGGTTAGTGCGGACGACATGCCGCAGCTCCTCGCCCTCTACAAGCAGGGCGCCGAGACCGGCGGGTTCGAGGCGGGCGTGAGATTGGCGTTGCAGAAGATCCTGGTGTCGCCCGACTTCATTTTCCGTACGGAACTCGATCCGGCGAATTCGCCTGCCGGGAGCGTTCGCGCCGTCAGCGACATCGAGATGGCGTCGCGCCTGTCCTTCTTCCTGTGGAGCAGCATTCCAGATGACGAGCTGCTCGCCGTTGCCGAGCGCGGAGAGCTCGCCAAGCCTTCCGTCCTCGAGAGCCAGGTCCGGCGCATGCTCGCGGACGAGCGTGCGCAGGCTTTGGTGAAGAACTTCGCCGGCCAATGGCTGTTCTTGCGCAACGTGCCTGCGGTGCAGCCGGATCCGGCGGCCTTCCCGGAATGGGACGAGAATTTGCGCCAGGCGATGCAGAAGGAAACCGAACTGTGGCTTGAAAGCTCGCTGCGCGATGATCGTAGCGTGGTCGATCTGCTGAAGACGAATTACACCTATGTCAATCAGCGCTTGGCCGAGCATTACGGGATCAAGGGTATTTACGGCAACGAGTTCCGCCGCATTACCGTGGAAGACCCGAAGCGCCAGGGCCTGCTCGGACAAGCCAGCATAATGGCGGTGACCGCGTACCCGAATCGCACGGCGCCGACGATCCGCGGGAAGTGGGTGCTGGAGCAGATCCTGGGCACGCCGCCGCCCCCGCCGCCTGCCAATGTTCCGTTCTTGAAGGAGGACGCGACGCATACGAAGCTGTCCATGCGCCAACGCATGACAGAGCATGCGACCTCTCCCTCGTGCGCCGTTTGCCACAAGATTATGGACCCGATCGGCTTTGCGCTGGAGAACTTCGACGGGCTTGGCAAATGGCGCGAATTGGGTGGGGATTCGGGCACCGAACCGATCGACCCCTCCGGAGTTCTGCCAGACGGCACCACGTTCGACGGGCCAGTGGGCTTGCGGGACGTGTTGCTGAGCAGGCGTGACCTGTTCGTGGAAAACTTCATCGAGCGACTCCTGACCTATTCTCTGGGTCGCGGCGTCGAGGAGTACGACCGCCCGATTATTCGCAAGATCGCGCGCGAAACCGCCCCGGACGACTATCGCTGGTCATCCATCATTCTCAGTATCGTCAAGACCAAGCCGTTCCAGATGATTCAATCGAGAGGAGCATAAGCAATGTATGTCACCGGTAAGTCTATCGACCGTCGTACGTTCCTATACGGGACAGGTGCAGCCTTTGCGCTGCCCCTCCTTGACGCCATGACCCCGGCCTTTGCCACTGGCGCGGCGCGGCCGACCCGCATGGCGTTCTTCCAAGTCCCGAACGGCATCATGAACTTGCAGAACGAGTTTTCGCAGAAGGAAGCGGGCGCCCTGACTGAACTGCCCCCGATCATCCAGCCGCTCGCCGAGTTCAAGGACCGCTTGCTGACGTTCGGCGGGCTCGATTCACAACAGGCCGCGGGGCTCGGGTTTGAAATCGCTGGCGATCATCCGCGCGCTTGCACCGCCTGGTTGACGGGAACTCACGCGAAGATGACGGCCGGCGCCGACTTGCATGCCGGAAAATCCGCCGACCAGATTGCGGCGGAGGAATTTGGCAAGGAGACCCAGCTCGCCTCGCTTGAGATCGCGCTGGAGTCGTCGGAAGTGGTGGGCTCCTGTGAGGCCGCCTATAGCTGCGCTTATTTCAATACGATCTCGTGGCGCGATGAAACCACGCCGAACCCGATGGAGCACCGTCCACGCGCCCTGTTCGAGCGCCTGTTCGGGGCCGCCGGCACCACCGATCCCAAAGTGCTCGCAGCGCTCCGGCAGGAAGACCGCAGCATCCTCGACGCCGTCAACGAGGATGTGAAACGCCTGCGCGCAAAGCTCGGCGGTAAGGACCGCGGCAAGATCGACCAGTATACGGACGCGGTGCGCGACGTGGAGCGGCGCATTCAGCGGGCCGAGGCGCAGAAGGACCGCGAGATTCCGCAGCTGGAAGGCCCCGGCGGCGTTCCCTCGGTGTTCTCGGAGTACTACAAGCTCATGGCGGACCTTATGGTTCTCGCCTACCAGACCGACATGACGCGCGTCATGACGTTCCAGATGGGCCACGAGATGAGCCTGCGCTCGTATCCCGAGCTCGGATTCACCGACTCCCACCATTCGCAGACGCATCACCACGGCGAGCAGGACAAGATCGCCAAGGTGATCCAGATCAACACCCTGCATACGAGGATGCTGGCGTATTATCTGGACAAGCTGCGTAGCACGCCGGACGGCGACGGCTCGTTGCTCGATCACTCCATTGTCATGTACGGAGCCGCCCTGAGCGACGCCAATCTGCATCGCTACGACGATCTGCCGATCCTCGCGGTTGCCGGCGGCATCAATGGGATCAAGGGTGGCCAGCACTACAAGTTCCCGCAGCGGACGCCGCTGACCAATCTGCTTGTCACCTTGCTGGATAAGGCAGGTGTTCCGGGTGTGGATCGGCTTGGCGACAGCACCGGCAAGCTCGACTTGGCGTCTGCCTCTCCGAAGTCGGCGGATGCTTCACAGCGAAAGACGCTGTGAGGGCACGGTTCGGCTTCGCCCGTCCATCATCGTTGTCGCCGGGCTTGAACCCGGCGACTTCGATTGGGGGATGATGCGTCAAAGTAAGGTGGCCGGGACCGCCCCGGCCATGATGGTTCGATACCAACGCAAACCGCTCGAAGTTGGAGAACGACGATGAGGATTAGGGAAGCGATTCTGGCGGGAGTGCTGGGCATGCCGCTCGTTGTGGGCGCCGCGCTTGCTGCCGATACCGGTAATCAGTCGCTGGTGAATGCCGCCAAGCAAGGCGATGGAGCGGCTGTCAAGTCCATGTTGAACGGCGCCGCGAAGGCGGATGTCATCAGCGCCCAAGGCGGTGCTGCGCTGATCTGGGCGGCGTCCCGCAATGACGCGGCGATGGTCGATCTTCTTTTGGCTGCGGGCGCAGATCCTAAGGCCGCTAACGAATACGGCGCAACGGCGCTGTATGCGGCCGCGGACAATGCTGATCCAACCCTGGTTAAGAAGCTCCTGGCGGCAGGGGCCGATGCCAAGGCGGCGCTGAACTCCGGTGAAACGCCGTTGATGCTGGCAGCCCGGCAGGGCCGAGTCGCGACGGTTCACGCCCTTCTTGAGGGTGGCGCGGATCCCAGCGCAAAGGAAAAGAACGGTTTGCAGACCGCCTTGATGTGGGCGATAGCGGGCGGCCACTCCGCGGTTACCAAGGAATTGGTGCAATATAAGGCCGACGTCAACGCCGTCTCGAAAAACGGATCCACCGCGTTGATGTTCGCCGCGCGGGGCGATCTGGAATCGGCCCGTGCCCTGCTCGACGCCGGTGCGGACCCGAATCTCCAGATCCCGGACTGGGGCGGGACCGCTTTGATTATCGCCAGCACCATGGGCAAGGCGGATATTGTCGAGGCTCTGCTCAACAAGGGGGCCGATGCTAACTACCGGGATAAGAACAGCTTCACCGCTTTGCATGCCGCCGTGCGCGATTCGGACTACGGTGAGGACCCGGCGCAAAGAGCCCGAGCGGTGGCGACCGTCAAGGTTCTGCTTGCGCACCATGCAGATCCGAATGCCCGGCTTCACCAGGAAAAGCCCACCGTGCGCGGCCTTGACGAACTTCAGTTCGAAGGCGGGACGCCGCTCGCACTTGCCGCGGAAGTCAATAATCTCGAAGCCATCAAGGTGTTGGTGGCAGGCGGTGCCGACCCGAACATTCCTACCACGATGGGCACGACGCCATTGATGCTGGCGTCCGGGGCCGCCACCGACGTGCAACGCGCGCGATCGATCGAAGAACGAGCGTTGGCGGTCGACACTGCGAGATACTTGGTGGAACACGGCGCCGATGTGAATGCTGTCGGAGAGTTCGGCTGGACGGCGGTGCACGCGGCCTCCTATCAGGGATTGACTGACGTCATTGAATTCCTGGTAAGCAAGGGCGCAAAGCTTGAGACCAAGGACAAGCTTGGGCAGACGCCCTTGAGCATTTCGCTCTCCGTCCTCACCAAGGAGGCCGGGGCGCGCCGCCTTCAGATCCCGCGCAGATACCGGGCGGAGGTAGCTCAGGTGCTCCTCAAATTGGGCGCCACCCCTCTGATGCAATCCGGGGTCAATATCGTCGTGCAGCGCGCCGGAGAACTGGTTACGCAGGAATAGTCATATCTCTTGCTGCAAACCGACTAGCCACAAAGGTCATGCCCGCGCCGTTCGCGGGCATGACGTTTTAGAGGCCCGATCATCTCGCACGGAATTGCAGTCCGGATTTCCGCCCCCACAAGGATAACGGTGAGCTCGTACGAATGCGCGCCAAATGCCGAACCACCGAGGGTGCCGTATTTTGCCGATGCGGAGATTCAACCGATCATCGATTGGATCAGCAAGAGCTGCCCAGCGCGGCACGTGACTGCAAGTCCAATCGGACGGGGCTGAATTGCCCGGACCTCCGGTAATCGTGCCCGAGGAACGGCTACCAGCGCGAACAGCCAATCAGTGTCGCGGCCAACTCCCCATTGCGCTGGAGGGCAATGTCAACCCCGAATTTGCCGAGGGGCCGCCAATCTCGCAAGAAGCCGGGCTACGTCTCCTCCGCCTCCGCACGGTATCTGCGGGCGGCAACGCCGGGCTCCTTGGGGTGAGGATGGAAAGCGAATGCTCGAGGGCGTCTGCCCAAGATCGTCCTTGGTTGCGATCTTTGCACCCGTGTTCCACCAGGAATCCAAGTCCCAAAAAGCACAGCACGAAACATCGCACGGCTTGAATTGCAACGAGCCTTGCTCAATCAAAGGTTTCCTGATTTTCTGGTGGTCGCTATCCTGAGCACGAATTCGAATGTTGAACCCTCTCTGTCTGGGGGCCGGGTCGATGCGTTTCCAAGGCTTCATTAAATCGGTAATCGGCGGCGTCTGCATCGCCTTGGCGGCGCTCGCCATCGTCTCGCCTGCCATGGCTGAAATGGGCAAGTTGCGCGAACGGCTCACGCCCCAAGTCATGGCGGTGGTCTATCCCGGAGGCGCCGAAAAACTAGGGCCGGAAGAAGGCTCGCCGCCTGCGATCGCGGTTTACCAGGGCGACAAAATCGTCGCCTATGTGTTCTCCACCCTCGATATCATCAAGCCGCGGGGTTATTCGACGACGCCCTTCGACGTGATCGCCGGCGTCGATCTCGGCGGCCGCATTACCGGGGCCAAGGTGGTCTTCCACAACGAGCCCCACGTCTTCGACGACCCTGTGCGCCAGACCAAGCTCGATACCTTTCTTGCGCGCGAAGCGGGCAGGCCGTTGCGTGGAGACGACAACGCTCTGCCGCCGGATTTCGTCGCCGGTGCGACCGTCAGCGCACGCGCCATGCGCGCCGCCGTCCGAACCACTGCGGGGCTGGTGCTGCGCCCACGTGCTGCGCGGACCGTCGCGGCAACTCCGACCCTCGATGCCGATAGTTTCAAGCTCGCGTCGTGGGATTCGCTCCTCGCCGCGGGTGCAGTGGTGCATCGGCGGGTGATGTCGGACGAGGTTCGTGAGGCTCTCGCCCAGGCCGGCGCGTCCGATGCCAAGCTGGACGTGCCGCTTGGCCAGGGCGACCATCTCTATATCGAATTCGCAACCGCACTGTTCACCCTGCCCACCGTGGGCGGCAACCTGATCGGCATGCTGAATTTTGAGGATTACAAGAGCCAACTGCCCAGCGGCGGTCAGGCGATCTTCGTCGCCTCCAGCGGTCCTTACGATTTTCTCGGCAACAAATTCTTTCTCGACTCCGAGGGCCATCGCTTCGATCGGCTTCGGGTGGTACAGGACGGTCAGACTTTCGGTTTCGTGCAGCCCGACTATAAGTGGACCAACCTTACCGTGGAGGGCCTCCACGGGGTGCAGAGTGCCGGGCTGTTCGCGCTGCCCGCGAACGCGGGCTTCGATCCCTTGAAGCCATGGCGACTGGAAATTCTGGTCAATGGCACCGGCGCTGCCCCGGTGACGGTCGCATTCGGGCTCGACTACAAGGTTCCGGACGCGCAGGCTCTCGCGAGCCTCAATGACGCCGAGCGTCGCACCCAGCCTGTCGTCGCAGATCAAACCGGTGTCGGGGACGGCGGCACCGATTTTCAGGTGCCCCTGGAGTCCGAGTCGCAACCCCCTTGGGTCGAGGCTTGGCGCGACAGCCGGGGCAATGTTTTGATACTTGGAGTGCTCCTCTCGGTGCTCACCTTGATCTTCACATTCCAGGCGACGCTGGCGCGTTTTCGGCTCGCCCACCGGCTGGTGCGCAACGGGTTCCTGCTGATCGTGCTGGTCTGGCTCGGATGGATCGCCGGCGTCCAACTGTCGATGGTCAATATCGTCAACTACGTGAAAGGGCCGTTCAGCGGCGTCGACGTCGGGTTCTACCTTGCGGAGCCGTTGATGGTCATCATCGCCTCCTACACGCTGGTCTCCGTGGTGCTGATCGGGCGCGGCGTGTTCTGCGGCTGGCTGTGCCCGTTCGGTGCGCTTCAGGAACTGCTCGGCCAGTTGTCCCGCGTCCTCGGGGTGCCGCAATGGAACCCGTCGGCTGCGCTCGAGAAGCGCCTGTGGATGGGCAAGTATATCGCGGCCGCTGCCGTGCTGGCGTTGGTGCTGACGGGGATCGACCCGTCGGGGACCTCGCTCGAGATCGAACCGTTCAAGACTGCGATCACCTCGAAATTCGTACGTGCCTGGCCTTATGTGCTTTACGCCGGTGCCTTGCTGGCGATCGGACTATTTTCGGAGCGGGCCTATTGCCGATTCCTGTGTCCATTGGGCGGCATACTCGCTTTCCTCGATCGGCTGCACCTCCTCAATCTGTTGAAACGCCGTCCCGAATGCGGCAGTCCCTGCCATTTGTGCGAACGGTCATGCCCTGTGCGGGCGATCGAGAACACCGGCAAGATCATCACGGCAGAGTGCTTTCAGTGCCTCGATTGCCAAGTGGAGTTCTACGACGACAAGCGCTGCCCTCCGCTGGTGCGCGCCGCCAAGTCACGCGCCGAGCCGAGGCCGGCTGTCGTCGTGGCCGAGAACGCCTGAAGGCAGCACGCGCAGCTTCGCGGCCAGTCTTCTGTGCTTGTCGTTCGGGGACCTCGAGTCTCCGGTCTGTGCGGAGACCGGCCGCAGCGCACCCATTGCTGCGCCGTGCGCGGTGGGAGACGGGGTAGACCCCGCCATTCCGACCTTCAGAAAAATCTTCGCTGTTGCGGCTCGCTTCGATGACCGCTGGCCAGAGGCCAACGTCCAAAATGGAATGAAGCTCTGGAGCCCTTCAATGGCGGGCCGTCATCGCGCGGCTCGATCCGGCGATTCTGTAACCACGCTGCATCGATGTGGGCTCGGCATGAGGGCCCATCGATCGTTCTGGGGCTACTGGATGCCCGCTTTCGCGGGCATGACACCGTAGAATGGGATTGAACCGTCAGAATTGGAACCCTAGATGGATCCCAGCATCGCGGTCAGCCGTGCCAAGACAAGAACGGTGCACCACGCCAGGAGAGTGGGCGCAATGAACTTGACACCGTTCGAAGATACCGTCCCCGACGTGTCCCAAGAGGCGGCTTCTCGCTTCATTGTGCCATAGAGGTAAACCGTGAGAGCGATGCCGACAATGACGAACAAGAACTTGAGCAGGAAGGCGCCGTCGACGACATAACGTGTCGGCTTCGTCGCCCACAGCACGAAGCCGGTGGCGAATTCCACCACGAACGCCACCCAGAGCACCGGAAACAGGCGCTTGAGAGAGGTATAGGGAATCGTCTCGAACAGCCCGAGCAATCGCAGCGTTATGATGAAGATCAAACCGATGACGACCGCCGTTCCGAGGGTGTGAATCGTGACCATGAACGGCCATCCCCACAACGAATCACCCTTGACCCAAACGGAAAACGGCGAACTTTCCAAGCCTGTAAGCACCGCTCGATCCTCCCTCGTCTGTCTCGTTCCCGTGAGTGAACGGGGTTACTGGCCGCCTCGGCTCACGCTCTTGTTCAACAGGTAGATCGCGAAGAAGGCGGCTGCGAGCACGCATGCATTTATCGCAACGACCGCCACAATAACTTGAAATCCGCCCATATGCCCTCCTCGCGATCAAATAAAGGGGAGCATGCGGCCGCCCACCAGCACCCCGGTCCAAACCAGCAATACGAACGCGGCGACCAGCTTTGCACCGACCGGCGCGTCCTCTCCTGGTTTGAGGTTCCATACCCGGTTGGATAGCGAGAAATACAGAACCGCTATCGCGCCGACCGTGATGAAGGCGATCTTCGGTGCGAAGGCGTAGTCACTCACCACGTAACGGTAGGAATTGGCGAGCATCATCAGCATCCCGCTGAAGACATTGATCAGCAAGCCCAGAAATCCCAGCAAGAGCAGCCGGTGGACGGCGGCAAACGACACCGATTTCCAGAACCCCAGCACCCGCAGCACCACCGCAAACACCGCCCCGAATATCAAGCAGTATCCGAAGTAATGCACGATCTGCCAGGGCAGGAACCAAACCATCTCTTTCATCATCCCTTCGATCGCGGTGGACGTTCCCTCCTCATTGGTCGGCAGCATCTCGGTCGCGACGCGGATCTCGGGGTGATTGATCTGCCCACCGCGGTGCCCGGTTTCCGCCATTATGGCGAGGGTGACCAGCGCAAACAGCATAACCAGGCCTAGCGACGATCTGGAAAAGCGACCCAAATACCGATACCGCCACAGCTCGATCCATGCGGCGGCGCCGGTAAATGCAAGGCCAAACAGCGTCAGCAAGGCCATGTCGCGATGAGAGTTGATCACGGCCTTCGAAATCTCCGGGATCACCGGTTGGGTCAACGCCCACATGCTCGCGGTGCCGCTGACATAGGTGGGAACGCCGATGACACCGCATATGACGAAGAGGACGAGGCTGGCGCGCTTCATGAGATCGTTGTCGGTGAGGAGCGCAATGACGAAAAACGCGATCGCAAATACGAAGCCTACCGTGGGGACGTGATTTCAAGATCATGTGCACATGCGGCCATGCCGGCGCAGTCGAGACGTCGGGAATGACGATGGTCACCTGCAGTTCGCTGTGATTGATTTCCCAACCATCGGCCACGATCATCAGGAGGAGGGCGACAATCGCGAGACCAGACACCGCAAAGAATGTGATCTTGGCGTCGGAGCCAGGTCCTGCGGCGTCGGAGCTAGATCCTGCGCGGCCGGATCGCAACAGACCGAACACGGCTGCAACTCCGGTCATAATGAGAAAAACGAGCGCCGCCGCGCCCCACCAATAGTGAAAATTCATCAAACTCTTGGAAATCTTGGGGTTCGCCGACAGCGCCGCCATCGAACCTTGGCCGCTGAAAAAGGTCGGGATGGACAACAGAGCCAACATGGCAAACAGGACGAGGCAGGTTCGCTTGACCCCGTCATTGTCTCCGAGAAATCCGGCGAGGTAAAAGCCGAGCAGGATCGCAAGCCCAAAGGACGGGAAAACACTTACGAGAATGTGCAAATGCGCCCAAGACTGAGGAATTAGGTGCATAAAAAGCCCTCCCTGGCCCGACCCGCTTTCGCGGGCATGTTTTTTTAGGCGTGTTCCGATAAGTCCCGCTCCCTGCCGCTCCCGTGGCCGCAAACCGGCCGCGTCTCGCGAGCAGGGAACACGGTCTCTGATCCGAGCATCCCTGAGCAAACTCTACCTCAGGAATTCGTACATAACCAGCCGTCAAAATTTTTCTCTTTCCGACGCAGGACGACATGGGACCACCGCCGCCGTCAGGTTTCGCGCAAATTTCCAGCGAGACAGGCTAGCTTCTCCTCAAATCGGGGCACCGCCGGCCCGACCGAACCGGACCTGCCCCGGACCTGCCCCTAGACCTGCGCTCGCTCTTGCGCCCTGCGGGGCTCTGAGCACGCACGAGCAGCGCGCGCGGGAATTGTCCTGATCTAAAAGCCGCATTCACCACGCAACGCGGCTCCCAGGCTATGGGGATCGAATTTGCGCCGCGGACGTGTATGATGTTCCGGGGATGCGTGGGTGGCCCGCGTTACGGAGCTAGCATGCGTACCTCGAATTCTGTTCTCTTCGCCCTCGCTGTCCTTTTGTCGGCAACGTCGGCGCAGGCCGCGGTCCTCATCACCGTCGACAAATCGACCCAGCAGATGACCGTGGATGTCGACGGCGTCCGGCGCTGGACCTGGTCGGTCTCGACCGGCCTGCCCGGCCATGACACCCCGAGCGGCAACTTCACCGCGTTCCGCATGGAGGCCGACCATTATTCCAAGGAATGGGACGATGCCCCGATGCCGCACTCGATCTTCTTCACCTACAAGGGCCATGCCATCCATGGCTCATTCGCGGGCCACATCGGCAACCCGGCCTCGCACGGCTGCGTCCGGCTCGCGCCGGAGAACGCCGCGAAGCTGTATGAACTGGTGGAACAGCAGGGCCTGCCCAACACCAAGGTGGTGCTCACCGGCGACGTGCAGGTCGCGATGGCGCATCGCGGGGGTGCGGCCAAAGAACGCTCCGCGGCCGCCCCGCGGCCGGCGGCCTCCTATGCCCAGCGCGCCGGCTACCCGCGCGCCGTTCCGAATTCTTATTACCCCGCAACGTATCAGCAGAATTACTCGTACCAACCCTACCGCTACGGCTATTGAGCTTGCGGGGCGTGCATGCGGCACGCTCCGCGCCCGCCCCGGCACCTGCAACTTTCGGGACTGATACAAAACCGTTCAAATGGCGTAGTATGAGCAGTCGTCGCCCGACGGCGAAGAGGAACCAAGCCTGCCGAAAGTGTAGGCGGCTCGGACCTCGAAATCCTGATGCAAATCCGGATAGATGATCTAGTGTCAGACCTAGGCTGCGCGTCAACGCGGCTACCAACTGGGAGGTTCCTCATGTCCAACATCGTATATCGCGCGGCCGGCATTTCGCTCGTGTCCGCGTTTGCCTTCGGCCTCGCACCCGCGGCGAATGCCCAGGTTCTCAACCACAAGGATTTGTCGCTCGGCATGGCGACGACCATCGCGCTGACCGCCATCGAGACCTGCAAGGCCAACGGCTATGCCGTGTCCGCGCATGTGCTCGGCCGCGAAGGCCAGGTGATCGTGGCCCTGCGCAACGAAGGCGCCGGCCTCGCTACCTGGGAAAACTCCATGAAGAAGGCCTACACGGCCCGGACCTTCGGCCGGACCTCCGGTGATTTCGCCAAGGGCGTCCAGGGCAACCCGAACGCCGGCGCGTTGTGGCTCACCAACATCGTTGCGGCGCAGGGCGCGCTGCCGATCAAGATCGGCAACGACACCATCGGCGCCATCGGCATTTCCGGCGCACCGGGCGGCGACAAGGACGAGGCTTGCGCCCAGGCCGGCATCGAGAAGGTCGCCGCGGACCTGAAGTAAGCTTTCATCGCCGAGCAGCGGCCCGCCATTCGATGCGGCGCCGCCGGTCCTATTCATTCCCCTCAGGCCGCATCAGAGGCGGCAATCATCTGGGAGACTAGACAATGTCCAAGACTAGTCATCCGTATCGCCGGGCTTTCGCTCGCTTCCGCGCTCGCCTGCGGCCTCGCCACTTCGGCGAATGCCCAGCTCGTCACCCACAAGGATTCGTCGCTCGCCATGGCGGTCACGATGGCGCAGACCGCGATCGCGACCTGCAAGGCGAACGGCTACAACGTGTCCGCCAACGTGGTCGGACGCGGCGGCGAAGTGATCGTCGCCATGCGCGGCGATGCCACCGGTCCGCACACGTTGGAAAACTCGATGAAGAAGGCTTATACCGCCAAGGCCCAGCGTCGGCCGTCCGGCGAATTCGCCGAAGGCATCAAGACCAACTTCACTGCCGGCGCGCTCCGCCTCAGCAACATCGTGCCGGCCCAGGGCGCGTTGCCGATCAAGGTGGGCGAGGACACGATCGGTGCCATCGGCGTGTCCGGTGCGCCGGGCGGCGACAAGGACGAGGCCTGCGCCAAGGCGGGCATCGAAAAGGTCGCCGCGGAACTCAAATAAGCGAAGGACTGCAAGTCGCGGCGGCCGAAGTCATCTGTGGCCGAAGTCGCAGCGACCAAGTCGTCCGTAAGCGAAGTCGTCGGCGGCGCAGCTTGTCTGCGCCGCTTTTTTTCGGACCTGAATGTCGATATGCCGCCGTCACGCCGCCTTGCGGTGCATGACGTTCGCGCCCCTGTATTCGCCTTGGATCGCCTTTACCGAACGCTCGATCGAGTTGAACAGCCGGCCGATCTCGGATGCCGCCTGGGACTCCGCATCGAACTCGCGCGCGCCCTGGCCGCCGGCCAGCGCCAGCGAATAGGTGGTGCGGTGGGTAATCTGGCCAAACCACACCGGTGCGCGCAACGCTCTCCAGGCTGTCGCGGGCTTGCGTGCACAGCGGCGACTCCGCGCCGTCGCGCTTGGCCGGCGCACCATTGAGCACGACCGCGTAGGGTTTGCGGCGCTCGCGGGCATAGGCGATGGTTTCCTTCACCGCGTCGAGATCGAACACCGAGGGCCGCGCCGGAATGACGACCAGCGTCGCGGCGCGGATGGCGTCGTTGACGATGCCGGACATCTGCGGCGGCGTGTCGATGAAGACCCATTCGAAGCCGGCCTGCTTGGCGGCGCCCACGAGGTTCTCGACCCCGCGCACCGCCGTGCGCAACGGCGGCTCGCCGCTCTTGCGCAAGTCATGCCACAGGCTGAGCGAGCCCTGCGGATCGGCGTCGATGAGGAGGCAGCGGCGCGACGCCTTGTCGGCGAACGCGGCGAGATTGGCGGTCAAGGTGCTCTTGCCCGAACCGCCTTTGCGGGATGCGACGGTGATGACGACCATGGTGCACGGCTCCTGATTAATCGTTCGCGTTCCGGGCGAGTGCCGGATCAACAGACCGACGATTTCGAACAGTGACGGCAGACGCCCGTTGAGGCTGCGTCGTGGTGCTTCGACCGTTGCCCAAGGTTGAATCCATCCAAGGTTGATTCGCAACGGCGAATTGGCCGCGATTCGCTTGCTGCCAAGGCCGTTACCAAAACGACACAATCGACGGGGCGAGGGCGGTTTCCCCGCATCGCGGGGCTCTGGTCACGGCGCGCGCCGGGCCTCGATCGGCATGAGATCGGCATGAACTCATGGCTGCCAAAGGCGGCGCGGCGGAGGACATCGCCCGGCTGACCAGGGGCGAGTTTGTTTCTCGACCGATGGCATCAACCGCCCCGTGAAGGTTCGCACCCCGCTTTGCCTGAGCTGGCACCCGCCGAACCTGCCGACGGTGGACGAAGTCGTCCAGAAGGGACGCTCCAGTCGAGAGTAGTCGGTCAGGAACCTATCTTCGATAGGCGATGTTTCACTTAGCATACCCTCGCACAAGGGATATGCTGAATGAAACCACAAGATTGGGGCAAAGCTTCGTTCGAGAGTTATCATTTGCCCTCGCGCAGCGGCGGCCGGAACGTTTTTTCATGTTTGTCTACACGGGATATTTAGACGAAAGCGGAACCCATGATGGGTCGCCCCTTACCGTCATGGGTGGGGTTCTGGCCCGCGCTGAGCAATGGCGAGATTTCGAGAGGAAATTTGCAGCCCTTCAAAAACGATACGGATTCCGGGTCTGGCACACGAAAAAATTCAAAAAGAAGGCTGGGGATTTCAAAGGCTGGACTGATGAAAAATGCAGCGATCTCTATTGGTCCATGGGAGACATTTCGGCGCGCGGGCTGACCGATATAGTCGCAATAACGTTGGACAATGCGAGCTTTGAAGCCGACTACAGGGCTGGAGAGTTCCCCCGGCGGGCTCGGTTAGACACCAAATACGGACTCTGCTTCCGCTATTGCCTAGTTCACTTCGTGCAGGAAGTTTTGAAGCGCCAGCTCCGAAACAGGGTCCCGCCCCTCCATATCGTTCTTGAAGCTGGCCACGCAAATTTCGGAGACGCTGAAAGGATTTTTCTGGAAGAAAAACGGCTGTGGGTACATGCAGACTGTTCGATCTTGCGCACGATCACCAGGGCCGACAAAGATGACTGCGGCGGCCTCATGCTGGCCGATTTTGCCGCACACTCCGAATATCTTATGGAGAAGCGCGAGATTGATACTGGCGTGTCCCGCAATCGTCCCACGGTTGTTGCGCCCAAGGGCATGACACCATCGACGCACATTCAATTCACTCCAGTCATGCTGCGTAACCTGCGGGCTGAGATCGTTGAAAGAGCAACGCCGAAGAAAGGACTTAACGCGCTTTCTGTGCCGTCTCTGGCTTCCGAGGGGAAATCTTTTTGAACGCACGATCCGCACCAGCCTCCGTTTCATCGGCTTGCGCTTTGCGTGCGGCCTAAATGAAGCGCTTGGACTGCTCGGGATCGTCGGTGGTGCGTTGTGCGCGGACTGATTTGATTGCCATGTGTTTCACCCTATCAAGGGATGCGCCTCGTGGCCTACATCTTCTCAATTGCAGCCAATAGATCGGCCGCGAATTGTTGTGCGGATTTCTTTGCCAGACAAATCTCAAAATCAACGGTGTCAGCCGGGTCTTTTCGCGAAAACACGCATAGATCAATATATATTGCGTCGTGCTCGGCGCGCACTTTCGGGTCTTGCCGCAGTCCTAGCTCGCGTGGCAATGCGCCTAGATTGAAGGTGACCATTGTTTTTGCTCCTAATTCGGTTGGCACCTGTCAGGATAGTGAGAGCGGCGGCAGGCGTCATTTCCTGCCGCCGCCTTTCAACGGTAATTCAAGCTGGTATGTGGCTCTAGGCCCCCGCTTCGCTATTAGCTGTTTGATACGTCAATCGCTTTCCAACGAAGCCCTTGTGCGCAATATCCGCGCGCCGCTCATCGTTGATGCCCAGCTTGATGCGCGTGTTCTGCCGGAAATCAAATTCGGCCAGATATCGGTCAAAATGCTTGCTACTCATGTGCTGGACACGCCCACCAGACCACGCTCGAAGATCGAAAAAAAACCTTCAAACGTGTTGACGTGAAGATCGCCGCGCGCCCATTCGAATTTCGAGTGGTCTACGCTCTCATGGGTCGCAACGGGTGGGAACCTTGTCGGTGACAAGCCGGCTTGCGTGATGAACGTACCGCCGCAGCACGCTCACAACGCTTCTATGATCGACGGTCACAGAACCGGTTCGGCCACCGCGCTCAACGAGACTGAGAACGACCTTTTTTGGCTTCTTACGTTCCGGTTCGCGCTTGGTCTTGCGCCGTCGTGCGGTCGGCCCCGTTCACCGCCGCATCTGGAATGCGCACAGTGCGGCGATCATGACGGCCCCGCCGGCCACCTGGAGCGGCGTCATCCGGTCGCCGAGGACGATCGCGCCCAGCACCGCGGTCATCAGCGGTTCCAGGTTCATGTAGAGCGCGGTGCGAAACGGGCCGATCCGCTGGGTCGAGAGGTAAAGCGTGAAGATCGCCGCGGTCGTGGTGATGCCGATGCCGACGAACGCGGCCCAGCCGGGCGCGGTGTGAGGCGGCTGCCAATTCCGGGTCACCAGCGAGAGGCCGACGAAGACCAGCATCGACGACCACAGCGTGTACCAGGTG
Organism: uncultured Alphaproteobacteria bacterium; assembly: GCA_963746235.1. Classification (GTDB taxonomy): domain Bacteria; phylum Pseudomonadota; class Alphaproteobacteria; order Rhizobiales; family Xanthobacteraceae; genus JAJPKK01. The sequence goes on from CAVVCE010000142.1 coordinate 45,121, forward strand.
ACGAGCCGTGCGTCGGCGCCGGTAAGCGTGGCCCGGGTGATCAGCAGCATGGCGACCCGGCACAGCGCGCCGCCGACCGCCGCGAGCAGGCCGAGCACCGCAAGTTGCGCCGGATTGGCGCCGATGATCAGCCCGAGGCCCAGAAAGGCGACGATGGCGGTCGACGCCGCCCCGCCAGGTCAGCCGGTCGATGCCGGTCACAGGCGCCGACCAGCCCGGTCAGCAGCGGGTAGACGAAATAGGTGAGGATCGCGATCGACACCGGGACCAGCTCGATCGCCTTGAACACCCCGAACAGATTGAGGGTGAGCACCAGGCCGAGGCCGAGCGAAATCCATTTCAGGCGCGGCGACAGCTTCACGCTCGCGGCGCCCAGCCGCATCCAGATGAAGACGATGCCGATGCCGACCACGCTGCGGAAGGCGAGCAGGCTCAGCACGTCGCTGCCGGCTTCCAGCGAGATCTTGGCGAACACATCGGAGACGCTGAACGTGGTGGCCGCGATCAGCACCGGTCCGAGCTGGTGGACAAGGCCGCGGATGCCGGCTGGCGGATCTTTCACTTCGCCTCGCAGAGCGCCGGCGCGGCGCGCCGGATTCGGGGCGCCTGCATAGCACAGGCCGTCGCGGCGGGTCAGGCGCGGGCTGTGCAGAAGTCGGCGGAAAACCCCGGGAAAACGCATGGCTCCGGCTGTGCGAGAAGCGGTGGACAGACCGCCCACGCAAATCGCCGCCGCGGACCGGCCGGTGCGATCCGCGCCGCCGCGTCGGATAAGGCGGACTGCGCGGCGGGGCGGAAAACGTCGGCGCTTTTGGCTACTTGCAGGCAGCGGCTGGACCAGCCAGGCGGGTTTCCTGTGGATATCCCAAGCGAAAATCGTCTGGACAGCCGGTGCATCATCGGTGGAAAGGGATGCATGAACGATGTGTCTCATGCCTCGACCGTGGTCGCCCGGGTAGCGACCGACGGTAAAACCGCGCGGCGCCTCGCCGACGGGCTCGCCGAGACGCTCGACCCCGGCGAGACCGCCATCGCCGCCTTCGAGGCGCGCGACGCAAGCTGGACCGTGGAAATCTATTTCGAGCATGCGCCCGACGAGGCCGCGGTGCGCCGCATGGTCGGCGATATCGCGGGCGATGCCGCGCGCGATGCGCTCGCATTCGAGCGCATCGCGGCGCGGGACTGGGTGGCCGCCAGCCTCGAAGGCCTGCAGCCGGTCGAGGCCGGCCACTTCTTCCTGCATGGCGCCCACCACCGCGCCCGGGTGCCGAAGAACCGCATCGGCATCGAGATCGAGGCCGCGCTCGCCTTCGGCACCGGGCATCACGGCACCACCAGGGGCTGCCTGCTGGCGCTGGACGCAATCGTGAAGGTGCATCGTTTTTCTCCCTCTCCTCGCACGCGGCAATCGTATGCACACATCTTGGTTGGGCGCCGGTCGTGTGGCACGGCGGCTCTGCTCCCTCTCCCCGCGGGCGGGGAGAGGTCGAGGGTCCTCGACGTCGGCACCGGGACCGGGGTGCTCGCGATTGCGGCGGCGCGGAGCTTGCGCGGCACGGTGCTCGCCGGCGACATCGATCCCGTGAGCGTGCGGCTGGCGCGCCAGAATGCGCGCCTCAACCGCGCCGCCGGGCTCACCGTGATCCATGCGCGCGGCCTCGGCGACCGTCGCTTTCGCGACGGCGCACCTTATGATCTCGTGTTCGCGAACATCCTGCTGGGCCCGCTCAAGGGGCTGGCGAAGCCGATCGGCGCCATGGTGGCGCCCGGCGCCTTCGTCGTGCTGTCCGGCCTGCTTCCGGAGCAGGCCAATGCGGCGTTCGCCGCCTATCGCGCCCATGGCCTCGTGCTGGTGCGGCGCATCCTGCTCGACGGCTGGGCAACGCTGGTTCTGAGGCGGCCTGCGAAACCTATCCTACGTGGCTACCCGATGTGATTCGCACTTTGGCGCCGTTGCATTAGATTAGCCCCCATGAACGAAACCGCCGTCCGCCAGTTCCACGCGCAGTTCCAGACCTTCGATGATCCGCCGGAAGCGGGAGAGGCGGCGCCGCGCGTCGCGGCCTTGCGCGCCGAGCTGGCGCGGCGCGGGCTCGACGGCTTCGTCGTGCCCCATGCCGACCGCCATCAGAACGAATACCTGGCCGCCGGCGAGGAGCGCCTCGCCTGGCTGACCGGCTTCACCGGATCGGCCGGCGCCGCGATCATCCTCGCCGACCGCGCCGTGCTGTTCGTCGACGGCCGCTACACCACCCAGGCGCGCGACCAGGTCGACGGCGCGCTGTTCGCCATCGCGCACCTCGTCGATGCGCCGCCGAGCGCGTGGATCGAGGCGAACCTCACAGCGGGCCAGAAGCTCGGCTACGATGCCTGGCTGCACAGCGCCGAGAGCGCCGAACGCCTCGCCAAGGCCTGCGCCAGCGTCGGTGCCGTCCTGGTCGCGACCGAGCCCAATCCGATCGATGCGATCTGGCGCGACCGCCCGGCGCCGCCCCACGGGCGCGGTGGTGTCGCACGACCTGCAGTTTTCCGGCGAAGCGGCCGCGCACAAGCTCGAGCGCGTGCGCGCCGAGATCAAGAAGCTCAAGGCCGATGCGCTCGTCGTCTCCGATCCCCATGCAATCGCCTGGACCTTCAACATCCGCGGTTCCGATGTCGCCCATACGCCGGTGGCGCTCGCCTTCGCGCTCATTCCCGCGGAGGGCGAAGCGCGCCTCTATGTCGATGAGCGCAAGTTGACCGCTGGAGCGCGAACGCGCCCTCGCCGGCCTCGCCGAGATGAGATTGCCGGCGGCCCTGGTGGAAGACCTCGCCGCGCTCGGCGCCGAGCACCGCACCGTGCGGGTCGACCAGGCGTCCGCGGCTCACGCCATCACCCAGGCCATCACCGGGCATGGCGGCACGGCGCCGCGCGGGACCGATCCGGTCGCGGCCATGAAGGCCATCAAGAACGACACCGAGATCGCCGGCAGCCGCGCCGCCCACCGGCGCGACGGTGCCGCGGTCACCACCTTCCTCGCCTGGTTCGACCGCGTGGCGCCATCGGGCCGGCTCACCGAAATCGACGCCGTCGAGGCGCTCGAAACCTTCCGCCGCGACACCGGCCTCCTCAAGGACGTGTCGTTTCCGACCATTTCGGGGTCGGGGCCGCACGCCGCCATCGTGCACTACCGCGTCACCCGCAAGACCAACCGCCGGATTTCGCCGGGCGAGATATTCCTCATCGATTCCGGCGCGCAGTACCAGGACGCCACCACCGACATCACCCGCACCGTGATCGTGGGCGAGCCGACGCCGGAGATGCGCGACCGCTTCACCCGCGTGCTCAAGGGCCACATCGCGATCGCCCGCGCGGTATTCCCCGAAGGCACCGCCGGATCGCAGCTCGACAGCTTCGCCCGCGCGGCGCTGTGGGCGGCCGGCCTCGATTTCGACCACGGCACCGGCCACGGCGTCGGCAGCTATCTCTCCGTGCACGAAGGGCCGGCGCGCATCTCCAAGCTCGGCACCGCGCCGCTCAAGCGCGGCATGATCCTGTCCAACGAGCCCGGCTATTACAAGGTCGGCGCCTACGGCATCCGTATCGAGAACCTGGTGCTGGTCATCGCGGCACCCGCGGTCGCCGGCGCGGAGAAGCCGCTCGACGGATTCGAAACGCTGACCCTGGCGCCGATCGACCGCCGCCTGATCGCCCGCGCGCTGCTCACCGAACCGGAGATCGCCTGGCTCGACGCCTACCATGCCGACGTGCGCGTGGCGCTCTCGCCCCTCCTCGACGAAACGACGCGAACGTGGCTCGCGGCGGCAACCGCGCCGCTGGGGCAGGGAGCGTAGGCAGGGCGCCTAGGGGTGGGCGCCTAGGGTGGACCATTCGCCGGGGATCATGTTAGGAACCGCGCCGGCTTGGCCTCGAGCACCGGGGCAGCAACCCCCGTGTCAATAAGCGGATCGCTCCTGATGGACAATTCCAACCCTGCCGCTGTGCGGCCGTGGTACGAGATCGTGCAGACCACCCTCAAGCGCAACGACGTGAAGCTCGTTGCCTATGTCCCGGACAAGGTGTTCACGCCGCTCATCAAGAATCTTCACGCCGACACGGATTTTCTGACCTTCGCGACGGCGCGCGAGGAAGAGGCGCTCGGCATCCTGTCCGGCGCCTGGATGGGCGGCCGGCGCGGCGCCGTGCTGATGCAGACCAGCGGCTTCGGCACCGTGCCGAATGCACTGGCCTCGCTGGTCGTGCCCTACCAGATCCCCGCCATCATGTTCGTGTCCGAGCGCGGCACGCTCGGCGAGTTCAATCTCGGCCAGGCGCTGGTGTGCCGGACCATGCGGCCGGTGCTGGAATCGCTCGCGGTGGAGCACCACACCATCACCCGCCACGACGAGCTCGAGTTCATCGTCGACCGTTCGGTCAAGCAATCGATCGCGACCCAGGCCGCCGTCGCCTTCATCCTGTCGCCGCTGCTCACCGGCGGCAAAGTGTTCGGGAAGTGAGATCGCCATGTCCCCCTGCCAGCCACTGCCAACCTCGACATCGCCCATGTCCCACGCCGGTTCCCGCGCTGCCGCCAGCTATGACAACGCCAAGGTGGTCAACCGCTTCGACCTGACCAAGCGCCTGGTCGCCAAGCTCAGGAATGACGAGGCCGTCATCGGCGGTATCGGCAACACCAATTTCGACCTGTGGTCGGCCGGCCGCCGCGCCGCAGAACTTCTACATGCTCGGCAGCATGGGCCTCGCCATCCCGATCGCGCTCGGCGTCGCGCTGGCGCAGCCGCGGCGGCATGTGATCGCGCTGGAAGGCGACGGCTCGCTGCTGATGCAGCTCGGCTGCCTCACCACCGTCGCGGCGCTCAAGCCGGCCAACCTGACCATAGTGATCATGGACAACGGCCTCTACCAAATCACCGGCGGCCAGCCTACCCCCGCCGCCGGGATCGCCGACTATGTCGCGCTCGCCCGCGCTGCCGGCCTCGCCAAGAGCGCATGGGCTGCCGACGAGGAGGATTTCGACAGCCTGGTCGACGCCGCACTCGCCGAGGGCGGCCCGACCTTCATCGCGGCCCGCATCGACGAAAAGCCGGGCGTCGGCACCACCGACCGCGACCCCGTGCAGATCCGCGAGCGCTTCATGCACGGGCTGGGGGTGCGCGCTGTGCCGTGAGGGCAGGGGGCGCACGAGGGGGCGCGCGGCGCCGAATCGAATACGCGCCTGACGCGAACGATGTCCACCGGTTCCGGTCGCTGAACGATCCTGGCCCAACGGGTGCGCGACATCTCCATCGAGCGCCTGCCGAGA
>CAVVCE010000143.1:0-40145 GCA_963746235.1 uncultured Alphaproteobacteria bacterium
TTCATCACCGACGACAATTTCGCCCGCAACAAGGAATGGGAAGCGATCTTCGATCGCCTGATCGAGCTCAAGCGAAAGGGACGGGATTCCGCTGGGATTGATGATCCAGGTCGACACCCTGTGCCACAAGATCACGAATTTCGTGGAGAAGGCGAAACGCGCCGGCGTCACCCGCGTCTTCATCGGATTGGAGAACATCAACCCGGAAAATCTGGCGGCGGCGAAGAAGCGCCAGAACAAGATCACCGAATACCGGGCGATGCTGCTGGCCTGGAAGGCGCAGGGCATCATCACGCTCGCGGGCTACATCCTCGGCTTTCCGGCGGATACCCCGCAGACGATCCGGCGCGATATCGAAATCATCAAGCGGGAGCTGCCGCTCGACGGCCTCGAGTTCTTCTGCCTCACCCCATTGCCCGGCTCGGAAGACCACAAGGTGCTGTGGACCAAGGGCGTGGCGATGGACGCCGACCTCAACAAATACGACGTGGAGCACGTCTGCACCGCCCATCCCAAGATGAGCAAGGCGGAATGGGAGGCGATCTACCAGGAAGCCTGGTCGCTCTATTACACGCCGGAGCACATGAAGACGCTGCTGCGCCGCGCGGCGGCGACCGGCGTGCCCATGGGCAGCCTGCTCAAGGTGCTGGTGACGTTCGCGATGACGGTCCGCCTGGAGAAGGTGCATCCGCTCCAGGCCGGCATCTTCCGCCTCAAGCGTCCGTCCGAGCGCCGGCCGGGCCTGCCGCGCGAGAGCGCATGGGTGTTCTGGCCGCGCTACGTCTGGGACACGCTGCGCAAGCATGCCGTCCTGGCCGGCACGATCGGGCGGCTGGTCCTGACCAAGCTCGCCATCGACCGCGATCCCCACGCGAGACGCTACATGGACGAGGCGCTCACCCCGGTCCACGATGACGGCGACGTGAGGCTCGACCTCCTGACCAAGACGACCGGGGCGACCGCAGCGCTCGCCCACATCAAGAAGGTCGCCCTGCTGACCGCCGCCGGCCGGGTGTGACGCTGATCCCTGCGCGGCTAATCTCACCGGGCCTCATTCTGAGGAGCGTGCGAAGCGCGGCGTCTCGAAGAATAGACGCCGGCACAACCTCTCCTGTGGCCGTCCTTCGAGACGCGCGCGAGAGCGCGCTCCTCAGGACGAGGTATGATTGATGATATCGATATGATTCGAACCGCGTGAAACGGTGTCTAGGCGCCGACGGCGGCCTGCTTTGCCGGCGGACCGAGGGCATGTCCGCAGTGCGGGCAAACCGGCGGCGATGCCGGAGACAGTCGATCGGGTCCGCTCTCCGCCGCCGAACGGATCAGCTCGAGCGGACTGCGTTCTTCCTCTTCGGTTTCGCCTTGCCGGCCGTGCCACGCCGCCTCCAGCACATCTTCGCGGCCCTCGGCCGTGGGCCGGTGGTGCAGCGCCCGGAGACGTTCGAGGTATCCGACCGTGACCAGGCCGGAAAACAGCGCCAGCGTCGCGATGCCGACGATCGATATGATCCCGCCGAGAATCCGGCCGGCGGCGGTCACCGGCACCATATCGCCATAGCCGACGGTGGTGAGCGTTTCGATCGACCACCACATCGCCGCCGGAATCGAATTGAAGGCGGCCGGCTGCTCCTCGGCTTCGAGCATGTACATCAGCGCGGCGCTCATCGTCAGCGTCAGGAACATGATGAACAGCAGCCCGGCAAAGGCCGGCGCCTCCTCGCGGAACACCGCCCACAGCAGCCGGAACACCGTCGAATGCCGCGTCAGCTTGAGCATGCGCAAGAGCCGCAGCAGGCGCAGGATGCGAAGGTCGCCGGCGCCGAGGAAGCCGAGCAGGGCGGGCAGCACGGCGAGGAGATCGACCAGCGCAAAGAAGCTTCGCAAATAGCGCAGCCGGCCCCAGACCGGGTCGCTGAACTGTTTGTTGCGGTAGTCGACGCAGGTCCAGGCCCGCAATACGTATTCGACCGCGAAAATCGCCGTGGCGACATGCTCGGAAGCGACGAATGCGGTCTCGTACCGCAGGCGCAACGGCTCGACAGACTCCAGGATGATGACGATCACATTGGCGATGATGAGCACGGCCAGCGCGGTGTTGAAGAGATGCGACGCGGTGCTCGGCGGCGCGTCGTCGTCGAACAATACGCTCAGGCGCCGGCGCAGCGATGTTTCGCGGTTCTGCAACACGTGGCGCCCCCTTCGGGAAAGCAGCCACACACTTTATTTCGGTTACGTGACGCAATTTTAATGGCGGCAGGGCTTTGCGCTAATGGCAGTAGGGCGCCCGGCCGGGCCGCGACGAGACCGCCGCGGGCGGCGTAAAGCCCGCCGCATGGGCACGGCGGGTCGGCGCCGGCATCAACGAACGGGGCGGTCACTCCTTGTAGACCTCGACCGTTTGCATCATGCCCATCTCCTCGTGGTTCATCATGTGGCAGTGCAACATGAAGACGCCGGTGTAGTCGAGGAAGCGTGTGCGGATGACGGTGCTGCCGCCTTTGGCAGGCCGGGGCACGACCACGGTATCGCGCCACGTGCGATCGGCCTGCGGCTGACCTCCGACCTCGATGACCTGGAACGGGTTGGTGTGGATGTGGAAAATATGGTCGTCGTGTTCGTGGGTGTTGCGGATCGTCCAATCCTCCACCGCACCCAGCTTCACCCGCTGGTCGATGCGCGAGGGATCGAAGATCTTGCCGTCCACGGTAAAGCTGTACTCCTGCCAGTGGCCGGCGACATCGTTTTCCGGCGAGGTGGCCCCCAGGACCAGCGTGCGCCGGCCGGTGATCTCGCTGTCGCGGATCGTGTCGAGCGGCGGCTTGGGCAGTGCGGCCGGGAGCTTCATCGACAGGGGTTCGCCGGCGACGACCACGCGCGCCAGGGGCCCGGTCGGCGACGGATGACCCTGATCGAACGGCATGGCGTTCAGTTCGTAGGTGCCCGGCCCGCCCGCCTGTACCAGCACATCGGCGCGCTGTCCGGGCGAGATCAATAGCTGCCTCATCTCCTGCAGGGTGCCCAACTGGATACCGTCATAGGCGATGACGTTCAGGCGGTGCTTGTCGAGTTCCAGCAGCATGTTGTCCTGGTATTGCGAGGCGACCAGGCGCCAGCGCTGCACCTCCCCCGGCCGCATGTCGATGGTCGGCCGCCGCTGGCCGTTGATAGCGAGGAAGCGTGTCGAGGTCTCCGGGAACAGCGTGCCGAAGTCCTCGATCATGGAATAGGCGTCGAACACGACCTGCGTCAGCAGCATGACGCGCTCGCGCGCCCGGGCGATCTCGGGCACATCGGCGAAGTCGCCTTCGACGATGATGGCGCCCGCCATCCCGCTCGCCACCTGCACATCGGCCGAGCCGTGGTGATGGGGATGGTACCAGTAGGTGCCGCGCGTGTGGTCCGCGGGCAGCGCGACCTCGATGTCGTACGATTTTCCGGGCACCATCGAGCGCATGACGTTGTCGGCGATGCCGCTCGGGCTGCAATGCGCGCCGTGGAAGTGGAAGTTCGTGTTGTTGAACTGGTGCGGATGCGAGGGGTTGGCGGGCAGTATATCGCGGTTGGGCGGCAGGTCGTTGACGAGCCGGATCTTCAGGGTCTCGCCGGGCTTCATGCGCAGCGTCGGGCCCAGCCCGCCTTCGTAAGAGCGCAAGTAGAGGCGCGTGCCGCCGATGTCGCGATAGGTGTAGGCGCATCGTAGACTGGTGCTGAGCACGCCGTTCACCGAGCGGCGGACCTCGGGCTCGACCAGCGGCTGGTCCATCGTCGGCATCGGCGGCAACGCCGCCACGCCGAGTTCGGGCATGTGGGCGTGCGCGCCGCCGGACTGGGCCAGCGCAGCGTGCCGGCCGAGTGCCAGCGTACCGATCGCCAAGCCTGCCCGCAGCAAGCCGCGCCGTGACGCATGCGGCCCAAGCCCGCGGCTCGTGCCGAAGAATCCCTGCTGTTTGACCATGATCCCGCTCTCGGTGAGATGCCAGGTGCCAATACTGCAACAGACACCTTAAAATCTGCTCAACCCCGCTGATCCCCGCCATCCGGGCCCAGCGACCTCGGCGGGTGCGTCGCCGCCGAAACCGAGAAGCGGCGCAGGGTGGTCATTCGCGGGCGGTCGTCGGCGCCCTTTGAGAGCCGTGGGAATTGAAATAGGCTGGCGTCGCCGAAAGGGGCAGCCATGAAACTTCCACGCCGTCGATTTCTGCAGCTTGCGGCAGGTGCTGCGGCGCTGCCGGCCGCGCTCGCGCATCGCCGCGGCGCAAGCCTATCCGACGCCGGCCGGTGCGCATTGTCGTCGGTTTCACCGCGGGCGGCTCTACCGACATCGGGGCGCGCTTGATCGGACAATGGCTGCAAGAGCGGCTCGGCCAATCATTCGTCATCGAGAACCGGCCGGGCGCGGGCACCAATATCGCGACCGAGTTGGTCGTGCGCGCTGCCCCCGACGGCTATACCCTCCTGATGATCGGCCCTTCGAGCGCAGTCAACGCGACGCTTTACGACAAGCTCAATTTCGTGTTTCTCCGCGACATCGCGCCGGTTGCGAGCCTGATCAGGCAACCTCAGGTCATGCTGGCCAATCCGTCGCTGGCGGCCAAATCCGTTCCCGAGCTGATCGCCTACGCCAAGGCCAATCCGGGTAAGATCACGATGGCATCGGCCGGCATCGGTTCGACCGGTCATCTGGTCGGCGAATTTTTCAAGATGACCGCCGGCGTCGACTTCGTTCACGTGCCCTATCGCGGTGCCGGCCCCGCCTTGACCGATCTCCTCGGCGGCCAGGTGCTGATTTCCTTTGCCGGTATCTCCGGATCGATCGAGTATGTGCGGAGCGGCAAGCTGCGGGCGCTTGCGATCACGACCGCGGCGCGTTCGGAGGCGCTGCCGGATGTCCCGACCGTGAGTGAATTTTTACCCGGTTTCGAGGCCGGCGATTGGCTCGGGGTCGGCGCGCCGAAAAACACGCCCGCCGAGATCGTCGATCGCCTCAATAAGGAGGTCACCGCGGGCGTCGCCGATCCGAAGATCAAGGCGCGCTTTGCCGATTTGGGCGGCACGCCGCTGGCGCTCACGCCGGCTGAATTCGGCAAGCTCCTCGCCGACGAAACCCAGAAATGGGCCAAGGTCATCCGAGCGGCCAACATCAAGCCGGAGTAGCCGCGGCTCGGATCGGTTGCCGGCGCTCGATGCGGGCTTCTCGCCGCTCTAACGCGATTTCCGCTCACATGGAATTGTCATGGCTGGGCTTCTCCAGGCTTGTCCCGGCCATCCCGATGGCGAGGGCACAGCGTTTCGCCAAAACGCGCTTGGCGTGGCCCCGTGCCTGTTGATCGAGATCACCGGGACAAGCCCGGTGATGACGTCGGTGGGTGCGTCGATCTCATCGGATCATGCTCTAATGCCTGCGCCGCTTGTGCGCTGCGCTTCTTTCAGAGCGCACGTACCATTATTGACCGCGGGTCCTACTTTGCATGGGGTTGTTTTGGCAAAAAAGCAGAACGCCCCCACCACGGCGTTTCCGGCGCCGTGCCACTTATCCGAACCGCTCGCGGGCGAGTCGTGCTCCGGCGCCGAGTGCCATCAGCTTGGCGACGGCGATGTCGCGGCGCATCGGCGCCATGCCGCAATTGGTGCAAGGGATGATCCGTTCCCGCGGCACGTAGCGCAGTGCTTCGCCGATCACGGCGGCGACCTCCTCGGGGGTCTCGATCGTATCGGACGCGACATCGATGGCGCCGAGGATCACGTCCTTGCCGGACAGCAGTGCGAGCAGCTCCAGCGGCACCTTGGAGTTGCGGCATTCCAGCGACACCTGGTCGATGCGGCTTTTCGCCAGGGCCGGGAACACCGTTTCGTATTGGCGCCAGGCGCCGCCCAGCGTCGCCTTCCAGTCGACATTCGCGGGGATGCCGTAGCCGTAGCAGATGTGAACGGCGGTCGTGCAGGTGAGCCCCGCGGCGGCGCGGTGCAGGGCCTCGATGCCCCACTCCGTCACCTCGTCCATGTAGACGTTGAAGGCCGGCTCGTCGAACTGGATGACATCGACGCCGTCGGCGGCCAAGGCGCGCGCCTCCACGTTGAGCAGGTCGGCAAAGGCGAACGCCATCTTCACGCGGTCGCCGTAATGGGCGTCGGCGATGGTGTCGATGATGGTCATCGGCCCCGGCAGGGTGATCTTCAGCTTGCCGCGCGCATGGGCGCGGGCGAACCGCGCCTCGTCCGCATGGACGCGGCCGCGCAGCGACAGCGCCCCGGTCACGGTCGGCACCATCGCCTTGTAGCGCTCCTTGCGGATGCCCATCTCGACGCGCTTGGCGAAATCGATGCCGTCGACGAATGCGAGAAAGCCGTGGACGAAATGCTGCCGCGACTGCTCGCCGTCGGTGACGATGTCGATGCCGGCGTCCTCCTGCAGCTTGATGGCGATGAGGGTCGCGTCGCGCTTGCCGGCTTCGAGGTCGTCGCCCGCGAGCCGCCACGGCGCCCACAGCTTGTTGGGCTCGGCCAGCCAGGACGGTTTCGGCAGGCTGCCGGCGATGCTGGTCTCGAACATCTTTTTCCTTTTCGCTTTTTCGTTTTCAGCGTGGGCTTTGCGCGGGTTCGCTCCACCGGTAGATCCAGTCATATTGCGCGAGGAGACGGCGCCCGCCAAGGGCGGCCAGCGCGGCGTCGCGCACGACGGCGGCGGCTCCACCGAGATGATAGACCTTGTCGTTGCGGCGTGCCGCACGCTGCACCCGCGCCGTGCGCGGCTGGCGTTGCCGCTCGTAATCGCGCAGCGCCCGGGCGGGATCGTCCGCAAAGCGCGCCAGCGCTCCCGCCAGCACGAACGCGTCTTCGATCGCCATGGCGGCGCCCTGGGCGAGGAACGGCAGCATCGGATGGGCGGCGTCGCCGAGCAGCGTGACCGGACCGTTGCCCCAATCGGTCGCGGGCGCACGGTCGTAGAGCGCCCATTTCTGCCAGCGTTGCGGCGTGGCCAGCAATTCGCGCGCCTGCGCCGCCCACAGGCGCGGCGGAAACCGCGCGAGCACCTCGTCGCGATCGGCCGCGGTGCTCCACTGCGTGCTCTGCCAGTCGTCGCTGGTGACCGCGACGATGTTCACGGTGGCGCCGGCCCTGACCGGATAATGCACGAGATGGCCGCCTTGGCCGATCCACAGGTTGACCTCCCACCCGCGCAACGACGCCGGCAGGGCGTCCGCCGGCACCAGCGCCCGCCACGCCGTCCGCCCCGCGTACCTTGCAGCCATGCGTGCGCCGAGCGATTCGCGCAGGCGCGACCACAATCCATCGGCGCCGATCAGCGCCCGGCCGTGGTGCTCTGCGGTTTCTTCGCGGCTTGAGACTTTTGCCGTAACCCCTTGCCGGCCGGGCACAAAACCATCGATCCTCGCGCCGAGCTTCAAGGTGATGCCGGCGTCGCCTTCGATCGCCGCGAGCAGCGCGCTCTGCAGATCGGCGCGGTGGACCACCCAGTAGGGCGCACCGTGACGAGCCGCCTCCGCTCCCAGCGGCATGATCGCGATGTCGCGGCCGGAACCGCCGGCGCGCAGCCGCACAGCCTCAGGGATGACGACGGCGGGCTTGATGCGGTCGGCGAGGCCGAGCGCGATCAGCACGCGGGTGGCATTGGGGGAAAGCTGGATGCCGGCGCCGGCCTCCTCCAGCCGTTCGGCCTGCTCGAACACGGTGACCGGGAGGCCGTGGCGTGCGATCGCCCGCGCCGCCGTCAGTCCGCCGATGCCCGCGCCGGCAATCAGGACGGGCGCGGTCACGCCGCAACGCCCTGGTTCAGGCGGTCTCCAGGTCGGGGAGGGCGCATTCCGGGGGACGCGCCTGTCGCGGGGACAGCGTGGGGTCGAAGCGATAGAGCGTCGAGCAATACGGGCAGATCAACTCGGTGTCGCCGCCGATGTCGAGATATACATGGGGGTGGTCGAGCGGCGGGCTCGCGCCGACGCACATGAATTCCCTGGCGCCGATCTCGATCACGGAAACGCCGGGGTCATTGTGGAAATGGGGAACGATCATCTCGGACATCAGTGTAGCCTTCAAGTGCGCCGCGGCGGCCGGACCATACCGCATGGGCGCCGAAAGGTGCAGAGTTTTCGGGTCGGCGCTCTGGCTTTCTGCCGTTTTCCGGATTTCACTGAACCGTCGCACAAGCTGGCCACGATGCGGCGCGAGGCGTTTCGATGGACATCACCATTTCTGATTTCGACGATGTCGGCAAGCGGATCACGCTGGTCGGCCGGCTGGACATTTTCGGCGCCGCGAAAATCGAAGGGCCGCTTGCGGACATCGCGAACTCCGACACCAACATCGTCATCGACATGAGCGGCGTCGAATTCATCGCCTCGAACAGCATGCGTCATCTCGTGCTGGCGGCAAAGACCGTCGCCCGCAATTCCCGGACCTTGGTCCTGCTCTGTCCGAGGCCGCTGGTGATGGTGGCCCTGATCCAGGCAGGCCTTCATCACATGCTGCCGATCGTCCATAGTGAAGAAGAAGCAAAGGCCGTGCTGAGCCGGTATACCGGCGTCACCTGCAGCGGCGCGCAGCCCGCATGAAGGGTAGCGGAATCGGAACGGGCGTCCCCGGATTCCGCTGCGGCGCCAATTGCGCTGTGGTGCCCTGCTGCGGCGCCCTGGCGGCGAACTAACCGAATGCATAGATTTACCAGTCACTTGGTCGCGCAAACGCGGTATGACCACAATTGAGCTTTGGTTCGGCTTCCACTTGAGAGGTTCGAGGGAGCGGCCGGACCGAGAACGGGAATTCGATGCGTTTGGTGGCCCACATCGTCGCTCCCCTGGTATTTCCGGCGGCTGTTGCCCTGGGCATGGCGGCCTATGTAGCCGTGCCCCGCGGCGTCGACGCGGCGCGGCTGCTTTATGTCCAGGACGATCCGGCCCAGCTTGCCGATTACGCCGTCGAGAAATCATTGTCTCCGGCGGTCGCCCGCGTCGAGATCGAGAACGCGCTGGCGGCGGATGATGCCGACCTTGCCGGGAGCTTTCTCGCCTTGGCGCGGGAGCGCGGCATTGCCATCGACCCGGCGCTGGCGGCGCGGGTCGAAGCCGCGGGCACGCCGGCGGCCCAGGCCGCCCATACTGCGAAGAGCTTCGCCTATGGTCTCGTCACCGGGGCGCCCGACGATCTCGCCGGTCTCGCGGGGACCGCGGCCGGCGATCTCTTCGTGTTCGGCGACATCCGCGACGCGGTGCGCGAGGGAGCCCATATCGTGCGCGGCGAACCGGCGGACGAATTGATTCTCGGCCTCGCCGGAGCCGGGATCGCGGTGACCGCCGCGACCTACGCGACGCTCGGCGGCGGCACGCCGGCGCGTCTCGGCCTCAGCCTGGTGAAGGCAGCGCGCAAGACCGGGCGGCTTGCCGCGCCGATGGCGGAATGGCTGACGCGCTCGGTCCGTGAGGCCGTCGATACCACGGCTCTCGGGAGCGCCCTGACCAAGGCCTCCTTCACGGCGCCGGCGGTCGCGTTTCGCGCCGCGCGCGATGCCGTCAAGGTCGAGCGGGCCGAAGGCCTCGTCACCGCCGTTCGCGATGTCGGACGGGTGCAGGGTGCGGCCGGCACCCGGGCTGCGCTCGAGGGCCTGAAGGTCGCGGAAGGGCCGCAGGATGTGGCGCGCCTCGCTCGCCTTGCCGAGACCAAGGGCGGCAAGACCCGCGCCATCCTCAAACTCGCCGGCCGCGGCGCCTTCGCGCTCGCCGCCGCGGCGTTCGATCTCTTCAGTTGGCTGTTTGCGGCGGTGTGGGCGCTGTTCGGCTTCGCCGCAGCGGTGAAGCGGATCACCGAACGCGCCACCGAGCGCTATCTGCGCTGGCGCAAGCGCCGGCGGGCACGGGCGCTGGCCGCGGCCGCGGCGAGTCCTGCCGGTTAGCACCACCGTGTCACAAGCGAGGAGCTTGAACCCCCTCTCCCGCTTGCGGGGGAGGGTCAGGGAAAGGGTCAGGGAGGGGGTAACGGCCGCGCCGCGAGTTGCTGCGGCTGGTGCTCCCCGCCACAAATGATGTGCGCTCCCAGCTTTTCCGTTGAAGAAGCGCTTGGGAGGGCGTGGGCCACAGTCGCGGCCGCAGGCCCGCTCCCCAACCCTTCCCCAACCCTCCCCCGCAAGCGGGAGAGGGAGTTAGAGCGTTTACGATTACGCCCGAGCCAACACCAATTGGCCGGTCACGCGGTCGGCTGGACGCACTGGAACGAGCCGATCCGCTTGGTCCATTCCGGCGGCAGGTTCGGGTAGGGGCCGGGGTCCAGGCGCATGGAGGCGCCACCGAAATTCTCGTCGGCGTAGAATTCCCAGGTGCCCGACTGGACCTGGACCGATGAGATCTCGTTGAGCCAGCCGGCCTGGCCGAGGGCAGGCTGGTTTTCCGCTGTCGGCGCCGCCGTGCCGGCGAAATTCGGATCCGCGTAGATCGTCATCTCGCAGGAGCCATTGGCCGGCGCCGGAGGCGGCGGCGCCGGCAATTCGGCGACCCGCGCCGGGGGCGGTCCCACCTGCGGGCAATACTGCACGCATTGCGGTGCGCCGCCGCCATCCTCGAAATCGACCATGCGCCAGTTCAACTGGCAGCCGTCGGGCGTCAGTCCGGCGCAGTAGGGCTGAGCCATCGAGACATACCCATCGGGATACCAATAGGAGCCGCCGATCAGGACCACGCCGAGAACGCCGAGGGGAATGAAGGTGCGCCGGAACCCGCCGACCCACACGAAACGCTGTCCCCGCGCGATCGGGAAGAACCGGTTGTTGACCGTCACGACCGGGAAATTCGGCCGGCCCGCCGGGAATCCGCCCGGCCCCGGGCCGAGGCGCCCATTCGAGGGGAGGTTCGGCCTGCCGGGCCCCAACCTGAGGCCGTTGACGGGGCCGCCGACGACCGCATTGTGCGGCATTCCTCCGGGTCCGGGCTGGATCACCCTTTGCTGGTTGTTGAACTGCGGATTATTGAACTGCGGATTGTTGAATTGCTGCGCATTGCCCCGGTTCGGGATCAAGACCGGGTTGGGGTTGACTGGGCGCACATTGTTGACCGCGGGCCGCTGGAAGGCGTTGGGCTGCACCACATTGTGTTGCACGACCGTATTGTGCTGCACGACCGTGCGCTGGATATTGACGTTTGGTCGCTGAAAGTTCTGACGCGGCACGGCGGCCGGGCGAGGCGCCGGACGCGCGACCACCGCGGCCCGAGCCGGCTGCTGGATCACGGCGGCAGACGCCTGCGTGAGGGGGCACAGCGTCGAGACTGCCGCGATGGTTCCCGCCGCGATCGCTCTCGCCATTAAAAGGGGTGCTGAAAAAACCGTCGCTCCGAGGCGCATTTTGACCTCCCACCGCATGCCGACCGCCGAAACGGTCGATCGCAATCAATTCGATCCGGGCGCAGGCTACACCGGTCGTGGTCTTGTGTCTTGAATCCGTGGCTGGATTGTGAGCAAGCCAGGGGCTGTTTCGTGCCGGTCCGGACAGGTGCGCCGGCTTCCCGAGAGCCTCCGAGAGCCCCCTGCCATGATTGCGATCCCGATCCGCGCGAACATTCCATTCCGGCCCGGTCGAGATCGCCTACCTGGACGAGGGCGGCGGCGATCCGATCGTGCTCATCCACGGCTTTGCCTCCAACAAGGAGACCAACTGGGTGCATCCGGGCTGGGTCGCGACGCTGACCCGCGCCGGCCGCCGGGTCATCGCCCTCGACAACCGCGGACACGGCGCCTCCACCAAGCTCTACGATCCCGCCGCCTATCACACCGAGCGGATGGCGGGTGACGTGTTGGCGCTGCTCGACCACCTCGGCGTCGCCACCGCCGACGTCATGGGATATTCCATGGGCGCCCGGATCACTGCGTTCTGCGCGCTGATGGACCCGCAGCGGGTCCGCTCGGCCATTCTCGGCGGGCTCGGGCTTCATTTGGTCGAGGGCGTCGGGCTGCCGGAATCGATCGCCTATGCGCTGGAGGCCGCCTCGCTCGACGAGGTGACCGATCCCTCCGGACGGGTGTTCCGCCAGTTTGCCGAGCAGACCCGATCGGACCTCGCCGCGCTCGCCGCCTGCATTCGCGGCAGCCGGCAGATGCTCACCCAGGAGGAAGTCGCGCGGATTGCGGCGCCGGTGCTGATCGCAGTCGGCACCTACGACCGGGTGGCCGGCTCCGCGCAGGCGCTCGCCACCCTGATCCCCGGCGCGCGCGTGCTCGATATTCCCGGCCGCGATCACATGCTGGCGGTCGGGGACCGGGTGTTCAAGACGGGGGTGCTGGAGTTCCTGGCGGGGCGGCCGTAACGGGGGTGGCGGAGCCGGGAACCGCATCCCATTTGTTTTGCTGCATGTGCTAGAAGCGCAGGCGCCGATACCGGAGAGCAGAATGGCCCAGCCGCAACGGATCAATCCGACCCCGCAGCCCGCTGCCGACCCGGTCTGGGCGCGGGTGCGCAGCGAGGCCGAGGCGGTGGTGCGGCAGGAGCCGGAGGTCGCCGCCTTCATCACGTCCGCGGTGCTCGACCAGGACTTGCTCGAAGCCGCGATCACGTACCGGATCAGCCGCCGGCTCGATCATCCCGAGGTTCCTGCCGCCGCGATCGCCCAGGCATTCAGGGACGCCGTGGATGATTCCCCCGAGATCGGCGAAGCGTTCCGTGCCGACATCATCGCCACCTATGACCGCGATCCCGCCACCACGCGCTTCATCGAGCCGGTGCTTTATTTCAAGGGCTTCCACGCCGTCCAGACCCATCGCCTGGCGCATTGGCTGTGGCACAAGCACCGCAAGGATTTCGCGCTCTATCTGCAGAGCCGTTCTTCGGCGGCGTTCCAGACCGACATCCATCCGGCCGCCAAGATCGGCAAGGGCATCTTCCTCGACCATGCCACCGGGGTGGTGGTGGGCGAGACGGCGTCGATCGCCGACGATGTTTCCATACTGCATGGAGTGACGCTGGGCGGCACCGGCAGCGACAACGGCGACCGCCATCCCAAGATCGGCAAGGGCGTCATGATCGGCGCCGGTGCGAAGATCCTCGGCAATATCGAGATCGGCCACTGCGCGCGCATCGCGGCGGGCTCGGTGGTGCTCAAGCCGGTGCCCAATAACGTCACCGTCGCCGGGGTCCCGGCCCGCGTGATCGGCGAGGCCGGCTGTGCGGAGCCCTCGCGCACCATGGACCAGATGCTCTATAACCTCGGCGTCTGAGCCCCCGGGGAGTTGCGGGGCGCATCCAAAAGGAGCCGCCGTGGACGTCCAGGAAATCCGCAAGCTGGAAGCATACATCAAGCGTCTGTTCGGCAATGCCAAGCTGAGAGTGGTGCCGCGTCCCAAGAAAGACGACTCGGCCGAGGTGTATATCGGCGACGAGTTCATCGGGGTGATGTTCGTCGACGACGAGGACGACGAGCGTTCCTACAATTTCCAGATGGCGATCCTCGCCACCGACCTGGAGTAGCCGACTTGGAATAGCCGCGGCCTGGAATAGCCGCGCTGCCGGCTTTCGGACTGTCACGCCCGCCCTTCGAACAGCCAGCCGCTATTTTCCGCCCGGCCGCCACCCTGCGATCAGCCTGTCGGTGGCGCTGGCCACAGCCTGCCAGTCGGTGAGCCAGTCCCGCGGGAAGCGGAAGGTGAGGGCGGCTGCGCCGTCGGGCCGCTCGTACAGGCACATGGCCAGGGTCAATTCGCCACGGCTGCGGTTGCACCTCACCAGAAACCGGTCCGGCGAAGACGGATCATAAAGGAGGTCCTCGCCCTGGTATGGCGTGCCGTCGCGGAACGGCGCGATGGTGAGGCCGCCCGGACCGTTTGCCGACGGCGCCTCGGCATAGCGCGGATAGATGGACTTCAGCCGCTCGGACGGCAGCAATGTCGACCGGGATGCCTCGATGGTGACGAACATGCGCGCCACCGATCCGGCGACCTGGGAATCCGGCGGCGTCAGGTCGGGCCAGGCATAGGCGAGATCGACGCGGTCCTGTGGCCCGGCGCGGCGCTGCAGCGGTATCCTGATCGCCGCCGGTGCGATGTTGAACACGACGCCGGCGACCACGATGGGAAGCCGCGGCGCATCGAGCGGCGCCGGCGCCTCGGCCCAGCGCGGCGCCAGGAGATAGACGATCGAAGCAATTCCAAGCCCTGCAAAGCCCGCCAGGAACAGGGCCTGCAGCACCAGGCCGCCGCGGCGGCCGCGCCGCGCCGGATCTCGTCCGCCGGCAAGAAGGGTCATGGCCGGATTCCGTTGCTTGGAAGGGCGATGGGACACGCGATGACGCAGCGAATTACCACCACTATCCCACATTTGGACGGGCGAGTTGCTGCGCGCCGGGGCAAAGATTCGCGCATCACTAAAGTCATTGCTTAACTTTCCGCGTCGTGATACTTAAGCGCATGCTTAACCAATCTTCGCCGCTCGACCTTGCCTTCCAGGCGCTCGCCGATCCGACGCGGCGTACCATGGTCGAGCGGCTCACGCGCGGTCCGGCCTCGGTCAGCGATCTGGCGCGTCCGCTCTCCATGTCCCTTCCCGCCGTGATGCAGCATTTGGCCGTGCTCGAGGGCTCGGGGCTCGTGGTTTCCGAAAAGATCGGCCGCGTCAGGACGTGCCGGATCGAACCCCGGGCGTTGAGCCTGGCGGAACAATGGATCAATGCCCGCCGCACCGAGTGGGAGCGCAGGCTCGATCGGTTGGGCGACTACCTCGAAGAGCTGAAAAACCAAGGAGGCGAAGATGATCCGCGCGAATGAAATCAAGTCCGGCATCAAGCTGGAGCCGTTAGTTATCTCCCGCACGTTTCCCGCCCCGCGCGATCTGGTGTTTCGGGCGTGGAGCAGCGCCGAGCACCTGAAGCGCTGGTTTTGTCCGGAGGGCTGTTCCGTGCCCGAGGCGCAGGTCGACTTTCGGCCGGGCGGCCTGTTTGCCACGTGCATGCGCCTGCCCACGGGAGAGGACCATCGATTGAGTGGCGTTTACACCGAGATCTCGCCGCCGGATCGGCTGGTTTTCACCACCGATGTCGCCGTCGGCGATGTGAAGCGATTCACCGTCTGCACCACCGTCACATTCGAGGACGACGGGCTCTGCACGCGAATGACCGTGCACCAGGACCATGATTTTCACGATCCGGCATTCCGGTTTGCCATCGAAAGCGCTCCGGAAGGCTGGCGCACCACGCTGGACAAACTGGGGCAAGAGGTCGCGCGCATCCAGGCCGCCCAGCGCCGTTCCGTCGTGCACGCGACCTTCTCGCTGGAGCGCGTCTATGACGCGTCGCCGACGCAGGTGTTCCGCGCCCTCTCGGATCGGGCGGCCAAGGCCCGATGGTTCGAGGGCGGCGAGCGGATGGGCGATGCTCGAACGCGAAATGGATGTCCGCCCCGGCGGTCGGGAACGCGTGCAGGGACGCTGGGCGAGCGGCATGGTCACGACGTTCGACGCGGTCTATTTCGATGTCGTGGTGAACCAGCGGCTCGTCTACGTCTACGAGATGCGGCAAGACGATCGGAAAATATCGGTATCGCTCGCCACGATCGAACTCGCGCCCGCGGGCAAGGGCACCCGGCTCAAGGTCACCGAGCAGGGCGCTTTCCTCGACGGCTATGACGATGCCGGGTCGCGTGAGCACGGCACCGGCCTTCTGTTGGATCGGTTGGGCGCGTCGCTGCAAGGGTGAGTTGCGGACGGGCACGACGCCCGACTCGAAAGGGCGAGAAAATTAACCCTTTCTTAAGGATGATGTGGCGCCGGGCGCCACGGCAAGGCACATCGGACCCGTGCGGGGTCCCATGTCGCCGGAAACCATCCAGTTGCTGCTTGCCTTCGCTCTCGGCTTTGCCGTCGCCGGCATGGTCTCGACCGGATATCAGCTCGTGACCCGCAGGCCGGCGTCATTCCGCCTGCTCCGGGACGGTCCCGCGCCGGCGACCTTCGCCGCGGTGCCGCTCCTCGCTTTCGCAGCTCCCTTCATCATCATGCGCAACACGCTGCGCCGCCGGCGCATGAGCGGCAGGCGGCTCGAAGCCGTGCTGGTCGCCACCGTCGCGGCGAGCTTCTGGAGCATGATGTCGGGCACGCTGCTCGTCATGGCGCTGGAAGCGCTGGAGCGGCTCGTCGCCTGACGCACGTCTCGCCAATCCCGGAGCGGCATGCCAAGTTCGCCGCGCAGTTTGGCGCCCCAGGAGTGCATGCATGGCGATCTTCGAACTTGACGGCGAGCAACCGGAGTTTCCCGCCGACGGACTTTACTGGATCGCCGAAACCGCGGTGGTGATCGGGCGGGTGCGCCTGAAATCGGAGGCGAGCGTGTGGTGGGGCGCGGTGCTGCGCGGCGACAATGAGTGGATCGAGATCGGCGAGCGGTCCCAGATCCAGGACAATTCCACCATCCACACCGATCCCGGCTTTCCGCTCACGATCGGGCGCGACTGCGTCATCGGGCACAATGTGGTGCTGCACGGCTGCACCATCGGCGACCACAGCCTGATCGGCATGGGCGCGATCCTGCTCAACGGGGCGCGCGTCGGCAGCCATTCGATCGTCGGCGCGGGCGCGCTGGTGACCGAAGGCAAGTCGTTTCCCGACCATTCCCTGATCGTGGGCGCGCCGGCGCGCGCGGTCCGCACCCTCGACGACAAGGCCGCCGCGCAGATTGCAGCGGGAGCCGACATTTATGTGCGGCGGTGGAAGCGGTATGCCAAGGGGCTCAAACGCATCGGCTGAGCGGGCCTGCCGCATTCCACTCACGGCCGGGGCGAGCAATTAGGGTCTCGTCCGCCAACAGTCGATTCGGTTTTCGTCCCCTCTCCCGCTTGCGGGGGAGGGTCAGGGAGGGGGCAATTTCACGGGCATAGAACTCGCTACGAGAGCCCTCCTCTGTGCAACCCTCCCCAGCAAGCGGGACAGGGAGCAAAAAAAGCCGTCCGATCACGCGAATTGAATACCGGATTTGACCGCGCTCCATGCAGGCTACAAGGCGTGCGACCGGGTCTCGGCGAGCTTGCGCTGGAGTTCTTCGATGGAGCGCTTCAAGGTGTCGCGTCGCTGGGTCAAAGAGTTGGCAAGCGTCGTATCGGCATGGACGCCGGGCCGGCTCTGCTCGACTTGGATCCAGCTTTCGAGCTCACGGGTCGTTTTTTCGAAGCTGGCAATCGTGGCTTCCATTTGCGCGACCCGACGGCGCGCTTCGGCGACACTTGCTTGGTTCAGGCGATTGAGCTTCTCGACATTTCTCCGATCACGGTCCTTGCTTGGGTCACGTTGTGTCAAAGATGAATTGATCAACTGAGATTTGTCCTCGATTTGTCCCATCTTAGGACACCTTTGCTCTTGGTCGGCCCTTCGTCCGATCAAGGAGCAAAAATATCGCCAGGGTTGCGAAGGCCGCCCGCATCGGGGCCGGCGGCAGCGCGTGCATCAGGTCCGCCGTCGTCTTCGGATTTCGCATGCGCTTTTCTCGAAGACAAAAAAGTGCGGGCGGCCTGGGGGAGGCCGCCCGCGCGCGTACCGGTCGGGGGACGGGGTGGGTGGGGGACGTGACCGGTCGCGTGACTCCGAAAACTCTGTTGACATCAGCGGTGCTGGTGGGCGACGGTGGCCGGCGCCGGCCGGGGATCGCCGAGCGAGACCCAGACGTTGGGGTCGCTTCTGCGATTGGCGCTTGACGAAGCGGTAGCCGGTCTCGAACCACGGCAGGACTGCCATCGACCTGGTTGTCGAGAATGAACTCGCCGCGGTCGGTCTTGACCGTGAGCACCGCGTGGCCTTCGTCCTTGCGGTCGCGCACGACGGTGATGAGGAGCGCCTCGCGCGGCCAGCCGGCGCGGATCAGCAGGCGCCGCTTGAGCAGCACATAGTCCTCGCAGTCGCCGTAGCCGTCATCCGGGATAGGACCACTTCTCGATCGTGCCCCAATGCTCGAGGTCGGTCATCGGCTTGATGGTGTCGTTGACGTAGCGATTGACGCTGGCGAGATCCTTGAAGGCCTTCGCCGTCAGCACGATGTCGCGCGGGCGCCGAAGGGATCGTCGTGCATTCGCCGCGGATTGGACGCGCAGAACTCGACCCAGCCGATCGGCGCCCGCGCCGCCTCGGAAACCTCGAGCGTAAAGGGAAGCGTCGTCGCTCGCCGGCCTTCGCCGCGCCGCGCCCCGCAGAGCATCGCCGCCGCCAGCAGCCAAGGCGGCCAGTGACCGCCCGCCGTCGTTTGTCCGTATTCATGCGAAACCCCTCCCGCGTCGTCGGAGGGCAATGTCGCACAAATACTTTGTTTCGCCGCTAAAACGCGCGACAATACTTGAGTAAAACAAGTCAAATAAGAATAGAATGCGAGTTATACTTTACATAAAATTGTCGCGATGCTGGGGACCAAGATACGTCAATCGTTAACCAAGAGCCTGGGGGCCTCGCCGCGCAGTCGGTTGAGCGTCCAGCCGGCCGATTCGCCGGCGGACCGGCGCCGCCGCAACAGAAAAAGGGCCGATCGGCCCTGCGCAGCGATCGACGCGGAGGACCTTCCGCTCAGGCTGGCGAGATCGTCGTCTTGAGCGCGTCGGGCGCTGAGCACGCGGGCGAACTCGACGGCGAAGCCGCTTTCGAGGTGGCGCACCACCCGGCCCGGCGCTTTGCCGACCTGGACCGCCGAGCCGAGCGGCGGCCGGTGCAGGCTCACCACGGCGACGCCGGAGACCGAGAGGTCGACGATCGCGCATTGCTCCTGCGAGCCGTCCTCGAGAACGAGCGTGACCATCTGGTCGCGGTGGCTGACGCGCTCGTGGCGGCGGTCCTCGGGCAGTCGAGGATGTGGCGGTTGGCGAGCCAGGTGAGCTGTGCCGCGAGCTTGTCGCGCTTGCGCTGCGAGGCGGCGATGGTCATCGAGAAGCCGCTCGGGAAAATCCGCGCGATCAGCCCTTCGAGGCGGCCGACGTGATCGACATAGGCGACGACGCGCTCGCCGATGCGACCGCAGGCGGGCGCGATCAGGGCGAGGCCGCCCGGGCGACATGTTGATGACCTGGCACGGAAATTCGCGGCGATCCTCGAGCATGTAGCGGCCGAGGAGATCGACCTTCACGCGCTGATACCGGCGGTTTTCGCTGGTCAGCGGCGCCGAAGCCGGATCTGTGTCGAGCAATGCCATAGCGCCCGATCGCCCTTTCGAAGGCTCTGGGCCACGAAGAGCCTATGACCCATAGGTTAATGCCCCGTTAGGGATGATTCGAAATGTTGAGCCTAACGCCTAAGATTTGCCGCCATCGATCACGGTCAGGGCGTTGCGGAGGCGCAGGCTGATGCGCGATGCGCTCGCCCCGGCATGCGGCGGCGAATAGACGTTCGCGCCCACGAACTGGACGACGCCGAGGGCCAGGCGTCGGGCCGGCCAGATGCCGAGCCAGTACGGCCGCTCCATCGCCACCAGCGAGCCCAGCATGCGCCGCCCGCTCTTGCCGCGGTGGGACAGCGGCAGCACCAGCACCTCGAAACTGCACCGCAGCTCCTCGCCGGCCTCGGTGCGGGCGCCGGCGAGGACACCGATCTCCTCATCGGCCACCAGCGCGACGAGCTCGCGGATCTGCCCGGCATGCTCGTCCCGCCAAATCCCGGCGAAGCCCTCGCCCCGCAGTTCGCGGCCGAACAGCGCGCAAATCCTGGTGCCGGCGACGCGGAACAGGGGATCTTCGCCCGGCTCGACCGACAGAACGAAGCTGTCGCCGAGAACCCTCTTGATCGCGCCGGGATCGATATCGCCGCGTTCCGGCGTCGCACGCGCCCCGCGCTGCACGTTCCAATATTCGTACAGCTCTCGGGACAGGGGGTGCTTCATCGTCTCTTGTTGGGCGGCAGGCGGAACCCGCATGCGCCCGATTGTCTCAAAGCAGTACGGCCATCCGCGCCGGCGGCGCGGCCGCGGCCCTACCAGCAGAGACCATGCCCACTTGCCGTGCGGGTGCCGCGCCGTCGCGCAAGTCCTTGCGTTAAGGTTGACCGCGGCGGGGATGCCCGCTCCTTTTCCTCCCGACCCTGGAGACGCGCCCGAGAACAGCATGAGAAGAAACGGGCCCGGCTTGCTAGCCGCGGCGCGACGGCCTATTGCTGCGCGCCGCTCATTGAAAGTCCCGAGACGGTCCCGAGACAGTCCCACTTGGCCAGATCCTCCGAGCCGATATTCAATGTGCCCGCCGTGGTCCTGTCGATCATCGTGGTGCTGGTGCTCATCGAGGCCGGCCGCGAATGGCTGCTGACGGACGACGAGAACATCGATTTCCTGTTGTATTTCGCCTTCATTCCGGCGCGCTACGACATTGTTTGGGAACCGAGAGTTTCCCCGGCGGGCTCGGCGCCCAGATCTGGACCTTCCTCACCTATGCGTTCCTCCATGCCGACTTCGTCCATGTCGGCGTCAATTCGATCTGGTTCCTGCCGTTCGGCAGCGCGATGGCGCGCCGCTTCGGCACCTGGCGGTTCCTCGGCTTCTTCGCCGTCACCGCGATTGCCGGCGCCGCCCTGCATCTCGTCACCCATGCCCGACGAGCTGCTGCCGATGATCGGTGCCTCTGCGGCGGTGTCCGGCCTGATGGCGGGATCGCTTCGATTCGTGTTCCAGATCGGCGGGCCGCTCGGCATGTTCCGCACCAATGACGAGGCCGCCTACCGGGTGCCGGCCGCCCCGCTCACGGTCGCGCTGCGCGATCCCCGCATCATCGTCTTCCTGGTGGCGTGGTTCGGGCTCAACCTCCTGTTCGGCATCGGGGCTTCCAGCTTTCCCGGCACCGAGCAGAGCGTCGCATGGCAGGCCCATATCGGCGGCTTCGTCGCCGGGCTGATCCTGTTTGCATTGTTCGACCCGGTGCCCCCGCACTCGGAGATCGAACCCACCGAGCACGCCTGACCGCGTCGCGCACCGGCGTTCGATTGGTTGCGCCCAATTCGCTGCGGCGCACATGCTGCGCCGCACCCCAATTTAATTATTTGTATATGCCTGTTGCCGCCCGGTCGCCGCGGGCGGATGATGACGGCATGGGGGCGTCACCTCGCAAGTGAACGCTCGCGCGAGGGATGACGCTGCCGCATTGGTGGTCCGGAGAGGATGCACCGCCTGTCGGATGCGACCTCGTGCCGGACTCGATCAGGGAGGCTGCCATGAACGTCAAGGACATCCTGGCCCGAAAAGGCGACGACGTGCTCACCATCGAGCCGACCGCGACGCTCGCGACGGCGATGGAGATGCTGGCGCGACGGCGGATCGGCGCGCTCGTCATCACCGGGGCCGACCGCAGGATCGTCGGCATTATTTCGGAACGCGACATCGTGCGCGTGCTGGTGGAGCGCGGCACCGAGATGCTGCAGTCGCCGGTCTCCGAAATCATGACGCGCAAGGTCGTGAGCTGCGGGCAGAACGAGACCATCGCGGAAATCATGGAACGCATGACCGCCGGCAAGTTCCGCCACGTTCCCGTGGTCGAGCAGGGCCGCTTGATCGGCATCGTGTCGATCGGCGACATCGTGAAGGCGCGCCTCGAAGAGCTCGAGAACGAGCAGGACGCGCTGCGCGATTATATCCGCACCGCGTAGGTCGACGCGTCTCTCCCTCGCCCCGCTTGCGGGGAGAGGGTCGGGGTGAGGGGGCTTCTCTGCGATTCTGGCCGACAAATAACTGCTCGGACTGCGGAGAGGCCCCCTCACCCGGCGCGCAAAATCGCGCCGCCCCTCCCCGCAAGCGGGGCGAGGTGGAGGCCTCACGTCAACGCGGCGATCGATTCCCTGATCTCGTCGATCGACTTTTCCGCGGCCTCGGCACCGAACGCGATGATGTCGCGGGCGCGGTGAAACTCGAACAGGTTGACGCGTCCGACCCGCGGGCTGATCATCACGTCGGGCGGGTCGCCGGCGAGCCGCGAGCGCGTGATGCGGTCCTGCATGACCTGGAACGCCTCGATCATCACCGTGGAGAGTCCGGGCCGCCGGTTGGCGCCGAAGAACTGGCGGTGGATCAGCCGTTCCGCCTTGAACAGGCCGCGCCGGCTGCGGGCCAGCATCCGCTGCGCCCGCAAGGCGTCGTCCTCGGCGTCCGGACCATGGTCCTGGATGATGGTGCCGCGGCCGAAATTGTCGGCGTTGAGATTGACGGCGATCACCAGGCGGGCGCCGAGCGCACGCGCCGCCGAGATCGGCAGCGGGTTGACCAGCGCGCCGTCCATCAGCCAGCGGCCGCCGATCCGCTTGGGAGGAAAGATTTCCGGCAGCGCATAGGACGCCTCCATCGCCTCGCCGAGGCGGCCGCGGGTCAGCCAGATTTCATGGCCGGTGCCGACCTCGGTGGCGATCGCGGCGAGCCGCAGCGGCAGGTCGGCAAAGGTGGTGTCGCCGATCGTGTCGTCGAGGCGGTCGGCGAGCCGGCCGCCGCCGATCAGTCCGGAGCCGCCGAGCTTGAAATCGAGATAGCCGAGCATGCGCCGGCGCGTCAGTTGCCGCGACCAGTCCTCGAAGACATCGAGCTGCCCCGCCGCATAGAAGCCGCCCACCACGGCGCCGATCGAAGTGCCGGCGATCACGTCCGGCCTGATGCCGTGGGCGTTGAGCGTGCGCAGGACGCCGATATGGGCAAAGCCGCGGGCGGCGCCGCCCCCCAATACCAGCCCGAC
Source organism: uncultured Alphaproteobacteria bacterium (assembly GCA_963746235.1). Classification (GTDB taxonomy): domain Bacteria; phylum Pseudomonadota; class Alphaproteobacteria; order Rhizobiales; family Xanthobacteraceae; genus JAJPKK01. The sequence goes on from CAVVCE010000143.1 coordinate 22,642, forward strand.
CGCGAAATGCTCCTCCGCGCGCGAACCCGCGGGGGGATCATCGGTGTGGTCGCTGCCGTATTGCCGTCGCCAGATGTCCAAGTGTGCGCCTCGGTTGTGCAATCCGGATTCGCATGGCAGCACCGGGCGAGGCGAATCCGTTCTGGATTCAGCGTTAATTCTGCATCATGTCCGCATCGCGACGGCGTGCCGAGGCAGTATAGCGGATGCATGTAGGACGGTTGAGCCTCAACGACCTGAGCTTCCACCGCCGCCGCCCGGCGGGCGCCGCATCGAAAACCGCGTTTCCGGCATCACGGTGTAATAGTCGTGATACCCCGCACGCTGGATCGGCCGCATCGCGCCGGTGTCGAGGAGGCCGTTCTTGATGAAGCGCTCGTCGATATAGATCCCGATCACCTGACCGAACACCACATGGCGGTCGGTCGGCCGGCCTTCGCAGTCGTCGAGGGAAACCGTCTTCACCCACAGGCATTCCAGCGCGCAGGGCGAGGCCGCGACCCGCGGCGGCCGCACCAGGCGGGAGGGCGCCGGCTCGAGGCCGGCGCTCGCCATTTCGTTGACGCCGCGCGCCAGGGCGGCCGAGGTCTGGTTGACCTGCTCGCGCAGGTCGTAGGTGGTGAAGTTGCAGACGAACTCCCTGGTCTCCTCGATGAAGGCGAGCGAGTCCTTGCGCGTTTCGCTGGAGAACATCACCATCGGGGGACGGCTGGAAACGCCGTTGAACCATGAATAGGGGGCGAGATTGATCTCGCCCGTGGCGCTCATGGAGGTGATCCACCCGATCGGCCGCGGCGCCACGATCGCCTTGAAGGGATCGTGGGGCAGGCCGTGATCGTTCTTGCGGACATCGTAGAACATGCGCTCATCCCGGAAAGTGGGTGACGATTTGCGCGAGCGGCGGGCGCGGGCGGTCTTCCGGCGCCCCGGCGGGGTGTCCGATGTGGACGAAGCCGGCGATCTTCTCGTGCGCGGCCAGCCCGAACGCATCGAGCACGCCGCGATCATAGGCATACCATTCGGTGATCCAGGTCGCGGCAAAGCCGAGCGCATGGGCGGCGACCAGGAGGTTCATGGCGGCGGCGCCTGCCGACAGCACCTGCTCCCATTCCGGGATTTTGACGTGGGGCGCGGCGCGGCTCACGACCGCGATCACCAGCGGTGCGCGGGCCAGCCGCAGGCGCTCATACGCGATGTGTTCCGGCTTGGCATCGGGATATTTGGCGACGAACGCCGTGGCGATCGCCTCGCCGGCCTTTTGCCTGGCCTCGCCTTCGAACACGACGAAACGCCATGGGGTGAGCTTGCCGTGATCGGGCACCCGGGAGGCGATGGTCAAGAGCATCTCGAGTTCGGAAGGCGAAGGGCCGGGGGGTCCGAGCTCGTTCGGCTTTACCGAGCGGCGACGCGTCAGAAGATCGATGGGATCGGGCATGAACTGGCTCCAGCCCCGCGCATTGGCGGTGCGACCCGGATACATAAGTCGCCCGACCGCTTCATGAAAGTCAGCGGGCCGACTTGCCCCGACAGGTGGGCGCCAAATGTCGGGGTCAGGCCACTAGCACGCCGCGGAGGTGGAGACCAAGGCCGCCGAAATTCCTTTCAGCGGTGAACAGCGCCGCCGGAAGGCTTGAATTTGCCGCGATTGCCGGTCGAAAACCACGGACATGATGGGGATGGGGTGGCGCTACGGGGCGGGCGGCATGCTCGCGGCCCTGGTTTTGGGGGCGATTGGTTTGGGGGCGATCTGGTGGCCGGGAATGGCCGCCGCACAATTTTCTTTGCCGCCTTCCTACGATCCGCCGGCACGCCAGCTCGCGCCTGCCACCGGCGCGCCGGTTGCCCCCGCGGGCCCGGCCATGGTGCCGCCGTCCGCAGGCCCCGCAAGCGGCGGATTCCGTTCGCCGCCGCCGATGCCGGGGCCGGCGAGCAGCGCGGGCCAAGTCTCCCTCTCGCTTCTCGCCCGGTTTGGACACGACGGCCAGCAGATCACCAATGGCCTGGTCTGGCGGGTCTTTCCCGCGCGGCCCGACTCGGGCGGCGTGTTCCGCGTCGTCAAGGAAGACCGCGGCGCGAGCCCGGTCGTCGCGTTGCCGCCCGGCGACTACGTGGTGCATGTCGGCTTCGGCATGGCGAGCATGGCCAAGGCGGTCCATCTGCGCGAGGCGGTGCGGGAGACCTTCGAGCTTCCGGCCGGCGGCATCAAGCTCGAAGGCCGGGTCGGCGACGTGCCGATCCGCGGCGGCCAGATCACCTTCGACATCTTCAAGGGCAGCCAGTTCGAACCGGGCGACAAAACGGCGATGGTGCAAGGCGTCACCACCGGAGACGTGGTCATCGTGCCCGAGGGGGCCTATCACATCGTCTCCAACTATGGCGACACCAATGCCGTGGTGCGCTCCGACATCCGCGTGCAGGCGGGCAAGCTCACCGACGTGACGGTGAACCACCGCGCCGCCGTGATCATGCTCAAACTCGTCAGCGAGGCCGGCGGCGAAGCGCGCGCCAACACCAGTTGGTCGGTGATCACCCCTGGCGGCGACGTCATCAAGGAATCGACCGGCGCGTTCCCCCGCGTGGTCCTCGCCGAGGGCGACTACCGCGCCATCGCGCGGAGCGACGGCCGCACCTATGAGCGCAACTTCAAGGTCATCACCGGCGTCGACGGCGAGGTCGAGGTGCTGGCGCGGTAGGTTTTCGCAGGAGGTGGTAGGATGGGTAGAGCGCAGCGAAACCCATCTCTTCGGCCTCGGATAACCGATGACGCACTATCGGCGCAACTTCGTTCCGGGCGGCAGTTACTTTTTCACGGTCAATCTCGCCGATCGAAGTTCGCGGCTCCTGACCGATCTTGTCGATCTTCTGCGAACAGCTTTCCGATACGCACGCGGCCGGCATGCATTCATGATCGATGCCATCGTCATACTGCCGGATCATCTTCATGACCAAACCGGACAACTCGTGTGCTACCTAACCCGGACAACTCGTCTGCTTACGACACCGGCTGGCGCCGGGGGCGTCGAGGGACTATATTTTGCAAACCTGGGAGATTGTGTAGATGGACCAGCCAATCATTGTAAGCGCAATCTGGGATTCTGAAGCCAAGGTCTGGATCGCGGAAAGCGACGGCGTGCCAGGACTTGCCACCGGAGCCGAGACTCTGGAAGAACTTGTCGAGAAACTCAAAATCGCCATCCCGGAATTGCTCTCCGAGAATGGTATTGCTTTCGAGGCTGACAGATTGCCGTTCAAAATCGAAGCGGAACGCTCCGAATTTGCGAGTGTTGCTGCCTGATGGCAGAAAATTACACACCGCGTGTCAAAATCATTCTTCGAAAGCACGGCTGCGCTTTCGTGCGACAAGGCAAGGGCGATCACGAAATTTGGCAGAGCCCAATTAGCGGTTGTCGGTTTATGGTCGACAACAAGATCAAGTCACCCGTTTGGGCGAACATAACCTTGAAGAAGGCGGGCATTCCAAAGGCTTTTTGAGCCCTTGCTCCTCTGGCGTGAAAGACCATCGGGATCACGCCGTCGAGCCCGATCCCAGAGCGGCGGCCGGTTCGCAGCCTTAAGTTGGTTCAATTCGTACTCGCCAACTCAGGACGGTGCCTCTACAGCCCGTTTCCTCTCCGCACGTCCGGCGGCACCGCCTCCGCCGCAAGCTCGGCGAGCGCCTCGATCCAGTCCCACCACCTTCTGGTCCTGCACGCCGATCCGGCGGATCGACACGGTGCGGGTTTCCGCCTCCTTCCGGCCGACCACGAGGAGCACCGGCACCTTGGCGAGCGAGTGCTCGCGCACCTTGTAGTTGATCTTCTCGTTGCGCAGGTCGAGCTCGACCCGCAGGCCGGCGCGGCGGGCGAGGTCGGCGACCTCGCGGGCATAGCCGTCGGCGTCGGAAACGATGGTCGAGATCGCGGCCTGGGTCGGCGCCAGCCACAGCGGGAAGTGGCCGGCATGATGCTCGATGAGGATGCCGGTGAAGCGCTCCAGCGAGCCGAACATGGCACGGTGGAGCATCACCGGCGTCACCTTGTCGGAGTGCTCGTCGATATAGAATGCACCGAGCCGGCCGGGCATGTTGAGATCGACCTGGACGGTGCCGCACTGCCATTCGCGTCCGATCGCGTCGCGCAACACATATTCGAGCTTCGGGCCGTAGAACGCGCCTTCGCCCTTGTTGAGCGTCCATGGCCGTCCCGAGGCTTCGAGCGCCTGCATCAGCGCCGCCTCCGCCTTGTCCCACACCGCCTCGTCGCCGATCCGCTTGTCCGGCCGGTCGGAGAATTTGATGTGCACGTCGGCGAATCCGAAGTCCTGGTAGATCGACAGGATCATGTCGTTGACCTTGAGGGCCTCGGTGGCGATCTGCTGCTCGGTGACGAAGATGTGCGCGTCGTCCTGGGTGAAGGCGCGCACCCGCATCAGCCCGTGCAGCGCGCCCGACGGCTCGAAGCGGTGGACCTTGCCGAACTCGGCGATCTTGAGCGGCAGGTCGCGATAGGATTTCAGCCCGTTCTTGAAGATCTGCACGTGTCCCGGGCAATTCATCGGCTTGATGGCATAGACGCGCGCGTCGTCCTCACGCTTCTGGGTGAGGAACATCATGTCGCGATAGGTCTGCATGTGGCCGGTGGCGACCCACAGCTCGGAATCCATGAGCTGCGGCGAGTTCACCTCGACATAGCGCGCCTCGGCCTGGCGCCGGCGGATGTAGTTCTCGAGCGCCTGGAACAGCGTCCAGCCCTTGGGGTGCCAGAACACCGAGCCCGGCGCCTCCTCCTGGAAGTGGAACAGGTCCATCTCGCGGCCGAGCCGGCGATGGTCGCGCTTTTCGGCCTCCTCGATCTGCTTGAGATAGGCGTCGAGGTCGTCGCGGTTGCGCCACGCGGTGCCGTAGATGCGGGTCAGCATCGGATTGCGCGAATCGCCGCGCCAATAGGCGCCGGCCACCTTCATCAGCTTGAAGGCGTCGCCGATCTTGGCGGTCGAGGTCATGTGCGGGCCGCGGCACAGGTCGAACCAGTCGCCCTGCTTGTAGATGTTGATGTTCTGGTCCGCCGGGATGGCGTCGACTAATTCGACCTTGAACATCTCGCCCTTGTCGCGGAACACGCGCTTGGCCTCGTCGCGCGACCACACCTCCTTGGTGAAGGGCCTGTCGCGGGCGATGATCTCGCGCATCTTCTTCTCGATGGCGGGAAAATCTTCCGGCGTGAACGGCTCGTTGCGGAAGAAGTCGTAATAGAAGCCGTTCTCGATCACCGGGCCGATGGTGACCTGGGTTCCCGGCCACAGCGACTGCACCGCCTCGGCGAGCACGTGGGCGGCGTCGTGGCGGATCAACTCCAGCGCGCGGGGATCGTCGCGATTGACGAACTCGATCCGGGCGTCGCGGTCGATGGGATCGGCGAGATCGGCGAGGCGTCCCGTCGAGCGCCATGGCGACGGTGCGCTTGGCGAGCGAAGGCGAAATCGCCTTGGCCACTTCGAGGCCGGTGACGCCATCCGGGTAGTCCCGGCGCGCGCCGTCGGGAAAGGTCAACGCGACCATGTCAAGCTCCTGCTCACTCGCTGCCTACGGATGCAGGTAAGCGCGCGCACGACATATCGCAGCGCGGCTTGTCAGGCAATGCTGCGTTGCGGCAGCCGAATGCGGCGGAAGTGGCCAAGCGATTCCGACAAAAGATCACATTCCCGTCAAACCTTCGCGCGACCGATTGCGGAACTATGAAAGCCAAGCGCACCAGGGAAGAAGCAATACGAAGTGCGCGTCGGGTATTACGGCGGGGCGACCATCACAACCAAATGTGTGTGCGGACTGCCGCGCCTTAAGGCACGGGGGGTTCATCATGGCTGGATGCCTGCGTCGGCTGCGTCGGCCGCGTGTGTGTACTTGCGTCGCGTCGGCAGCGTCGCTTGCCGCAGCGTGCTCCATGGCCCCCCGGGCCGTTTGGCTGCGGTGGCACCGACTGCGCGCGAAGGGAATGCGCGCGGTCGGTGCCGACGCTCTGTGTGTCGAAGGGCCGGGCGGTCGCGTCGAAGGCGGCCAGTTCTGCGCTTCCGGTGGATGTGAAGCGTGAGCGTAAAGCGTAGTTTTGGAGGGGCAATATGAGTACGCGCAATCGCGAGCCTGAAGTGTCGGGTCCATTGAAATTTGCGCCGAAATGGGCGCGGATGGCGGAGCCGGAACCAGCGCCGGCGCGCGCGGGCGATCGGCCCGCGAACGAGGCGCGGCCGGCGAATGCCCGCCCGCCGGAGCGCAAATCCGCGGCCAAGTCCGCAGCCAAGTCCGCAGCCAAGCCCGCAGCGGAGCGCCACCCCGCAGAGCGCAATCCGACGCCGGTACCGCCGTCGCTGCCGCAGCAACCAGCCCCGTCATGGAAACCGGCGAAGCGGCCCGGCAGCTTCGAAGGTGACGTGGCGATCATGGAACTGCGCGAGCGCATGGCGCTGGCGCCGGATCAGCCGCCGGAACCTCCCATGCGCGACGACGGTCGAACGGTGATCGGCATTGTCGGCCGGTTTGCCGGGCTGGTCGCCCTGGCGGCGCTCGCGGCCTACGGTTTCGTGTGGATCTCGGCGTCGCGCAATCAGTCGGACGACCGAGGATTTGCGCTCGCGGCTGACAAAAATGCGCCGTTCGGCCAGAGGCCGGCGGCACCGGCGGTCAGCCGTGCCGGTCTCGGCCCGGCGAGCCTGAACAGCGGCAGCTTCAGGCCGGCCGTGTTCCAGCCTCCGGCCGCGCCGGCCGACCTGACGCGGTCGCAGGACGAGGCGCCTGCGGTGGATCGGCCGCAATTGCTTGCGCCGGTGCCGTGGCCGGCGCCGGATGCGGGGCGCGCGCTCGCCGCCCGGCCTCGCGAGACCCCGACCACTGGCGCCGCGGCACTTGCGGCTGTGCCTGCGGCGCTTGCGGCTGTGCCCGCTTCCCATGCGGCGCCGTTGCGGCCGACACCCGCCGAGGCCGAGGTTGCGATCGCTGCGCCGCCGGCGGCGGCGGCGATGGCGAGGAGCGACAATGAAGAGATCGCGACCCTCCTTGCGCGCGGCCGCACCTATCTCACCAATGGCGATGTCTCCACCGCGCGCCTCGCGTTTCGCCGTGCCGCCGAGGGTGGCGATGCCCAGGCGGCACTCGCATTGGGTGGAACCTTCGATCCGCTGGTCCTCAAGAGCCTCGGCGCCATCGGCGTCGCGGCTGATCCGGATCAGGCGCGCGGCTGGTATCAAAAGGCGGCGGAGCTCGGATCGCGGGATGCGCCGCAGCGGCTCAATCAACTCGCCCGATCGACGCTGCGCTGAGGCAGGAGGCTCAGCGCTTCAGGCCCGGCGCTTCAGGCCCGTGGCGGCACGCTGTTGGTGCCGCGCCAGCGGCCGTAGCGCCACGGCAGATACCACTGCGCCCGCGCCGGCAGCGCGTCCGCGACGAAGTCGAGGCCGGAGGTGCCGAACGGCTGGCACCGCAGCACGCGTGCGAGCGTCATCCATCCGCCGGCCCAGAAACCATGGCGCGCGAACGCCTCGTCGGCATATTGCGAGCAGGTCGGCAGGTGCCGGCAATTCAAGCCGATCAGCGGCGACAGGGTCAGGCGATAGGCCTTCACTGCCGCCCGGGCGAGGATTTGCGCCGGGCTCGCCCGCGGTTTGGGGGCCGGCGTAATCTCAGCCGGCGCTTTCATCGCTATTGTTCGCATGGCCATTGTTTCGCATCGCCATTGTTTCGCCTGATCCGTCGCCAAGAAGTTCCATGAGGCGCGCGGGATTCGCCGCTGTGTGCTTCGTTTACACTAGCAAGCCGCGGCGGTCCCGAGGTAGTCCTTTGAGGCTGTGGGAGACGAATGATCCTGCACGTGATTTCGACGCGGCGGGGTTAGCGGGGACGTGATGTTTCGCTCGTTGGTGGGCGGGCTGGTGCTCGCAGGATGCACGTTCTCGGGCTTCGCCGAAACGGTGGACGCCCCGAGCAATGCGCGCACGCAGCCGATGACCTTCGCGATGCTCAACGAAGGCCCGGCGGATTCCTGCGGCGCGAAGTGCCGCCAGCTCGTCGCCGCCACGGGCATGATAACCGCCGAGACCTCCCGCCAGTTCCTTGCGTTCATGCGTGATAACCCGGCGCAGGGCGCGACCGTCATTCTCGAATCCGACGGCGGTTCCGTGCTCGGCGCATTGGAACTCGGCCGCGCCATCCGCCGGCTCGGGCTTTCGACCACGGTCGGGCGCGTTGTCGAGCGCCGGCCCAAGGCCGGAGCCAAATACGGCGAAGTCAATTCGCGGGTCGATTGCCAGTCCATGTGCACCTTCGTGCTGCTCGCCGGCGTCAAGCGCACGGTGCCGCTCGATGCCCAGGTGCTGGTGCACCAGAATCTGGCTCGGCGACCGGCGCGAAGACGCGGTGGCGGCCAGCTACAGCGCCGAGGATCTGGTGGTCGTGCAGCGCGATATCGGCAGCATCGTGCAATACACCGTCGAGATGGGCGGCGACATCGAGCTGGTGCAGCTCTCGCTCAAAGTGCCGCCGTGGGAGCCGATGCGCGTGCTCAGCCGCGACGAGCTGCGGCGCACCCGTCTCGATCTGAGCGACCAGCTCACCGAGAAGCTGCCCGTCACCAAGACCGCGGCGGGTCCGGCGCCGACCCAAGACCTCCGCAGCGCCGCCAACGAACGGGGCTGGATGCTCGAAACCCGGTCCGGCCGCGCGGTGCTGTCGCGCAGCCATCCGCTCACCGTCGAGGGCGAACGGATCGGCAATTTCGATCTTGCCTTCACCTGTGCCGAGGCGCCCGGAACCTACAATCTGACCTACAAGGAGGTCCGTTACGGGCCGGCCGACCGTGACCTGCCGCGCAGCATCGCGCAGGTCGAGCTGACCATCGAGGATCAGGTTCAGGAGCTCAAGATCGGTGCCTCCGAGCGCAGGCTGCCGCGCGGAGAGCTGGAATCGGTCGCCACCGCGGCGGTCCCGGTGCGGATGATCCGCGCCTTCGCCGGCGAGGGAGCGGCATCGATGACCCTGGCGACCGCAAGCGCCGGCAATCCCCAGACCACCATCCGGGTCGGCAATGTCGGCTTCTCCGGCAACTTCCCCAGGCTGGAATCCGGTTGCCAGCAGGGCTGGGCGCGCGCCGATGCCCATGCGCAACTCCAGCCCGCGCGCCCGCAGAAAGCGGCGCTAGCCGGCCGTTGATCTCATAATCCGGGGCGCTTTCCGATCAGGCGCCCGGTGCGGTCGCGGGCGCCGCGCGCTTGGCGGCGATCTGGTCGATGGCGCAGACCACGGCGTCGAAGGTCAGCAGGGTCGAAGCATGGCGGGCCTTGTAGTCGCGCACCGGTTCGAGCAGGGCCACGTCCGCCCAGCGGCCGGCGGCGGGCGGAGGACCGTTTTCCTTCAGCATGCGCCGCACGTCCTCGCGCAGCTGGCGCAACTCCTGGGCATTGGCGCCGACGATATGCCTCGCCATGATCGAGGAGGAGGCTTGGCCCAGCGCGCAGGCCTTCACGTCATGGGCGAAATCGGTGACGGTATCGCCTTCCATCGTGAGATCGATCGTGACCGTCGAGCCGCACAGCTTGGAGTGCGCGGTCGCGGTCGCATCCGGCTGCGACAACCGGCCGATCCGGGGGATATTGCCGGCCAGTTCGAGGATTTTTCGGTTGTAGACATCGTTGAGCATGACTGCCCGGCTTTCCCCTTGGCAAAGCGCGCTTCGATTGTCTCGGGCGCCCAGGTCATTATATAGGGGTTGCGGCGACGCGGTGGAAACCCCACCTTTTCGCCGGGCTGGCTTCCGAATCGGAAGGAATGCCATGCGCTTGTTGGAATGCGGCGTCCCGTATGTCCGGAACCCTCGGCGACGGAGAGCGGACGACGCGTCCGGGTGACACATCCGGGGTCCGGCATTGCCGAGGCTCCGGTCGAACGGAGCGATCGTCATGGATACCGCCATCAAGAAGCCTGCCGTCCTAACCTTGCCTGCAGACCTGCGCGCCGAAGCCGAAATGGTGGTGCCGCGCCCCTCGCGCAGCGAAGCCGAGGCGGCGGTGCGCACGTTGCTCGCCTATGTCGGGGACAATCCGGACCGGGAAGGGCTGCTCGATACGCCCAAGCGCGTCATCTCTGCCTATGAGGAACTCTACAGCGGCTATCGCGAGGACCCCGTGGAAGTGCTCGACCGCACCTTTGCGGAAATGGGCACCTATGACGACCTCGTGCTGGTGCGCAACATCCCGTTCCATTCCCATTGCGAGCACCACATGATGCCGTTCTACGGTCGGGCCCACGTGGCCTACATGCCGATCGAGCGCGTGGTCGGCCTGTCGAAGCTCGCCCGCCTGATCGACGTCTATGCGCGCCGCCTGCAGACCCAGGAGCATCTCACGTCCCAGGTGGTGACCGCGATCGACGAGGTCCTCAAGCCGCGCGGCGTCGCCGTGATGGTGGAGGCCGAGCACACCTGCATGTCGCTGCGCGGCGTCGAGAAGCACGGCTCCTCAACGGTGACGACGCAGTTCACCGGCCTGTTCCGCGACGATCCGACCCGCCAGGTGCGTTTCATCACGCTGGTCAAGCAATGAAGATCAGTGATCAGGGATCAGACCCAGGATTTGCTGATCCCTGATCCCCCGATCCCTGGAGCCCCAATGTCGTTTGCGCCGCGCGGCTCGGCCGCGGAGATCGAGGAGGGTCGTGCCTTTGCGCCGAAATTCGACGCGGCCGGCCTGATCACTTGCGTGGTTGCCGCCGCCGATTCCGGCGAGATTCTGATGGTCGCCCACATGAACGCGCAGGCATTGACGAAGACTTTGGAGACCGGCGAGGCGTGGTTCTACAGCCGCTCGCGCCAGGCGCTGTGGAAGAAGGGCGAAACCTCGGGCCATGTCCAGCGCGTGGTCGAGATGCGCGTCGATTGCGACCAGGATGTGCTGCTGCTCAGGGTCGGGCAGGCCGGTCCCGGCGCCTGCCACACCGGCCGGCGCTCCTGCTTCTACCGCGCGGTCATCCCCGGTGCGCCGGGCATGCCGGCGTCACTCGAATTCCGCGACGGCGAACGCACCTTCGATCCCGCGCGGGTCTACGGGAAGTAGGGATGTAGCCCGGATGAGCGAAGCGAAATCCGGGAGCAAGGGGCTGGGTCGCTGTCTTATCTCACCGCGCGTGATCCCGCATGTCGATTCGCTCATGCGGGCTACAGCGTCTTCCTGATCTTCGGCTCCAGATTGAAGATGCGCGCGGCGTTGAGGCCGAGGATGTTGCGCTTGGTCTGTTCCGAGAGGAACGGCAGGTCGATGATCTCGCTCGGCAGGTCGAAATCGAAATGAGGCCAGTCCGACGCGAACAGCAATTGCGACTGCGCGTTGATCATGTCGAGAGTGACCTCGAGCGCCTTGCGATTGGTGGTCTCCATCGGGTGCGTCGTGTACCAGAAATTCTCGCGCATATATTCGCTCGGCAGCCGGCGTAACTGCGGCGCCTCGGACGGGCGCATCATGTACTGGTCGTCGAGCCGCTGCATCAGGAACGGCACCCAGGCGAGACCGCTCTCCACCCAGATCGGCTTGAGCTTGGGAAAGCGTTCGGGCAGGCCGTTGAGTATCCAATTGGTGGCGTGGATCATGTTCGACCACACGAAGCCCAGCGCGTGCATGCCGAGGAAGCGATTGATGGTGGCGAGCGACGGGTCTTCCCAGTGGTATCCGGCATGGAACGCCAGCGGCTTGCCGCGCTCCTCGATCATCGCATAGAGCCGCATGTAGTGGTTGTGGTGCACCGGCTTGTGGCGGGTGCTGGTGATGCAATAGCCGATCACGCCGGGCACCTGGTCGAACTCCGCGACCGTGCGCTCGGCCTCCTCGGGGGTGTTGAAGGGCAGGTAGATCAGCGATTTGATGCGGTCGTCCGCCGCCAGGATGCGGTCCGCCAGCCAGCGGTTATAGGCGCGGCCCAGCCACACCTCCATTTCCGGCTGCGGATGCATGCCGAGGAACAGCATCGGGGTCGGAAACACCACCATGTAGTCGATGGCGAGCGACTCCATCGCGCGGCGCGTCAGCACCACGTCGCGATGGACGTCGCTTTCCGTGACCGTTTCGCGCTGCCCGTCCTGGTGCGGGATGCGGCCGCCGACGCTCTGGTAGCGCAGGCCGAGATCGCCGTTGAGGCCGTAAGGCGGGGCGTTGATGCGCTCGGCCTGGAAATGGATCGCCTGCTCGCGCACGACGGGATCTTCGATGTACTGGATGATCTCCTTCCACGACACCGTCTCGACGTGATGGGCGTCGATGTCGCAGATGAACCAGTCGCGGTATTTGCGCTTGATCGAATCCTGCCTGGCATGGGCGAGGATGTCGCGGGTGTCGGTAAAGACGTCGACCTGCTGCGGCGTGATCAATTGCGGGACGGAGGTGGTGGGTGCGTTCATGGGGTCACCTTCAGGGCTCGTCGGGCCGGCGTCGGTACCACAGGGCCAGTTCCATCGGGCCGAGCCGCAACGCGCGCAACAGCTCGGATACGGCAGACAACAGCTCGGTCGCCGTGAGGGGCTCGGTCTCCTCGCGCATGATCGGCCGGAAGGTACGCTCTTCGCCGTCGGATTTCGCGACATAAAGACGGATCGCCGCGGTCAGGAGCTGGGCGACCGCCTCGTCGGAAACCCGGCCGGCCTCGTTGGTGCGCACGAGGTCGCGGGCCGCCACATGCAGGTCCGCCGCAAAGCGGTCGATCCATGCATAGGGATCGTTGGCAAAGGGATCGTTTGGTGGCTGCGGGTTCAGACAACGACATAGACGTGCCCGTCGGCGACCTCCAGCTTGGCCTGGCGCAATGCGAATCGCTCGCCGGCGGGATGGTGGCCGGTGCGTAGGTCGAACTCCCAGCCATGCCAAGGGCAGACGATGTTCTTGCGCTCGGGATCGTGCTGGAGCATTCGGGTCTTGCCGTCGGCGTCGACCGGCTCGATGACCTTTTGGTAGATGCGGCCCTGGCATACCGGCCCGCCACGGTGCGCACACCGGTTATACCAGGCGACGAGTTGGCCATCGACCATGAAGACGCCGATCTCCGTGCCGTCGCACGAAATCACCTTGCGGTCGCCATCCGCGAGTTCGCCGACACGCCCCACCAAATAGGACTTCATCCCGTATCTGCCCTGTCCTGCGGCGAATCGATTCACCGCGCTCGCGATTCACGCCGCCTCGCGATGTCCGCGCGCTCGCCACAATGGCGCCACAGGCTTGCCCCGGCGACGGAAATCGTCAAGGCCAGAACGGATTTGCGAACGCCGGTTCCGGGATTGTTCGCCGGTGCTGACGGAGGTATTCCGGGAGCCGAATGGCGGGTCCGAATCGGCGAAGATGCTCAAACAACACAGTCGGCCGCCTTTTTCGCATCCCGCAACTTCAAGTGTTCGTTTTTGCATAGACGTCGGGAGAGGTGGCCCTTAACTATTGTATGCAATAATCGCCTGAGTGAATCGTTGTCGCGTTCGCTTGTTTTTGGCGTCCGGAATTAGCCTGAAAGTCAAGGTTTTGTGTCAGGAGTATTCGTCGAGCTTGCGCCACTGGGATGCGTCGGGTGGCAATCAAGGGGCCGAAGACTATGGTGAAGCGTGTCAATCCTGCGTGTTCTTCTCGTGCAAATGCTTCTCGTCGCAAATGCTTCTCCTGCAAAGCCGGCTGGCGGCCTTCCCGGTGAAGGCGGTTGGGTAGCGGCCGCCATCGGGCTCGCCTGCCTGGGCGGCATGACCAAGCCGGCCGATGCCTATTCCGGTTATTACAGCGACTTCTACTCCCGCCGTGAGATCGGCGACGCGACGATGCTTCCGGCCTCCCACCGGTCGCGCAAGCACACGGATTCTGCCAAGAAATCGCAGCAGCCCGACAAGACCGATCAGGCCGCGAAGAACCCGAAGAAGGACCAGCCCAAGCCTCCGTCGGGTCCACTGATCATCGTCGTCTCGATCGGCAGCCAGCACGTGACCGTTTACGACAATGGGACGCCGATTGCCACGGCTCCGGTGTCGACGGGCATGCCCGGACACCCGACGCCCATGGGCGTCTTCAGCGTCATCCAGAAGGACCGGTATCACCACTCGAACATCTACTCCAATGCGCCGATGCCGTTTATGCAGCGCATCACGTGGTCGGGCGTTGCGATGCATGAGGGCGTGGTGCCGGGCCATCCGGCCTCCCATGGCTGCATCCGGCTGCCGCACGAATTCGCAATGCGGCTTTGGGGCATGACCAAGATGGGAGTCCGCGTGGTGGTGACGCCGCGCAACGACGTGACGCCGGTCGAGATCGATCACCCGCGCCTGGTCGCGATGGCCACCAAGCCCGCGACGCCCGACGTGGCGGTCACGCCTTCGCATACCGGCCAGGCCGCCCCGGCCGTTTTGCCTTCCTTTACGTCGCTGGCGCCGCCTTCGGTCGCTCCCCCGAGCGCCGCTGCGGCAACTGCGCCGACCGCCCCGCTCGGCGAGGGCATCGATGCCTCCGGGGATTCGCCGTTGCCGCCGTTCGAGGCTTTGGCGCTCGACACGCGGCCGGGCGATCTGCGCCCCGCGCTTGTGACGTTTGCCGATCCGCCGCCGGGTGGCCCCGCCCCGGTTGCGCCGGCGATGGCGACCCCGGAACGGCCGCTCAGGCCCGGTCTGGTGTCGGTGTTCGTCAGCCGGAAGCTGGGCAAGCTGTTCGTCCGCAAGGGCAACGAGCCGATCTTCGAGACGGCGGTCAAGATCGCGCGTCCGGAGACGCCGATCGGCACCTATGTCTACACCGCCGCCCAGCCGACCGGCGACGGCTCCAAGCCGCACTGGCTCGCCATGTCGGTCGCCAGCGGCCGGGCTACCGTCGAACCGCCGACCAAGGCGCAGGAGGGCAGAGGAAAGTCCCGCGGCGGACGCGAGGCGAAGCCTGCATCGGCGCCCGAGATTTCGTCGACCTCTGCCACCGAGGCGCTCGACCGCATCGAGATTCCGCCGGAAGCGCTCGAGCTCATTTCGCCCCTGGTGACCCCCGGCGCCTCGCTGATCGTTTCCGATCAGGGGATCAGCGGCGAGACCGGCAAGGACACCGACTTCATCGTGCTCGTCCGTTGAGGGGATGTCGTACGCCGTAATAGCGGACGATCTCTGAACCTCGATTGTGTTGTCATCGCCCGCGAAAGCGGGCGATCCAGTAACCACCGTGACTTCGATCGAAGTCCGGTGGTTACTGGATCGCCCGCTTTCGCGGGCGATGACAACACAATCGAGGTTCAGAGATCGTGCGCCATTGCGCCGTACGACATCCGCTCAGCGGACCAGCACGATGAAGTCGGTGTCCTTGCCGGTCTCGCCGCTGATCCCCTGATCGGAAACGATCAGCGAGGCGCCGGGGGTCACCAGGGGCGAAATGAGCTCAAGTGCTTCCGGCGGAATGTCGATGCGGTCGAGCGCCTCGGTGGCAGAGGTCGACGAAATCTCGGGCGATGCCGGCTTGGCCTCGCGCGCGCCGCGGGACTTTCCTCTGCCCTCCTGCGCCTTGGTCGGCGGCTCGACGGTTGCCCGGCCGCTCGCGACCGACATGGCGAGCCAGTGCGGCTTGGCGCCGTCGCCGGTCGGCTGGGCGGCGGTGAAGACATAGGTGCCGATCGGCGTCTCCGGACGCGCAATCTTGACCGCCGTCTCGAAGATCGGCTCGTTGCCCTTGCGGACGAACAGCTTGCCCAGCTTCCGGCTGACGAACACCGACACCAGACCGGGCCTGAGCGGCCGCTCCGGGGTCGCCATCGCCGGCGCGATGGGGCGGCGCCACCCGGCGGCGGATCGGCAAAAGTCACAAGCGCGGGGCGCAGATCGCCCGGCCCGTGTCGAGCGCCAAAGCCTCGAACGGTGGCAACGGCGAATCCCCGGAGGCATCGATGCCTTCGCCAAGCGGGGCGGTCGCAGTTGCCGCAGCGGCGCTCGGGGGAGCGACCGAAGGCGGCGCCAGCGACGTAAAGGCAGGCAAAGCGGCCGGGGCGGCCTGGCCGGTATGCGAAGGCGTGACCGCCACGTCGGGCGTCGCGGGCTTGGTGGCCATCGCGACCAGGCGCGGGTGATCGATCTCGACCGGCGTCACGTCGTTGCGCGGCGTCACCACCACGCGGACGCCCATCTTGGTCATGCCCCAAAGCCGCATTGCGAATTCGTGCGGCAGCCGGATGCAGCCATGGGAGGCCGGATGGCCCGGCACCACGCCCTCATGCATCGCAACGCCCGACCACGTGATGCGCTGCATAAACGGCATCGGCGCATTGGAGTAGATGTTCGAGTGGTGATACCGGTCCTTCTGGATGACGCTGAAGACGCCCATGGGCGTCGGGTGTCCGGGCATGCCCGTCGACACCGGAGCCGTGGCAATCGGCGTCCCATTGTCGTAAACGGTCACGTGCTGGCTGCCGATCGAGACGACGATGATCAGCGGACCCGACGGAGGCTTGGGCTGGTCCTTCTTCGGGTTCTTCGCGGCCTGATCGGTCTTGTCGGGCTGCTGCGATTTCTTGGCAGAATCCGTGTGCTTGCGCGACCGGTGCGAGGCCGGAAGCATCATCGCGTCGCCGATCTCACGGCGGGAGTAGAAGTCGTTGTAATAACCGGAATAGGCATCGGCCGGCTTGGTCATGCCGCCCAGGCAGGCGAGCCCGATGGCGGCCGCTACCCAACCGCCTTCACCGGGAAGGCCGCCGGCCGGCTTTGCAGGGAAGCATTTGCACGAGAAGCATTTGCACGAGAAGAACACGCAGGCTTGACACGCTTCACCATAGTCTTCGGCCCCTTGATTGCCACCCGA
This sequence comes from uncultured Alphaproteobacteria bacterium, assembly GCA_963746235.1. Lineage (GTDB taxonomy): Bacteria > Pseudomonadota > Alphaproteobacteria > Rhizobiales > Xanthobacteraceae > JAJPKK01. The sequence continues at coordinate 39,457 of CAVVCE010000143.1, forward strand.
CGCATCCCAGTGGCGCAAGCTCGACGAATACTGCTGACACAAAACCTTGACTTTCAGGCTAATTCCGGACGCCAAAAACAAGCGAACGCGACAACGATTTACTCAGGTGATTATTGCATGCAATAGTTAAGGGCCACCTCTCCCGACGTCTATGCAAAAACGAACACTTGAAGTTGCGGGATGCGAAAAAGGCGGCCGACTGTGTTGTTTGAGCATCTTCGCCGATTCGGACCCGCCATTCGGCTCCTGGAATACCTCCGTCAGCACCGGCGAACAATCCCGGAACCGGCGTTCGCAAATCCGTTCGGGCCTTGACGATTTCCGTCGCCGGGGCAAGCCTGTGGCGCCATTGTGGCGAGCGCGCGGACATCGCGAGGCGCTGTGAATCGCGAGCGCGGTAAATCGATTTGCCGCGGGACAGGGCAGATACGGGATGAAGTCCTATTTGGTGGGGCGTGTCGGCGAACTCGCGGATGGCGACCGCAAGGTGATTTCGTGCGACGGCACGGAGATCGGCGTCTTCATGGTCGATGGCCAACTCGTCGCCTGGTATAACCGGTGTGCGCACCGTGGCGGGCCGGTATGCCAGGGCCGCATCTACCAAAAGGTCAGCGGCCCGTCGACGCCGACGGCAAGACCGGATGCTCCAGCACGATCCCGAGCGCAAGAACATCATACTACAGCGATAC
>CAVVCE010000144.1:0-13708 GCA_963746235.1 uncultured Alphaproteobacteria bacterium
TTTGCCGGTGAATGAGATTATCTCGATGACGGCACGCTCACCGCCGCACTTGCCGCCAGACGGTCGGTCGGCTAAGGACTGGAAAACCGATTTTGGGGAAGGGGTGTTGCAATTGATCGCACAGCGCATGATCCGACTGGCCGCCATTGTAAGTCTGGTGTTGGGGGGCTCGGCATCGGTGCCGCCCACGCCGCCGATAAACCCGCCAAGCCTACCGAATTCAACGGCAGCCCGGTTGACCAGAAGGTCTCGCCCTGCGACGACTTCTTCCAATATGTCTGCGGCCCTTGGGTCGAGAAGAACCCGATCCCGTCGGATCAGAGCGCTTGGGGACAGTTCAATGTTCTCGCGGAAAACAACCGCGCCAAGCTGCATGATATTCTCGAGGAAGCAGCTGCCCACCCGACACCCGAAACTCAGAAAATCGGCGACTTCTATGGCGCCTGTATGGATGAGGGCAAGATCGAGGCGGCCGGCACCGCGCCGCTGAAACCCTATTTCGACAAGATCCAGGCGCTGTCCTCAAAGGACGCGCTGCCGGCACTCATCGCCGATCTGCAGAAGGACGGCTTCAACGTCCTGTTCAGCTTCGGCTCAACCATCGATCCAAAGGACGCGACGCGGCAGATCGCGGGATTGGACCAGGGTGGCCTCAGCCTGCCGGACAAGGACTATTATCTGAAGGACGACAAGAAATCGGTCGAGAATCGCGATGGCTATTTGGCTCATGTGACCAAGATGTTCGCGCTATTGGGTGAGGCGCCCGATGTCGCCGCCGCCCATGCGAAGACCGTGATGACGATTGAGACGACGCTGGCCAAGGGCGCGCTCGACAAGGTATCCCGTCGCGATCCGGTCAAGACCTACAACAAGTTCACTCCGGCCGAGCTGATCGCGCTTGACGGCGCATTTGGCTGGCAGAGCTATTTCGACACCGTCAAGGCACCCTCGGTCGAGACGCTGGACGTGACCGAGCCGGCCTTCTTCAAGGAGGAAGGCGATCTTCTGGCCAGCGCCTCGCTGGACGATATCAAGACCTATCTGCGCTGGCATGTGATCCACGGTGCGGCACCGATGTTGCCCACTGCCTTCGTCAACGAGAATTTCGATTTCTTCAGCCACCAGCTGAGCGGCGCCAAGGTGCTTCAGGTTCGCTGGAAGCGCTGCGTTCGGATGACCGATTCGGCATTGGGCGAGGAACTCGGTAAGGCCTATGTCGCGAAATATTTCGCCGGCGATGCCAAGGCGCGGATGCTGGCCTTGGTGAAGACCGTGATCGCCGCCTATCGAAACGACATCGAGAAGCTCGACCTGGATGGGGCCGGAGACCAAGAAACAGGCGCTGATCAAGCTGGAGGCGATCGGCAATAAGATCGGCTATCCCGATCATTGGCGTGATTACAGCAAGCTCACGATCGATCGCAACGACGCGATCGGCAACGATGTCCGCGCCTCGGCCTTCGAATTCCGCCGTGACCTCAATAAAATCGGCAAGCCGGTCGATCGCGGCGAATGGGGCATGACGCCGCCGACGGTCAACGCTTATTACGACCCGCAGATCAACGAGATCAATTTCCCCGCCGGCATCCTACAGCCGCCCTTCTTCGATCCGACGCTGGACGATGCGGTCAATTTCGGTGCGATCGGGCTGGTCATCGGGCATGAGATGACGCATGGCTTCGATGATGAGGGCCGCCAGTTCGACGCCGATGGTAATCTGCATGATTGGTGGACGGAGGAAGACGGCAAGAAATTCGACGCCAAGGCGGAATGCCTGGTCAAGGAATATGGCGGCTTCACCGCGATCGACGATGTGCATGTGAACGGCAAGCTGACCTTGGGTGAAAACACTGCCGATAACGGCGGTGCTCATCTCGCCTATGACGCATTGATGCAGCGGCTCGCCAAGCTGAAGGAGAAGAAGATCGACGGCTTCACGCCGCAGCAGCGCTTCTTCTTGGGCTTCGCCACAGTGTGGTGCAGCAGCAGCACGCCTGAGGCGCTGCGCCTGCGCGCTCTGACCGATCCGCATTCGCCGGCGCGGGCTCGAGTGAATGGCACGGTCGTGAATATGCCGGAATTCGCTAAGGCGTTTAGTTGTAAGCCGACTGATCCGATGGTCGGCAAACCGGCCTGCCGGGTCTGGTAGGAGAGGCGGCGGATGCGTCAGGATAAGAAAAAGGGGTAATCCCGATGCATCTGCACCGCTATAAAGTGTCGCTCGAATGGACCGGCAATCTCGGCGCCGGCACCAGTTCCTATACCGCCTATGACCGAACCCATGAGCTGATATCCGCCGGCAAGCCGACGATTGCCGGCTCGTCCGATCCGAGTTTTCGGGGCGACGCGCAAAGGTGGAATCCAGAGGAGCTTCTTGTTGCCTCGCTCGCCGCCTGTCATCAGCTTTGGTATCTGCATCTGTGCGCCGATGCGGGCATCGTCGTGACCGCCTATCGCGATACGCCCTGTGGCGAGATGAGTGTGGACAAGGGCGGCGATGGGCAGTTCGATTTCGTTGTGCTGAGGCCTCAGGTTGAGGTCGCAATCGGTTCCGATGTGGCGGCAGCTCTCGCTTTGCATGATGAAGCGGCGGAAAAATGCTTCATCGCGCGGTCGGTGAATTTCCCGGTGCGCCACGAGCCGACGATCCTGACACCCTAATTCGGCGTGGGTCGGGCGGTTCTCATCTGACTTGGTATCTGCACGAACATCCTACCGCTGCTATAGGACAGCCAGAGCCGCCGCTCCGCCATATATTCCTCGCCGATCAGCATGCTCGCACCCAGGATCGGATAGTCCTGAATGATCGCCATGCCGCCGCGGAACACCTCGCATCGTCAGCCTTCACATGGCCTGGACTTCGACGACGCCCGGCACCGCCTTGATGGCGCCGGCGATCTGCGGAGACACCTTGTAGCGGCCGGGGAGCCTGACCTCGACCTCGGCGCCGGCGTCGAGCAGCAGGACCACGTTGACCTCGCCGTCGCCCTTGCCGTCGAGGCGCTTGGCCACCGCGTCGAGGGGGAGCCCGTCGCGCAGGAAGATGCGCAGGCCCTTCTGCACCTTGGCGGCGGCAGCATCGAGCGCCTCGACGCTCTGGATGCGGGCGCGCACCTCGTCGCCCTGCGCTTCCGCGGTCATGACCAGAAGCACCGGACGGCCGGGCTCCAGGAGGTCGCGGAATTGCTGCAGCCCTTCGGCGAAGATCACGGCCTCGTAATGCCCGGACGGATCCGACAGCCCGATGATCCCCATCTTGTTGCCGGTCTTGGTGCGCCGCTCCGCCCGCGACACCACGGTGGCGGCGACCTTGCCCGCGGTCACGCCGGACTTCACCTGGCGCGAGAATTCCGCGAAGGACGGCACCCGCATGCTCTTGAGCACGCCGGCATAGTCGTCGAGCGGATGGCCGGACAGGAAGAAGCCGATGGCGTCGTATTCGCGCTGCAGCCGCTCGGCCGGCAGCCACGTCGCGACATCCGGCAGCACCAGCTTCTCGGGCGCGGCCGGGCCTCCGAACAACTCGCTCTGGCCGAGCGCTGACGGCGTCGAACGTCCGCTGCGCGGTCGCGAGCACCGCGTCCATCGCAGCGACGGCACGGGCGCGATCGCGGCTCGAGGTCGTCGAACGCGCCCGCCGCCGCAAGGCTTTCCAGCACCCGCTTGTTGATCGCACGCGGATTGATCCGGCGCGCGAAGTCGGAGAAATCGGCGAAGGCGCGCTCGCCGCGCGCCGTCACGATGGTCTCGACCGCGGCGCCCCCGACGCCCTTGAGCGCGGCGAGCGCATAATGGATCGTGTTGCCGGCGACATCGAAATCGACGCCGGAGCGGTTGACCGAGGGCGGCAGAACCTTGATCCCCAGACGCTGCGCCTCGCTGCGGAATTCCGCGAGCTTGTCGGTGTTGCCCATGTCGAGCGTCATCGACGCCGCCATGAACTCGACCGGGTATTTCGCCTTCATATAGGCGGTCTGGTAGGTGATGAAGGCGTAGGGCGCCGAGTGCGACTTGTTGAAGCCGTATTCGGCGAACTTCGCGCAGGCGTCGAAGATGGTGTCCGCGGTGGCCTTGTCGACACCGCGCTCGACCGCGCCGCCGAGGAACCGGCCGCGCTGGGCCGCCATCTCCGCCTTGATCTTCTTTCCCATGGCGCGGCGAAGCAGGTCGGCCTCGGCAAGGCTGTAGCCGGCGAGATCGCGGGCGATCTGCTGCACCTGCTCCTGATAGGTGATGATGCCGTAGGTCGGCGCGAGGATCGGCTCGAGCTTGGGATGCAGGTACTCGATCGACTCGCGGCCGAGCTTGCGTGCGCAATAGGTGGGGATGTTGGCCATCGGCCCCGGACGGTAGAGCGCGACCAGCGCGATCAGGTCCTCGAAGCGGTCCGGCCGCATGTCGACGAGCGCCCGGCGCATGCCCTGGCTTTCCACCTGGAACACCCCGACGGTCTCGCCGCGCGCCAGGCTCTCATAGGTCTTGGCGTCGTCGAGCGGAATGCGGGAGAGATTGATCTCGATGCCGCGGGCGGCGACGAGCTTCACCGCGGTCTCCAGCACGGTCAGCGTCTTGAGGCCGAGGAAGTCGAATTTGACGAGGCCGGCCTGCTCCACCCACTTCATGTTGAACTGGGTGACCGGCATGTTGGATTTGGGATCGCGATAGAGCGGCACCAGTTCCGACAGCGGCCGGTCGCCGATGACGATGCCGGCGGCATGGGTCGAGGCGTGGCGGTAGAGGCCTTCGAGCTTTTGTGCGATGGCGAAGGCGCGCGCCACGATCGGCTGGCTGTCGCGTTCCGCCTGCAGCCGCGGCTCGTCGGCGATGGCGCGCGACAGCGTCACCGGCGCCGCCGGATTCTGCGGCACCAGCTTGCACAGCTTGTCGACCTGCCCATAGGGCATTTCGAGCACGCGGCCGACGTCGCGCAGCACGCCGCGGGCCTGCAGGCTGCCGAAGGTGATGATCTGCGCCACCTGGTCACGGCCGTAGCGGCCCTGCACGTAGCGGATCACCTCGTCGCGGCGGTTCTGGCAGAAATCGATGTCGAAGTCCGGCATCGACACCCGGTCGGGGTTGAGGAACCGCTCGAAGATCAGGCCGAAGCGGATCGGGTCGAGGTCGGTGATGGTGAGCGAGAACGCGACCAGCGAGCCCGCGCCCGAGCCGCGTCCTGGCCCCACCGGTATGCCCTGCGACTTCGCCCATTGGATGAAATCGGCGACGATGAGGAAATAGCCGGAGTAATTCATCCGCTGGATGACGCCGAGCTCGAAGGCGAGCCGCTCCTGGTAGTGGTCGGGATTGGTGCCTTCCGCCACGCCGTGGTCGGCAATGCGGCGGGCGAGCCCTTCCTCGGCGCGCTTGCGCAATTCGCTGGCCTCGTCGACCGCTTCGTGGCCGACGAGCGAAAACCGCGGCAGGATCGGCTTGCGCGCCACCGGGCGGAACGAGCACCGCTCGGCGATCTCGACCGTGGACGGCCAACGCCTCCGGCAGGTCGGCGAATTGCGCCATCATCTCCGCGCGGGTCTTGAAGCGGTGCTCGATGGTGAGGTGGCGGCGGTCGGCCTCCCCCAGCACCCTCCCCTCGGCGATGCACAGGAGCGCATCATGGGCCTCGTAGTCCTCCGTGGCGGCGAAGCACGCCTCGTTGGCGGCGACGAGCGCAATCCCCTTGGCATAGGCGAGATCGATGAGCGCCGGCTCGACGGTGCGCTCCTGCGGCAGGCCATGGCGCTGCAACTCGACATAGAGGCGGTCGCCGAAGGCTGCGAGCAGCGCATCGATGCGCGCGGCGGCGAGATGCGGCTGTCCCGACGCGATGATGCGGTCGATGGGGCCGTCGGGCCCGCCGGTGAGCGCGATCAGCCCATCCGCATGGCCGTCGAGCCAGGCGAGCTTGACGTGGGGCGGCTCGTTGCCGGGATGGTCGAGAAAGGCGCGGGAACTGAGGTGCAGGAGGTTGCGGTAGCCGGCCTCGGTGGCGGCCAGCAGCACCAGGCGCGGCAATGATTGCGTGCTGGCGGAAAGGCCGCCGCCGCCGGGGCGCATCTGGCTGTCCTGGTCGCCGCAATCGATCGAGAGCGAGCAGCCGATGATCGGCTGGATGCCGGAGCCCGCCATCTTGTCGGAGAATTCGAGCGCTCCGAACATGTTGTCGGTGTCGGTGAGCGCCAGCGCCGGCTGGTGGTCGGCCTTGGCAAGCTCGGCGAGCCGCGCGATCGGCAGCGCGCCCTCGAGCAGCGAATAGGCCGAATGCAGATGGAGATGGACGAATCCGACCATGATTCCTGCGAACTTGTCGCGACGGTCGCCTGTCAGAGGGGGCCGGCGATTGAGGTCCAGCCACGCGGTGGCCGCGCGGCGGCCAATTCGACCCGCACGCCGATCCTGCGAAGCGGGCGGGGCCTTGTCCAGCGCCACGACCGCGCGACGGCCCGCCTTGCACAGGATACTGGCCGGTCCCGGTCACAGGACCGACAGGACCTGTGCCCAGACGACGATCATCCCCACGAAGAGCGTGATCGATGCAAGTGCGGCGGCTTCCTCGACGACAGCGCGGATCATGATGTTCCCCCGTGTTTGAACATAGCGGGAACATAGTTCATGATATGTTCTCAGGTCAACAGCGATGAAATGCGCCTCATCGCCTGTGGTTAACACCGCGCAGACCGGCATCAGGCGGTGCGCGACGATTAGACCGCCATTCCCTACTCCATCTCGACCAGCTTGCCGTCGCGCAAGGTCACCCGGCGGTCCATGCGGGCGGCGAGATCCATGTTGTGGGTGGCGATGACGGCGGCGAGGCCGGAGGCGCGCACGAGCTGGGTCAGCGCCGAGAACACCCGCTCCGAGGTGCGCGGGTCGAGGTTGCCGGTCGGCTCGTCGGCGAGCAGGATGCGCGGCCCGTTGGCGACGGCGCGGGCGATGGCGACGCGCTGCTGCTCGCCGCCGGAGAGCTCGGCTCGGCCGGTGCTCGACGCGCTCCTTGAGGCCGAGATAGCCGAGCAGCTCGCGGGCGCGCCGGTCGGCGTCGATCTTGCGCAGGCCGCGCACCATCTGCGGCAGCATCACGTTCTCCAGCGCGGTGAATTCCGAGCAGCAGGTGGTGGGCCTGGTAGACGAAGCCGATATCGGTGCGCCGCAGCTTGGTCCGGGCGGCGTCGTTGAGCGACGAGGTCGGCGCATCGTTGATGAAGACCTCGCCGGCGTCCTGATGCTCGAGCAGGCCGGCGATGTGCATCAGCGTCGACTTGCCGGCGCCCGACGGCGCGATCAGCGCCACCGACTGCCCGGCCCACACCGCAAGCTCGACCCCGCTCAGGATATCGAGCGTCGCATCGCCCTGCTTATAGCGACGCTCGATCCCGTTCAGGTAGATCACCGGTGTTTCGTCGGCCATCTCGTCACTCGTAGCGCAGCGCCTCGACCGGATCGAGCCGCGCCGCGCGCCAGGAAGGATAAAGCGTCGCGAGGAAGCGACAGCGTCATCGCCATGATGACCACCGCCGTGGTTTCGCCGACGTCCATGTCGGCCGGCAGCTGGGACAGGAAGTAGAGCTCGGGAGAGAACAGCTCGGTGCTGGTCACCCAGGACAGGAATTGCCGGATCGATTCGATGTTGAGGCAGACCAGCGTGCCGACCAGGAATCCGGTCAGCGTGCCGACCACGCCGATCGAAGCGCCGGTGATGAGGAAGATGCGCATGATCGCGCCCTGGGTCGCGCCCATGGTGCGCATCACCGCGATATCCTGGCCCTTGTCCTTCACCAGCATGATGAGGCCGGACACGATGTTGAGCGCCGCCACCAGCACGATCAGCGTCAGGATCAGGAACATGACGTTGCGCTCGACCTGCAGCGCGTTGAAGAAGGTGGCGTTGCGCTGGCGCCAGTCGATCATGTAGATCGGCCGCTGCGCGGCTTCCGAGATCGCCTTGCGGAAGCGGTCGATGCGGTCGGGATTGTCGACATAGACCTCGATCGCGGTGACGTCGCCGGGGCGGTTGAAATAGGCCTGCGCCTCCGGCAGCGGCATGTAGACGAAGGCGGCGTCGTATTCCGACATGCCGATCTTGAAGACGGCCGCCACCTTGTAGGGCTTGATGCGCGGCGTCGTGCCCATGGGCGTCACCGCCCCGCGCGGCGCGACCAGCGTGATGTTGTCGCCGGCATGCACCGACAATTGCTCGGCGAGCCGGCTGCCGACGGCGATGCCCTGCCCCTCGTCGAAGCCCTCCAGCGTGCCCTGCTGGATGTTGTTGGCGATCGAGCCGAGCCGCGCGAGGTCGGGAGCGCGGATGCCGCGCACCAGCACGCCATTGGCGTTGAACGGCGAGGAGGCCAGCGCCTGGCCCTCCACCACCGGCGCGGCGAGGCGCACGCCCGGCACCATGATGATGCGGCCGGCGACCGCTTCCCAATCGGTCAGCGGCGAATCGAGCGGCTGGATCAGCAGGTGGCCGTTGAGCCCGAGGATCTTGTCGAGCAGCTCCTTGCGGAAGCCGTTCATCACCGCCATCACGATGATCAGGGTGGCGACGCCGAGCATGATGCCGAGGAAGGAGAACCCGGCGATGACCGAGATGAAGCCCTCGCGCCGCCGCGCCCGCAGATAGCGCAGCGACAGCATCCATTCGAAGCGGGCAAACGGCGGCGTCGCGTTGGGTTCGCTCATGGCTTCCCGTTCCCTGCCCCCGGTTGGAGAATTCGCGTTCCCCGCCCCCGATTTCATCAGATTCTGGCGCTCATGCGCCACTGCCATTATGGTCGCGCCGGCAGTCGCGCACAGTTTCATCGTGCCAGGCGCTCGATCGCGTCGGCCGGCGCGAGCAGTTGGCGGCTGCCGTCGGCGCGGCATTTCAGCTCGATCTTGCCCTCGGCGAGCCCCTTCGGCCCCACCAGGATCTGCCAGGGAATCCCGATCAGGTCGGTCGATGCGAATTTCGAGCCGGGACGTTCGTCGAGGTCGTTGTAGAGGACCTCGACCGCCCTGGCGGAGAGCTGGCGGTAGAGGTCTCTCGCTCGCCGCGTCGGTCGCCGCATCGCCCTGCTTGAGATTGAGGATGGCGACCTTGAATGGCGCCACCGCCTCCGGCCATTTGATGCCGGCATCGTCGTGGAAGGCCTCGATGATGGCGGCGACGAGCCGGGTCGGGCCGATGCCGTAGGATCCCATGTGCACCGGGTGCTCGCCGCCGTCGGGCCCGGCGACCACCGCCTTCATCGGCGCGGAATATTTGGTGCCGAAATAGAAGATGTGTCCGACCTCGATGCCGCGCGCGGACATCTTAGCGTCGGCAGGCAGCGCGTCGAAAACGGCGGGCTCGTGCTTCTCGGAGGTCGCGGCGTAGCGCGAGGTCCAGGTGTCGACGATTCGCTGCGTCGCCTCGACATCATCGAAATCCACTTCGGCCTCGGGGATGGCGAAGTCGAGATAGTCGCGGTGGCAGTAGACTTCGCTCTCCCCGGTCGAGGCGAGGATGATGAATTCATGGCTGAGATTGCCGCCGATCGGCCCGGTGTCGGCCACCATCGGTATGGCGCGCAATCCCATCCGCGCGAAGGTCCGCAGGTAGGCGACGAACATGCGGTTATAGGCGTGCCGCGCGCCGGCGAAATCGAGATCGAAGGAATAGGCGTCCTTCATCAGGAATTCGCGCGACCGCATGGTGCCGAAGCGCGGCCGCACCTCGTCGCGGAACTTCCATTGGAGGTGATAGAGATTGAGCGGCAGATCCTTGTAGGAACGCACATAGGCGCGGAAGATCTCGGTGATCATCTCCTCGTTGGTCGGCCCGTACAGGACGTCGCGCTCGTGGCGATCCTTGATCCGCAGCATCTCCTTGCCGTAGTCGTCATAGCGGCCGCTTTCGCGCCACAGGTCGGCCGACTGGATGGTCGGCATCAGCATTTCGATCGCGCCGGCGCGGTCCTGCTCTTCGCGCACGATCCGGCAGACCTTCTGCAGCACCCGCAAACCGAGCGGCAGGAACGCGTAGATGCCGGCCGCTTCCTGGCGAACCATGCCGGCGCGCAGCATCAGCCGGTGCGAGACGATCTCCGCTTCCTTCGGGGTTTCGCGCAGGATCGGCAAAAAAAATCGAGATAGTCGCATGGGCTCCGCGCATGATTCGGGGAAACGGGCGTCGCGCGCAGTGAAACCGGATCACTCCGCGAAATACAAGCACGGCAATCGATTCAATGGGTTCTCCCCTCCGAAATCGCCGAAACCGCGACCTGCTAGCGTGACTGCCAACGTCCTGGTGATTTATGGTGCAGTGCACGACAACCATGGTGACAAATTGGACCGTAATAAGGTATGAGTAACTTATCCGCTGAATGGAGCGCGTCTGCGCAACAATCGTGCGCTCCGGAGGTTGCGGTCCAAGTCTGTGGGAGGAAAACCGGCGGCGCGAAAAATCGCAGCCACTCCATATAAAAACAACCTGGAGATGACCGGCACTTTGTGAGCGCATTGAAGCAGGGCTTTGGCCCTGCTTTCTTTTTTCGCGCCGGGGTGGCTGCCATCGGACCCCGGCCGCGCCGGGTTCCCGGGGATGCCCGGCAGGGAACGGCAATCACCGGTTGCAATCAGGTCTTCAACCCGACGTTGAATGCCGCCGGACGGCGGATTCACCCCGTATGGCCCGGCGAATCGCCGCCCACAGGCGCAACAAAATTCTGCGTGTTGTAATCATAGATGACGCGGCCATAGGGCAACGTGAGGTCGGCAAGGAAATGATGGGCGCCCACGATCCGGTGCACCGGCAGATCCGCCACCGGCGCGTTGACATGGGGCACCAGATGGAGCCGCCCCGGCCCGATCCAGGAGCCCTTGACCACGATGTCGACCAGGTTGATCGCGACGAGCTGGCAGATCTCGGGGTGGCCGGTGACGCCGGGGATGAGCTTGAGGTTGATCTGCGTCTTCGACAGCGTCGCGCGGGTCCGCTCGCCATTACCGGCCATGCTTTCGTGCTTGTAGCCCATGGTGCCCATCGCCACGAGCTGGCCGGCATAGGACAGCGTGCCCGTGAGCGTATCCTTGACGATCTCCAGCGTGGGATGGGCGTATTTCTTGGGGAAGCCCCAGATCTCGCGCCCGGCTGCGATCGGCGGGTCGTCGTCGAGATACATCTGGGCGACGAAATTGATCTCCGCGCCGCGCAACCGCGCCGGGATCACTATCCCGGACTCGGTGTAGCTGCCGAAGCCCGACAAGTCCGGCATCTTGATCCATTCGTAATGTACCAGCGGCTGCTCGATCGGCTCCAGCGGCTCCGGCAATTGCGCCCGGATCAGCACGGGATCGGTCTCGTAGGTGATCACCAGGAATTCGCGATCGATGAAGCGGTAGGGCCCCGCCGGATAGCTCGGGCCCGCCGCCGGCATCGACGGGAGATGGAGGACGTCTTCCTTGCGCATGCTGTGTTTTCCGTTTCTCGTCGGGGTGCAGCCGCCGTCGGCCGGCACGGTCGCGCCGGTGATCGAACGGGCATGATCCGAGCAGGGAAAGACTTGTCCGCCAGCCGACATCCGGCGGGTGCCTTCATCCCTAGATTTGCAATTTGACGATCGCGTGAAGCCACGCCTGCGGATCGATGACAGCGACCGCCGTGACGGTCCGGCGTTGCGGCCCACGCGTCATGACGCCGTCATGTCCGCCCGAATAGGTTCTTGCGGGCTGGAGTAATCGTCATGGACGCCAACACGAACGATTTGCGGAGTCGTCAATATTCACGGACTTGGCGGCCGGACGGCTGCGAGCGGATTGCGCTCGTCCTGCAGGGCGGCGGCGCGCTCGGCGCCTACCAGGCCGGCGTCTACCAGGCGCTGCACGAGGCCGATATCGAGCCGGATTGGGTGTCCGGCGTATCGATCGGCGCGATCAATTCCGCGATCATCGCCGGCAATTCGCGGCGCCGGCGGCTGGAGCGGCTGCGGACGTTCTGGGATCGCATCACCGAACGCAAGATCTGGGGCTTCACGCCGGACGGCGATGCGTTCCGCAAGGCCCGCAATGTCGCCAGCTCCTGGATGACGATGATGCAGGGCCAGCCCGGCTTCTTCACCCCGCGCAGTCCCAACCCGTGGCTCAGCATTCCCGGCGCCCAGAGCGCCACCAGCTATTACGACACCGCGCCGCTGCGCGAGACGCTCGAAGACCTCGTCGATTTCTCCATGATCAACGAAAAGGCCGTCCGCTTCTCCGTCGGCGCGGTCAATGTGCTGAGCGGCAATTTCGTCTATTTCGACAATGCCACCGAAATCATCGGACCGGAGCACGTGATGGCGAGCGGCGCGCTGCCGCCGGCCTTGCCGATGGTCAAGATCGGCACCGATCATTTCTGGGACGGCGGCATCGTCTCCAACACGCCGCTGCAGCATCTGCTCGACCAGGACGACCGCATCAACACGCTGATCTTCCAGGTCGACCTGTTCAGCGCGCGCGGAATGCTGCCGCGCGACCTCGAAGACGTGATGGCCCGCCACAAGGACATCATGTATTCCTCGCGCACCCGCTACAACACCGACGTGTACCGGCGGATGCACGCGTGGAAGAAGCGGCTTCATCTCGCCTTGGACAAGATCCCGGAAGACCGGCTTTCCGATGAGGAGCGCAAGTTCAAGGAAGAACTCGCCGACATGCCGGAGATCACCATCCTGCAGATGATCTACCAGCAGAAAGCCTATGAAGGGCACGCCAAGGACTACGAATTCTCCGGCACCTCCATGCGCGAGCATTGGCAGAGCGGCTACGAGGACACCAAGCGCGCGCTGCGCCGCAAGGACTGGCTGACGATGCCGCCCCACGGCGCCGGGATCGTCGTCCACGACGTCCACCGCGAAGACGAACATTGATTTGAGGGCTCCGCGGCCTGGCCGTGCTGTCGCTTCGCAGGCTTTCCCGATCGGGTTCCTTCGTTTACGGGCTCGATGCCGGCTTGAGCAGGCCCCACAAGGTGACGAGGTCTTCGAACGCGATCGCGCGGGTCACGAACGCCCAATAGAACACCCCGAACACGGCCGTCGCCACCACCGTGGTCCAGATCACCTTGCGGCGCAGGCCGTGGATCGCCGGCGCGCCCGGGTCGGTTCCCGGCGCGACGCTGCCGTGCTCGTCCTGGGACCGGATGCCCCACGGCAACACCGTGAACAGGACCAGCCACCAGATGATGAAGTAGATCGCGGCGATCGTGGTCCAGGCCACGGCCTAAGCCTCTTCGAGCTCGACCAGCGTGCCGAGGAAGTCCTTGGGGTGCAGAAACAGCACGCGCTTGCCGTGGGCGCCGATCTTGGGCTCGCCGTCGCCGAGCACGCGCGCTCCGTCGGCCTTGAGCCGGTCGCGCACCGCGACGATGTCGTCGACCTCGTAGCAGACGTGGTGGATGCCGCCGTCGGGATTGCGGTCGAGGAATTTCGCGATCGGCGAGCCGGCGCCCAGCGGCTCCAGCAGCTCGATCTTGGTGTTGGGCAGGGTGATGAACACCGTGGTCACCCCGTGCTCAGCCTGCGGCACCGCCGCCGACACGTCGGCGCCGAGGGTCTCGCGATAGAGCCTGCTTGCCGCGGTGATGTCACGCACCGCGATCGCCACATGATTGAGCTTGCCGATCATCGTCGTTTTCCGCCTGTATTCGTCCGCATCATACCGTCAATATATGCACGAGGCACAGCGGCTTCTTGCCCCAATTCGAGGCAAC
>CAVVCE010000145.1:0-13415 GCA_963746235.1 uncultured Alphaproteobacteria bacterium
AGCCGCTTGAGGCTCGCGCGGCAACAGCGAATCCGTGGGCGCGCCGTCGGCATGGTCGGCACCGCCGCCTTTGACCCGCGCAAATTTCATCAGCTAACCTCGGCAACAGCGCGTACAATCAGGCGTACACTTACGCCTGCACCGTAGTCGGGGAACGTCGGGGAACGACATGTCGATGACCGCAATCACCCGGAGCGAACATCATCCGACCGCATGGTATGCGGAAATGAATCCGACCGAGAAGAGCACCTTCTGGGCGTGCATGGGCGGCTGGATCCTGGACGGCATGGATGTCCAGATGTTCAGCTTCGCCATTCCGGCGATCATCGCGGAATTTGCGATCACCAATACGGATGCCGGTCGCATCGCCACGGCGACGCTGCTGGCGTCGGCGTTCGGCGGATGGTTTGCCGGCGCGCTGTCCGATCGCTTCGGCCGGGTGCGTACGTTGCAGATCACCATCGCCTGGTTTGCCGTTTTCACGTTTTTGTGCGGCTTCGCGCAGAGCTATGCCCAGCTCTTCGTCTTCCGCGCCCTGATGGGGCTCGGCTTCGGCGGCGAATGGGCCGCCGCCGCAGTGCTGATGGGCGAGGTGATCCGGGCCGAACATCGCGGCAAGGCGGTCGGCACGCTTCAGACCGGTTTTCCGATCGGCTGGGGCGCCGCCGCGCTGCTCGCGACGTTGTTCTTCAGCGTGTTTCCGCAGGAGGTGGCGTGGCGCGCGCTGTTCTGGGTCGGCTTGACCCCTGCATTGCTGGTCTTCTTCGTCCGGCGCTACGTGAAAGAACCGCCGGTTTTCGCGCAGACCCAGCAGAATCTGGCGGCCGCGGGCAAGACGGCGAATTTCCTCGAAATCTTCTCGCCGTCCATTCTCAAGACGACGATCTTGACCTGCCTGTTGTCGACCGGCGCACAAGGCGGCTACTACGCGATCACGACCTGGCTGCCGACGTTCCTGCGGACCGAGCGCAAACTCACGATACTGGGAACCGGAGGATATCTCGGCGTCATCATCACCGGTTCGGTGGTCGGCGGATTCGTCAGCGCCTGGCTCAGCGACCGGATCGGGCGCCGTTCGAATTTCATTCTGTTCGCGGTCTGCTCGATCGCGATCGTCATCGCCTATACGCAGATTCCCGTGGACGACACCTTGATGCTGGTCCTCGGCTTCCCGCTCGGCTTCTTCTCCCAGGGAGCGTTCTCCGGCATGGGGCCGTTCCTGACCGAACTGTTCCCGACCCGCATGCGCGGCTCGGGCCAGGGCTTCACCTATAATTTCGGGCGCGGCATCGCGGCGATGAACCCGCTGCTGGTCGGCATGCTCAGCGCCACGCTGCCGCTCGGGCAGTCGATCGGCGTGTTCGCCGTCGGTGCGTACGGCCTGCTCGCCATCGCCGCGTTGCTGCTGCCGGAAACCAAGGGTCGCGTGCTGACGGCCGAAGCCGCTTGAGCGCCTGCTTCGTTTCCGAAGTTTGAATCATATCGATATCACCGTTCGACCTCGTCCTGAGGAGCGCGCACCGAAGTCGGGCCTGCCCGACTTCGGCATCCATTGGTGTCGAAATCGGCAACAGCCGATTTCGATGCGCGCGTCTCGAAGGACGGCCACAGGCGAGATCGTGCTGACGGCCATCCTTCGAGACGCCGTGCTGCGCACGGCTCCTCAGGATGAGGTCTGTGGGATTAAATTCCATCCCTTCCGATATGATTGGTTTCACGGAATCGACTCACTGGGCATCACGGCGGTCGGCGCGGTCTATCCGGTCCGCGCGCGCGGCTCACGAAAACCCGATCCAGCGTCCGCCTCCCGCCACGCCGAACCACAGCACCAGCGATATGAGCGCCGTCAGCCGGCCCACCAGGGGTCGATCGATTGTTATGCCCGATTGCGATCACGCGGCGGCTGACCGTGAAGGTGAAAATGAGCACCAGCAACAATGAAATCATCTTCAGCCAGAACGCATAATTGTACAAACACTTGATCGATTCCGAAAGGAACAGGGGAATACCCGACGCGAACATCAGGACCAGGCCGCCGAACAACCACGGCCTGGCAGCCGCAGCGACCTGCGCGACCGGCGTTTGGCTCAGGCCCACCCCCAGCAGGCGCAGATCGACGATCAGCACGGCTCCGGCCGTCAATCCGAGACCGAGCAGGTGAAACGTCTCGATCACCGGGAACATCCAGGTCGAATTTCGTATCGTTTCGCCGATCGGCGTTTGGTAGCACCACTGGAAGAACGACAGCAGATCCATCCGTGCGCCTATTCGGTGGGTACGCAACTGGTGAGAAGATTGATGAGGTCCGATTGCGGCTGTCGATCGCAGTCGAACCAGTTATAGGCGATCATCCGTCCCGACACGATGACCCCGATCCATAGCGCCAGGGAAAACGCGCCGGCGAGCCTGGCCGGCCGCGGCGGTGTCGCGCTGGAATCCCACGCGGCGACCTTGGTATAAACGCGTGAGTGAAACATCCACACGTTCAAGCCGGCCAGCAGCAGCAACACCATTTTGAACCTGAAGAAAATGTTCTGATAGGACCTGACCGGTATCGCGTAAAACAGCAGCGTGCCGCTGATGACCATCACGACGAACCCCGCAATGGTCCAGGGCAGCAGCCGGTTGGCAAATTCCGATACCGGCACCTTGCGCATGGTCCAACCGAGCAGGCGCAGATCGAACATCACCGTCAGGCCGAAGAACAGACACATCGACCACACGTGAATCGATTCGATGAGGGAATAGGCAATTTCCAACTCGTGGATGCTCACGCTCCACGGCGTATCCGCCAGCTGTTCGAAGAACGCCAGAAGAGACATGCCGATCCCGTCGAATTCCAATTCCGGACGCGAGTGCGACGATGCGCGATCTCGGTTACTTGCTTATTGGGTCCCGGGCGGGGTCCCGGGCGTCAACTCGTAGGGAGCGCCGGTACCGGACGAGCCGAGAAACAATTTGCGGCCGTCAGGAAACGTGAGGTCCCGGCCGTTGGCGCGGTGCGACCCGTCCTTCGACTGGTAGCCATCGACCACGATTTCGGTGCCGGGCATCAAGGAGTCCTTGGTGAATCCGCGCCGGAACAGCACATTCGGCGTGCCCGCTTCGATGGCCCAGTTGATTTGCGTGCCATCGGGGTTCTTCACGTCGATGTGCAGCCAGGTATGGGGATTGACCCATTCCATCTTCGTGATCGTCCCCTTGAAATTCACCGGCTTATTGGCGTCGAACTCCGCGGCAAACGCGTGGTGTGCCGATACCGAAGACGACCATCCGGTCATCGCGAGACCCGTGATACACACTGCTAGGGCAAGCTTCGTTTGCATCGTTGCCTCCTTGCCGCGCATCTAAACCAGATAGGGCGCTTGCTCGCGGCTCAACTATCCCGGGTTGGGATATTGGCGCCCATCCGTTGTTACTAGGGTACCGTTGTTACTAGGGTACCGTTGTTACCTGCCGCCGTTACCTGCCGTACCATTGATAGAAGCTGTCACCGGGCGGCACTTTACGAGTGATGTCGATCGTCATCGTATCACCTTCCCAGTGCCTGACCAACGGCTGCTTGCGAAGATTTCCGTACATGAACTCCTCGACGAATTCGTTGCAGCGGAACTCGAGGAGCTGCATGTTCGGTTCCACGCGACGATAGATCGGCATGGCGATCCGCCACGGCTGCGTGAAGACCTTGGGGTCTTCGATCGTCACTTCGTACCAAATGACGTCGGGCGACATCAGCTTGAAGCGCTCGACCAGGTGCAGCGCGTCGCTGTGAAAATTGCCGGCGCGGTCGAACCAGGACCGATCGTTGAAATTGGTCACGTCGACGACCAGCGTGTCGCCGTCCCATCGTCCGACCGAGTGGCCCATCCAGCTATCGTCGGGCGGGCTTTCGACCTTGTCCAAATGGACCGTGCGCGCCGTATTCGAGAATTCGTAGGCGATGTAAATCTTGTTCGTGCTCTGCGTGATCTGGAACGGATAGGGCATGTACATGGCGCGCGGAATTCCCGGCAGGTAGCACTTCAGCTCGGGGTCGCGGTCGATCCAGTGTTCCGCATTCTCCCTCTTGATCGCCAGGGCTTCGGGCTTGTAGGGGATCTGCCCGTCGCCCTGCACCACCCCGAGCGACCCGGGTACGCCGCCTGCGGCGCCCAGCGCGAGCACCGGCGCGGCGGGCACCCGCGCATAGTCATAAGGGTAAATGCCCTGCTGCGTGACCGCACCGGGACGCGCCGCATGCGCCTGCAAATCCCAGTTGGCTTCGTTATTGGCCTGCCAGATGCCGCTGAGGTTGGGTTTGCCGTCGACGGTGGCGGGGCGCGCGACCGGCGCCTGGGCCTGCGCCTGCGTCACCGACACGGAAATGACGGCGCCGACAGCCGCCGCGGCGATGGCGACGGTTGTCATCGAACGTAAGTACCAGCCGCTCATGTTGGTCTCCCTTTGTTTTGCAGCTTTGTTTTGCAGCTTTGTTTTGCAGCTTTGTTTTGCAGCTTTGTTTTGCAGCTTCTGCCTTGCACCTTTTGCGTCGCAGCTCTTGGCTTGCAGCCCGTCACTGCAACGGATCGTTCTCAGCACCCGAGATAGCCGTCGCGCTGTCCCGTGTCGCCTGGGCCTTCGCAGTCTGAGCCGACGTCCCGGTAACGGACGCCGAAATGAAGACGCCAACGGCGGCCGCGGAAATGGCGATCGTCATCGTCGAGCCCGAGAGGCGGTCGCGCATCGATGGCCTCCGTTTACCGTCGATCGACATTGCAATCGACATCACTGCAACGGATCCGGCGGATCGCCGTCATTGATCTTGATGGCGTCCCTGGTCGACGGATCGGGACCGCGCCCCTCTGCGAAGGCAAGCTCTTCGATGCGCCGTCCGTGCAGCAGCCCCGGGAGACCGAAGTTTCCTTCGACGCAGCGGGGCTCGTAATAAATTCTGTTCTCCTCCTCGTTCTGCCGGGTGAACACCTGCTTGGCGGTCCAGGGCCGTGTCCACACCGTCGGGTCTTCCATCGTCACGGCGTATTCGAGCGAGGTCGGTCCGGTGCGGGTCCAGCGCTCGATCAGATGCAGGTTCTCGCGGGCGCCCTGAAAATCGGTTTTCGCGCTGAAGTTCGTGACATCGACCACGAGGGTATTGCCCTCCCAATGGCCGCGCGAGTCGCCATACCACTGGCGAATATTGGCCGGCAAATGGGGGCTCCCGTCCATCACGATGTTGCGCTGCCAGCCCTGGCCCTGGCCCACGTCGTAGAACATCGATATCCCGCCCGGCGTCTGCACGATCCGGCGGAAGCTGATGCCGCCGAACTCGGGCAGCCCGCCGGTCAGGCAGCGCTCCGCCAGCGTGGCGTCCTCCGGACCATAATGGCGATTCATCCGCGCGGTGTTGTAGCGCGGCGGGAGTTCGCCGAAGCGCGGCGACTGCGCCGGATCGTATTTGCCGCCGTTGCAGGCATTCTCCTTGTTTTTGCAGGTCTCGGTCGACTGCAGCAGGGCGACACGAAATGCGCGTTCGGCGGCGGCGAGCTTTTGGATCTCCGGAGTGAGCGGCGGCAGCCGCCCATTGGGCGGATCGACGATCCGCGACGTGCGCGCGCCGGTGCGCTTCATGGGCGTGAACACCGCGTTGTAGGCGCCGGCGACGTCGGCCTCGGTCCCCCGTTCGGCGCGCCGGTCGCGGCTGGGCAGTTCCGATCGCAGCCTGTCCAACTCGGCGCGCTGTGCCTCGGTGAAAAACTCCTGGTTCGCATACTTGGCGGGGCGCTGCATGGGCGTGTCGGACTCGTCGGTCCAAATGCCCTGCAGATTGGGTTCGCCCCACGCCGTTTTCTGCGCCGCGGCCGGCGTCGTGCCGGAAGCGGCCGGAGCCTGCGCCTGCGTTTGTGTGACGGACACCGAAATGACGGCGCCGGCGGCGGCCGCGGCAATGGCGACCGTTATGATCGAGAACCTGTCGCGCATGATGCTCTCCCTTTGCTTTGCCTTTTGGGCTTGCCTTTTGCGTTGCCCTTGGGCTTGTTTTTTTTACTGCTGCAACGGATCCGAATTCGCGCCTCCCGATGCGTTGTCCTTGGTCAGCGGGTCCGGCCCGCGTCCCGCGGCAAACTCGCGGTCTTCCTGGCGCGCCGCCTTCATCATCGCGGGAAAGCCGAAGTTTCCTTCAACGCAGCGAGGCTCGTAATAAATTCTATTTTCCTGTTCGTTCTGCCTGGTGAACTCCTGCTTGACGGTCCAGGGACGCGTCCACACGGTCGGATCGTCGATGGTCGCGACGTATTCGAGCGTGGTCGGCCCGGTCCGCGTCCAGCGCTCGACCAGGTGCAGGTTCGCCCGCGAGCCCCGATAATCGATTTGCGGACTGAAGTTCGTCACGTCGATCACCAGCGTATTTCCCTCCCAGCGGCCGCGCGAGTCGCCGAACCACTGGCGGATGTCGGCCGGCAAATGCGCGCTGCCGTTCATCACGATGTTGCGCTGCCATCCCTGGCCCTGGCCCACGTCGTAGAAAATCGAGATGCCGCCCGGCGTCTGCACGATCCGCCGGAAACTGCCGCCGCCATTCCCGGCGCCGAACTCGGGCAGCCCGACGGTCAGGCAGCGATCCGCCAGCGCACCGTCTTCGGGAGCATCATGGCGGTTCATGCGCGCGGTGTTGTAGCGGGGAGGAAGCTCTTCGCGGCGCGACGTGGGCGCCGGATCGTACTTGCCGCCGGCACATCCGGGCAGCTTGAGCTTGCAAGTTTGGGTCGATTGCATCAGGGCAAGACGAAAATCCCGATCGGCGGCGGCGACTTTCTCGGCCTCCGGCGTCAGCGACGGGATCCGGCCATCGGGCGGATCGACGATCATCGACGTGCGCGTGCCGGTGCGCTTCACGCCCCCCCACACCGCATTGTAGGCGCCGGAGACGTCGCTCTCGCTGCCGCGCTCCGCACGTTCGTCGCGGCCGCGCAGGACCGATCGCACTTTATCGAATTCAGCGCGCTGCGCCTCGGTGAAAAATTCCTGGTTCGCGAATTTGGGGGAACGCTGAAACGGCGTCGCGGTTTCGTCGGTCCAAATGCCCTGCAGATCCGGTTCGCCCCACGGCGTTTTCAGCGTTGCGGCCGATGCCGCACCCTCCGCCGAAGCGGCGGGCGCCTCAGTCACGGCGACGAGCACCGATGCGACCATCGATGCTCCGATCAACCTCAGAAGTCGAATGCGCACCGCATGCCTCCTGCTGCCAACGCCGGACAGAGGACCAAGTTTCCAACAACGAGCCAGGAACTCGACCGCAAGCGCTGTCATTATCGTCAAGGACCAGCTCGCTGTCCAGCTTATTGACAGCTAACAGACAGCCGATTGACAGGTTGGCGACGCAACGCAGCAATGTACTTTCACGGGTCTCGGGCCGTTGGAGGTGAGAACGAACGCCTCCGCAAAAGCGCGCGGCTAACCTCTGATAAGTTCCGGCAAACAGCAGCGCAAACAGCGGCGCAAACAGCTGCGGCTGTGCGTTCGGTTTTTTGAGCATTCGTGACGAAATATCAGATACTCTAGCACTTCGTTTCCGAAGTTTGGATCATATCGATATCACCGTCTGCCCTCGTCCAGAGGAGCGCACTTGCGCGCGTCTCGAAGGACGGTCGCAGGCAAGGCCGTGCCACAGCCTCCTTCGAGACGCCATGCTTCGCATGGCTCCTCAGGATGAGGTCGGTGGGATTAAATTTCGACGTTGTGCGATCTGATCAGTTTCTCGGAAGCGATCCACTACTTGTCGTGCGGATACCAGAATGTCATATGGCAGCCCTCGCAGACATTCTCCATTCGCGCACCAATGTCCATCAGTGAATCGACGTTTTTGGCGTCGCTGGCCTGCAACGCCTCCACGCCGAGACCTTGCAGTGCCTTGGCAAAGGCATCGAAGCTCTTTCGCTTCTTCCTTATGAGTGCGGTCATCTGAGCGGGCTCCAACTCGACCCCCGGAACCTCCGATTTGGTTCCGGCAGGAGCCGCTTCCCGATCAGGCATCATCAGCAGGGTGGCGCCCTCGATCATGCGGATCGCGGCATGGCGCACATCGAGCCACTCCTCCTGATTTTTAGGAAGCAGCTCGTGAACACCCTCGAGATCGACGACCGTTCCCGCCGCGCCCCAAAGCGTATCGGCGGACGGATCGATGATGGATTCCATGAGATCCTTGACGGAGGAGCGGACCGGAGGAGTCCTGGTCGTATTGCTGGAGCCGGCCGCGGGAGTGGCCGGCAGTGCCGGTCTGGCGGCGGCTCGGGTGGGCGCGCCGCCTTCGCCCAGGACTAGGCACAAGACCGCCGAGCCCAACACTGCCGAGCCCAAAACTGCGGAGCACAAGGCCGCCGCGATTTGCCTCCCCATGTTGCCATCTCCTTCAAATGAACGAGGCACGTGATAGAGCATGTTCCGGCGAGATCGACGCACCCGAAGACCGTCATCACCGGGCTCGTCCCGGTGATCTCGATCAACAGGGCACGGCGCTGCGCCGAGCGCGTGTTGAAATGCCGTGCCCTCTCCATCGAGATGGCCGGGACAGGCCCGGCCATGACGATTCCGGGTGAGCGCGATGCGCTCTAGCAGCAGTATAGTAGCAGTCTGCGAACCTGTCCGAAAATGAGCTGCGCCCCTTCCGCCCCTCAGAAATCGGGATGGTCCGCCTTGGGCAGGCCGATCCATTCATCCTTGTAATGGTCCACCGGATTGTCGGCGCAGACCGATTCCTGCCATTCGGAGACGAGGCGTCGGTAGGTGACGCGGGCGGTCAAAGGCGCGGTAAACACCTTCGGGTCCTCCATCGTCACTTCGAGCTGCAGTCCCTTCAGGCCCGTATCGGGATGGTAACCCGCGATGCGGCCGCCACCGCCGACAGTGCCCTCGCTGGTCTCGTATTTGTCGATCTGCGCCTTGGCCACCGCGCCGTCGATCAGCCGGTAGCGTTCGATCGCATGCATCGCATCGCTCTGTGGCGTGCCGAACCGGTCGACCGACGTGAACGCGTCGACCTTCACGCCCACGGTGTCGATGACCAGCACGTCGCCGTCCCAATGGCCGACCGAATCGCCCATGGACGAAGGCACCGGTTTTTCGGGATGCGCGGCATTCATCCGGATGTGGCGCACATTTGCGTTCTGATCGTTGACGATGATGATATCGCCGCCCGTTGTCGGCAGCATCGTGAAGCCGAGCTGCATCGCGAAGGTGAACGGCGGCGCGATCGGCCGGCACTGGTCCTGGGCGTTGGGAAAGCCCTTGCCCGCAATGGCGAGCTCGCCCTTTTGCTTCACGACCGCGGCGGCTTCGGGCGTGAGAATCGGGTTGCGGTAATCGCCGACCAGCCGGCCGGCATTGGCTTTGCCGTCCGGAAGGCGGCTCAAATTCCGCAACGGCTGCGGACCCGACGGCATCCCCTCGAAATTGAACGCGTTCTTGCCCCAGCGAAGCCCCAAAATACCTGACGCGCCGTCCGCGGCAAAGGCGGGCCAAATGAATATCGCCGTGACTATCGTTGCGAATGTCGCCGCGGCGAAGACGTTGAAGAACAGAGCTTGCCGTTTCATCGAATGCCTCCTTGCGCTTCGGACCTCTCGACGCATCCTCGGGCTCGCTTCACGTCCAACCGAGCCGCCGCATGACGGCGCGGCCCATCACCCAATCCTTGTCCTGCTCGGACAGGAACGGCAGCTCCTCGGTAAAGTGGGTGATGCGCTGCTGGTAGGTGAAATTCGGGAAGCGGTCGATGCCGGCGGTCAGGTCGGTGCCCCAGAAGCAGCGGCGCGGGCCGAAGGCGTCGAATACGCGGTTGAGGTGGCCGGTCATGTCGCGGAACGGATAGGGCTGCGACGACTTGTGCGGCACCGACGACATCTTGACCTGAACATTCGGGTGCTTCGCGAACTCGACCACCTCGGCGATGGCTTCCGGGATCTTGCCCTGCTTCGCCGTCTCGTCGGACAGGTTCATGTGGTCGATGATGAAGACGAGGTCCGGATTGCGCTCGACGATGCGCAGGAAGTCGTGCGCGCGGCCTGCGGTCGGCGTCATGACCGGGATGCCGGCCTTCGCGGCGGCCGGCCAGAACCAGTCGGCGGTGCCGTCGGTGAGCCAGGCGCTCTGCAAACGGTTGAAGGTGTGGCGCACGCCCAGCACGCCGGGCTGGTCCTTCCAGGTCGCGAGCAGGTCCTTCGATTTCGGATCGTCGATCCGCAGGCGGCCCATCAGCGCGAAACGATGCGGCCACTTCTTCGCGGCCTCCATGGCGTATTCATTGTGATAGCCCTCCCAGGACGGCGGCACGATGACGACGCGGTCGACGCCGGCCTCGTCCATGCGCGCCAGGAGCTCATAATACGAGAACGGCCGCGGGATATGCGCCTGCCCGATGCCGTCGGCAGGCCAGGGACGCGCAGGCGTGTCCGCCTGCCAGATGTGGACTTGCGCGTCGACGATGATGCGGCCCGCGCGCTGCGCCTTGGCGGGTTCGGACGGCGATGCCATTGCAAGACCTGCTCCGGCGGCGAGGGTGGTGGTGAGAACATCGCGACGCGAAATCATGGATACGTTCCTTATGGAGACCTCTAGGTGCTCTGCCTATGGCGCGGCGCATGTGCTCCCTCGCCCCGCTTGCGGGGAGAGGGTCGGGGTGAGGGGGCCTTTCCGCGATTCTGAGCGTAAGCATCCACCGCTCAGAACTCGCGGAGAGGCCCCCTCACCCGGATCGCTGCGCGATCCGACCTCTCCCCGCACGCGGGGAGAGGTATCGACCGTGCCGCGCAAAGATATATCCACCCCTACCCCCAACCCTCCGCCGCCGGCGGGGAAGGAGTCCAAGGCTCCGCACGAGACGACGACGAGACCGTCCGCGCCCGCGGCTTGCGCCTTATTGTGCGACCTGCTCGGCCGCCGGCTTGTCCTTGTCGAAAACCCTCATCTCGATGTAGCGCGCCGGCTTGTCGCTGAGATTTTGTTGGCGGTGGACGGTGCCGCGCGGGACATAATTGCTGTCACCGGCCTTGAGCACCTGCGGCGGCTTGCCCTGGACGGTGAAGGTGACCTCGCCCTCCTGGACCGCGGTCCATTGCTCGCCGGGATGGCGGTGGAACTGGTTGCCGGCGCCCGGCGGCATGGTGACGGATTGCAGCCCCACCTCGCGCGTCGGGTCTTTCTCCAGCGGCATCGTGAAATAGCGTTTGTTCTGCAACGCCGGCGCCGGAGTCTGCGACCACGCTGCCGCCGCGACCATGCCGGTTGCCACCAGCACGGCTGGAATGACCAGCCTATTCATGAACTCCTCCCTTGGGCTTGTTTGAGGGAAACTTTATCGGGCGTGCGGCAAGCCGAACCGACACCCCCGTTGGAAAACAGATATTCACGCAACAGCGCAACCGACCAACGTGACGATCACGGTGCCGCTGAAACCGTAGTCGGTGCGAGCCCCAGCGCCTTCGCCGGGTTCTCCTTGAACATCAGGTCGAGTTCCTTGTCGGTGAAGCCGTGGGCCCGCATCACCTCCGCGAACGCGCCGATGCCGTCCAGGCCGCCATACTCCTTGGGTGCGTCGACCTTGGTCCAGAATTCCGAAAGGAAGCAGAACTGCGGTCCGACCTTGCGGATCGCATCCATCCGCCCGCCCTCGAGCGTATTTCGGTAGTCGAACTCGATGAACGCCCCGAGCTTCGCGGCTTCCTGCATCTGCTCCACGGTCATCTTTCCGGCCAGGTCGAAGGCATGCGTGGCGATCATGTGCTGCACGCCCTGACGTTTCCCCTCGCGGAAGACCATCAAGGCCTCCTCGGGAAGAATGTGGCCCGACGCCAGCACCAGTCCGTGCTTGGCGACGATGGCAATGACCTGCTTCACCTCGGGCAGCAGCTCGCCGTTGCGCGACACCGCCACGAAGGGCCGGTCCGGATTCTTCAACTCGCGCGCCTCCTTCGCCGTATCGCCGGCCGGCATCCAGACGATGCGTCCCGGCTCGCCTTTGATCTGCGTCGCCATGAACTCGACGCCGGCCGGATTGATCCCGCCGTTCGGCAGGTTCAGGACAAAACCGCCGTACAGCTCGATGCCGGGTATCTCCGGGCGAAGATGGTAGGCCAGGGGCGCCGTCGGCTCATTATGGTCTTTGATCACGAGCCCGCGCATGCCCCGCGCCCGCGCCACCCGCACCTCCGCGATGCCGGCCTGGCCGTTGCGCGCGCCGGGCGTCCAGGGATCCATGTGGAAGTGCAGGTCGAGCGCGCCCTTGAGCAGGCGGGCGCCATCGGCTTCCCGGCTCGACTGAGCGGCTCCGATCACGGGGTTCGCCAGCAGCACTATGGCGGCCGCCGCCATAGTGACACCGCGTGCAGTGAGACTGCGTGCGCGACGGTTCCATGTGCCGCTCATTGCCAATTCCTCCCGAGGCTGGTCGTGAGCCCTGTGCTTCGTTTTCTTATACGCGACGAATGGCCCGCACGTTACACCACTTGCCGAGCACGCGAAAGACACTGCCGTTTAGTCGATCGATTCTATGAAACCGATCGGATCGCACAACGTCGCATTTAGTCCCACGGACCTCATCCTGAGGAGCCATGCGAAGCATGGCGTCTCGAAGGATGGACGCTGTGGCACCGCCTTGCCTGCGACCGCCCTTCGAGACGCGCGCGAGAGCGCGCTCCTCAGGACGAGGTTGATCGATGATTCGAACTTCCGAACGGTGTACTAAGCCGATGCAGGCCGATGCGCCCGCAGGAAGGAACGTATCTGGCGCACCGCCAGGGGAATCCGCTCCTTGGGCTCCTTCCACGGGAACATGCTCACTTCGGCGTTCGGCGCCAACATCGCGGCCTCCATGGCGACCACGTAGGGATGCGCCGGGATATCATCCGGCAGGATCAGCACGGGCGTCTGGCAATTGCGCACGAAATCCCGCGTCACGGTGAAAACGAAATCGGGATTGGTGCGGTACATCCTGGTCAGGAACTTGTCGACTGTCTCCATCGTGATCTCGGGCCGGTGCTTTATCAGCTCCGGACCCCAGGTCTTCATGTTGCCTTCGTAGAACATGTCGCGCGCCTCCGGACGCGACCCGCTGGGCTGCGCCAGCACGGCCGCGACGACGCGATCCGGCGCCCGCCGCAACAGGTTCCACACCAAGGGGCCGCCGATGCAGAAGCCCAT
The DNA here is from genome assembly GCA_963746235.1 of uncultured Alphaproteobacteria bacterium. GTDB lineage: Bacteria > Pseudomonadota > Alphaproteobacteria > Rhizobiales > Xanthobacteraceae > JAJPKK01. The sequence continues at coordinate 13,171 of CAVVCE010000145.1, forward strand.
CACCATGAACTTGTTGATCCCCAAATGATCCATCAGGCCGAGATGGTCGTCGGTGTATGAATCCCAGGGGCGGTCGGGCTCGAGCGGGCCGGAGGACTGGCCGCCATTGGCGTTGCGCAGGTCCGACGCGACGCAGCGGAACTCGCCCTTGAACTCCTCGATCGGGTTGAACGGCGATCCGCGGGTGAAGCCGGCCATCGTCGAGTTCAATCCCCCGCCGGCGATGAGCAGCAGCGGGAAGCCGG
>CAVVCE010000146.1:0-5940 GCA_963746235.1 uncultured Alphaproteobacteria bacterium
TAGTGGATCGATCCCGTGAAGCCAATCATATCGGAAGGGATGGAATTTAATCCCCACAGACCTCATCCTTCGAGACGCCATGCTGCGCATGGCTCCTCAGGACGAGGCCGAACGGTGATATCGATACAATTCGAACTTCGGAAACGGTGAACTAGATCGCAACACCAGATGCTCGATTTCGCTTTCGATCCCGGGCCGTTCCTCCTCGTCACCGTCGTGCTCGGCGGGGGCGCCGCCTTCATCGCGGGACGCGCGGTCGCCCAGACCTGGCGGCCATGGTGGCAGGGTGTCGTCTACATGCTCATTCTCGGGGCGGCCGTGCGCTTCATCCACTACGCACTGTTCGACGGCGCAATCGCCTCGATTCCGGCCTATGGGGTCGACACCGCAGTCGCGGTCGCCTTCTTTGCGGCCGGATTTCGCACCATGCGGGCGCGGCAAATGGCGCGCCAATACGGTTTCCTGCGGACAACCGGCTGAAAGCCGCCGGCGCGGCATGGCGCCGCTTCCGCCGCACCGTCAATCGGCGTAATTTCGCACCTCATCCGGTCACATCGGCGAGACGGCAATTCGAGGAGAGAGCGGCAATGACCTTCAGGAGCTCACATATTGCTTTAGGTTTGGCGCTGGGCTTGGCGCTTTCGCCGATCGCCGCGCAGGCGCAGGTCAAGGTCGGGGTGGGCGGACCGATGACCGGCGGCAGCGCCGCCTTCGGCGCCCAGCTCAAGCAAGGCGTCGAGCAGGCGGTGGCGGACATCAATGCCGCCGGCGGCATCCTCGGCCAGAAGGTCGTGCTGAGCGTCGGAGACGACCGTGCCGACCCCAAGGAAGGGGTGTCGGTCGCCAACAAGTTCGCCGCCGACGGCGTGAAATTCGTCATCGGCCACTTCAATTCCGGCGTCACCATACCGGGGTCGGACGTCTACATGGAAAACGGCATGGTGGTGATCACGCCGGCGGCCACCAATCCCAAGGTGACCGACCGCAACATGTGGAACGTGTTCCGGGTGTGCGGGCGCGACGATCAGCAGGGCAGTGCCGCCGGCGCCATCATCGTCGCGCAGTTCAAGGGCAAGCGCGTCGCCGTCATCCACGACAAGACCACCTACGGCCAGGGCCTCGCCGAGGAGACCCGCAAGGCGATGAACGCCAAAGGCATGAAAGAGGTGATGTTCGAGGGCGTCAACAAGGACGACAAGGACTTCACGGCGCTGGTCTCCAAGATCAAGGGCGCCAATGCGGACCTGATCTACTGGGGCGGCCTGCACGACACCGCCGGCCTGATCGTGCGGCAGATGCGCGACCAGGGCGTGAAGGCGCCGCTGATGGGCGGCGACGGCATGGCGGACGACGAGTTCGCCGCCATCGCCGGACCCGGCGCCGACGGCACCTTGATGACGTTCTCGCCGGACCCCCGCACCAATCCCAAGAACAACGAGATCGTCGAGCTGTTCCGCAAGAAGCGCGGCTTCGAGCCCCAGGCCTACACGCTCTACAGCTACGCCGCGGTGCAGATCATCAAGCAGGCGGCCGAGCAGGCGAAGTCCGTCGACCCCAAGAAGGTCGCCGACGTCATGCATTCCGGCAAGGTATTCACCACCGTTTTGGGCGACCTTGCCTTCGACAAGAAGGGCGACATCACCGGATACACCGTCGCCGGCAAGCCGAAGGACCGCTACGTGCTCTATACCTGGAAGAAAGGCCCGGACGGCAAGCTCAGCTATTTCGAGAACCAGTGAGGCCTGCTTTTTTGCTCCCTCCCCCGCAAGCGGGAGAGGGGACGAAAGCTGAAATCGACCGGACGGGTCTTAAGGTGTCCGCGCTGGTGTTGCGCGCCGGCCGCATACAGTTTGCCGTTCCGGATTAACGCCCTGGCAAGCGTTTGCCGGCGACAATGGCGTTCTTTGGAAAACGCCGGGGCGCGCCATGCAGATCGTGATCGCCGATCCTTCCACCGTCGCCCTCGATCCGGCTCCGATTGCGCCCGCCTGGATCGTCGAAGGCACGCCGCAGGCCTGCGCCCGGGAATTGGCGCGCAGCACCGACGGAACCGCGGTCGTGGTCGCGTGGTCGTGCACCGCCGGGCGCTTCTACTGGCACTACGGCGTCGACGAGACCGTGCACGTGATTTCCGGCGAGGTCTTCATCACCGGCCAGGACGGGGGCGAACGCCGGCTCGGTCCCGGCGACATGGCGTTCTTTCCGGCCGGCAGCAGCAGCCTGTGGCGCGTGCCCTGTGCCGTGCGCAAGCTCGCCGTATGCCGGCATTCCCTGCCGTGGCCGCTCGGATTTGCCGTGCGTGCGTGGAAAAAGCTCACCGCATTCGCGACCGGCCAGGGCAACACGCTGCAGCTCGCCTCGGGCTGAGTCCGCGCGACGTTTGGATTTTACGACCTTTCGGATTTCACGACCTTTCGGATTTCATCCGATGCGGCCGAGCGCCGGGAACCATTCCAACAGATAAAAGCTCGCCTCGCTCACGAGGCCGGTCAGGAACGCGATGCCGGTGAGCACGAGCAGGCCGCCCATCGTCTTCTCGACCAGTTCCAGGTGGCGCTTGAAGTGGGCGATGAAGGCCGCACAGGGCTCGACCGCAAAGGCGGCGAGCAGGAACGGTATGCCGAGCCCGGCGGAATAGACCGCGAGCAGCGCCGCCCCCTTGGCGACGGTCTCCTTGGACGCCGCGACGGCGAGGATCGCGGCGAGGATCGGCCCGATGCAGGGCGTCCAGCCGAACGCGAAGGCGAGCCCCATGGCGTAGGCGCCCCATAGCCCGACCGGCCGCGACATCGGGGCGCGCTTCTCGAACATCAGGAAGGCGAAGCGGGTGATCCCGAGGAAGTGCAGGCCCATGACGATGATGGCGACCCCGGCGACGATGCTCAGTTCGCGCGACCACATCTGAACCACCGCGCCGACCGCGCTGGCGCTGGCGCCGAACGCAACGAACACGGTGGAAAAACCGGCGACGAACAGGAGCGCCGCGAACACGGTGTCGCGCCTGACCTGCGGCTCCGGCTCGGCATCGGCGAGCCGCTCCAGCGAGGCGCCGGCGAGGTAGACGAGATAGGGCGGCACCAGCGGCAGCACGCACGGCGACAGGAAGCTCAACAGGCCCGCGAACAGTGCGGCGGCGAAGGTGATATCGGCACTCATGGGCGCCTTGATGCGCCATCGGCGCACGCCGCGCAACCCGGCGCGCGCGCCGCGCGCGGCAACGTGAACGGACGTGATGCAGCGCGGCCTCAGGGTTCGTTGCCATTTCAGTTTTCGTCCCCTCTCCCGCTTGCGGGGGTCAGCGCGTAGGGCGCAATAAGCGAAAGCGCATTGCGCCGTTGTGCCTCGCCGTTCACCGATCGCCTCAATACGGCGCAATAGAGCGATTGCGCCCTACGTTCCTACGAGAGCCCCCTCCCCAGCCCTCCCCCGCAAGCGGGAGAGGGAGCAACAGGCCTCTGCGCTCTCCCCGATTGACCCCGCGACGGGAATCGTCTCCGGTGCAGGCCTTCATCGCGGCCCTGCCGCTCCCCCCGCTCGAACCGCCGGACCGCCCGTGACGCCAGGCCCGCGCAATCTCCTGACTGACATCGCCGGCATCCGGGTCGGCCATGCCGACGACGCGCGGCTGGCGTCCGGGGTGACGGCGGTCGTGTTCGATCCGCCCGCCGTCGTCTCCGTCGACGTCCGCGGCGGCGGCCCCGGCACCCGCGAGACCGACCTGCTCGATCCCTCCCGCCCGGCCGACCGCATCGACGCCATTGCGCTGTCCGGCGGCTCGGCGTTCGGGCTCGACGCCGCCAGCGGCCTTCAGGCCTATTTGCGCAGCATCGGGCGCGGCTATGAGGTCGGGACCGCACGGGTGCCGCTGGTGCCGGGGGCGATCCTGTTCGATCTCCTCAATGGCGGCGACAAGGAGTGGGGCCGCTACCCGCCTTACCGCGAGCTCGGCTTTGCGGCGGCGCAGGCGGCGGGCGCGGAGTTCGCGCTCGGCAGCGTCGGCGCCGGGCTCGGCGCCACCACGGTCAACCTGAAGGGCGGCATCGGCTCGGCATCGGCGGTGATCGACGGCGGCTTCACGGTTGCGGCCCTCGCCGCCGTCAACGCCGCCGGCAGCGCCGTGGTCGGAGACGGCCCGTGGTTCTGGGCCGCCCCGTTCGAGCAGAACGGCGAGTTCGGCGGCCGCGGCTTCCCGGCGACGGTGCTCCCGGCCGCCCTGCTGCCGCGCACCAAGGGCGCGACCCGGATGAACACCACGCTGGTCGTGGTCGCAACCGATGCGGCGCTGACCAAGCCCCAGGCGAGGCACCTCGCGGTGATGGCGCAGGATGGCCTCGCCCGCGCCATCCACCCCGTCCATACCCCGTTCGAAGGCGACATCGTGTTCGCGGCTTCCACCGGCCAGCGCCCGCTCGGCAATCCGCGGTTCGACTTGACGGCGATCGGCAGTGCGGCCGCCCAGGTGGCGGCGCGGGCGATTGCGCGCGGCGTTTTCGAGGCCGCAGCGCTGGCCCTGCCCGGAACGGTGCCATCCTACCGGGCAAGGTTCCCGGAGCCGCGTTGAAGCTGTTGGAATGTCATAGATTTGTGGCTTTGCCGGCCCAACAAGGTTGGATTCCCGCGCCAATTTGATATGCTCGCGGCTGGGGGGCTTGCGACGACGGGCACAATCGCCGGGGCGACGAGCAACCTCACTTCTGCCAACCGGAGCCTATAGAGGCGACGGCGGCATTAAAGGAGTTGATCTCATGCGCGCGGCTATCGTGGGCGGCATCATCGCAATCTTCTCATTGGCGGCATACGGCATCGTGCAGGCGGGGTGGTGGCCCCGGGGAGCGGGTCAGCCGGTCGCGGCTTTGGTCGAGGCCTCCGTCCCGGTGGCGGTCGAGACGTCCGCGCCGGTGGCGGCTCAGGTCGAGGCTTCGGTTCCGGTGGCGCCGCTCGACGATGTGGCACCCCTCGCCCGGGCCGAGATCGCTTCGAATTCGAACCCCGTGACAGCGGAAGCGGTTGCCGGACCGGCGCTCGCGATGACCGAGACGAGCGCCAATCCGGTCATCGCTCCTGCAATGGTGGCTCCCTGCAGCGGTGGCTCCCGCAATAGTGGCTACCGCCGCGACCGCCCTCGCCGCGGCGAATCCGGTCATTGCGCCGGCGGCACCGGTCGTACCGCCGGCGGCTCCAGCGGTGCGTCCGGTCATCGCATCGGTCGCGGCACCAGCGGCCCCGGCACCAACTCCGGCAGCCCTTGCCGCCCCCGCGGCACCAACCGATCGTGCTGGCGCAGCTTGCGCCGGCTCCGATCACGCCGACCTTCCGGCCGGCCGGGTCGCCTCCGGTCGCCGCGCCCGCAGCCGCCGCTCCCGCGGCAGCCCCGGTGGCCGCCGCTGCGCCGGCCGCCGTCGCCGCGTCCGCGGCGACACCGCCGCCGGCCATCAGGGCGCCGGCCATCGTCTGCACCAATCCCAATGCCATGGGCATCTCCCGGGTGGTCGAGATCGACACCACCGGCGGCCCCGGCTTCGGCTCGCAACACTTCAAGACGCTCGACTTCCTGCGCGACCACGAGGTGGTGCTCACCTTCGACGACGGCCCATGGCTCAACACCACGCCGGCGGTCCTCAAGGCGCTCGCCGACCAGTGCCTGCGCGCGACCTTCTTCTCGATCGGCAAGCACGCCACCTATTATCCGGAAATTCTCAAGCAGGTCATCGCCGCCGGCCATACCGTCGGCAGTCACACTTGGTCCCATGCGGACCTGTCGAAGAAGACGCCCGACGATGCCAAGGAGGAGATCGAGAAGGGACTGAGCGCCGTGCACTTTTATGGCGGCGCCCCGATCGCACCGTTCTTCCGCTTCCCGGACCTGCGCCACCCGCCGGAGATGCTCACCTATCTCGGCCAGCGCAACAGCAATACGTACGCAACCAGGCCAACATAACA
>CAVVCE010000147.1:0-13281 GCA_963746235.1 uncultured Alphaproteobacteria bacterium
CGCTCGGCGTGCTGGTGGCGCTGTTCTACGTCGTCACCATCGTCAAGCTCGGCCCCGGCGTGCTGCGCCGGCCGCTGTGAACCCGCGTGAAAATCCCGCCATGACCCCGCCCGCCCCGCAATCTCCGCCGAACCCGCTGCGCAGGCGCGACCTCATGGTCGCCGCGGCGTGCGGCGTGTTCGTGGCGGTGATGGTCGGCATGTCCTATGCGGCGGTCCCGCTCTATAGCTGGTTCTGCCGCACCACCGGATTCGGCGGCACCCCGCTCGTCGCCCATGTGGCGCCCGCGCAAATCTCGGACCGGGAGATCACGGTGCGGTTCGATGCCAATATCGGCGCCGGCCTGCCGTGGCGGTTCGAGCCCGAGCGGACCTCGATCGACGTGCGCCTCGGCGAAGTGGTGACCGTCTACTACACCGTCACCAACCTGACCGCGCGAGAGACCGCAGGACAGGCGGCCTACAACGTGGCGCCGACGACGGTGGGCGGCTACTTCGACAAGATCAACTGCTTCTGCTTCACCGAGCAGCGCCTCGCGCCCGGCGAAAAGCGGGAGATGGCGGTCGTATTCTATGTCGATCCGGCGCTGGCGCGGGATTCCGAGCAGGACGACCTCAACACCATCACGCTCTCCTACACGTTCTATCCCTTGCGGGAACCGAAGGCGGGCGTAGCGGACGGTGCCCCGGCCGGGGCGGGGAAGAAAATCTAGGGCATGATCCCGAAAAGTCGCAGGCTTTTCGGACCGGGTCATGCCCAAGCGCTTTAAGGGTGGGGCTGCGCCGCGCGCCGCCGTGCCGGAACTGCAGATGGAGAAGACGATGGCCGACACGCATGTGAAGCATCACGACTACCACCTGGTCGATCCGAGCCCGTGGCCGGCGGTCGGCGCCACCTCCGCCTTCATCATGGCGGTCGGCGCAATCGGGTGGATGCATCACTCGTTCGCGGGGGCGCCTTTCGTGTTCGGGGCGGGCGTCATCGGCGTGCTCTACACCATGCTGTCGTGGTGGCGCGACGTGATCAACGAGGCCGAACACGGGGGCTTCCACACCCGCGTGGTCCAGATCTCCCATCGCTACGGGATGATCCTGTTCATCGCCTCCGAGGTGATGTTCTTCGTGGCGTGGTTCTGGGCCTATTTCGACGTCGCGCTGTTCCCGACCGACGTCCACCAGGTCGAGCGCGCCGAACTGATCGGCGGGGTATGGCCGCCCAAGGGGATCGAGACCTTCAACCCCTGGCACCTGCCGCTCCTCAATACGCTGATCCTCCTGACCTCGGGCACCACCGTCACCTGGGCGCACCACGCCCTGCTGCATGACGACCGCAAGAGCCTCAAGCTCGGCCTCATCCTCACCATCGTGCTCGGCGTTTCCTTCACCTGCATCCAGGCCTTCGAATACAGCCACGCCGAATTCCACTATACCGGCAACATCTACGGCGCGACCTTCTTCATGGCGACGGGCTTTCACGGTTTCCACGTCATCATCGGCTCGATCTTCCTGATCGTGTGCCTGCTGCGCGTCTACGCCGGGCAATTCACCCCCAAGCAGCATCTCGGCTTCGAATTCGCGGCGTGGTACTGGCACTTCGTCGACGTGGTGTGGCTGTTCCTGTTCGCCTGCATCTATGTCTGGGGCTCCGGCGCGGGGCACGCCGCCGCCGCGGGCTAGTGGATCGGTTCCATGGAAACCAATCGGTAGGGTGGGCAAAGGCGCGCTCTTCGCGCCGTGCCCATGCGGATACGACGATGGTGGGCACGCGGAGCCTGTCATCGGGCCGGCCGAAGGCCGGACCCGTTGGCTTTGCCCACCCTACAAGTCCGATCGCATCGATATGATTCGAACTTCGGAAACGGTGTACTAGTGCATGATACCGGGACGGCGCGGGGCACATGGACATGAGGCTGCAATGTCGGACCAGCACGCCTACCCGCCGGTTTCCCCTCTGGTTGCCGGGGTGACCTGCCGGTGCCCGCGCTGCGGCAAGGGCAAGCTGTTCGATGGGTTTCTCAGCCTGCCGCCGCGGTGCAATGTGTGCGGCCTCGACTATGCCTTCATCGATGCCGGTGACGGGCCGGCGGTGTTCATCATGTTCTTCGCCGGCTTCGTCGTGGTCGGCGCCGCGCTCATCGTCGAGGCGCTTTACCAGCCGCCGTTCTGGCTGCACGCGCTGCTGTGGCTGCCGCTGATCCTCATCACCACCATCGGGCCGCTGCGTCCGATGAAAGGCTTGATGATCGCGCTTCAATATCACCATCACGCCGCCGAAGGCCGGCTCGAGCGCAAGTCGGGCCCGTGATGCCCGCGACCCCGGCCAACGCGCCCGCTACCGACACGCGCCCTACGGGCACGCCCCCTGCCAGGACCGGCGTTCTGGTGCCGAGCCTTGCCGCCGCGATCGCATTGGCGATCCTGGTTGCGCTCGGCCTCTGGCAGTTGGAGCGCAAGGCTTGGAAGGATGCGCTGATCTCCACGCTGGAGCAGCGCCTCGCGGCCACCGCGGTTGCGTCGCCGGCCCAATGGGACGCGCTCGAGGCCGGCCGCGACGAGTTCCTCCGCGTCGCCTTCCCTGCCGAATTCCAGAACGACAAGGAGGCCTTGGTCTACACCTCCGGATCGAGCATGCGCAGCGACACCAGCGGCCCTGGCTATTGGGTGTTCACGCCGGCCCGCCTCGGCGACGGCCACATCGTCATGGTGAACCGGGGCTTCGTGCCGGAGGGCCGGCAGAACGAGGCGACCCGCCGCGACGGCGCGGTCTCCGGGCGCGTCGACATCATCGGCGTGCTGCGCTGGCCGGAACCCCCCAGCCTGTTCACGCCGGCCGGCGATCCCGCGCACAACATCTGGTTCAACCGCAATTCCACGACCATCGCCGCGGCGAAGAACGTCGCCGACGCCGCGCCGTTCTATGTGGAGATGGAAAGCCCGGTGCCGCCCGGCGGCCTCCCGCACCCGGGCCGGGTGCTGCCGAGCCTGCCCAACAACCATTTCCAATACGCCCTGACCTGGCTCGGCCTCGCCGCGGTGCTGGTCGGGGTCTACACGGCCTGGATGTTCGGCCACTGGCGGGGGCGGAATTAGCGCGCGGAAAATTATCTCGGCACCGTCGGTTGCTGATAAAAATGTAAATGAAATCAATCATATACATATGGCGTCCTTTCGCCGCGGATACGCCGTGCCCGTGCCGGCTTTCCTTGTGCCGGGGAACGCGAGCCATTATTCTACGGCGCTGGCGGCCTTTGGCCGGCTGCCTGGGAATCCCGGGAAATCAACGGCTTGCGTGCAAGCCGGGCATGCGACCGCATCCCGGCGGGAGCGCGGCAATATGCTCGATCGGTTCTAGGGAAGGTACGTGCAGTACATCTCGACTCGCGGCGAGGCCCCGGCGCTCGGCTTCATCGACGTGACGCTCGCCGGGCTCGCCCGCGACGGCGGCCTCTACGTGCCGCAGGAGTGGCCGGTGCTCGACGCCGCGCGGATCGCGGGATTCGCCGGCCGCCCCTATGCCGAGGTCGCCTGCGAGGTGATCGCGCCCTTCACCACCGGCACCATCGAGGATGCCGAGCTCGCCCGCATGACGCGGGAAGCCTATGACGGCTTCCGCCACCCGGCGGTGACCCCCCTGGTCCAGCTCGGGCCGAACAGCTTCGTGCTCGAGCTGTTTCACGGGCCCACCCTCGCCTTCAAGGACCTGGCGATGCAATTGCTCGCCCGCGTGATGGATTATGCGCTGGAGCGGCGCCGGGAGCGCACCACCATCGTGGTCGCCACCTCCGGCGATACCGGCGGCGCCGCGGTCGAGGCGTTTGCCGGCCGCTCCCAAGTCGATGTCGTCGTGCTGTTTCCCAACGGCCGGGTCTCGCCGGTGCAGCGGCGCATGATGACCACCGCGGCCGACGACAACATCCATGCCCTCGCCATCGAAGGCACCTTCGACGATTGCCAGGCGCTGGTGAAGGCGATGTTCAACCATGCGGCGTTCCGCGACCGCGTCGGCCTCACCGGCGTCAACTCCATCAACTTCGCCCGCATCGTCGCCCAGGTGGTCTACTATTTCGTCGCCGCCGTCGCGCTCGGCGCGCCCCATCGCAAGGTCGCCTTCACGGTCCCGACCGGTAATTTCGGCGACGTGTTCTCCGGCTATGTCGCCGCGCGCATGGGGCTGCCGGTCGAGCGGCTCACCATCGCCACCAACGTCAACGACATCCTGGCGCGCACCTTGGCGCGCGGCGCCTACGAGGTCCGCGACGTCGTGCCCACGACCTCGCCCTCGATGGACATCCAGGTGTCCTCCAACTTCGAGCGGCTCCTGTTCGATGCCTGCCAGCGCGACCCGCAGCCGGTGCGCGGCGCGATGGCGTCGCTGGCGCAGTCGCGCCGGTTCACCGTTCCCGAGCGCGCGCTCGGCGAGATGCGGACGCTGTTTGCTGCCGATCGCGCGATCGAGGACGAGACCGCGGCGGCGATCCGCACCACGCTGCGCGAGACCGGGTACCTGCTCGATCCCCATACCGCCGTCGCCGTCGCGGTCGCCGAGAAGGAAAGCCGCGACCCCACGATCCCGATGGTGGTGCTTTCGACCGCCCATCCGGCGAAATTTCCCGATGCCGTCGAGGCCGCCTGCGGCGTCCGCCCGGCGCTGCCGGACTGGCTGGCCGGCCTGGAGGAAAGGCCCGAGCGAATGACCGTCCTGCCCGCCGACCAGGCGGCCGTCGAAGCCCATATTCTCGCCCACAGCCGCGCTGCGCGCGAAGGAGTTGCCGCATGAGTGTCGAAGTCACCCGCCTTCCCACCGGTCTGGTCGTGATCACCGATGGGATGCCGCATCTGCAGACCGCATCGCTCGGCGTGTGGGTCGGGTGCGGCAGCCGTTACGAGGCGCCGGACGAGCACGGCATATCGCATTTCCTCGAGCACATGGCCTTCAAGGGCACGGCGCGCCGTACCGCCCGCCAGATCGCCGAGGAGATCGAGGCGGTCGGCGGCGACCTCAATGCCGGCACCGGCGTCGAGATGACGGCCTATTACGCCCGGGTGCTCAAGGCCGACATCGGGCTGGGGCTCGACGTGCTGTCCGACATCCTGGCGCATCCGAGCTTCGATCCCGACGAGATCAACCGCGAAAAGAACGTCATCGTCCAGGAGATCGGCGCGGTCGAAGACACGCCCGACGATCTCGTGTTCGAACACCTGCAGGCGACGGCCTTCGCCGGCCAGCCGGTCGGCCGCTCGATCCTCGGCACCCCTGCAACGGTGCGCTCGATCGACGCCAAGCGGCTGCGCAGCTATCTCTCCCGCAACTACCGCGCGCCCGCCATGGTGGTGGCCGCGGCCGGCGCGGTCGACCACGAAGCGGTGATCGCCGAGGCCGAGCACCGGTTTTCCAAATTCGTCGGCCCGGCGGCGGCGGCTCCCCCGACCGCGCGGTTCTCCGGCGGCGCCTTTATCGAGAAGCGCGACCTCGAGCAGGTTCATATCGCGTTGGGGCTGGAGGGCGTGCCGCAGCGCGATCCCTCGATCTTCAGCCTGCAGGTCTTTACCAACGTGCTCGGCGGCGGCATGTCCTCGCGCCTGTTCCAGGAGGTTCGCGAGCAGCGCGGGCTGTGCTATTCGATCTATGCGTTTCACTCGCCCTATGCCGACACCGGGATGTTCGGCCTCTATGCCGGCACCGACGCCGTCGACGCGCCGGAACTGATGCGGGTGGTCGTGGGCGAGATCGTCGACGCCGCCGACACCATCACCGAGGAGGAGGTCGCCCGCGCCAAGGCGCAGATGAAGGTCGGCCTGCTGATGGCGCTGGAAAGCTCGAGCGCGCGTGCCGAGCAACTGGCGCGCCAGGTCTTCATCTATGGCCGCCCGATTCCGGTCGAGGAGATCGTCGCCAAGGTCGACGCGGTGACCGTCGAAAGCACCCGCGCGGCCGGCCGCGCCCTGATCGCCCGCTCCAAGCCCGCGGTCGCGGCGCTCGGGCCCTCCGGGCTTGAAAGCGCGGCCGCAATTGCCGAGAGTCTTCCCCGTCAAGGCTGCATAGCCAAGTATCCACCCTGGGCCGTTCGCCGGCCAACTCCGACGAGCCATGGCGTTCTTCCGCACCACCTCGTTCCCCGAGACGATGCCCGCGATCGACGGCGATCGCGTGGTGTTGCGCCAGCCGCAAATGTCGGACTATGCCGAATGGGCCGCATTGCGCGAGCGCAGCCGCGACTTTCTCAAGCCCTGGGAGCCGATCTGGCCCGCCGACGACCTCACCCGCGGCGCCTTCCGCCGCCGGCTCAAGCGCTACGCCGAGGACCAGCGCGCCGACCTGTCCTACTCGTTTTTCATCGCCCTCAAGCCGGAGGGCGTGCTGGTGGGCGGCATCACCCTTGCGAACATCCGCCGCGGTGTCGCCCAGGCGGGCAGCATCGGCTATTGGGTCGGCGAGCCCCATGCCCGCAACGGCATCATGAGCGCGGCGCTGCGTGCCATCATCCCGTTCAGCTTCATCACCTTGCGCCTGCATCGGCTGGAAGCCGCCTGCATCCCGACCAATGCGGCCTCGATCGGCCTGTTGGAGAAATCCGGCTTCCAGCGCGAAGGCTATGCGCGGCAATATCTCTGCATCAACGGGATGTGGCAGGATCATCTGCTCTATGCGCGAATCAAGGACGAGCCGCCCCATATCCGGCCCAACCGCGCGGTCGAGGCATGAGGTCGCATCGGAACGCCTTTGGACCGCCACGGTCATGCCGCTATAATAACTGGCATATTCGGGGACGGGGCGATTCCGGGCACCACCTGGAAGCCAAGCTCGGCACGGAGTGGCGCAGCTTGCGGAGAACCATTGCCGGCATGATCGCGCTGACGGCCTTCGCCGGCTGCTCGTCGCTGACCGGATTGACCGGTTCGCAAGCCCCGCCGCCGGCGCCCGACGGCGACTGCCGGCACCGTGACCTCGACCCCAGCGCCGGCGCCGACCGCCGGCACCGTGACATCAATCCCGCCGCCGCAGCCGCCTCAGCCCGCCCCGCCCTCGCCTCCACCGACGGCGACGGCGACGGCCAGCGCGCCGACGAGCACCTCCTTCACCAGCCGGGTCAAGGGTTGGTTCACCGGCGATTCGGGCCAACCCCTGGCGGCGGCGCCGAGCCAGACCCAGGCATCGACCGATTTCGATTGCCCGACCGTCGATTTTCGCCAGGGTGCGGCGACCCTCACGGTCAACGATTCCAAGGCCGAGAACGCGGCGCTGAGCCTGAAATACCAGGCGAGCTTCGTGAAGACGGCGCGAGAATGCGACGTCCATGGCGACATGGTGACGATCCGGGTCGGGGTCCAAGGCCGCGTCGTGGTCGGCCCCGCCGGCGCGCCGGGCACCGTTACCGTGCCGCTGCGCTATGCGCTGGTGCGCGAAGGCATCGAACCCCGGACCCTCTGGACCAAGCTGTTCGCCATTCCCGTCCCAATGTCGGGCAGCCAGCTCAATGTTCCCTTCACGCACGTCGAAGAGGAAATGACCGTGCCGATCCCGTCGCGGGGCGAACTGGCCGCCTATATCATCTATATCGGCTTCGACCCCGACGGCCTGAAGCCGGCGGAGAAGGAGAAGCCGGTGGCCAAGCCGAGAGCCGCGCGGGCGAGATAATCATCCCCAACGGCGGCGCCCCGCGAGCGCCTGCAGCCGGGCAGCCTCAATTTCAGCTTCGCCTTTCAGTTCAGCTTCGCCTTGAGGTCGCTGATGCCCTTGGCGATCAGGTTTTCGGCGGCGGCGCCGTGGGTCGTCTGCACCAGGATCTTCTCGGCGGCGGCGACGGCCGCATCGGCGGCGGCGGCACGCACGTCGGCGAGCGCCTGGGCCTCGGCCTGGGCGATCTTGGATTCGGCCATCTTGGTGCGGCGGGCGATGAACTCCTCGACCTTGCCCTTGGCCTCGCCGGCGAGGCGCTCGGCTTCGACCCGGGCGCTGACGATGATGGCCTGGGCTTCCTTCTCGGCCTCCTCGCGCTTCTTTTGATATTGCGTCAGCACCGCCTGCGCCTCGGACCGCAGGCGCTGGGCCTCGTCGAGCGCCTGCTTGATGCGGTCGCTGCGCTCGTCGAGGGCGGACAGCGCCATTTTCGGAACGCCGAATTTGACGAGAACGCCCATGAAGATCACGAAGGCGAGCGCAACCCAGAATTCGGGATCTTCGAACATCGTCGTCCCTTCAGCGCTTGATGGCGTCTTCGACCGCGCTCGCCACCGCGTCCGGCGACGGCGTCATGCCGATCAGGCGGGTGACGATGGCGGCGGCAGCCTCGTGGGCGATGCCGCGCACATTGGCCATGGCGGCGGACTTGGTCGCCGCGATGCTCTTCTCGGCGTCGGCGAGCTTGCCGTGCAGTTTCGCTTCGAGCTCCTTGCGGTTCGCCTCGGCCGCAGCGTTGAGCTTGTCGCGGGTTTCCGCCGCGATCGCCTGGGCCCGGGCGCGGGCGTCGGCCAGCGCCTTTTCGTAGGCCGCAACCGCGGCGTCCGCCTCGTCCTTCATGCGTCCGGCCTCGGCGAGATCGCCGGCGATGCGATCGCGCCGCTCGGCGAGGATCGAGCCGACCCGCGGCAGGATCAGCTTGGACGCCATGACGTAGAGCGCGGCGAAACAGATCACCAGCCAGAACAGCTGGGAGGCGAACGTCTCCTTATCGAACGGCGGGAATGCGCCGTGATGTTCGGAAGGAGGCGTCGCCCCCGTCGTCGTGGAATGCTCGTCCGCCATGGCCGGCTCCGGTGGCAAGGCCATGCGGCCGCGCGAAGCGGCGCGCCGGCCTCGCGGTTCGTCACAGGGCGAACAGCAACAAGCAGCGCGATCAGCAGCGAGAAAATGCCGAGCGCTTCGGTCACCGCGAAGCCGAAGATGAGGTTGCCGAACTGGCCTTGCGCGGCGGACGGATTGCGCAGCGCCGCGGCCAGGTAATTGCCGAAGATGGTGCCGACGCCGACGCCGGCGCCACCCATGCCGATGCATGCAATGCCGGCGCCGATATACTTGGCGGCCATGGGATCCATTTGAAGCTCCTTTTCGTGAGGCGGGTTTCGTGAGGCTGGAAAGGCCGGGCCGTCAGTGGCCGGGGTGAAGCGCATCGTTGAGATAGATGCAGGTGAGAATGGTGAAGACGTAGGCCTGCAGGAACGCGACCAGCAATTCGAGCCCGATCAGCGCCACCGTCAAGGCGAGCGGCAGCGTGGCGCCGAACCAGCCGAGGACCCCGAGCCCGCCGAGCATGGTGATGAAGCTCGCGAACACGAACAGCGTGATATGGCCGGCCAGCATGTTGGCGAACAGGCGCACGCTGTGGGAAATCGGCCGCGACAGGAACGACAGCACCTCGATGAACACGATCAGCGGCAGGATGTAGATCGGGATGCCCTTGGGCACGAACAGGTTGAAGAAGTGCAGCCCGTTCTTCCAGAAGCCGTAGATGATGACGGTGAAGAACACCAGCAGCGCCAGCGCGGCGGTGACGATGATGTGGCTCATCACCGTGAACTGGTAGGGAATGAGCCCGACCACGTTCGACACCAGGATGAACATGAACAGCGAGAACACCAGCGGGAAGAACTGCATCCCGCCCTCGCCGATGGTGTTGCGTATGGTGTCGGCGACGAACTCGTAGGCGAGTTCGGCGACCGATTGGATGCGGCCCGGCACGATGCGGCGCGACGCGGTCGCGCCCAGCATCAACGCGCCGGTGATCCCGACCGCGACCAC
Organism: uncultured Alphaproteobacteria bacterium; assembly: GCA_963746235.1. Lineage (GTDB taxonomy): Bacteria > Pseudomonadota > Alphaproteobacteria > Rhizobiales > Xanthobacteraceae > JAJPKK01. The sequence continues at coordinate 9,736 of CAVVCE010000147.1, forward strand.
CATGTACAGGCCGGAATTGGTGAAATCCAGGTGATGCGCGCCGACCTGGCCGAGCGGCAGCAGGGGATCGATCTGGAACTGGTGGATCGGATCGGCCATGGCCGCAGCGGTCCCTCGTCTGAGGCGGTGACCGGCGGCTCGCCGTCGCGCCCTGTTGTCCTGGTCTCACTCCAACATTTGGTTCCAATTGGGTTCCAAGATGTTGGGACACGTCAGCCCATTTATCCAAACCGATGGAAAACATCCGTTTGGGTCGCACCACCAGCCCAACTTCCGCTAGCCCAACTTCCGCTGGCCCAACTTCCGCTAGCCCAACTTCCACTAGCCATCGCCGCCGGGTGGAACGCTCGCCGCCCGCACCACATTGAGCACGCCGGCCGCGAAGCCAAGCAACAAAAACACAATCAGCCCCCACGGCGAGATGCCGAGCCAGCGGTCGAGCCCCCAGCCGATCAAGGCGCCGACGAGAACGCCGGCCACCAGCTCGGTCGAGAGCCGGATCCCGCGCGCCATGCCGGATCCAACGGATCCCGGCGGCGGGCCTTCCGTCGACGGCGAGCGGCCCGGCCGGTCATGGCCAAGCTCATCGCCGAGACGCCGCAGCCTCGCGGAAAGGGCAGCCTCGTCGCTGGAATGGTTGCCTGGTTCGTTGTGCGCGTTGTCGGGCATATTCACGCCATCTGCGCGCTTGATCCGGTAACCGCCCCCCTCAAGGCCGCGCGGACCATACTGACTGGGGGAACCTGAGTCAACACTCTGTGCGCCTGCGGCAACCGACTGATACGAAAGGATAATCGTTGCTGTTCCACAGGCCGCGAAGGGGACCTGTGAGCGCGCTGCGAGACGGTATCATGGTGGCACGGCGAATCGGAATTCTCGGCCCAAGCCACGGCGTTGCCGCAAACACGCTTTCTAGTCCCGGTCGCAGCGGACCGAGCAAGGGGGGTGATGATGGGCCGGATGATGGCGTTCATCGTGGTGGTCGTGTGCAGCGCGCAGGTCGTGCTCCTGCGCGCCCAGGAACCATCGCTCGACCTTGCCGACAAGCGTTTTACCTATCATGCCATCGACGATGGATATCTGCGTCTCGACCTGCGCACCGGCGAAGTCGCCACCTGCCGACAGCGCGGGGCCGGCTGGACCTGCACGCTGGCGCCCGAGGAGCGTGCCGCCCTGGAGGGCGAGATCGCACGGCTGCAGCGCGACAATGCCCTGCTGAAAAGCGCGCTGCTCGAGCGCGGCCTGCCGCTTCCGGCGCCGCAAGCCGATGGGCCGGCGCCGGCCGCACCGCCACAGGCAGCGCCACCGGTCCCGCCGCCGCTAGCGCAGGCACCGGCGGGCGCATCGGCGCCCTCGCAAGCCGACCCTCCCACCGCATCGGCGCCACCGCGTCCGCCCGCGCCGATTCCGACCGAGCCGGACCTGAAGCAGCGCGACAATGCCGAGGTCGACCGTGTCATGGACGTGATGGAGCGGCTGTGGCGGCGCCTCGTCGAGTTGGTGACGACCATCCAGCGCGACATCCAGAGAAAGGGTTGAATTCAGGCTCGGCGCGATGGCTCACCTGTCGTCGATCTCGCGCAGCAGCACCGAACTGATCGCCACCGCGACGCTCACTGTCGAAACGCCCGGAGAGGGCTTCGTCGACATCACCGGCGAAGCGGCTGCGTTCGTGCGCGCGGCCGGCGGCGGCGACGGCGTGCTCTTGCTCTATATCCGCCACACCTCCGCGTCGCTGGTGATCCAGGAAAACGCCGACCCCGACGTGCAGACCGACCTGCGCACCGCGCTGCAGGCCCTTGCGCCGGAGGATGCCGGCTGGGTGCATGACACCGAAGGCCGAGACGACATGCCGGCCCATGTCAGGACCATGCTGACCGGCGTGTCGATCCACGTGCCGGTGATCAAAGGCGCGCCCGCGCTCGGGACATGGCAGGGCATCTACGTGGCCGAGCACCGCGCCCGTCCGCACCGCCGGGAGGTCGTGCTTTCATTCATCGGCAGCCGGCGCACGCCACAGTGATGCGCGGCAGTGACGCGCGGCGCGCATGCAGGCCTCAGCGCGGGTTGCGCCCGCCAACCGCGGGGCCGGCGGAACAGGGCGTCGCTATTGCGCCCTGCTCGCCTTCGATCCGATCGCCCTGGTCAGGAGCCAGACGGCGGCGGCGAACACCAGTACAGCGCCCAGCACCACCAGATAGGCGCCCAGCGGGGCCTCGACATAGGGCACCGTGACGGCATTGAGCTGTTTCACGAACAGGTTGATGGCGAAGAAATAGACGAGCCACGCGGACAGCAGCACCGCCATGGTGCGCGGCAGCGCCGCAAGACCGGGCTGGCGCCGGATCACCATCGCAGTCGCCCGGCGAAGATCTCTTGCATCGTGAAGCATGTTCGGGTCCTTTCAAATGATCCGCGGCGGCACTGGGCTGCCCGGCCACACCGACATGACGAAGCGCCCACCCCACGGGCATCCCCGATGTCCTGTCGCTTGCGTGGAGATGCGTTGCATGCGACGTGCCAGACGGCGGCACTCCGGTATCGCGGTAGCGTAGCGAACCAATTCTCCCCGCCTCGATACCGTCGTAACGAAGCTGCGGCCGACGCGGCGGCGCGACAAATCAAGCCGCTCAATCCAAAAGCAGGCCATGCCTCTTGCTTCGGCAGACACGGGACTAGAAAATGGTCATAATCGCAGGCGCCCGCTCGGAAACGAGATGGGCCCCGAAGTGAGCGAATTAATGTGAGTGCATCAGCACCTTACCGGCTCGTGATCGCCGATGATCATCCGTTGTTCCGAGGCGCGCTTCGCGAGGCGGTGACCGGCCTGTTCGAGCGCGGGGATATCGCCGAGGCGGGCTCGTTCGACGAGATTTCCAAGCTGCTCGACCGCGGCAACGACATCGATCTCGTGTTGCTGGATCTCACCATGCCGGGGGTTCGCGGATTCTCCGGCCTGATGTATATGCGGGCGCAATATCCGGGCGTTCCCGTGGTGGTCGTGTCGGCGAACGACGATCCCGCCGTGATCCGCCGCTGCATGGATTTCGGCGCGTCCGGGTTCATCCCGAAGACGCTGGGCATCGACCACATCCGCAAGGCGATCGAGGTGGTGCTCAAGGGCGGCATCTGGACGCCGCCCGACATCGATCTCACCGCCACGGGCGACGACGACAATTCGGCGATGCTGGCGCGGCTTTCCTCGCTGACGCCGCAGCAGGTGCGCGTGCTGATGATGCTGTCCGAAGGGCTGCTCAACAAGCAGATCGCCTACGAGCTCGGCGTCTCCGAGGCGACCGTCAAGGCGCATGTCTCGGCGATCCTGCAGAAGCTCGGCGTCGAAAGCCGCACCCAGGCGGTGATCGTGGCCTCGAAGATCGAGGTGGGCCAGTGGTCGCAGATGCCGCCGATCACGCATTAGGCCGCGATACAGCAAGCATGTAGGCGCGAGCATGTGGCCCGGATGAGCGAAGCGACATCCGGGAGCGGCCTCCGACAGCGGTCGTTCCCGCATGTCGCTGTCGCTCATGCGGGCTACGCGGGTTG
>CAVVCE010000148.1:0-10041 GCA_963746235.1 uncultured Alphaproteobacteria bacterium
TGCGCATCTCCGAGGCGCTGGGCCTCAAGGCGCAGGACATCCCCGCGCCCGGCGCCGGCGACTCCATTACCGTCATGGGCAAGGGGAGAAAGCCGCGCATGGTGCCGGTGCTCGCCCCGGTGCTGCAGCTCATCGCCGAATATGTCGCGCTCTGTCCCTATGGGCTCGCGCCGGACCAGCCGGTCTTCGTCGGTGCCAAAGGCGGGCCGCTGTCGCCCCGCATCATCCAGCTCGTCATGGAGCGGTTGCGCGGCGCGCTCAATCTGCCGGAAACCGCGACGCCGCACGCGCTGCGGCATTCCTTCGCCACCCACCTGCTGGGACGCGGCGGCGATTTGCGCGCGATCCAGGAACTGCTCGGACATGCGTCGCTGTCGACCACGCAGATTTACACCGCGATCGACACCGAGCGGCTGCTCGAAGTCTACCGCAGCGCCCACCCGCGCGCCTGAAACGGGAGAAATCGCGGCGGGCCATTCTGCCCACTTGCGCGCCATGCGGCGTTCGCGGCATGGTCGCCCCACGTCATAAAACCAGCGGGGAGAGCGATGGCTGAAGCCCACGAACAGGTCGAGCAAGCCGAGCACATCGAGCATGCCGGCGGATCGAACAAGAAGATCGCCCTCGTCATCGCCGTGATGGCGCTGTGCCTCGCGTTTTCCGAAACACTGGGCAAGAGCGCACAGACCGAGGCGATGAACCTCAACATCAAGGCCTCGGACCTGTGGAACTTCTTCCAGGCCAAGACCATCCGCAGGACGGTGCTGCTGACCGCCGCCGAGGAAAAGCTCGCTGAAACGGTCGCCGTGGGCGAGACCGCCGCCAAGGAGTCGATCGCAAAGCAGATCGCGGAATGGCAGAAGACCGCCGCGCGTTACCGCTCGGAGCCGGAGACCAAGGAGGGCACCACCGAGCTTGCCGAACGCGCCAAGGAAGCCGAGCACGAACGCGACACCCTGCTGGCGCGATATCACAATTACGAGCTCGCCTCCGCCGCGTTCCAGATCGGCATCGTGCTGTGCTCGGCGGCCGTCATCACCGGCACGGTGCTGCTGGCCTGGCTTGCCGGCGGGATCGCCATGATCGGTGTCGCCTTCATGGGGCTCGGGTTGTTCGCACCCCACGCGCTCCATCTGGCGTAAATGCCATTGGCGGTTCCGGGCGCGCGGCTACATGCTGATGGCGCGCTTGTCGACCGCCATCGCGGCCTCCTTGATCGCTTCGCTCAAGGTCGGATGGGCGTGGCAGGTGCGCGCAATGTCCTCCGAGGCGGCGCCGAACTCCATGGCGACCGCAGCCTCCGCGATCATGTTGCCGGCGTCGGCACCGATGATATGCACGCCGAGCACGCGGTCGGTCTTGGCGTCGGCGAGGATTTTGACGAAACCGTCGGTCTGGTGATTGACCTTGGCGCGGCCATTCGCGGTGAACGGAAACTTGCCGGACGCGTAGGCGATGCCGGCGGCCTTGAGTTCCTCTTCCGACTTGCCGACCGAGGCGACTTCCGGGAATGTATAGATGACGTTCGGAATGACGTCGTAGTTCACGTGTCCGGCCTTGCCGGCGATGATCTCGGCAACGGCGACGCCTTCATCCTCCGCCTTGTGGGCGAGCATCGGCCCGGCGATCACGTCGCCGATGGCATAGATGCCGGGGACATTGGTGGCGTAATGCCGATCGACGCCGATGCGGCCGCGATTGTCGCGCATCACTCCGACGGCGTCGAGGCCGAGGCCCTCGGTATAGGGCACCCGCCCGATCGCGATCAGGGCGGCGTCGGCCTCGATCTCCTGGGCAGCGCCTCCCGCGGCCGGCTCGACGGTCGCCTTGAGCCGCGGGCCCGATGAATCGATCGCGGTGACCTTGGAGGAGAGCTTGAAGCTGATGCCCTGCTTTTCCAGGATGCGCTGGAATTGCCGGGCGACCTCGTTGTCGATCCCCGGCAGGATGCGGTCGAGGAACTCGATCACCTCGACCTCGGCGCCGAGCCGCCGCCACACCGAGCCGAGTTCCAGCCCGATGACTCCGGCGCCGACCACCAGCAGCCGCTGCGGCACCTTGTCGAACACCAGCGCGCCGGTCGAGGAGACGATGCGCTTCTCGTCGATCGCGATCCCCTTGAGCCGCGCGACGTCGGAGCCGGTGGCGATCACCATCGCCTTGGTCTCGATCGTGCTGGTGCCGCCGTCGGCGGCGGTGACCTCGATCTTGCCGGGGGCGAGGATGCGGCCGACCCCGATATGGGGCTCGATCTTGTTCTTCTTGAACAGGAACGCCACGCCCTTGACGTTGCCGTCGACGCCCTCGTCCTTGAACGTCTGCATGGCGGCGAGATCGAGCACCGGCTTGCCGACGCCGATGCCCATCCTGGCGAACGCATGGCCGGCCTCGTCGAACAGCTCGGAGGCATGGAGCAACGCCTTGGACGGAATGCACCCGATATTGAGGCAGGTGCCGCCGAAGGTGTTGTCCTTCTCGACCACCGCCACCTTCATGCCGAGCTGCGCCGCGCGAATGGCGCAGACATAGCCGCCGGGGCCGGTTCCGATGACGGTGAGATCGTAGGTGGGCATTTCGGACTCTCGGGGTTCGTCAGCTCGCTATCAGCTTGTGAAGTTCGGCTTGCTTTTCGGCGTCACGCCGCAGGCCGTCTGCGCCGAGATCGATCTCGCGTCCCTTGTCATCGACCCAATAGACATGGTGGCCGTATTCTTCGAGCTGGACTTTCGAGAAGTTCTTCGGCTTTTGGAGCCATTTGAAGATCTGTCCTTGCGCGATGATCGGCCTGAGATCGACGACCCCTTCGTACCCGTCAGTGAACACAAGCTTCAGCACGCCATGTATCACGGGTTCTGCGATGGCAATTCGGGGCAACTTTTTCATTTGATTGTCCCTGAAGGCCGAAGGGCCTGCGTATTGCGCCACGCGGCAAAGAGCGCGTCCTGGCGCGACGCGGCCCATTTCAAGATAGCCCGTAGCTTATGTTTGGGCAGATGGCCCTCGACAACCGTGAACGTCTCTATTTCGATTACCGCCCGATTCTCAGCGAGAAGCGCGTGAAAGTGCGGCGGGTCATGGTCGTTCCAGTACATAACGAGCCTCACGCCGTCGACGATCGCAATCGTTGGCATATTGATCCTTACGGTACCGTCTCGGTCCGCATTCAGCACCAGCCGCGACGGCTCTTGCGACAATTCATCCATCGGGAAGGTCTATTTGCTCGTAACCGCACCACGGAGCTTTGCACGATCGATATAACCCGGAAGAATTGTACGATCGTCGATGATCGCCGTCGAAAGCTGTTCGACCGTCAGGTTTTTTGCGTCCGTCAGATCGGCGCCGCGCAGGACTGTCCCAGTCAGGAGCGCGCCCTCAAAGTCCGCGTTCCGAAAGGAAGCATTCGCGGCATCCGCGCCGGCCAAGTTCGCGCTGCGGAGCGATACACCGCTGAGATCAGTCCGGCGAACGAAAGCCCCATGAATATCGAGCGGCCGTTGCGCCGACCGGACTTGGTTTTTCAGCATCATGATTCTCCCAGCCTGTCCCGCAGGAGCTTTATGATTTCCTGCACGTCTATGGCGGTGCTTCATCACCGTAATCAATGTCACCCGCTCTCAGATAGGCCTGCAGCAATTCGAAGATAGGATTCGAAAGGTCGGGAAAGTCGTTTGCAACCTCTCGCAGAATATAGACGGCCGCCAGCCTTACTTCCAGTTTCTGATCGCCGAGCTGCCCGACAGCGCGATTGAATAGTTCGGTCACATGTGCGCGCCGGGCCAATTCTGCTTGGGTATTTGCTGATCTTGCCTGCAAGGCTGCCGGCGACAACTGCCGCCACGCCAAAATCGCACCGACAGTAGCCGCGACGGTCAAGGCAATGTTGCGCAAAATCTCCGACAGTGCGACCCAGGCGCTCATATCCCCCTGCCCGAACGCCCGACCTCACAAATCCAGCACCAGCCGCGACGGGTCCTCCAGCAGGTCCTTGACCCGCACCAGGAAGGTCACGGCTTCGCGGCCGTCGACGATGCGGTGGTCGTAGGACAGCGCGAGATACATCATCGGCCGTATCTCGACCTTGCCGGCGATCGCCACCGGCCGGTCTTGGATCTTGTGCATGCCGAGGATGCCGGACTGCGGGGCGTTGAGGATCGGCGTCGACATCAGCGAACCGTAGACGCCGCCATTGGTGATGGTGAAGGTGCCGCCCTGCAATTCCTCGATCTTGAGCTGGCCGTCGCGGGCGCGGCGGCCGAAGCCGGCGATCTCCTTCTCGATCTCGGCGAGCGACTTGCGGTCGCAGTCGCGCACCACCGGCACCACCAGGCCCTTCTCGGTGCCGACCGCGATGCCGATATGGCAGTAGTTCTTGTAGATGATGTCGGAGCCGTCGATCTCGGCATTGACGGCCGGGACGTCCTTGAGCGCCTGCACGCAGGCCCGCACGAAGAAGCCCATGAAGCCGAGCTTTACGCCGTGCTTCTTCTCGAACAGGTCCTTGTAGTGGGCGCGCAGCGCCATCACCGCGGCCATGTCGACCTCGTTGAAGGTCGTCAGCATGGCGGCCGTGTTCTGGGCATCCTTGAGGCGGCGCGCAATGGTCTGGCGCAGCCTCGTCATCCGCACCCGCTCCTCGCGCGCGGCATCGTCGGCGGGCGACGGCGCGCGGACCTGCACCGCCGCCGCCGGCTGCGCGACCGGCATCGGAGCGAGGGCGGCGCGCTCGATGGCGGCGAGCATGTCGCCCTTGGTGACGCGGCCGTCCTTGCCGGTGCCGGGCACCGCGGCGGGGTCCACCCCGGTTTCATCGGCGATGCGGCGCACCGAGGGGGCCAGCGGCGCGTCGGCAGCAGCCACTTTGGGCGGCTGCGGCGCGGCGGCGGAAGGGGCGGCGGCGATCGGGGGGATGGGCTGCGCTTTCGCCGTCTCGACCGGCGGCGCGGCGGCGCCGGTACCCGGGCTGATCGCGCCGAGCAACGCGCCGACGGCGACCGTTTCTCCGTCCTTGGCGGCAATCTCGGACAGCACGCCGGCGGCCGGCGCCGGCACCTCGATCGTCACCTTGTCGGTCTCGAGTTCGACCAGCGGCTCGTCGACAGCGACGGCTTCGCCCGGCTTTCTTGAACCACTTGCCGATGGTCGCTTCGGTCACGGATTCGCCGAGCGTTGGTACCCGGATTTCGGTCATGGGGACTGGTCCTGACAATGATCAAGCAAGGGCGTCTTCGAGGAACGCCTTGAGCTGGGCGAGATGCTTGGAGGCGAGGCCGGTGGCGGTGGCCGCAGCCGCCGGACGCCCGGCATAGCGCGGACGGCGCGACGCGCCGCCGACCTGGTTGAGCACCCATTCGAGATAAGGCTCGACGAAGTGCCAGCCGCCCATGTTGCGGGGTTCTTCCTGGCACCACACCACCTCGGCTTGCTTGAAGCGGCCGAGCTCCTGGACCAGCGCCTTCATCGGGAACGGATAGAGCTGTTCGACCCGCATCAGATAGACGTCGTCGGTGCCGCGCTTCTCGCGGTCCTCGTAGAGATCGAAATAGACCTTGCCGGAGCACAGCACGACGCGGCGAATTTCGCCGTCCGGCACCAGCTTGATCTTTTCGCCGGGGAGCGCCTGCGCATCGTCCCACAGCACGCGGTGGAATGCGCTGCCGGGTCCCATCTCGTCGAGCTTCGACACCACCCGCTTGTGGCGAAGCAGGCTCTTCGGCGTCATCAGGATCAGCGGCTTGCGGATCTCGCGCTTGAGCTGGCGGCGCAGGATGTGGAAATAGTTCGCCGGCGTGGTGCAATTGGCGACCTGCAGATTGTCCTCGGCGGACATCTGCAGGAAACGCTCCAGGCGCGCGGAGGAATGCTCGGGGCCCTGGCCCTCATAGCCGTGGGGCAGCAGGCAGACCAGGCCCGACATGCGCAGCCATTTGCGCTCGCCGGAGGAAATGAACTGGTCGAAGATGACCTGGGCGCCGTTGGCGAAATCGCCGAACTGCGCCTCCCACAGGGTCAGCGCGTTCGGTTCGGCGAGCGAATAGCCGTATTCGAAGCCGAGCACCGCCTCCTCCGAGAGCATCGAATTGATGACCTCGTAGCGCCCCTGGTCGGGGCGGATGTGGTTGAAGGGCGTGTAGCGATTCTCGTTCTCCTGGTCGATCAGGACCGAATGGCGCTGCGAGAAGGTGCCGCGCTCGCTGTCCTGGCCGGACAACCGGACCCGCGTGCCGTCGAGGAGGAGCGAGCTGAACGCCAACGCCTCCGCCGTCGACCAGTCGATTCCTTCGCCGGATTCGATCGTCTTGCGGCGGGCTTCGAGGAAACGCTGGATGGTGCGGTGGACGTGGAAGCCCTGCGGCACCAGCGGTGATCTTCGACCCGATCTCCGCGAGCGTCTCGATGGCGACGCCGGTGTTGCCGCGGCGTGGATCGTCGGACATCTCGGCGACCTTGAACCCGGCCCAGCGGCCGTCGAGCCAGTCGGCCTTGTTCGACTTGTAGCTCTGGCTGGCTTCGAGCTCGACATCGAGCCGCGCCCGCCAATCGCTTTTCATCTTTTCCACTTCGCCCACGGTGACGACACCCTCGGCGACCAGCTTCTTCGAATAGATCTCCAGCGTCGACGGGTGGGACTGGATCGCCTTGTACATCAGCGGCTGGGTGAACATGGGCTCGTCGCCCTCGTTGTGGCCATGCCGCCGGTAGCAGAACATGTCGATCACGACCGGCTTCTGGAATTTCTGCCGGAATTCGGTAGCGATCTTCGCCGCGAACACCACCGCCTCGGGGTCGTCGCCATTGGCGTGGAAGATCGGCGCCTCGATCATCTTGGCGACATCGGAGGGATAGGGCGAGGAGCGGCTGTAGCGCGGATAGGTGGTGAAGCCGATCTGGTTGTTGACGATGAAATGCACCGAGCCGCCGGTGCGGTGGCCGCGCAGCCCCGACAGGCCGAAGCATTCGGCGATGACGCCCTGGCCGGCGAACGCCGCGTCGCCGGAAATCAGCAGCGGCATCGCGCAGGTGCGATCGTCGGGCGTCGCGCCGAGCTGGTCCTGCTTGGCGCGGGTCTTGCCGAGCACGACCGGATTGACGATCTCGAGATGCGACGGGTTGGCGGTGAGCGAAAGGTGGACCCGGTTGCCGTCGAACTCGCGGTCCGACGACGCGCCGAGATGATATTTGACGTCGCCGGAACCGTCGGCGTCTTCGGGCGAGGACGAGCCGCCCTTGAACTCGTGGAAAATGGCGCGGTGGGGCTTCGCCATCACATGGGCGAGCACGCTGAGGCGGCCGCGGTGCGCCATGCCGAACGCGATGTCCTTCACGCCGAGCGCGCCGCCGCGCTTGATGATCTGCTCCAGCGCCGGGATCATCGATTCGCCGCCGTCGAGGCCGAACCGCTTGGTCCCGGTGAACTTCACGTCGCAGAACTTCTCGAAGCCTTCGGCCTCGACCAGCTTGTTGAGGATCGCGCGCTTGCCCTCGCGGGTGAAGCTGATCTCCTTGTCGAGCCCTTCGATGCGTTCCTGGATCCAGCCCTTCTGCTGCGGGTCGGAGATGTGCATGAACTCGACCCCCAGCGTCTGGCAGTAGGTGCGCTGGAGGATCGCCAGGATCTGCCGCAAGGTTCCGAATTCGAGCCCGAGGACGTGGTCGAGGAAGATCGGACGGTCGAGATCGGCGTCGGCGAAGCCGTAGCTGCGGGGATCGAGCTCTTCGGGATCCCGGCGCGGCTCGAGACCCAGGGGATCGAGATTGGCATGCAGATGGCCGCGCATGCGATAGGCCCGGATCAGCATCAGGGCGCGCACCGAATCCCGGGTCGCCTGCTGGACATGGCCGGCGGTGAGCTCGACGCCCTTTGCCTGCGCCTTGGCCTGCGCCTTGACCTGCAGCTTTTCGCCGACGGCCTTGCCGATCTCGTCCCAATCGCCGTCCAGTGCGGCGACGAGGTCGCCGCGGGGCAGCGGCGGCCAATCGGCCCGCTGCCAGGAGGCGCCCTGGGCGTTCCGGGCTACGTCCTTTGCGTCGTCCTTCAGGCTTTCGAAGAACGAGCGCCACTGGGCGTCCACCGCCTGGGGATCGGTCTCGTAGCGGGCATAAAGCGCGTCGATGTAATCGGCATTGCCGCCGTAAAGAAAGGAAGTGCCGGCGAAAGCCACGTTCGCGTCTTGGCGTGACATTGGACGTTATCCTGGACCGAATCGAAACGGCGATGTCCCAGGCCGGGTGCGCCCTGGGTGGCGGGCTGGTCGCACGAAACATGCCAAACCGGCCCCGAGCGAGGAAGTCTCTACACTATTTATGCATCGGCTTCGGCATAGCAATTTGGCGACTGGCATTAATAATTTGGTAAAGAATGAAAATAAATTCAATTTATAGCGGCGGCCCTGCTGCGCGGGCGCATGGGTTCAGCGCACAAGACTTCCTCAGGGGTCTTCCATGTGGTAATTTCTTACGAATGTCCGATCGATCAAACAACGGTATGACCATGTCCGACACGGCGACGCTCTCGTCGAAATTTCAGATTTCGATCCCCAAGGCCGTACGCAGCGCCCGCAACTGGAAAGCGGGCCAGGAGTTTGCATTCATTCCCAAGGGGACCGGCGTGCTCCTGGTTCCGGTGCCGGAGCGTAAAGACCTCGCCGGCTTCGCAAGCGGCGCGAGGGCAAAGGACTACCGCGATCGCAACGACCGGTTCTGATGCGGCTCGTCGATACGTCTGCATGGATCGAATGGCTGATCGCATCGCCGGCGGGGAAGGCTGTCGAGGTCGCGATACCCGCATGGGCGGACTGGCTCGTCCCGACCATCGTGCAGCTCGAACTGGCGAAGTGGCTCGCTCGCGAAGTCGGGGAGGACAAAGCCGATCAGGTGGTCGCTTTCACCCATATGTGTTTTGTGGTGCCGCTCGATACGAAGATCGCACTGGCGGCTGCGGAGATATGTGGCAAGCACAAGCTCGCGACGGCCGATGCCATCGTTTACGCCACGGCCCTGGAATACGGAGCCGACCTTCTCACCTGCGACGCACACTTTGGCGAGTTGCCGGGCGTGAAATTCGTCTCGAAGACGGGCGCTTGAGCAACACGCCTTCTGCCGCCGCGCGACGCTCAACAGCCGCTTGACGCGGCCGTTTGCGGATCGTGCTGCGAGATGACCTTGCTCAAGATGACCTTAGCTCTAGCAATCAAAAGTCCGGCCGTTGGGCTTGCGGAACCGTGATCGGGTTCTCATTGAAGGGGTCGACATTGTTCTCGGCGCAGATCGATTCGAGCCAATCGTTCTTGTCCCTGCGCCAGCGCTTGGTCATGTACATGGGCTCGTTGAACGTATCCTCATCCTCGATCTTAACCAGGGCTTCCAGGAATTTGTTGTCTGCCGTGACCTTGAAGCGTTCCACCACATGCAGCTTTTCTGTGTGTGGGGTGCGGTACATGTCGAGGTAGCCGTTTTTGTTCGCGGCCAGGCCGATGGTGTCCACGACCAACTCGCCGTTCTCATAGCGTCCGATGAACTCGCCGTACCAGGACGGCTTCACGGATTCCGAATGCTGGTCGGTCATGGTGATGCGGCGCACCCATTGGTCGCGCTGCCAGAGCATCCACACCACCTTGGGTGTCTGAATGAAATACAGTGGTTCTGTGGTCCAAAGCAGTTGACCGGGCACTCCACCCGGCCAGCAGCGCGACTGGGCCAGGAACGGAATCCCGACTTTGCCGGACAGAAACTCCTCATTCGACAGCCGCATCTGCTCAGCCGCCCAGGGCTTCAGGATCGGGTCTTTCCAGTTGCCGAGTGCGGGCGTCGGCCTCCCGGTTTCGTTCCCGCGCAGCGGGTGGTCGGGATGCTGCTTGATCGGCCCACGCAATCCGGCGGGCGGGTCGAACCAGCCGGTGCCGTAACGCGCGATTCCGCCGTTTACCGTCAACGGAGTCCAGGCAAAATTGCGGGACGACCCCAGGTCGGGAATCTTCTCGGGCGCCTGGGCGCCTGCAGCGCCGCCAATGCAAAGAGCAAGACGAACGGCGGCGCGCGCGGCAA
>CAVVCE010000149.1:0-5105 GCA_963746235.1 uncultured Alphaproteobacteria bacterium
TCCTGCTGCTGACGCTCGCATTCCGGCCGGCCGGGCTGATGGGGCGATAGGTGCGAACGCCGCGGTTCATCCTGCTCGGCGCCGCGGTCGCGGCTGTTGTCTTCGCCGGCGCGCGCTTCGTCGGCAATGACTACGTGTTCTTCGCCGGCTACATCGTGCTGCAATTCGTGGTGCTCGCGACCGCCTGGAACATCCTCGGCGGCTATACCGGCTACGTGAATTTCGGCACCGCGGCGTTCTTCGCGCTCGGTGCGTATTCGACGGTGTTCTTCCACAAATTCTATCCGCTCCCGATCCCGGTATTGGTGGTCCTCGGCGCCGCCGTGTCCGGGCTGGTCGGGCTCGGCATGGGCTACCTGACGCTGCGGCTGCGCGGCGCGTTCTTCGCCATCGCCACGCTGGCGCTCGCCGTCGTGCTGCAGACGCTGGTGGTGAACTGGAACTATGTCGGCGGCTCCCGCGGCGCCTATGTGATCCGGCCGGCGGAAGACCCGGCGCTGCACCTGCCCTACATCCAGTATCTGTTCCTGGTCATGCTGGTGCTCGCCCTCATCGCCGTCGTCATCGCGCGCACCATCGAGCGCTCCAAGCTCGGCTACGGCTTCGCCGCCATCCGCGACGACGAACTGGCGGCAGAGGCCTCCGGCGTGCCGACGCTCAGGCTCAAGCTGATCGCCACCGTGATCTCCGGCGCGCTGATGGGCATGGCCGGCGCGCCGTTTCCCTATTATATCGGATATCTTCAGCCGGCCTCCGCCTTTGCGCTGGAGTACGCCGTGAACTCGATCGCGATGCCGATGATCGGCGGCACCACCACCTGGTTCGGGCCGTTGATCGGCGCGATCCTCTGGGCACGCTGCAGCAGGTCACCACGGTGACCATATCCTCGGCGGTCAACCTCTTGATCGTCGGCGTGCTGCTGGTGGCTTTCGTGATCATCGCGCCGAACGGCCTGGTCGGCCTGTGGCGACGTTTTTTTCCGAAACGATAGAACAATGGCCGCGAACCTGCGACGTCGCGCAAAATCTGCGGGACGTGCCAAATCTGCTCGACGTGCAGCGTCTCTCCAAGCGGTTCGGCGGCTTCGTCGCGCTCGACGTCGATCGATCTCGCGGTGGCGCCGGGCGAGCGGGTCGGCCTGATCGGCCCCAACGGCTCCGGCAAGAGCACGCTGGTCAACTGCCTGTGCGGCACCCTCGTCAACGACACCGGCGAGGTGCGGTTTGCCGGCCGCGACCTCGCCGGGCTCGCCGCCCATCAGCGCACCAGGCTCGGGCTTGCCCGCAGCTTCCAGTTGCCGCGGCCGTTCGCCAGCATGACGGCCGCCGACAATGTGCGGATACCGCTGCTCTACACCGTCAATGCCCGGCGCAAGCCTGCGCTCACCGAAGCCGAGATCGGCGAGCGCTGCGCGGAGCTGCTGACGGTGGTCGGCCTCGCCGACCGCGCCCGGCACTATCCGCGGGATCTCACCCAGGTCGACATGCGCAAGCTCGAACTCGCCCGCGCCATGGCGGCGGAGCCCAAGCTGCTGATCGCCGACGAGGCGATGGCCGGCCTCTCCAATTCCGAGGTCAACGACATCGTGGCGCTGCTGATCCGGCTGAACGAGCGCGGCATCACCGTCATCCTCATCGAGCACATCATGCGCGCGGTGATGAACTTCTCCCAGCGCCTCGTGGTGCTGGTGTCCGGCCGCAAGATCGCGGACGGCCGCCCCGACGAGGTGATCCGCGACGCCGAAGTCGAGAGGGCCTATCTTGGCCAATAGCCTCACGGCCAATAGCCTCGCCATCGAAGGCATCGATGCCGGCTACGGCGCCGTGCGGGTGCTCGACGACGTGTCGATCCGGGTCGGCAGCGGCGAGACCGTGGTGCTGCTCGGCACCAACGGCAACGGCAAGAGCACGCTGATGAAGAGCATCATGGGCATCGTGCGGCCGAGCGCGGGCCGCATCGTCGCCGAGATCGAGGGCGAGCGCCACGACCTCATCGGCCGCGCCGCCGAGGACATCGTCGATCTCGGCATCGCGCTGGTGCCGGAGGGCCGCCGCCTGTTCCCGCGGCTCACCGTCGAGGAGAACCTGCTGCTCGGCGCGTTTCGGCCCAAGGCCCGCGCGCAGATCGCGACCAATCTCGCGTTCTGCTTCGAAGCCTTCCCGCGCCTCGCCGAGCGGCGCCGACAGCTCGCCGGCTCCATGAGCGGCGGCGAGCAGCAGATGCTGGCGCTCGGCCGCGCCCTGATGCTGGCGCCGCGCATCCTCCTCGTCGACGAGCCCTCGGTCGGCCTCGCGCCGGTGCTGGTGAGCCGCACCATCGACAAGATCAGGGAGCTCAAGGACCGCTACCACCTCACGGTGCTGATGGCCGAGCAGAACTTCCCCCAGGCGCTGCGCATCGCCGACCGCGGCTACGTCATCGTCCACGGCAAGATCGCCTTCGAAGGCAAATCGGCCGATGAGCTGAACAACAACGATTTGATCCGGAAGTTTTATCTCGGGCTGTGAGGGGCGGGCGTCATTCCGCGGTGCAGCCGCGCTCATTCGCTACGCGCGAACCCGTGACATCCAGCGCTGCGGGCAAGTCAGTCGCGCGCTCATGTCTGCAGATTCCGGGTTCGCCGCATCGAGCGCGACGCCCCGCGAATGACAGCGTCGATATTGCTCACTTCGCCTTTTCGTACGGATAGATCACGCTGCCCGAATTGTACTCCGGCGGCGTGAGCAGCGTCTGGGTTCCCATGGTGCGGAACTGCTCGATGTCGTTGCCCTTGATGTCGTGGAACTGCACCTGCAGCACCCGCGATTGCGCCCATTCGCCGCCCTTGCCGAACTTGATGTCGCCGAGCACGGTCTTGAACGAATTGGCGCGGATGAAGTCGGCGAGCTTCTTGTCGTCCAGGCCCTTCGTCGCCTCGATCGCCTGCCCCATGACCTGGAGCTGCGCATAGCCCCATGGCGCCATGTAATAGCCGAGCGCATCGACGCCTTCCGCTTGCGCGCGCGTCTGGTACTTCTCGATGAATGCGCCGATGCCGGGGAAGTTCATCTTCGGCACCGGCAGCCAGAAGTCGAAATTGACGAAGCCGTTGAGCGCGGCGCCGAGCTGGGCCTTGAGTGCGGTCGCCTGCAGGCCGACCATGGCGCCGCCGATCATCTTCGGCTTGAAGCCGATTTCGTTGATGGAGCGCACCAGGCCGACCGAATCCGGCGGATAGGAGCAGATCACCAGGAGATCGGGATTGGTCGCCGCGATCGCGCGCACGATCGGCGCGAAATCGGTGGTCGAGGGCGGATAGGTCTTGTCGTAAAGGATCTTCAGTCCCGCCTTCTGCGCGTTCTCGCGGGCGCCGTCGGAAGCGTTGCGGGAGAACTCCTGGTCCGCGGCGACGATCGCGACGGTCTGCGGCTTCGGCGTCTGCGCCATGGCGATGTCGAAGAAGCCCTTGGTGAAGGAGGGCTTGGGATCCGGTCCGGACGGGATCATGACGAAATAATTGGGGTAGTTGAACTCGCTGTTCACCGCGAGCCCCAACAGCCCGATGAAGAGCTTGTTGCGCTGGATCACGATGGGCATCGCCGGCGCGATCTGGGCGGTCGCATAGGGGCCGATCAGGAGATCGACCTTGTCGATGTCGAGCAGCTTGGTATAGATGCCCGGCACCGTCGCCGGATTGCTCTGGTCATCGTAATAGATGAGCTTGACCGGGCGCCCGAGCAGGCCGCCCTTGGCATTGATGTCCTCTTCCCAGATTTTCTGCGCCAGCAATGCGGACTTGCCGTTGGCGGCGAGGCCGCCGGTCATCGCCATGCTGAAGCCGATCTTGATCGGCGCGCCGGTCTGGGCCGCGGCGCGATCGGCGGCGAGCGCCGCGGCGGCGACGGCGGATACCGCACAAATCAAAGATGTGAGTCGGGAAATCATTCCGCTCCTCCATCCGCTCCTCCCGCCCGGCTCTTGCTTTCGCCGCGCTCTTTGCAAGAGCGTTCTGCTGTTTGCAAGTGCGCCCTGCTTTTTGTAAGTGCGCCAATTAGAACCGTTCCGCGGTCCGGCACCAGGGCGGCGGAGCATCACTGCGGCGTGGCGCCGCCGGCTTCCACGATGATGGTTTCGACTTCGCCGGCGCCGTTGCGGCGGAACGCCGCGGCCTCGTCATATTCTTTGGATTTGAAGCAGGCGACGCCCTGCTCCAGCGTCGGAAATTCGATCACCACGAAGCGGTGGAACGTGTCGGGACCCTCCATGATCTGGAACCGCCCGCCGCGGGCCAGCACCTTGCCGCCATGTTTGGCGATGATGGCGGGGATGCGGTCGGTGTATTTCTTGTATTCGACGGGATCGATGATGCGGGAACGCGCAACCCAATAGGCGGGCATGGGACCTCCTGGACTTGCCATGGACTTACCGGCGACGATGGACGAAGTTAGCTACTCGAATGGGTCAAAAGGCGAAACAGCGTCAGGAGACATGCCATGCCGCTTCACCACTTGCAGCATTTTCTGATCCAGACCGAAGACCTCGAAAACACCAAGGACTGGTTTGTGGACGTGCTCGGCATGAAGGTCGGGCCGGCGCCGGACTTCAAGTTCCCGGTCTACTGGCTCTATCTCGGTGACACCGATGTGCTGCACCTCACCCATGGCGGCGCCAAGGCCTCGGAGAACCGGCTCAAATATCTCGGCCAGGAATCCACCGCGACCACCGGGTCCGGCGTCGTCGATCACGTGGCGTTCCGCGCCACCGGCCTCCTCGACATGATCGACCATCTCGAGAAGAAGGGCGTCGATTTCAAGGAGCGCCGCGTCAGCAATCAGGGGCTCTACCAGTTGTTCCTGATCGACCCCAACGGGGTCAAGATCGAGCTCAATTTCGAAGCCGCCGAAGCCAAGGGCCGCGAGCCCGCACTGATGGCATCGGCGATGTGAAATGGCGGACGCAGAAGGGATGACGCAGGACGGATATTTCCGATCCATCGGCTGCCGTCCGGTGTCGGTTCGCTGCTAACGGGAGGAACACCTATGGACCGCCGCAGCTTCGTGCTCGGCTCGGCCGCCGCGGCGACGACACTCGTTCCGGCGTCGAGCGACGCCCAGGAGAATCCGTCG
>CAVVCE010000150.1:0-12833 GCA_963746235.1 uncultured Alphaproteobacteria bacterium
GATCGAAAGCCTCCTTGCGCCGAAGGCTCGGCCGCTGAACAGAAGCTCGAACGCACGGTGACGACCGATCAGCCTAGGTAAAAGCGCGAAATGGATCGCCGGAAGCAGTCCTAAATCGATCTCCGGATAACCGAATGTGGCGCTCTCTCCTGCGAGGACAACGTCACAGGAGATCGCCATAGTCATGCCGCCTCCGCGCGCGGCGCCGCCGACCGCTGCGATCGACGGCTTGCCGAGATTGTACTGGGCATCGTACAGCCCGATGTACAGTTCCTGAAGGAATTCCCGGATATCCGCTCCGGATGCGCCAAGCAGGATGTCGAGGTCAAGGCCGGCTGAGAAGCGCTTAGCCATGGAGCTCGAGAGTACGACGGCGCGTGCCCCCCGATCGTCGGCAGCCCGTTTGACGGCAGCAACAACCGCACGGATCACTTCCAAGCTCAGTGCGTTGACCGGCGGTCGATCAAGCGTGATCCGCGCGACTTTGTCCGACAACTCGTAACGGACAACACCATCCGACGCCTTCGCTTCCGTCATAAATGAGGTCCTCCCTCAATTGATCCACGGCGTTGCAATCGCGACGACCGCAATGCACATCGTCCGGCGGTCGGAGCCATCACGGCTTCTTCCGGACCAGGTAGCGCTGGTTCCGTCCATGACGAGGTCCGCTTTCTGGTTGTAGACGGTGCTCACCATAGAGATGATTCCGGTCGTCCTGTTCGGCAACAGCTCGACGATCTCGATCGACGGGTAAAGCGTATCGCCGCTGAATACCGGTGCGACAAAGCGCGACGACTGATCGAGGAAAGGCTCATGCATCCGGCGATGGCCTGCACAACTAAAATCGTATCCAGGCAACCCACCGAGGGGCCCGTCCTTACCGAAACCTGTGATGTGGCAGTAGATCAACCTCGGAAACCGCTTCGAAAGCACCGCGTCATAGCCCAATCCCCAGCGCTCCAGCGTACCGGCCTTGAAATTGTAAATCAGGACGTCCGCCCCCTCGATCAGCCGCAAAAGAAGTTCCCGCCCCGTCTTGTTCGACAAATCGACCGCTGCGTGGCGCTTGTTGCGGTTGATCCCGCTGTAATAAGCGCTCCCTTGGGAGCCGAAAGGCCCCCAAGCTCGGGGCTCGTCTCCGGACGGAGGCTCGATCTTGATCACCTCGGCGCCGTGATCGCCAAGAATCTGGGTGCAGCGCGGGCCGCTGAGCACGCGCGACAGGTCGATCACCTTAAAACCGGCCAGAGCACCAAGCTTGTCGTTTTCCATAGTAGGGCCCATATGTTCGTCTGGACCTGTCGGGCGAGCATAACGAGGAGGCTCTCAGAGCGCTGTTGCATTTATCTGACCGTGAGATTGCCACTCTCTACGTCTGACAAGGTGCTGTTTCGCGATCCGTCGCTGGACCATGCATACGATGCCTCCAGGAACCGCCCGTCAATGACGCCCACTGACGTTCTCAAAGCCTCGATCAAAGTTTGCATGTTCGATCAATACGGAACGATCGTAGACATGCAGACAGGCCTTGCCGAGATAGCAGGGCCGTACTTGCGAGTCAAGGGCTGGAAGGGAAATTCCAATTCCTTCGTCACCTGGTGGCGCCGGACCCATTTCGAAAATTCGATGATCGACGCGCTGCTCGGACGCGAGCATACGACCTATCGGGAAATCGGCCACCGGTCGTTAGCCTATGTCCTTGAGCGCGCTGGGATCGATTTCAGTATCGACGAAGTCCGTCGTCTCGTGGCACAGATCGAAAAACTCCGCCCATTCCCGGACGTGCCGGAGGCACTCGCGCGGCTTAAGGGGCGCTACCGCGTCATCGTCCTTTCCAACGGCGATCCGGACATGCTTGAGACCGCGAAGTACCATCACGGGATTGCTTTTGACGATGTTATCTCGGTTGCGGTGGCAAATGCCTTAGCCGCATGTGGCAACGTACACCAAGGGGCCGAGATCGCGGGCGTGCGAATGGACGAGGTGCTGTTCGTCGCCAATCACGCGTTTGATTGCATCGGGGCCAAATCCGCCGGCATGCGCACAGCATTTATTGACCGCCGGCGGCGCCCATTCGGAATGACACCCCACCGGCCCGATCTGCAGGTATCCAGCATGCGCGGACTTGCCGATGCCATTGCCTGAAAGCGGTGCCGCGCGACTTCGCCCGCTCAATGTAGGGAAAGCCAGAGTTCATCACGCTTCGGCCAACCGCCAAGTCGTTCAGGCTCTCTGAGGCCGACGCTACTCGCCATCGCGGACCATGTGATCTGACGGCGGAGGAGTCCGCAGTGGCCCGGGACAGGCGCCAACCCCGTCAGCCGTGCCGGCCGGTTTCTGGGGAGGACCGGCCTCCGAGGGGGACGCGCCCACCCGTCGGCCGCCGCCACGCCTCGCTCGCGTCGGCTATCGGAGCACGGCTCGTCGCGGCCGTTGCAAGAGTTGGTGGCTCTTGATGACCCGGACCGGACTACTCCCCCGGCTTCAAGCGAGCGCTCAACTGCACGACAGCGGCGGCGGTGTGCGCGTCCTCGGGGACGTGACGGGCGCCGCCGCATCACGCTTGAGCCAGGACTGCAGGCGATCGAGATAGAGATAGACCACCGGCGTGGTGTAGAGCGTGAGAAGCTGGCTGAGCGCCAGCCCGCCCACCATGGCGTATCCGAGCGGTTGCCGCAGTTCGGCGCCGGTGCCGTGGCCGAGTGCGAGCGGGACGCCGGCCATCATCGCAGCCGCCGTCGTCATCAGGATCGGGCGGAAACGCAGCAGGCACGCCTGCCGGATCGCATCGAGAGGCGTCATGTGATCGTCGCGCTCGGCCGTGATGGCGAAATCCACCAGCATGATGCCGTTCTTCTTGACGATGCCGATCAGGAGAATGATGGCGATGATCCCCATCACCGACAGCTCCATCTGACCGGCCCGCAGCGCCAGCACCGCGCCGACGCCGGCCGAGGGGAGGGTCGACAGGATCGTCAGCGGATGGATGTAGCTTTCATACAGCATGCCGAGAATGATGTAGACGACCACCAGCGCCGCGCCGATCAACGCCGGCGTGCTGGCGAGGGAACTCTGGAACGCCTGGGCGTTGCCCTGGAAGGTGGCGATGACCGAGCCCGGGAGGCCGATGTCCCGCGCTGCCCCGAGGATGGCGTCGACCGCCTGGCCGAGCGCGATGCCGGGACGCAGGTTGAACGACAGCGTAACCGCCGGGAACTGGCCCTGGTGCGACACCGAAAGCGGTCCGACCTTGGTGGTATCGACGGTGACGAGCGCCGACAGCGGCAGCACCGAGCCGGTCAGCGGCGATTTCACGTAGATGCGTTCGAGCGAAGCAAAGGTGTCCTGCAGTTCCGGGGTGACTTCGAGGATGACCCAGTAGGTATTGAGCTGGGTGAAATATTGCGTGATCTGACGCTGCCCGAACGCGTCATTGAGGGTGTCGTCGATCATCTGCGGCGTGATGCCGAAGCGCGAGGCCTGGTCGCGGTTGATAGTCACCCGCAGACGCGGCGCGATCGCGAGGAGATCGGTCGAGGCATCGGCCAGCTGCGGCAGCGTGCGCAGCTTGTCGAGCATCTTCTCCGACCATTCGACCAACTCGGGGATGTTGGCGTCCTGCAGGGTGTATTGGAAGCTGCCGCGCGCAGCCCGCCCGCCGACGGTGATGTCCTGGGTGGCCTGCAGGAACATGTTGGCGCCCTCGATGCGAGCGAACTGCGGCCGCAGCCGGTTGATGATCTGGGAAGCGGTGAGCGTGCGCTCCTCGCGGGGCTTGAGCGCGATGAAGAAGCGGGCGGTGTTCGCCGACTGGGCGTTGCCGTTGCCGCCGGTGCTGCCGGTCTGCGACGCGAATCCCGCGATATCAGGGTCCCGCAACAGCACCGCGCCCAATTCACGCTGCAGGCGCATCATTTCCATCGGCGAGACTTCCTGCGCCGCCTCGGCGAGGCCGTTGAGCATGCCGGTGTCCTGGATCGGGAAGAAGCCTTTCGGAATCTGGATCATCATTACGACGGACAGCGCCATGGTGGCGAAGAAGACGCCGAGCATGATGGCTTGATGGCGCAGGACAATATCGAGGGTGCGCCGGTAGCCGGACAGCAGGGCGTCGAACCCCGCCTCGATCGTACGGTAGAGGGGCCCGTGACGGTCGGACCGATGGCGCATGAAGCGCGAGCACAACATCGGCGCGAGCGTCAGCGATACGAAGGCGGAGACCACGATCGAAGCCGTCACCGTCAACGCGAATTCGCGAAACAGGCGGCCGATGATCCCGCTCATCAGCAGAAGCGGGATGAATACCGCGATCAGCGAGACGCTGATCGAAAGCACCGTGAAGCGGATTTCACCCGAGCCCGTGAGCGCGGCCTCGAGCGGCGATGCGCCTTTTTCGATATGACGGTAGACGTTTTCGACCTCGACGATCGCGTCATCGACCACGAAGCCGATCGCGATCGTGAGCGCCATCAGCGACAGGTTGTCGATGCTGAAATTGAACGCGTACATCGCGGCAAAGGAGCCGAGCAGCGACAGCACGATGGTGACGGCCGGCACCAGCGTCGCCCACAGATTGCGCAGGAACAGCAGGACGACCAGCACCACCAGCACGACCGTCAGAGCCAGCGTGAACTCGACGTCGAAGACCGAGGCGCGAATGGTCGTGGTGCGGTCGAGGACGGTATCGATTTGCATCGCCGCCGGAATGTTGGCGGTGAGCTTGGGCAGCAGCGATTTTATCTGCTCGACCGTGTCGATGATATTGGCGCCGGGCTGCTTGTAGACCGAGAGCAGGATCGCCGGGGCGTTGTCGTGATAGGCGGCGGCGAAACGGTCGGTGGCGGCCGCGACGGCGCGGCCAATGTCGCGGACGCGAACCGGTGCGCCATTGCGATAGGCGACGATGACATCCTCGAACGGCTTGGGTTCGACGATCTGGTCATTGGCCTCGATGGTCAGGCTGGTGCGCGCAGTCGTGAGCGAGCCCTTGGGCGCGTTGGTGGTCGCATTGAGGAGCGCGCCGCGGATTTCCTCCAGCGTCAGGCCGCGCGCGGCGAGCTTTGCGGGATCGACCTGGATCCGGATCGCCGGCCGCTGCTCGCCGCCCAGCGAAACCAGGGCGACGCCCGTCACTTGGGAAATCTGCTGGGCGAGGAAGCTGTCGGCGTATTCGTCGACGACGGTGATCGGCAACGTATCGGATTGCGCCGAGAGGATCAGAATCGGCGCATCGGCCGGATTGAGCTTCTTATACGTCGGCGGCGCGGTCATGGTCTGCGGCAGGGTCTTGCTCGCTGCCGTGATTGCCGCCTGCACGTCCTGGGCGGCGAGATCGATGTTGCGATTGAGGTCGAACTGTACCGTGATCGATGTGGCGCCGAGCGCGCTGAACGAGGTCATCTGCGTGATGCCGGCGATCTGGCCGATCTGGCGTTCCAGCGGCGTCGCGACCGAGGAGGCCATGGTCTCGGCGCTCGCGCCCGCGAGCGTCGCCGTCACTAGCACGGTCGGGAAATCGACCTGCGGCAGCGGCGCGACCGGCAGGAACGGGAATGCGGCAAGACCGAGGAACGCCAGCGCGCCCGCCATCAGCGAAGTCGCCACGGGACGCCGGATGAAGGGTTCGGAGAGGTTCACTTCCCGCGCCCGGATGCGGGCGGCAGGGACGCCATCACCACCTGGGCTTTCGCCTGCAGCTTGTACTGGCCGGCCGTGACGACGCGGTCGCCGTCGCTAAGACCGGCGGCGACGATCGTGAGATCGCCGTTCGCCGGCCCTACTTCGATCGGCTGCGGCTCGACCGTGTTGTTGCCGGCGACCACCCAGGTAAACAGCCCCTTGGGCCCGCTTTGAACCGCGGCGCTCGGAACCGTGAGGGCGTTGCGGCGGGTTTCGACAAGTATGCGGGCATTGACGAAGTCGCCCGGCCACAATGCGTCGTCGTCATTGGGAAACAGCGCTTTCAGTCGGATCGCCGCAGCGGCCTGGTCGATGACGTTGTCGATCAGCACAAGTTTGCCGGCCGCGAGCGCGATGCGGTTGTTTTGGTCGAAGGCGGTCACCTCGACCGGACCGCGCTTCATGGCCTCGCGCACCTCGCCCAGAGCGGTCGCCGGCAGCGTGAACAGGACCGCCGACGGCTGGTTGAGCACCAGGGTCGCCAGCGATTTCGAATCCGAGGCACGGATCATGTTTCCCGGATCGATGAGACGCATGCCGATGCGTCCGTCGCTCGGCGCCACAATCGTCGTATAGTCGAACTGAGTCTGCGCGGTTTCGATCAAGGCCTCGTCGGCGAGGATGGATGCCTTGAGCTGGTCGACCTTGGCCTGGAGTTGGTCGACGTTCTGCTGGGTATCGAAGCTCTTGAGCGCCAGCGTCCTGGCTCGCGCGAGATCCTTCTCGGCGGCTACCAGCGCGGCGGCGTCCTGCGCGCGCTTGGCCTTGGCCTGATCGAGCGCGGCCTGGTAGAGGCGCGGATCGATCTTGGCCAGCACGTCGCCCTTTTTGACATGCTGGCCTTCCGTGAAGAGCACCTCCTGCAATTCGCCGTCGACCTTGGCGCGGATGTCGATGGTGAAATAAGCCTG
Source organism: uncultured Alphaproteobacteria bacterium (assembly GCA_963746235.1). Classification (GTDB taxonomy): domain Bacteria; phylum Pseudomonadota; class Alphaproteobacteria; order Rhizobiales; family Xanthobacteraceae; genus JAJPKK01. The sequence goes on from CAVVCE010000150.1 coordinate 6,591, forward strand.
CACGGAGCCGATGCCGGTGAGATAGATCGGCACGTCCTGCCTGGACGCGACCGCGACGCTGACCGGCGCTGCCGCACGTCCACCACCACGCGGCCCTCTCGCCGGTTCCGCCTCTTCCGCGCGATACCAGTAGAAGGCGCCGGCAACCGCCAGGATAGACAGGCAGACCGCACCGAGAATGCCCGCGCGGTTCCGTTTACGCTTTCCATCGTGGCCTGGGAGGCACTTCATTGCCTGTTTTTTGGCGTAGGGCTAACAGCGCTCAATGGTGCGGGTGCTCACCCGGCCATCGGGAAGGCGCTCGTTCTCCGTCACCGTCCGCAGTCATGATGAAACCAGCCGTAATGGGGTCGGCTGTCCAGGCCGGAATGCCACCAATCATGCCACCAACTATCCCATCCGTGATGGCTCGGTACGGGCTGGACTTGTGCCCCCACCGGCAACGCGACCAGCAACGTCGCGGCGGCGGCGATGCCGAGAACAAGTTTTCTCATAGGCATTGTCCTTGTTGCGCCCCCCGCTAACGGCCAATGTGTAATCGCCACGCTTGCACCGCAAACGTTTTTATCTCAGTCTGAGCCCAACTATATGTTTGGGTACTGATTGAATGTCGCGGCATCTGCCCTCGTTAAACGGATTGCGCGCGTTCGAGGCGGCCGGGCGTCATCGCAGCTTCACGGCAGCGGGCCAAGAGCTGAATGTGACCCAGGCGGCGGTGAGCCGCATGGTGCGCCTACTTGAGGAACGCCTCGGCTTCGCGCTGTTTCGCCGCCATGCGAACGCGTTGGAGCTCACCATCCAAGGGCAAGCGTTCTTGTCCGGCCTGACGGATTCGTTCGACTCGATTGCTCGGCTGACCGAACAAGTAGCTGCAATGCGGGGCGGTCCGGTGCTCACGGTCGGCGTCGGGCAGAGTTTGGCGGTGAACTGGCTGATACCGCGCTTGACAAGCTTCTACCGCAGCCACCCCGACATCGAGGTCCGCATGGCGACGGGCGGGGCCACGCGCCCGGTGCGCGACGACTGGACGTGTACGATACGGCGCGATACTGCCGCGTGGCCGGGCTATATCGCCGAAGTGTTGTTCCCGAGCACTCTCGTGCCGGTGTGCACTCCCGAACTGGCGGCAGGGCTGCGCAAGCCGTCAGATCTGCGAAACGCAACCCTGATTTTCGTGCCTCACCTCTCCAATGATTGGCCGTGTTGGTTCGAGGCGGCCGGTCTGCGCGCTCCCATACGGCCCGCTGGTGAGGTGTTTTTCGATAATAACGCCATGGCGATGCAGGCGGCGCTGGACGGCGTGGGCGTCGCTGCGGCGCAGCCGCTCTATGTCACCGACGCGCTGAAAGCCGGGCGGCTGGTCGCCCCGTTCCCGATCGTCGCGACTAAGCGGGAGGCCTGGTATCTCGAATATCGACCCGGTCGTGAAACAGATGCGGCGCTGTTGGCCTTCCGTGACTGGCTGCACGGCGAAGCCGAGCGTCAACGCCAAATTGAAGCCGACTTGCTGGACCGATCCGCCAAGCCGGCCTCAAGGAGGCGCGGGGCACCGCCGTAACGGTCTGGTCGGATATCTCGTGGAAAACCCGTTCGCCCATCCCGTGTCGCGGAGAAAAAACGCTCTTTGAGGGCTCGGTTGTACCGCAAATGGGGTGTATACTCCGGGCGCCGAAAGACCAAAGAGTCGATTCCGCCAGAGGAGGAGAACAACGATGCTTAGCCACGGGAAGTCGGATCCTAGCAGTAACCACGGCTGTAGGGCTGTTCGCCGGCGTCCAGTCGATCAGAGCGGCAGACTTTGCCGGCAGCGTTCAGGGAGTGGTCAAGAATGCGTCCGGGCAAGCGCTTCCCGGAGCATATGTCAAATTGATCAATCCGGAGCGGCGTCTGACGTTCATGCTCGTCAGCGAGGCGCAAGGCCGTTACACGATGAACAACCTGCCCCCAGGGAATTACACGGTGCAGGGTATCGGCAACGGCTTCCAGAGCAAGCCCATTTCGGTGGCGTTGACGGCCGACAAGCCGGCGATGGCCGATGTGTCGCTGACGGATGTGCAAGCGGAGGTGCCGAATGGATGGATTCGGAGCCCCGGGCGCGTGGCCGGCAATGAACTGGATCACGAATTGGCGCCCCCGAACCTGCCGGAAGGGGCCGGCAAGGCGATTATGGAAGCGAAATGCGCCCAATGCCATTTCCTCCACCGGCCGACGCAGATGCGATGGACCCGCAACAATTGGGAGCAAAAGATCGCCTGGATGCGAGAACGCATCCATGAAAAGCCGGGGGCCCAGGATCTGACCGACGACGAAGCGAAGATCGTGGTGGATTACCTGGCGACGAACTATTCGGATACCGCCGCCAAGGCCGATCCCAATGGCCGCTTGTCGAGAACCCCGCTGCAAGGCGCCGCCGCCCGGTATATCGCCGTGGATTATGCGGTACCGAATCCCGACTCGGCGCTCCACGACATCACGGTGGATCCGCGGGGTGTCGCTTGGGTGAACGAACTCAACCTTTACAAGCTGGGAAGGTTCGATCCGAAGACATACGAATTTACCCAGATCGATCCGCCCCCCGGAGCAAGGAAACTCAGCGCTCTGAATCACATGGGTCCGCCGGTGCGAGGCGCCGGGGACTCGATCTGGATGGCCGAAATCGGCGCCAACCGCCGCTGGTTGCAGTTCGACACCAAGAACAACGAGTTCACTGCCTATCCGGCGCCCCCCGAATTCAAGGGCCAGATGACCGGCAACAGCATGCGAGTGGACCCGAATGGGAAGATGGTCTGGTCGACTGCCGGCACCCGAATCGTGGGGTTGAATATCGAAACCAAGGAGTTCGTCGCCTATGACATTCCTACCTGGGTCGAGAAAAAGCAGTACCCGGGCGCTTACGGGATGGACGTCTCGACGGATGGAAGGGTTTGGTTTGCCGAGCGGGAAGCGAACAAAATGGGCCGGTTGGACCCTGCTACGGGAAAGATCGACGAGTTCCCGACCCCCGGAGTAGACGTTCCGCGCCGCATGGGAGCGGATTGGGAGGGCAATGTCTGGGTCGGCTTCCATGAGACCAGCAAGCTGGTGAAGATCGATCAGAAATACGGCACGATGACCTACTACAACCCTCCAACCCCGAAAAATGGCGCATATCATGTGGTCGCCGATCCAAGGACCAAGATGATCTGGTTGACCGAACAGACGGCGGACAAGATCGCCCGCTTCGATCCCAAGACGGAAACGTGGACGGAGTTCTCGCTGCCGATCGCGGAGTCGGATGCGAGAAGGATCGAACTCGATCCGACCAACCCGAACCGCATCTGGTGGTCGGGCGACACCTCGAGCCACCTAGGCTACATTGAGGTGCTCGACAAGTAAGCGGCAAATCAGGCAGCGGCGGACGGCAAGCGAGCCCTTGTCGTCCGCCACTGATCCGTACTGGGATTGGGCCGGAGGGGATCCGGCCCCGTGCAATTCTCCCGCCCACCCCTCGCCATTCTTGTCCGGCATCGCTTCATAGAATTCCGCGGTGGCAACCGGAGGCCGGTATTCACGAGCCCTGCGTCGTCTGGCGTCTTCCCCCCTTGCGGCAAACGTCTGTGGAACAGCTCGAATTCAGCGCGTTCGCCGCCCCGAATATCCAGCGGCGGTTTTCCGCCGGCGGCCGGTGCATCGCCTGACCGGAAACGGCGCTTTGCGGCGCGCGGCTGTGTCCCGGTAGAGCAGCGGCGAAATCCGGGCTACAATGAAATCAAACCGCAGCTCGCGACGACGCGATTTTGGGAGGATTCCATGACAGATATCGAACGCTTCGGCCGCCGCGCCTTTCTCAAGCAGATGGCGACCGTCGCCGGTTCCGCCCGCCTCGCTCCCTCTCTCGCGCCGGCCCTGATCGGCGGGGCCGCGGCCTCCCTCGATGTGGCCGCGGCGCGCGCCCAGGAGCCGGCCGGCCATGCCCATCAGGAAACCAACCACGAGACCGAACGGCTTGCCGCCTATGCCGCCGCAGTGCGGTTCGAGGATCTGCCGCCCGCCGTGGTGCAGCGCGCCAAGGATTGCCTGTGCGATACCGTCGCGGCGATCATCTACGGGGCCGAACTGCCGTGGAGCAAGATGATCATCGCCCATGCGCGGCGCAACAGCCCCCCGGCCAAAGCGCCATCCTCGGCTCCGGCGGTGCGCCCGTGAAGGCGCCGGCGGCGGCGCTCGCCAACGGCGCCATGACCCATGCCTTCGAACTCGACAACCTGACCAAGCCGGACTCCGGCTCGCATCCGGGCGCGACGGTGTTCACGGCGGCACTGGCGGTGGCGCAGGAGCGCGGGCTGTCGGGACGCGACCTCCTCACCGGCTTCGTCGCGGGCGCCGAGTCCATGATCCGCATCGGCCATGCCACCAAGCACACCAACGAGGTGCGCGGCTTCCATGCCCCCGGCACCACCGGCCCGTTCGGGGCGGCGGCGGCCTCCGGCCGGCTGATGGGGTTCGATGCGGCGACGATGACCAATGCGCTCGGCATCGCGGGCTCGTGTTCGGGGCTTGCTGGAGTTCGCCCATGCGAACAACGGCGCCATGGTGAAGCGCCTGCACATGGGGCGTGCGGCCGAGGGCGGCGTGCTGGCCGCGAGCCTGGCGGCGGAGGGCTTTACCGGACCAACGTCCGTGCTGGAGGGCGGGGGCGGCTTCCTGCAGGCGTTCTGCAACGATTTCGACGTGGCGGAACTCACCCACGGGCTCGGCACCGACTATTTCACCCTCGACATCATGCTCAAGCGCTATGCCTGCCACATCACCGCGCACAATCCCGTGGAGGCGGTGGTCGAACTGCGCAAGCAGTATAATTTCACCGCCGCCGACGTGGTGGCGATCAACATCGCGGGCAACGACCGCATGGCCAAGACCAACAACATCCCGGCGCCCCGCCGACATGATGCTGGCGCAATACACCATCCCGTTCAGCGTCGCGCTGTCGCTCTATCGCGATCCCGTCGATCCGCGCTCGTTCGACGAGGCGGTGGTGCACGACCGCCCCATTCTGGACATCTCGTCGCGGGTGAAGATGCCGATCGTCCCCGGCCAGGATCGCCGCAACCTCGCGGCGATGGTCACCATCAAGCTCAAGGACGGCAGCGAGTTGTCGCGCCAGGTGACGAGCTTCAAGGGCACGCCGGAACGCCCGCTGGGCGTGCCGAGCTCAAGGAAAAATTCATGCTGCTCACCAAGCGCCTCGGCCGCGACAAGGCGGTGCCGCTGTTCGACCGTCTGCAGGACATCGAGAACGAGAAGTCGCTGGACTGGCTCAATGTGTGAGCCGGCCGGGTGCGCGCCCCGACAATCCGACCTGGTTTCCAAACACCCTACGGGAGAAACGCATGACAAAATCACGCAAACAGCGCCGCGCGGTAAAGCCCGCAGCCGGCATCGCGGCGGCGAGCCTGCTCGCCCTAGTGGCGTCGGGCGCGCAGGCGAAGGTGACCAAGATCGTGGTCGAAAACAAGGTGTCGCCCGCCTTCGACGGCGCGAGTTTCGGGACTGCCGGCCAGTATGAGACGCTGACCGGGCGCGCGTTCGGCGAACTCGATCCGAACGATCCGAAGAACGCGGTGATCCAGGACATCAAGCTCGCCCCGCGCAACGCCAAGGGGATGGTCGAGTACACCGCGACGTTCCAGTTGGTAAAGCCGGTCGACATGACGAAGTCGAGCCACCTGATGTGGCACGACGTGCCCAACCGCGGCGGCCGTCTCACCATCGTGCCGGCCGAACGGGCGACCGGCGACATCGGCCTTTCCAGCGGCTGGCAGGGCGACAGCGCCGGCACGACGGCCCCCGGTCCGAACAATGACTACGTCGCCGTGCCGGTCGCCAGGAACGCCGACGGCTCCGCAATCACCGGCCGGGTGATGGCGCGCATCACCAACGCCGCCGGCAAGAATTCGCGGCCGATGATCGTCTACAACAATCCGGTGCCCTACAAGCCGGCGAGCCTCGACACCAAGGAGGCGAGCCTCACCACCCATGCCTCCGAGACGATCGACGGCGTGATCGGCACGACCGCGGAGATCGCGCCCGGCGACTGGGCCTTCGCCAAGTGCGACGCCGACCATCCGTTTCCGGGCACGCCCGATCCGACCCAGGTCTGCCTGAAGAACGGCTTCGACCCCAACCTGCTTTACCAGTTCGTGTTCACCGCCAAGGACCCCCCGGTGCTCGGGATGGGCTTCGCCGCGTTCCGCGACGTCGGCT
>CAVVCE010000151.1:0-9583 GCA_963746235.1 uncultured Alphaproteobacteria bacterium
CTTAGACCAGCACCTGGCCTTCGGTCATTCCGACGACAACTCGGGAATTTGCCTTTTGCAGTCTGCGCTCTGGCGGCGAAGATGGAATCCATCGGCTTGAAGCAATTCGTCCTCCTCATTGCGATCGCCGTCGTGGCCGGCGCCGCCGCGATTGCGGCGGTGAGGCACGTCATCCCCGTCGACACCGTCAGCGAGGCGGTCAAGAGCGAAATCCGGGCGGTCACCGGCCTCGACCCGGTGCTGCGCGGCGCGGTCTCGATGTCGGTATTCCCGGCGCGGACCATGACCTTTTCCGATGTCGCGCTCGGGGACCAGGGCGCCGGCGAACCTGCCGTCGCCGTCGAGGAATTGATCGCCAATCTGCGTTTCCTGCCGTTGCTGGCCGGCCGCATAGAAATCTCCGACATCACGCTGGTGAAGCCGCGCATCGCGGTGGAGATCGGTGCCGACGGCCACACCAACTGGTCGCCCCTGGTCGATACACTGGCGCGCGCGCTGCAGCCGAATGCCGACCACACCGACCGGGTGCTGTCGTTTTCGGAAATCCGCATCAATGACGGCGTCATCGCGATCCGCGATCCCGCGCACGAACTGACCGAAACCCTGGAGGGCGTCGAGCTCTCGCTCGCCTGGCCTTCGATCGCCAAGAGCTTCGCCGCCACCGGCCATTTCGTCTGGCACGGCGAAACCGTCGAGGCGAGCCTCGGCATGGCGGATTTTCCGAAGGCGCTCGCCGGCCGCACCTCGGGTCTCAAGTTTCGCCTCAACGCCGGTCCGCTCAAGGCCGCGTTCGACGGCGCCATGAGCTACGAGCCGAGCCTCAAGGTCGACGGCACGCTCGCCGCCGACGCCGCGTCCCTGCGCGCGGCGCTACGCTGGACCGGCGACACCAACCTGCCGGAGGGAGGACTGGGGCGTTTCGCGCTCAAGGCCACGGCCGCGGTCAATGGCGGAACGATTGCGCTGTCCAACCTGAACGCCGAATTCGACGGCAACGTCGCCGAGGGCGTGGTCACCTATACCACCGCCGGACGCCGGCTGCTGCAGGGCACGCTCGCGGTCGAGAAGCTCGATCTCACCCCCTATGTTTCGACGATCCGGCTGGTCGCCGAAAACACCAGGGATTGGGACCGCAACCCCATCGCCCTCGACTGGTTCAGCGGGTGGGACGCCGATCTGCGCCTGTCCGCGGCGAGGGTGCGCTTCGCCAATGCCCAACTGGGCCGTACCGCGATTGCAGCGACCATGCGGGCCGGCCGGCTGGCGGTCACGGTGGGCGAATCCCAATCCTTCGGTGGCCTGATCACCGGAAATATCGCGCTCGCCAAAACCGAGACCGGCGCCGATTTCAAGACGCAAATGCAATTTGCCGATATCGATCTCGAAAAGGTCATGACCGAACTGTTCAGGATTCGGCGGGTGGAAGGCACCGGCAATATTTCCCTGGAGATGGAAAGCACCGGCCCCAACGTCCAGGAACTGGCCCGCAACCTCAACGGCAGCGCGCAGATTTCCGCCAAGGACGGGGCGCTGACCGGCATGAATGTCGAGCAGTTGCTGCGCCGGCTGTCGCAGCGCCCGCTGTCGGGCAGCGGCGACTTCCGCAACGGCCGTACGCCGTTCGACAAGCTCAACATCGCGTTGCAGATCGTCCAGGGAACCGCGACCATCGATGACGTTCACCTGGACGGCCCGAACGTCAAGCTGGGGCTCACCGGCACCACCTCCATTCCGGCGCGCGAGTTCGACCTCGCCGGCACCGCCGGCCTGATCAACGCGGCCGCCGATGCCAGCGTCGCCTTCGAACTTCCCTTCGTCGTCCAAGGCCCCTGGGACGATCCGGTGATCCTGCCGGACGCCCAGACCCTGATCAAACGCTCCGGCGCCGGGGCGCCGCTGCTCGATGCGGTGCGCGACCGCAAAGCCCGCAGCGGGCTCGAATCGGCGATCCAGCGGTTGACGGGGCCGGCGCTAGATCGCGGTTCGCGCTGATCGCTCAGGCTGTACGAGGCGCGGCGCCCTCGCGGCTGCCCTCGCGGCTCTTGCCGATCAGGGACGCCGCCACCACGGCGACCGCGACCACCGCGATCAGGATCGTGCAGATCGCGTTGATCTCGGGTTTCACGCCGAGCCGCACCTCGGAATAGATACGGATCGGCAGCGTCGTCGCGCCGGGGCCGGTGGTGAAGCTCGCGATCACGAGATCGTCGAGCGAGAGTGAGAACGCCAGCAGAAATCCGGCGATCACCCCCGGCATGATCAAGGGCAGGGTGATGGCGAGGAAGGTGCGGCCGGGCGGGCAGCCGAGGTCCATCGCCGCTTCCTCGAGGCTGCGGTCGAACCCGGCGAGCCTGGACCGCACGATCACGGTGACGAAGCACATGGTCAGCGTGGTGTGCGCGATGGTGACGGTGAAAAAGCCGCGGTCGAGATCGATGGCGACGAACAGCAACAGCAGCGAAAGGCCGGTGATCACTTCGGGCATCACCAGCGGCGCATAGATCATCGCGGCGAACGCGAAGCGGCCGCGAAACCGCTCGAGCCGGGTCAATGCCAGCGCGGCCATGGTGCCGAGCACGGTCGCCAGCGCCGCCGAGACCAGCGCGATGCCCAGCGAGGTGAAGGCGGCGTCGATCATCGCGCGGTCTTCGAGTAGCGCCAGGTACCAGCGCGTCGACCATCCTCCCCACACTGTGACGAGCCGCGAGGCGTTGAAGGAATAGACGACGAGGATCGCGATCGGCGCATAGAGGAACGCCAGCCCGAGACCGAGCGCCGTGAGATTGGTGAGCGACAGGCGGCGCATGGTCAGCGGCCCTCGATCTCGCGCGCCTGGAGGTGCTGATAGATCGCGATCGGCCCCATCAGCAGCGTCACCAGCACGATGGCGACGGCGGAGGCGACCGGCCAGTCCTTGTTGGCGAAGAATTCGGTCCACAAGGTCTGTCCGATCATGACGGTGTCGGAACCGCCGAGGAGATCGGGAACGACGAACTCGCCTGCGATCGGAATGAAGCACAGCAGCGCACCGGCACCGAGGCCCGGCAGCGCCAGTGGGACCGTCACCACCCAGAACACCTTCCAGCGCGGGCAGCCGAGATCGGCCGCCGCCTCGAGCAGGGTGGTGTCGAGCTTTTCCAGGCTCGCATAGAGCGGCAGGATCATGAACGGCAGGTACGAATAGACGAGGCCGATATAGACGGCGGTATCGGTCGCGAGCCAGGTCACGGGCTGGTCGATCAGCCCGAGCGCAGAGAGCGCCTGGTTGAGCAGTCCGTCGCGTTGCAGGATGTTGATCCAGGCATAGACGCGGATCAGGAACGACGTCCAGAACGGCAGCACGATCAGCATCACCAGCACCGGACGCAGCCGGCGCGGCGCGCGGGCCATGGCGTAGGCGATCGGGAATCCGGCGAGCACCAGGATCGCGGTCGCGACGGTCGCGACGGTGAGGCTCCGCAGGTAGGAAAACAGATAGAGGTCGTCGCCCGCGAGCGTCGCGTAGTTCGCGAGCGACAGGCCGCCGACGAAATCCTTCAAGCCCTGCCAGCCCGCAGCGATGTCGAACACCGGCAGATAGGGCGGCTGCGCGATCGCCGTCTGCGACAGGCTGATCTTGAGAACGATCAGGAACGGCACCAGGAAAAACGCGATGAGCCAAAGGTAAGGCGCGAGCACCGTGACCTTCGCCCACGCGGATCCGGAACCGGGACGCGTTGATCTCATCGGGATACCTTCTGGTACACCGTTTCCGAAGTTCGAATCAAATCGATATCATCAAACAACCTCATCCTGAGGAGCCGGCGCAGCCGGCGTCTCGAAGGATGGCCACACACATTGCGGCCTGTGACCATCCTTCGAGACGGCGCTTCGCGCCTCCTCAGGATGAGGTCCGTGGGATTAAATTCGACGTTGTGCGATCTGATCGGTTTCATGGAATCGATCCATCTAGCGCGTCAGCAGCACGGCGGCGGAGGGCGCCCATGACAGCACGACCTCGTCGTCCCAGCCGATCGGCCGCTCGACGAGGCGCGTCACATTGGCGACCGATGCCTTCATCTGGGCGCCGTCGGGGAGTTGCACCTTGTAGATCGAGACATCGCCGAGATAGCCGATGTCCCACACCCGTCCGCGCACCGTGTTCTCGCCGTCCGCCGCGGTGGACGCGGCGGCCAAGGGGGTAATGCGCAGCTTCTCCGGCCGCAGCGCGATCGCGACCGGTGCGCCCACCGTGGCGCCGGCGGCATCGGCGACACGGTAGCGCCGTCCGCCGCCATCCTCGATCACCGCCCCGTTTGCGTCGGTCTCGACCACGCCGCCCTCGATCAGGTTGACGTCGCCGATGAAGGCGGCGACCCGGCGCGACTTCGGCTGCTCGTAGAGTCTCGGCCGGCGTCGCGACCTGGACGATCTCGCCGCGGTCCATCACCGCGATGCGGTGGGCGACGGTCATGGCCTCCTCCTGGTCATGGGTAACGATCACGAAGGCGGTGCCGAGCCGCGCCTGCAGGTCAATCAATTCGAATTGGGTCTCCTCGCGGAGCTTCTTGTCGAGCGCCGCCATCGGCTCGTCGAGCAACAGAACCTTCGGGCGCTTCGCCAGCGAGCGCGCCAGCGCCACGCGCTGGCGCTGGCCGCCGGACAATTGATCGGGCCTGCGCGCGCCGAGCCCCTCGAGCTTGACGAGCGCGAGCATCTCCTCGACCCGGGCGGCGATCGCCTGCTTCGGCAGCCGGTCCTGGCGCAGGCCGAATGCGATGTTCCCGGCAACGGTGAGGTGGGGAAACAGCGCGTAGCTCTGGAACATCATGTTGACGGGACGCCGATGCGGCGGGACCGCCGCGATGTCCTCTCCGGCGAGCAACACGCAGCCTTCGTCGGGGATTTCGAAGCCGGCGAGGATGCGCAGCAAGGTGGTCTTGCCGCAGCCCGAAGGCCCCAACAGCGCGAAGAACTCGCCGTGATGGATGTCGAGGCTGAGCCGGTTCACCGCGGGCACATCGGCAAAGCGTTTCGAGACGCCTGCGAAACGCACCAGCGGCTCGCCCGCGCTGTCCGGGCCCGGCGTGAAGCGGCGTCTCATCTGCAATGTCGCCCGATCAGGTGTGCCGTTCCCTTGATGCGGACCAATCGCGAAATGTTCAACCGGAATTTCAAGCCTTTATTCGATCAAGTCGTTATTCGATCAAGTCGTGAGGCCGGGGCCGGCACAGGCGAAGGCTGGCCCCGGCAAGGTTTTCCTTCTCGATCGGACGCGGTTACGCCCGGGTGAAGGAATTGTACACGTTACGCACGAAGTTGACCGCGGCCTGCGGGTTCGCGCTCGAGGCCCATTTCGCGTCGAGATCGGCCAACGGCTTTGCCGCGACCACTTCCTCCTCGCTCTTGCCCTCGTCGCGCAATTTGCGGATGCGGTCGCGCGCCGCAGTCAGCATGTCGCGGTATTCTTCAAGGTTGGCCTTGGTGGCGAGCGCGCCGTGGCCGGGCACGATCTTGGTGTTGTCGTTGACGGCCTTGATGAACACGTTGACGGAATTGATCATGCCGTTGATGCTGCCGCCGCTGCCCCAGTCGAGATTGGGATAATTCCGGCTGAAGACGTCGCCGGTGGCGAGCACGTTGGCGTCGCGGAAATAGACCCAGCTATCGCCGTCGGTGTGGGCGTTGGTGACATGGCTGACCTCGGCGACACGGCCGCCGACACCGACCTTCTTGGTGCCGCTGAGATAGGTGTCGGTCGGGATCGCGTCCGCCGGCTGGGGCTGCGACCGCTGCCCGGTCAGGCCGTTGGTGCTGCCGGCGACGAGACGCAGCCGGATATTGTCCTGCGCCACGATGGTCGCGCCATCCTTGTGGAAGGCCGCATTGCCGCCGGTATGATCGCCATGGAAATGGGTGTTGATCACATATTTGATCGGCAGCGGCGAGATCTTCTCGATCGCCGCCTTGATCTTGTCGTGGAGCGGCGCGAACTGGGTGTCCACCATGATGATGCCGTCGGTGCCCACGGCGACGGTGATGTTGCCGCCCTGACCCTCGAGCATATAGGTCTTGTTGCCGAGATCGTTGGCCTTGATCTCGACCTTGGAAAAATCGATCTGCTGCTGGGCATTGGCCGCACCGGCAAAAAGCACGGCTCCGCCGGCCAAGGCCGCGATGGTGATCCGATTCATGTGTTGTCCTCCTGTGCTGACGATTTGTCGTGAACCCTCCATCTCACCTCGGCCGATTGCGCCCCGGCTCAGCGTTCCGGGTTTTTTTGCGTTGATGCGGCTGGCGAGGGTGCGACGACTGCGCTGGCGCAGCGGCAGGCAGACTACATCGCCCGTCTTTGGCTTGGAAGGGCGTATCAGCCGGGTGTCGTATCAGCCGGGCGTATCAGCCGGCCTGGCGCCATCGCGGCTTCGGCAAAACCGGCGTAACGCGGGGTGCATCACGGTCCCGGCTTTAGCCATTTCTCCTCTTTGAGGGCATGCTCCAGCGCCGCGTGTGCATATGTTTCGAGATGGTCGGACGCGTGCGCATGGCTGAGTGCGCTTGCCGCGAGTTGCCAATGCCATCGGCCGCGCTCTTCGTCCGTCAAACCTTGCAGAAAGCTTTGCGCGTCCTGGATCGACTTGATGTCGATCGGAAGAAGAGCCTTCCTCTTCCGCACGCGAAATGGCCCCATGAATGGCTCCAAGATTGGCGCGGGCTATTTCGTTTCCCGTATGCTCCGCAAGAGCCACAGCAGGAAGTTGTCAATTCAATCAGCCTACCACAGTCCGGCGCCGCCGCATTGCCGGACTGTGGATTCCTGACCTTGATCCGGTCCCGTGACGGGCTGAACCGATCCGAGCTGGCCCGGCCGGTTACCCTGTTTGCAGGTCCAACTTGTGCTAATGTTCGCCAAAATCTGTCCACCAAAATCTGTCCACCAAAATCGGTCGGTTATTTTCAGAGAGGGAACCCATGACAACGCGCCGCGATCGAACCTGCCGCCATCATCGTGTCCGCTTCGGCTTCGCGGCGATTATCGGTGCCGGCGTCGCCGCCGCCGGCCTGATGCCGACGACGGCTGCGCGGGCGCAGATGCCGCCCGACCTCGCCGAGAAAGTCGCGGCGATGGGCCGGGTGGTCGATCCTGAGAACACCGGCAAGCTCTATGCGCCGCTTCAGGAGAAAGAGCCCTATGCGGGCGTCAAGGTCACCCGCGACGTGAAATACGGCAGCGATGCACGCAACGTCGTCGATATCTTCGTGCCCGAAAGCGGTGCCGCCGGCCGCCCGGTGCTGATGTTCGTCCATGGCGGCGGCATGATCCGCGGCATCAAGCACGCGGCCGGCAGCCCCTACTACGACAACGTCATGCTGTTCGCGGCACGCCACGGGATGGTCGGCGTCAATGTCGAATACCGGTTGGCGCCGCAGTTCGCGTGGCCGGCCGGCAACGAGGATTTGGCCGCAGCGGTGCGCTTGGTCGTCGACAAGGCGGCGGACTTCGGCGCCGACCCGAACCGCATCTATTTGATGGGGCATTCGGCAGGCGCCACCCACGTGGCATCCTACATATCGCATCCCGAGTTCTTCGGGCCCAAGGGCTCCGGGCTCGCCGGCGCGATCCTCTCCTCCGGCGGCTACGATTTCACCAAGGACGAACAGAGCGAGGGCAGGATCGCCTATTTCGGCAGCGACCCGGCCTTGCTGGTCCAACGCTCGGCCGTTGCCGGTCTCATCAAGACCAAGATCCCGTTCATGATGTCCTCGGCCGAACTCGACCCGCCGCCGATCGCCGCGCAGTCCGTCCTGCTCAAGGATGCATTGTGCCAGTCGGAACACGGCTGCGTGCGCAACATCGTGCTGCCGAAACACAGCCACATGTCGGAATCCTATTCGATCAACACCGGCGACCATCTGCTTTCCGACCAGATCCTCGAGTTCATAAAGACCGGGAAATAGCGCGGGTCTCGTCGAACGAGAGGGGAAACCAGATGGAATTTCAGGACCGCGCCGTGATCGTCACCGGCGGGACCGGGGCGCTCGGCGCCGCGGTGGTCGGCGCCCTGCTGGAGGCGGGCGCGGCCTGCCATGTTCCCTATCTCCATGAGCAGGAGGCGGTGCATTTCCGGCACCGCGACCATCCCCGCCTGACCTTCCATCCCGGCACCGATCTGACCGACGAAGCCGCCGTCGGCCGGCTTTATGGCGCGGTCGCGCATCCCTGGGCTTCGATCCATCTCGCCGGCGGCTTCGCCGCCGGGCCGGTGACGACGGCGACCAAGGCAGTCCTCCAGGGCCAGCTCGACACCAACCTGGTGACGGCATTCCTGTGCTGCCGCAATGCCGTGCTGGCCATGGCAGGCAATCCGGACGGCGGCCGCATCGTCAATGTCTCGGCGCGTCCGGGGCTCGAATGGCGCAGCGGCGCGGGCATGGTCGCCTACGCCGCTTCCAAGGCGGCAGTGGCGGCGCTCACCGTGGCGCTCGCTGAGGAAGTGGTGAAAGCCGGCATCCTGGTCAATGCGGTTGCGCCATCGGTCATCGACACGTCCACCAATCGCAAGGGGATGCCGAATGCCGATCACGAGGCCTGGCCGAAGCCCGAGGAGGTGGCACGGACGATCCTGTTCCTGGCGTCGCCCGGCAACAAGGTCACCCGCGGAGCCGTCGTGTCGGTGTTCGGGCAGGCGTGACCGGGCGAGTGTGACGGGCGGGCGGTACTGCCTCAGTTTGAGGCCGGATCGCGCTGCTTGCTGCGACGCAAATCCATCGCGCGCACCCGTCTCGGCCAAGTGCAGCTGGAAACGACGAACGTCATCCGGCATGGCCGTATCGGGCGACCGCTTCAGAAATGCGGCGAAACGCCTGCAGCTGTAGATGTGGCTTCGCTGCGAGTGCGCACCTAGTTTGCGCGCATTCATGTCCTCGATCATGCGCTGGCGCAGCGGGGTGACGGCGTCCGTACTCATGGGAAACTCCTGTCTTGGGTGAGGTCGAAACACCTCGATCCTCAAGACAGGCCACACGGGCCGCTATCTACGATCTCTCAGTTGGTTACTGCGCTCGCCGCAGCCCCCGCGCAGCGATTTAGTACCTTGGCCCGGGGCCGACGCCATGGCCACCGGCCCATAACGGCCGGTTTCAGAGGAGCACCTGTCGCTGCCGGGCGCGAGGCTCGGCGGCGGGAATTGACCCTTAGCGGGCATCGGCCTCCAAAGTTGTTTGCGTTGCGAAATGCATCATTCGATCACCCCGTCGGCGATGGCAAGGAGGCCCGGCACCTCGATGCCCAGCGTCCGCGCCGTGCAGCTATAGCGTTCGCAAGAACGCTGCCAAATCGTTCATTTGCGCAGGAGTGAGCCCGATGTTGAATCGCTGATTGTAGAAATTCACCGCATCCAACAGTGTCGCCGCCGAGCCGTTGTGGAAATACGGCGCCCGTCCGGCCAGCCCGCGCAGAATTGGACCCTTCACCTTGCCGATGTCGGCGCATTTGCCCGAAATCAACGCCCGACCCGGATCAGTGACGGTATAGGTCATGCCAACATTCGGTCCTGATATACAAGACAGAGTGAACACCGGCAGATCGGCAATAGCAATCCGT
>CAVVCE010000152.1:0-28469 GCA_963746235.1 uncultured Alphaproteobacteria bacterium
CGGACGCGGCAACCTGTTCATTTTTCGCCGCCCGCGGTTAGAAATCCGGCTTGTCCGCGGTCGGCACGGCCGCCTGCCGAGTTAATTCATGCGGATTTTCGGCACAAACAGCCTCCGGAAATTCGCTCGACCTCCATCCGTTGATACCAGGCCGGTAGATGATGGTCGCCGACCATGGCGTCGTGTAGGCGCCTTCGTCCTCGATCGTGATATCGAGCTGCAGGTTGTTGCCCCTCGCGTTGACATCGGGGACCACTCCGGAGTCATTTCTGAAGGTGGTCGCATTCTCTTTCGCGCCACGCTCCAATATCCGGTTCGCAGCTTCGTAATCGATGAGGCGATAGCGTTCAACCACGTGCAGTTTGTCCGTGTGCGGAGTGCCAAACTGGTCGACCATGGTGTGGGGGCCCGCTTTGATGCCAATGGTATCAATCACTAGCGTATCGCCTTCGTAATGACCGACGGAATCGCCAAACCAAGACGGTGCCAATTTCGCGGGGTGAGCGCCATTCAAGCGTACCTGGCGCACTTCGTGATTAAAGACATACAGCAACGTGATGCTTTTCGGCTTCTGGAGCATCTCCATACCGAGATTATAAAAGATGAAGGGCACCCCGCTGGGCGTGCACTGATTGATCGGATTAAGAGCAGGGCCGTCGTTTAACTCTTTTTCCCCATGCTCCTTCACCATTTGCCCCGCCCAGGGCTGCAGAATTGGTGCAGTATGGTCGCCAACCCGGCGGCCGCCCAGGCCCACAATGGGGGCGTTCGCGGGATTGATGTCCTTGCCGAAGATATCGACCACTTCCCTCTGGCGCGTCTTGTTCCGCACGGGACCGGGTCCCGATGCCGGCTGCGAGAAGCCGGGGCCGAGCGTATTCGCCCACAGGCGGGAGAAATCAGGGACAGAGGGGTAGTGGTCGCTGCCCTTGCGGCCGGAGTTGCATCTTGCCCCAAGGCAGGCGTTGTCGCCGCTGCCGTCAACGTCGCCAATAAAAGAAAATGCCGCTGCCTGTGCATTGCACAACTCCTTTTAGTGATTTAGGTGCCAAGCCGCAGCAGGGCACCAATTGCCTGGCTGAGACACCGGTACCGCAAGTTACCCCGCGCGGACATCGGCATCCGAAGCCAGAGTGACGGCGGTCATTCTACCACGACCGGAGTAGGCCCATAGCCGAGACGCCGGCCGGCAGCCGTGGCGGCCGGTGACTGGGGTACTGCGGCCGTTGAAGGTGCCCCTGTCGGCTTCGACCCTTGGCGCAACCCGTCAACCGCCGCTGCGCGGTGTGTGATCTCGCAACGAGGATCAACCCGGCTCCTGCGTCATCCAGCCGGACGTGCGTGCCTCGGCGAGCACGCGTGCGACGATTTCCGGCGCGAACCCGACATAGGTGGTGGGGTCGAGCAGCGCCTTCAGGGCCTGCGTTCCGATCGCCTCTTGCACTTGCGGGCTCTCCATCAGGGCCTGCTCGAAGGTGATGCCCTCGGCGATGCCGCGCATCGACGCTTCGTACACCGCTTCGTGGGCGGTCTGCTTGCCGAGCGGCTCCGCGAGCGCGAACATCACCCGCTCCGACAGCAGGAAGCCGCCGAGCACATCGAGGTTGCGCCGCATCTTGGCGGGGTTCACTTCGAGGCCGCCGAGGATGTATTGCATCTTCTCCAGGATCGCCCCGGTCATCAGGCAGGCTTCCGGCAGCGCTTTCCATTCGATCCGCCACGCCGTCGCGTCGCGCTCGTGCTCCACGATCAGCGCGTCATGCATGAGGGCGACGGTATAGCGCAGCGTCCGGCCGACCGCGACGACGCCTTCGGCGATCACCGGATTGCGCTTGTGGGGCATGGTCGAGGACCCGACTTTCCCCTCGTTGAAGGGCTCGGCGATTTCGTCGATCTCGTTGTGGGCGAGGCTCACGATCTCGGCGGCGATCTTGGCGAGGCTGCCGCCGATGAGACCGAGCACGCCGACATATTCGACCAGGCGATCGCGCGCCGGATGCCAGGAGATATCGGCGACGCCCAGGCCGAGCCGCGCCATCACCCTTGCGTCGAGCGCGAACGCCTGGTCGCCCAGCGAGGCCTTGGTGCCGACCGCCCCGACCAGGCTGCCGACGAAGGTGCGCGCCTCCAACTGGTTGAGGCGCTCGTAATTGCGGCCGGTTTCGGCAAGCCAGATCGCGCATTTGTGGCCGAAAGTGATGGGGAGCGCCTGCACCGCATGGGTGCGCCCGACCATCGGCGTGTCCTGGTATTTCTCCGCGAGGGCATACAGCACGCGCCCGACCGCCTTGATGTCGCGCAGGAAGATCCGGTGCGCTTGCTTGAGCTGCAGCATGGTGCCGGTGTCGAGCACATCCTGGGTGGTCGGCCCGAAATGGAGATATTCGCCGTGGCCGTCCGCGCATACCGCCTGCAGGGCACGCAGCGCCGGCACCAGGGGATGGTTGACGTGGCGAACCCCCGCGGCAATCGCTTCGAGGTCCACATTCCCGACCTTGGCCTTGCGGGCGATCTCGTCGGCCGCAGCCTGGGGAATGATGCCGAGCTCGGCCTGGGCGAGCGCGAGGGCGGCTTCGAAGTCGAACCACTTCTGGACCCGGTTCTCGTCGTTGAAGACCGCGCGGAGCGCGTCGGTGCCCCAGATGTGCTTGAGCAGGATCGAATCGAAGACACCGGAGGGCATGCTGGTCATTTCACCGCTGGTCGTTCACTGCGTTGGAAAAAACCATTTTATGTCCAATAATGGCGGGGCCAGCAAGCGATCGCGGGCAGGCCTGCCGTAAGTAAGCCGGCATTGACAACCAATTGTCGGGATCGGACCACCGGGGAGCGGCGATATGAAGCGGCGCGAATTCCTATCGCTGATGGGCGGCGCGGCCGCAGCGTGGCCGCGTGCTGCCATGGCGCAGACGCCGCCGAATTGGCCGCAACGGGTGGTGCGGATCGTCGTCCCCTACGTTCCCGGCGGAGGAACCGACGCCATCGCCCGCATCCTCGCGGCCGGGCTGTCGAAATCCGCGGGCTACCAGATCATCATCGAGAACAAGGGCGGCGGCGCCACCAATATCGGCACCGAGGCGGTCGCCCACGCCGCGCCGGACGGCTACACTGTGCTGTTCTGCTCGCTGTCCTTTGCGATCAATCGCTTTCTGTTCCCGACGCTGGGCTATGATTCGCTGGTCGATTTCGCGCCGGTGACGCTGCTAACGACTTATCCCGATCTCATGGCGGTTCCGAATGCGTCGCCGGCCAAGACGGTCGCGGAGTTCATCGCCTATGCCAAGAGCAATGGCGGCAAGACGACGTTCGCGTCGTCCGGTACCGGCAGTTCGCCTCATCTCGCCGGCGAGCTGTTCAAGCGCAGGGCCGGCATTGAAATGACGCACATTCCCTACCGCGGCGCCGGGCCGGCCGTGACCGATGTCATCGCCGGCCGCGTCGATGTCATCTTCAACACCTTCGGCAGCACGCTTTCCCTCGTGCGCGACGGCCAGTTGCGCGGCCTCGCGGTCACCTCAAGCAAGCGCTTTCCGGCGGCGCCGGAATTGCCGACGGTGGCGGAAGCCGCGCTGCCGGGTTTCGACGTGACGGCATGGTACGCGCTCTATGTTCCCGCGCAGACGCCGCCCGATATCGTCCGAAAGCTCAACGCCGACGCCGTCGCAGTGCTCGCCGAGCCCGCGATCCGCGACAAGATGGAGCTGCTCGGCGTCGCCGTCGTCGGCTCGACGCAAGAAGAACTCGCCCGTCATCTGCGCGCCGAGACCGCGCTCTGGGGCCCGGTCATCAAGGCGGCCAACATCCGGGGGGAATGAAGGTCCCGGCGGGTGGTGGCACAGTCATTCCGGGGCGCGCGCAGCGCGAACCCGAAATCCAGGCTACGGTTCAAGACCCCCTGAATTCCGGGTTCGCCGCTGGCGCGGCGCCCCGGAATGACGCACGAATGTTTTGGTCGGCCGACAACGGCCGAAGCCCGGTCATGACGGCTTGTCTGCGTCCAGGTCGGCGGCGTGCTCGACGCCCGCTTCGGCGCCGTTCCATCCGCACGCCGTGAGCCGCTCCTGCATGTGGGCCGGCACCGGGGCGACGACCCGCACGGGGGCCTTGTTCTTCGAGAGCGGCACGGTGACCTCGCGGGCATGGAGTTGCATGACGGGGCCGCCGAATCGCGGCGCGGTGCCGTAGATGTTGTCGCCGACGATCGGCCATCCCATCGCGGCGCAATGCACCCGAAGCTGGTGGGTGCGCCCCGTCACCGGCGTGAGCGCCAGCCAGGTAAGCAGCGCCAGGTCGGAGACGGCTGTGGCATCTGCGGCCTGCGCCACACCCCGCCCCAGCACCTTCCAGGTGGTCACCGACGCCAAGCCCTTGGGGTCCGGCTTCATCCACCAGCCTCGGCTCTCGTCGAGCCGCCCCAGCGGCATGTCGATGGTGCCCTCCTCGCCTTCGGGCCGTCCTTCGACCACCGCCCAGTAGGTCTTGCCGATCTTGCCGTGCTTGAACAGAAGCCCCAGATGAGCAAGCGCCTTGCGGTGCCGGCCCAGCACCAGGCATCCCGAGGTGTCCTTGTCGAGGCGGTGGGCGAGCGCCGGCGCCCGCGGCAGGCCGTATCGCAAGGCGTCGAAATGGTCCTCGAGGCTGCCACCGCCCTTCGGCCCGCGGTGCACCGGCATCCCGGCAGGCTTGTCGATGACCAACATCAGGCCGTCGCGGTGGAGCACGCGGGCCAGCATCGCTTCCGGGGTCATCTCTCTAGGCGGCAACTCTTTGAGTGGCATGTCTTTAAGTGGCAGGTCTTTAAGTGGCGTGTCTTTAAGTGACATGACGAAACGGGTATCACGGCGGCCGACATGAATGACAGCATCTCGCAGACCGGCGATTCGGGAACCGGCGAAGCCCGGCCAAGCTGGTGGCGGCGGCTGCGCAGCGGGCTTGCCCGCACCTCGGCCTCCATCGCCACCGCCATCACCGATCTCGTCTCCAAGCGCAAGCTCGATGCCGGCGTGCTGGAAGAGCTGGAAGACGTGCTGATCCGCGCCGATCTCGGCGTCGGCGCCGCCGCCCGCATCGCCGCCGCGGTGGGCGAGGGCCGCTACGACAAGACGGTGAGCGCCGACGAGGTCAAGGCGATCCTCGCCGCCGAGATCGAGAAGATCCTCATTCCTGTCGCCGTTCCGCTGGCGATCGACCCCGCCTGCAAGCCGTTCGTCATCCTCGTCGCCGGGGTCAACGGCTCCGGCAAGACCACGACCATCGGCAAGCTCGCCGCGCGGTTTTCCCGCGAGGGGCGCCGCGTCATGCTGGCGGCGGGCGACACCTTCCGCGCCGCCGCGATCGAGCAGCTCAGGATCTGGGGCGATCGGACCAAAAGCCCGGTGATATCCGGCGCCCAGGGCGCCGATGCCGCCGGCCTCGTCTACGAGGCGCTCGCCGCGGCGCGGGCGCAAGCGATCGACGTGCTGATCGTCGATACCGCCGGGCGCCTGCAGAACAAGGCCGGGCTGATGGACGAATTGCACAAGATCGTCCGCGTCATGAAGAAGCTCGACCCGGCGGCGCCCCATGCCGTGCTGCTCGTCCTCGACGCCACCGTGGGGCAGAATGCGCTGTCGCAGGTCGAGGAATTCTCCCGGGTCGCCGGCGTCACCGGGCTCGTCATGACCAAGCTCGACGGCACCGCGCGCGGCGGCATACTCGCGGCTATTGCCGCCAAATACCGGCTTCCGGTGCACTTCATCGGCGTCGGCGAAGGCATCGACGATCTCGCGCCGTTCGCGGCGCGCGACTTCGCCCGCGCACTGGCGGGGTCGGACGGGGACGGCGGGCCGTGAGAAGCACCATCAAGGAGGCATCGTCATGGCGCGCACCCCAATCCATCCCGGCGAACACCTCGCGGAAGAGCTAGGAGAAATCGGCATTTCCGCCGCCGAACTGGCGCGGCAGATCGACGTGCCCGTGAACCGCGTCACCGGAATCATCAATGGCCAGCGCGGCGTCACCGCCGACACAGCACTGCGTCTCGGCCATTGGTTCGGCACCAGCCCGGAATTCTGGCTCAACCTGCAATCGCTGTACGCGTTGCGGCTCGCCCGCCAGGAGATCGGCGACCGGGTGAAAAAGCTGCCCAAGCGGGCCGACCGCAAACAGGCACCGGAGTCCGTTCCGACCCCCATTCAGGGTTCGGGCGCGTAGGGCGCGCCCTGCGGGGCGCAATGACACGAGACACATGCGTCGTGCTGGGCTAAATCCATCCCATGACAGACAAGCCGAAACTCAATCCCTTCGTAAAGCTCGCCCTCGACATCGGGCCGCTGCTGCTGTTCTTCGTCGCGAATTCGCGATTGGGCATCTTTGCCGGCACCGCGGTGTTCATGGTCGCGATCGTCGCCGCGCTCGGCATCTCCTATGCGATGACGCGGCGGTGGCCGATCATGCCGGTGGTGTCGGCGATCATCGTGCTGGTGTTCGGCGGCCTGACGCTGGTGCTGCACGACGAGACCTTCATCAAGGTCAAGCCGACCATCATCTACACGCTGTTCGGCGGCGCGCTGCTCGGCGGCTATCTCCTCGAACAAGCCGCTGCTGGAAATCGTCTTCGACTCGGTGTTCCACATCACCGATGAAGGCTGGCGCAAGCTGACGTTGCGCTGGGCGGCGTTCTTCTTCCTGCTCGCCGTCCTCAACGAGGTGGTCTGGCGCACGCAGACGACCGATTTCTGGGTCAATGCCAAGGTGTTCGGCTTCATGCCGCTCACCTTCCTCTTCGGCGCGCTGCAGGTGCCGCTGCTGATGAAATACGCGGTGGAACCGGCGCCGGCGGAAGAACAGCCGTGGCCGTAGGGTGGGCAAAGGAGCGAGCGCGTGCCCATCGCTGCACGTCCGGCCTGACCGCGTGGGCACGCGGCGGCTCTGCCCATCCTACGGCCGCCGCACATCCGACGGTTACGAACCCGCGAGCGCCTTCTCGATCTGCGGCTTCATCACCCCTTCGAGATTTTCAGGCGTGAGCGGTCCGACCAGCTTGTAGGCGATCCGGCCGTCGCGCCCGACGATGAAGGTCTCGGGCACCCCATAGACGCCCCATTCGATCGCCGCGCGGCCGCTCGCGTCGGCGCCGGAGGCGGCGAAGGGATTGCCGAAACGGCCGAGGAAGCGGCGCGCATTGTCGGCCTGGTCCTTGTAGTTGATGCCGACCAGGCGGATGCGCTTGTCGCCGGCGAGCTTGATCAGCAGCGGCGCCTCGTCGCGGCAGGGCACGCACCAGGACGCCCAGACGTTGAGGACCGTCACCGCATCCTTGAAGTCCGCCGGCACGATGCCGGGCACCGGCTGGCCGTTGCGCTCCAGCCCGGCCACGGCCGGCAGCTCGGTCGCGGCGCCGCGCGGCCGATCAGCGCCGAAGGTATGCGCGAGGGATCGCCGGCGCCGAGCCGGAAGAACAGCAGCGCCGCCAGCGCCAGAAAGACGACCAGCGGCAGCAGCACCAGCAGGCGGCGCTTGCGGATGGCGGGCGGGTTCTCGATGACGGTCATGCCGGCTCCTTGACCCCGGACGGCCGCGGCTCGGCGGACCTTCGGGTGATGCCGCGGCGCTCGAGATCGGCAAGCGCGCGCTTTTGCGCGAAGTAGTCGCCGACCACCCAGAATACGAGCAGGCCGACCACCGCGATCGCGATCGACATAGGCGCCGATGATGAAGCCGGCGTGGGGTCCGAGATCCATGGGGCTCCCCTCTAAGCGCGCTCGGCTTGGGTCAGCAGCAGGGTGCGGACCCGCCGGCGCATGATCTCGTTGCGCATCGCGGCGAGATGCAGCGTGAGGAACAGGAGCGTGAAGGCGATCGCCATGACGAACAGCGGAACCAGCAGGCTGGGGTCGATGGTCGGCCCGCCCATGCGGAACACCGAGGCCGGCTGGTGCAGCGTGTTCCACCAATCCACCGAGAACTTGATGACCGGAAGATTGATGGCGCCGACCAGCGTCAGGATCGCGGCGGCGCGGCCGGCGCGGGCGGGGTCGTCGATGGTGCGCCACAGCGCGATCAGGCCGAGATACATCAGGAACAGCACCAGCACCGAGGTGAGCCGCGCGTCCCACACCCAGTAGGTGCCCCACATCGGGCGGCCCCACAGCGAGCCGGTGACGAGGGCCAGAAACGTGAAGGCGGCGCCCAGCGGGGCCGCGCATTTCGCGGCGACGTCGGCGAGCGGGTGCCGCCACACCAGGGTGCCGAGCGCGGCGAGGCTCATCGTCCCCCAGACGAACATGCTCAGCCAGGCATTGGGCACGTGGATGTACATGATCTTCACGGTCGCGCCCTGCTGATAGTCGTCCGGCGCGAGGAACGCCCCGCGCAGGCCGATCGCGAATGCGAGCACCGTCGCGGCGACCAGCCACGGCAGCACGCGCTCGACGAGCGCGAGGAAGCGGGTCGGATTGGCGAGATCGATGAGAGCCATGGCGCAGTCTTAATCCGGGCGCGGCGCCCACGCAATGCGGCGTCTCGGCAACGCCGCGTTGCGGCGCGGCATGCGCCGCGTGACGCCGTCACTCCATGCCGTGGCGCAGCGTCGCCGCGGCGGCGAACGGCCCGATCACGGCGCTCATCAGCGTCAGCGCACACAGGATCGTGAACGGGGTCGCGAACGGCACCGGTCCGCCCACCGCCGCAGTGGTGGCGGCGACCCCGAAGATCAGCACCGGCACGGTCATCGGCAGCACCATCACCGGCATCAGCAGCCCGCCGCGCCGCAGCGCCACCGCCAGCGCCGCGCCGATGATGCCGATGAAGGTCAACGCCGGCGTCCCGACCAGCAGGGTCAGCGCGGTCGACCCGAGCGCCGCCGGTTCGAGGTTCAGGAACAAGCCGAGAACCGGGGAGGCGATGACCAGCGGCAGGCCGGTCGTGACCCAATGGGCCAGGGCCTTGGTCAGGACCACGATTTCCAGCGGGATGCGGCCCATCAGGATCAGGTCGAGGGAGCCGTCGTCATGGTCGTTGGCGAACAACCGGTCGAGCGTGAGCAGGGACGCCAGCAGCGCGCCCAGCCACAGGATGGCAGGCCCGATGCGTCGCAGCAGCGCGAGGTCGGGCCCGATGGCGAACGGCACCAGGGTCACCACGGTGAGGAAAAACAGCACCCCGATCATGGCGCCGCCGCCGATCCGAATGGCGATCCGGGCATCGCGCGCAAACAGCGCGGTAACCGCCGTCAAGGTTGCTGTCATTGGCCGGCGACCTTCGGTCCGAGCCGCAATTCCTGCGCGTCGTCGAGGCCCAGCGGCCCATGGGTGGCGGCGAGAATGATCCCGCCGCCGCGCAGATGAGCCTGCATGACCCGGCGCAGCCGCTCCTGCGAGGCTGCGTCGAGGGCGGTGGTGGGCTCGTCGAGCAGCCAGATCGGCCGCGGCACCGCCAGCATCCGCGCCAGCGACAGCCGCCGCCGCTGCCCGGCCGAAAGATAGCCGGCCGGCAAATGCCCAAGCTCGCCGAGACCGACGGCGTCGAGGCCGCTCGCCACCGCGCCCGCATGTCCCGGCGGGGCCTCCCCGTTGAGAAAGCGCACCCAGAAGGTGAGGTTTTCGATCACCGTGAGCGCCGATTTGAGGGGATCGAGATGGCCGACATAATGCGCCTGCTCGCCGACGCTCAACTCGCCGTCGCCGCCGCCGAGCGCAACGGCGCCCTCCTCCGGGCGGATCAAGCCGGCAATGAGGCGCAGCAGCGAACTCTTGCCCGCGCCGTTGGCTCCGGTCAGCACCATGGATTTGCTCGATTCGACGGTGAAATTGACCCCTGAAAAGACACGCCGCCCGCCTCGGACGCAGCAGAGATCGGTCCCTTTGAGCTCCATCACAGCGAATCCGGGCACGATCCATGCATGCCAAATCCTTGCATGCCAAGTCCGTGCATGCTGCATCGATGCATTCCGGCGCCGCGATCCGGGCAGGCATCGACGCAGGTTTCCGGCCGATGTCCCAGCCATCGCTTGTTCAAAACTTTCGTTCATGTGGTAGAACCCGTGAAAAGCCCTTATAACGCAGTGGTTAGACGCGACTCGGGCGAACTCGCGCGCGGCCTGCGCGTGACCGACGATCCCGTTTTCCCGTCAGATCGGCTGCCAAAACCGTCCTCCCCGCCTGCCGGAATGGAACCTCCCAGATGACCTCGCTCGACAGCTTCAAATGCGCCCGCACCCTCAAGGTCGGCACCAAGTCATATATCTATTACAGCCTTCCGGTCGCAGAGAAAAACGGCCTCAAGGGAATTTCCCGCCTGCCGTTCTCGATGAAGGTTCTGCTCGAAAATCTGTTGCGCAATGAAGACGGCCGCAGCGTCAGCAAGGAAGACATCCAGGCCTGCGCGCAATGGCTCAAGACCAAGACCTCGGAACGCGAGATCGCGTTTCGGCCGGCGCGGGTGCTGATGCAGGATTTCACCGGCGTCCCCGCCGTGGTCGACCTCGCTGCGATGCGCGATGCGATGAAGCACCTCGGCGGCGATGCCAAGCGGATCAACCCGCTGGTGCCGGTCGATCTCGTCATCGACCATTCGGTCGCCATCACCTTCTTCGGCGACAATGCGGCATTCGGAAAGAATGTCGCGGAGGAATACAAGCAGAACGCGGAGCGCTACCGCTTCCTCAAGTGGGCGCAGGGCTCGTTCGAGGGCTTCCGCGTGGTGCCCCCCGGCACCGGCATCTGCCATCAGGTCAACCTCGAATATCTCTCCCAGACCGTGTTCACCTCCAAGGGCGCCGTGAAGGTCGAGGGCAAGACGGTGACCGGCGACGTCGCCTATCCGGACACGGTGGTCGGCACCGATTCCCACACCACCATGGTCAATGGCCTCGCCGTGCTCGGCTGGGGCGTCGGCGGCATCGAGGCGGAAGCCGCCATGCTCGGCCAGCCCTATTCGATGGTGTTGCCAGAGGTGATCGGCGTCAAGCTGTCGGGCAAGCTCAAGGAGGGCGTCACCGCGACCGACCTCGTGCTGACGGTGACGCAGATGCTGCGCAAGCGCGGCGTGGTCGGCAAATTCGTCGAGTTCTTCGGCCCCGGCCTGTCCGGCCTGACGATCGCTGACCGCGCCACGCTCGGCAACATGGCGCCGGAATACGGCGCCACCTGCGGGTTCTTCCCGGTCGACGACGACACCATCGACTTCCTGCGCAGCACCGCGCGGCCGGAACCGCGCGTCGCCCTGGTCGCCGCCTATGCCAAGGCGCAGGGCATGTACCGCACCAAGAACACGCCGGACCCGGTTTTCACCGACGTGCTCAAGCTCGAACTGTCTTCGGTCGAGCCGTCGCTCGCCGGCCCCAAGCGCCCCCAGGACCGCGTCGCCCTCAAGGATGTGAAGGCCGGGTTCGCGGTGGCGATGGACAAGGAGTTCGGCAAGGCCGCGTCGGCGGGCAAGCGGGTGCCGGTCGAGGGCCGCACCCATGATCTCGGCCATGGCGACGTGGTGATCGCGGCGATCACGTCGTGCACCAACACCTCGAACCCGTCGGTGATGGTCGGCGCCGGGCTGCTGGCCCGCAACGCCGTCGCCAAGGGCCTCACTGTCAAGCCGTGGGTCAAGACGTCGCTCGCGCCGGGCTCCCAGGTAGTCGGCGAGTATCTCGCCAAGTCCGGGCTGCAGAAGGACCTCGACAAGCTCGGCTTCAATCTGGTCGGCTACGGCTGCACCACCTGCATCGGCAATTCCGGGCCGCTGCCGCCGGAGATTTCCAAGACCATCAACGACAATGATCTCGTCGCCGCGGCGGTGCTGTCGGGCAATCGCAATTTCGAAGGCCGCGTCAACCAGGACGTCCGCGCCAACTATCTGGCCTCGCCGCCGCTGGTGGTCGCCTATGCGATCGCCGGCACCATGAATTTCGATTTCGCCAAGACCCCGCTCGGCGTCGACAAGGCCGGCAAGAAAGTGTTCCTCAAGGACATCTGGCCGTCGAGCCGCGACATCGCGGCGGTGATCAAGAAGTCCGTCACCCGGCAGATCTTCGCGCGCAAATATGCCAACGTGTTCAAGGGCGACGCGAGCTGGAGCAAGATCGCGGTCAAGGGCGGCCTGACCTATGCGTGGGACCGCAAGAGCACCTATGTGCAGAACCCGCCCTATTTCACCGGCATGGCGCGCGCGCCGGCGGCCCTCACCGACATCGTCGATGCGCGCGTGCTCGGCCTGTTCCTGGATTCGATCACCACCGACCACATCTCGCCGGCGGGCTCGATCAAGGCCGCGTCTCCGGCGGGCAAATATCTGATCGACCACAAGGTCAAGCCGGCGGATTTCAATCAATACGGCACCAGGCGCGGCAATCACGAAGTGATGATGCGCGGCACCTTCGCCAATATCCGCATCAAGAACCAGATGATCCCCGGCGTCGAGGGCGGCGTGACGATCCATTATCCGTCCGGCGACCAGATGCCGATCTACGATGCTGCTATGCGATACAAGACCGAGCGCGTGCCGCTCGTCGTGTTCGCCGGGAAGGAATACGGCACCGGCTCGTCGCGCGACTGGGCGGCCAAGGGCACCATCCTGCTCGGCATCCGCGCCGTCGTGTGCCAGTCCTTCGAACGCATCCACCGCTCGAACCTGATCGGCATGGGCGTGATTCCGCTGGTGTTCGAAGAAGGCAGCTCGTGGCAGTCCCTCGGCCTCAAGGGCAACGAGACGGTCACGATCCGCGGCCTGCATGGCGACCTCAAGCCGCACCAGCGCATGATCGCCGAGATCGTCGGCGGCGACGGCACCCTCAAGCGCGTGCCGCTCATCTGCCGCATCGATACCCTCGACGAGCTGGAATACTTCAAGAACGGCGGCATCCTGCAATATGTGCTGCGCCACCTCGCCGCGTGAGGCCGCAATCATTCCACCAGGTCAGCGCCGCCGCGGAGACCGCGGCGGCTTTTTTATGGCATCGCTCACCTCGAAGTGAGTGGCGGATGAGCGCGCCGCGACGTAATGAAGGCGAGGGGCGCGCTACGGTTTGGAGTCCGACGAGGCTCCACTCCGAAGTCTTCGATCGGGAGCATGGTCGTATCCGAAACGTCGGCGTCATGCTCCAGCGGGTTGGTGTATCAGGGAGGCAATCGGCATGACCAAGCTGCTCATCGGCGCGATCGATGCGGCCCTGCTCGGTGCGGTTCTGCTCGGTGCCGCCGGCACGGCTGTGCAGGCTGAGCCGCGCGCCGTGATCGAGTTGTTCACCAGCCAGGGCTGCTCGTCCTGCCCCGCGGCCGACAAGCTGCTCTCCGAATTGAAGAACGATCCGTCGCTGATCACGCTCAGCCTGCCGATCGACTATTGGGATTATCTCGGCTGGAAGGATACGCTGGCGAGCCCCGGCCACACCGCCCGCCAGAAGGCCTATTCCAAGATGCGCGGCGATCGCGAGGTCTACACCCCGCAGGTCGTCATCAACGGCGTATTGCAGGCGTTGGGCAGCGACCGCGCCGAGATCGAAAAGGCGGTGACGCAAAGCCATCAGAAGACGCAAGCCCTGCCGGTGCCGGTCCAGCTTGCGTTCGGCGACGATCGCCTGACGGTCACCGTTCCCAGGGCGAGCGGCGAAGCGTCCGCCGGCGAGGTGTGGCTGTGTCCGGTCAGCCGCGCGGTGCCGGTCGGCATCGGCCGCGGCGAAAATCACGGCCGCACCATTACCTACACCAATGTGGTGCGGCGCTGGATCAGGCTCGGCGCGTGGACGGGCAAGAGCGAAAGCTTCAGCGTGCCGGTCGACGCCATCAAGTCCGCCGGGGTCGATGCCGTAGCCGTCATCGTGCAAGGGGGCAGCGCCGACAAGCCCGGCCCGATGCTCGGCGCTTCGCTCGCTGCGCTGCACTGAAATCCTGCGCCCGATTTCGCGCTGCACTGTCGTCGCGACTGTCGTCGCGCGCGAGACGCCTGTCGCTCCCCACAGCCCCACAGCAAGTCCCGCAGGCTGCGTGCGAAGGCCGACCTTGCTTCGGACTCGCCGGGGAAAAAAGCTTTTGCCGCAAATAAAAAAACGGGCCAGAAAAACCCGGCCCGCCAATTCCGTCCTTGAAACATTTGCCCGGGGTCCGGGCCATACAAGCTCGGGGGGCTGGGGGGCTGGGGGTTCCGAACCCGTATCGCGCCGGACCCTTAGGCAACCCGGATATCGCAATCGAGCAAGTCCGAGGGGCGGCCTAAATTTGGCATCATTATGGATGGGCTAACGAATGCGTGATCATTGCTGCGCCGGAATGGCGCAGCAATTTATTTGTCGCACGTGCAAGCGAGGCCCTTGCCGCAGATGCGGTTTCGGCGCGATCATGACACTCCCATGAAAGGAGGCGCCGCATGATGGGTCCCGGCGAAATCGATCCGAGCCAGCACCAGGGCGGCGAGCTTGCGGGCATCGCGCCGCCCCCCACCGCCACCGCCCGCGTCACCTTCGACCGGCGCGAGCTCAGCCGCATCTTCGGTCTCTATGGACGCCAGGTCGCTGCCGGCGAATGGCGCGATTACGCCATCGACTTTCTGAAGGATCGCGCCGTGTTCTCGGTGTTCCGCCGGACTTCGGAAGTGCCGATCTATCGCATCGAGAAAAATCCCCGCCTGGCACGCCG
Organism: uncultured Alphaproteobacteria bacterium; assembly: GCA_963746235.1. Lineage (GTDB taxonomy): Bacteria > Pseudomonadota > Alphaproteobacteria > Rhizobiales > Xanthobacteraceae > JAJPKK01. The sequence continues at coordinate 14,604 of CAVVCE010000152.1, forward strand.
GCAAGGCGCCTACAGCGTCATTTCGGCGACCGGACTGATCGTGCGGCGCGGGCCCGAGCTCGACCGCGTGCTGCGCGCCATCGACCGCTCGCTTTGCGTGGTGGCGAACTGACCGTTACGGCTGCGTCGTGGCGCCCGCGCCGAGCGGACGCTGCATGAGCACGGTGTCGACCCAGCGGCCGAACTTGTGGCCGACGGCTTTGAGCGTTCCGACCATCCGGAAGCCCGCGACGCGATGCAGCGCAGTCGCGCCGGGGGGCCGAAAAAAAGCGCCCCGGTTACCCGGGGCGCGCGCACAACGGTTCGAGATGATGTGGACTTCAGCGACGGTCGCCGAACAGCCGAAGCATCATCATGAACATGTTGATGAAGTCGAGATAGAGCGACAGCGCGCCCATCACCACCTTGCGGCCGGCGACGGTGCCGTCATCCTGGGGATCGAAGAACTCCTTGATCTTCTGGGTGTCCCAGGCAGTCAGGCCGGCGAAGATCAGCACGCCGATCACCGACAGCGCCCAGTCGAGCCCGCTCGACTTGAGGAAGATGTTGACGAGGCTCGCGATGATGAGCCCGAACAGGCCCATGATCAGGAACGAGCCCATGGCGTTGAGACTGCGCGTGGTGGTGTAGCCATAGAGGCTCAGCGCGCCGAACGAGGCCGCCGTGATGAAGAACACCCGCGTGATCGAGGTCTGCGTATAGATCATGAAGATGATCGCGAGCGACAACCCGACAAGCCCGGCATAGACGAAGAACAACAGCCGCGCCGTCCCCACCTGCAAGCTCCCGATCCGGAAGCTCAGGAAGAACACGAAGGCGAGAGGGGCGAGCATCAGCACCCATTTGAGCGGGCTGCCGAACATCGCCTGCCCGAACGGCGTCAGTCCGACGATGGCGCCGGACGCGCTGGTCACGACCGCCATCTGATAGGTGAGCCAGGCGACCACGCCGGTCAGCGCGACGCCGCTCGCCATGTAGTTGTACACGCGGATCATATGGGCCCGCAGCCCCATATCATAGGCGACCGCGCGATCGGTCCCTACGCCGCGCAGGGTGGCATAGTTCCGGTCGAAATCCGACATTGGAAGGTCCTTTCGTTCGCCCGAGGTGACCTGGGGCGCCAGGGGGCAGCGGCCGACGGCCGTATCACCCGGATGCGCCGAATTTAATGCTTGTCCGGGCGTTGGGGAAGATGGATGCGAGGAATTAAGTTATTGCGACGTAGCGTCGTTTGGCCGCCTGACAGGCTTAAAAGCGGGTAAAAAACGCATAGCGGAAGGCCTGAATCCCTCCCCGGCCTCGGGGAGGGTGGCCGAGCGCAGCGAGGTCGGGTGGGGCCTCGGCCGAGCAACAAAAAGACCGCACCCCGGCCCTCCCTGAAGACGGGGAGGGAGCAGCGACCTCACACCTTTTCCAGCGCGGCAGCCAGGTCGGCGGCGATATCGTCGGGGTGTTCGAGCCCGACCGAGAGCCGGACCAGCCCGTCGGTGATGCCGAGCTCGGCACGCGCCTGCGGCGTCAGGCGCTGGTGGGTGGTCGTCGCGGGGTGGGTGATGAGGCTTTTGGCGTCGCCGAGATTGTTGGTGATGCGCACCAGCTTCAAGGCATTGAGGAAGCGGAATGCGCCGGGCTTGCTGCCCTTGATCTCGAAGGCGACGAGGTTGGAGCCGCCGCGCATCTGCTTCTTGATGGTCGCGGCCTGCGGGTGGTCGGCGCGGCCCGGATAGATCAGCCGGGTGATCTTGGGGTGCCCCGCCAGCAGGTCGGCGATCACGCCCGCATTGGCGGTCTGGCGCCCGACCCGCAGCGGCAGCGTCTCCAGGCCCTTGAGCAGCACCCAGGCATTGAACGGCGACATCGCCGGCCCGCTCTGGCGCAGCAGGTTGTGGATGTGGTCCTGGATGAACTTCTCCGCGGCGAGGATGATGCCGCCGAGGCAGCGGCCCTGGCCGTCGATGTGCTTGGTCGCGGAATAGACGACGCAGTCGGCGCCGAGCGCGAGCGGCGACTGGAAGATCGGCGTGGCGAACACGTTGTCGACCACGAGCTTGGCGCCGGCGTCATGGGCGATCGCCGCAATGGCGGCGATGTCGAGCACCTCGAGGGTCGGATTGGTCGGGCTCTCCAGGAACAACACCTTGGTGTTGGGCCGGATTGCGCGGCGCCATTCGTCGAGATCGAGCCCGTTGACGAGGGTCGAGGCGACGCCGAACCGGGGCAGGAAATCCTCCACCACCCAGCGGCACGAGCCGAACAACGCCTTGGCGGCGACGACGTGGTCGCCGGCCTTGACCTGCCCGATCACCGCGTTGTGCACGGCGGCCATGCCGCTCGCGGTGGCGCGCGCGGACTCCGCGCCTTCGAACGCGGCCATTCGCGTCTCGAACATGTTGACGGTCGGATTGGAGAAGCGGGAATAGAGATAGCCCGGTTCGGTGCCGATGAACCGCGCCTCGCACTGCTCGGCACTGTCATAGACGAAGCCCTGGGTGAGAAACAGCGCCTCCGAGGTTTCGCCGAACTGCGAGCGCAGCGTTCCCGCATGGATCAGGCGAGTTTCGGGATCGGGTGCAGGGTGTCGGAATGCGGATCGCGGGACGCGGACATTACGGCCTCCTTCGGCCAATAAAAAACCCGGCCGGGGGACAATCCCCATAGGCCGGGCACACGCGTCCCCGGCCTTTTAGCGATTTGTTTAACGTGGCTGCAAGCCGGCCGGCTCAAATGACCACGGGATAACGAAGCTCATAGGCGCGGTCGGCCTTTCCGTCAAGCCGGCCATCGGCTAGATCGGCAGAGGCTCCGGCACCTCACGAAGAGATGCGCGGCGGGACGAGGTCCAAATGGGCACAACGTGTCGCTGAGCTTGCGCGCCGACGACAAGGGCATCCTGCCCGACCGCATGATCTCGGCCCTCATCAAGATGGGCGCGATCATCCCCGCGGCCGAACCGGTCGAGGACCAGATTCAGCCTGCGAGCATCGACCTGCGGCTCGGCGAGGTCGCCTATCGCGTGCGCGCGAGCTTCCTGCCCGGGCCGGAGTCGACCGTCGCCGAACGCATCGACGAATTGAAGCTGCACGAGATCCCGCTCGGCGACGGCGCCGTGCTGGAGACCGGCTGCGTCTACATCGTGCCGCTGCTCGAAAGCCTCGCTCTGCCGCCCGACATCGCCGGCGCCGCCAATCCGAAAAGCTCGACCGGCCGGCTCGACGTCTTCACCCGCGTCATCGCCGACGCCACCCGCGGCTTCGACCGCATCGGGCCGGGCTATCACGGCCCGCTCTATGCCGAGATCAGCCCGCGGACCTTTCCGGTGCTGGTGCGCGAGGGCTCGCGGTTGTCGCAGATCCGGTTCCGCCACGGCCACGCCATGCTGGCGGGCGCGGCGCTCGCGGCGCTGCACGAGCGGGAGCGGCTGGTCGACACGCCGGCGCCCGACCTTTCCGACGGCGTGCCGGTCGGCGTCGATCTCCGCGGTTTCGGCGCCGACCGTTTCATCGGCTACCGCGCCAAGCGCCATACCGGCCTGATCGATGTCGACCGCCGCGCGAGCTACGACATCGGCGAGTTCTGGGAGCCGATCCGGGCGCGGCGCGACGAAAGCCTGATCCTCGACCCCGACGAGTTCTATATCCTCGCATCCAAGGAGGCGGTGCAGGTGCCGCCCGACTTCGCCGCGGAGATGGTGCCGTTCGATCCGCTGATGGGCGAGTTCCGGGTGCATTACGCCGGCTTCTTCGATCCCGGCTTCGGCTATGCCGGCGCCGGCGGCCGCGGCTCCCGCGCCGTGCTCGAGGTGCGTTCGCGCGAAGTGCCGTTCATCCTCGAGCACGGCCAGATCGTCGGCCGCCTCGTCTACGAGAAGATGCTGGCGCGCCCGGACACGCTCTACGGCGAAGGCATCGGCTCCAACTACCAGGCGCAGAGCCTCAAGCTGTCGAAGCATTTCCGCGCTTAGAGCACAATCACGTCCGAAGTGGAACCGGGCGGAACGACGGCGCCGTTGTTTCGCACGATCGCGGACGCCGCGCCCAACGTCAATAAATCGTCGCCTTGAGACGCTCCGGCGCGGTGCGGTCGTGCTCCGGGCCGCCCATCGCGCCGTTGGTGAGGCCGGCGAGGATGGCGCCCGGGGTCGGCAGGGTCTTGCGGTCGACCCGGGTCGCCGGGTCCCACAGCCTGGAGCGCGCGATCGCCTTGGCGCACTGATAGTAGACCCGCTCGACGGTGACGATGATGACGCTGCGCGGCGTCTTGTCGTTGAAGACGAAGCTCCTGCAAAGATCCGGATCGGTCGAGATCACGGCGCGGCCGTTGATGCGGATGGTTTCGCCGCAGCCCGGGATCAGGAACAGCAACGAGATGCGGGGATTGTCGAGAAGGTTGCGCAGGCTGTCGATGCGGTTGTTGCCGCGACGGTCGGGGACGAGCAGCGTCTTCTCGTCATGAACGCGCACGAAGCCCGGCGGGTCGCCGCGGGGCGAGCAGTCGAGGCCGTCGGGGCCGCTGGTCGCCATGGCAAAGAATGGTGCCGCCTCGATGAAGGCGCGATAATGCGCGTTGACGTGGTCGATCTCCTTCACCATCGACCCTCCGAACGGCTTGTCGTAGAGCGCCTCGAGCTGCGCCACCGTGGTGACGATGTGGGAGTCCGATCCGTTCGTCGCGCCTGTGTTGGACATGTCCCATTCCCCTGACTTTACGTCGCGATGAGGCGGCGGCCGTCATGGCCGGTCACCGCGGCGTCGATGACGATGCCCGGCTCGACCGGCCGGTCGAACCGCACCGGGGTGAAGTGCTCGCTGCGGCCGCTGTCGTTGGTCTCGGTGAGCATCAGGCGCCGCGCGCCGACCTCGCCGTCGAGATGACGGCGCAGCGCCGCGTCGCCCGCTTCGCGCAGCCGCCGGGCGCGGTCCTTGGCGATGTCGCGCGATACCTGGGGCATGCGCGCCGCCGGCGTTCCCGGCCGCGGCGAGTACGGAAACACATGCAGGTAGGTGAGCCCGCAATCGCCGACGAGGTCGAGCGAGCGCGTGAACATCGCCTCGTCTTCGGTGGGAAAGCCGGCGATGATGTCGGCGCCGAACACCATGCCCGGCCGCAACCGCCGCAGCCGCTCGCACAGCGCCACCGCAGCGGCGCGCGAATGCCGGCGCTTCATGCGCTTGAGGATGAGGTCGTCGCCGGCCTGCAGCGAGAGATGCAGGTGCGGCATCAGGCGCGGCTCCTCGGCGAACGCCGCGAACAGCTCGTCGTCGATCTCGACGCAGTCGAGCGAGGACAGGCGCAGCCGCGCGAGCGTGCCCACATGGCGCAGGATCTGCCGCACCAACGTGCCGAGCTTCGGCGTGCCCGGCAGGTCGGCGCCATAGCTGGTGAGATCGACGCCGGTCAGGACCACCTCGCGATAGCCGTTGTCGGCGAGGCGGCGGACCTGGGTCACCACTTCGCCCATCGGCACCGAACGCGAGTTGCCGCGCCCGAACGGAATGATGCAGAAGGTGCAGCGGTGGTCGCAGCCGTTCTGGACCTGGACATAGGCGCGGCTCTTGCCCTCCAGCCCTTCGATCAGATGGGCGGCGGTCTCCTTCACCGACATGATGTCGTTGACGACGATCTTCTGCTCGCCGCCGATGCCGAAATCGGGCGGTCGCGCCAAGGCCTCGCGCGCCGCGATCCACGCCTCGCCCGCGATCTTGTCGTCATTGCCGATGACGCGGTCCACTTCCGCCATCGCGGCGAAGCGCTCCGGGCTCGTCTGCGCCGCGCATCCGGTCACGACGATGCGGGCCTGCGGCCGCTCGCGCTTTGCCCTGCGGATCGCCTGCCGGGCCTGGCGCTCGGCTTCGGCGGTCACCGCGCAGGTGTTGACCACGACCACATCGGTGAGGCCGGCCGCGACGGCATGGCGCCGGATCACCTCGGATTCATAGGTGTTGAGGCGGCAGCCGAAGGTGACGACATCGACGCTCATCGGACCGCGCCTGCTTCGAACAGCGCCGGGTCGAACCGGCCTTCGAACTCGTATTCGACCGGCCCGGTCATCAGCACATGGTCGTCGCTCTCCCGCCACGCGATCGCGAGATCGCCGCCGGGAAGCGTGACGGTGATCCTGCGGCCGGTCCGCCCGGTGCGCGCGGCAGACACCGCGGCGGCGCAGGCAGCCGAGCCGCAGGCCCGGGTGAGGCCGGCGCCGCGTTCCCAGGTCCGCACCACCAGGTGCTCGCGCGAGACCACCCGGGCGAGCGAAATATTGGCGCGGTCCGGGAAGATCGGATGGTGCTCCAGCAATGGGCCAATCCTGCCCAAATCGTAGGCGTCGACATCGTCGACCCAGAACACGGCATGGGGATTACCCATGCTTACCGCAGAGGGGGAATGCAAAATCGGATGATCGATCGGCCCGATCTGAAGCTCGATCGCCCTGGTGTCGAAAAACTCCTCGGCCAGCGGGATCTCGGTCCAATGGAAGCGGGGCTGCCCCATGTCGACCGTGGAGGTCAGCGGCGCCTCGCCCTTAAAGCAGGCCAAGAGGCCGGCCCGGGTCTCCATGGTCAGCGTGGAATTTCCGCTTTGTTTGAACAGGATGTCGGCGACGCAGCGCATCCCATTGCCGCACGCGCCGGCCTCCGAGCCGTCATTGTTGTAGATGCGCACGAAGGCATCGGTCCCGGCAGCCCGGGGCGGATAGACCGCCATGAGCTGATCATAGGGCGCCGCGGCGGCGGCGGCGCGGGCATCCGCGGCGGTGATCGCGTGGGGCCGCGCGCGCATGTCGACGACAACGATCTCGTTGCCGAGACCGTTCATTTTGATAAAGGAATGGTTGGCGAGCGCGTTCATGCCTCGATCTTGCCGACTATCTCTGCGTATAGAGTTGCCCTGCTTATAGGGTTGGAACGAATAAATCGCCAGCCGATCACTGCATCGTGTAATATCGGGGTTGCAGCCGGCGCGTCTTTTGCTGGCTTCGCCAACGGGGCGATGCCGGGGAGAAACCGATGATTTTTTCACGAATTTGGTGGTTGTCCGCGGCTGTTGCCGCGGCGGTGAGCTTTGCAGTCCTCTCGCCCGCGTCAGCGCAAGCGCCGCCGGCGACGGCTCCCCCGGCAGCCACCTCGGACGATCCGTTCGGCGAGGAGGTGACGCTGGTGGAAAAGACCATCGTCTATATCGCCGGTTCCGGAATGTGGGATTCCGCCTTCGACACCATCATCGGCGGCTTCAAGAACGTATATGGCGCCATGGCCAAGCAGGGTCTCAAGGCGAACGGAGCGCCGATGACGATCTATACCGCGACCGACGACACCGGCTTCCAGTTCCAGGCGGCGGTACCGGTGGCGCAGGCGCCCACCTTGCCGGCGGACAGCGGGATCACGGTCGGCAAGTCGCCCGCGGGCAAGGCCCTCAAATTCGTCCATCGCGGCTCCTATGACGCCATGGACACGACTTACGAGGCGATCACCAACTATCTCGACGAGAAGCAGCTCGAAGCCAAGGATCTGTTCGTCGAGCAGTACATGAAAGATCCGGTCACGACGCCGGAAGACGACTTGGTGATCGAGGTCTACGTCCCGCTCAAGTGATCAATCTCCCAGGCCTGTCCCGGCCGGAGCACGCGGAACCTGTCCCGATCGATCCCCGCGGCGTCCAGCGCCCGGGTGAGTTCGATCGCCGGCGCATCGATGGCTTCGTCGGTGAGCTTGAACGTGCCGTGATGATGGGCGAGCGCCAGTTCGGCGCCGCAATCCCCGAAGGCCCGCACCGCTTCCTCCGGGTTCATGTGCTGGTCGCGCATGAACCAGCGCGGCTCATAGGCGCCGATCGGCAGGATGGCGAGGCGGAACGGGCCGTAGCGCTCGCGCGCCTCGCGAAATCTCAGGCCGTCGCCATAGCCCGAAATCGGTCACGTGATAGATGCGGCCGGCGGGCGTTTCGACGACGAAGCCTGCCCATAGCGTCTTGTTGCGGTCGAACAGGCCGCGCGCCGACCAGTGCCGCAACGGAACCAGGGTGACGGCAAGATCGGGGGCAAGATCGGGGGCGACCACGACCCTCTGGTGCCAGTCGAAGCCTTCCGCCGCGATGGCGGGATCGTGGGCACGCATCACGGCGTCGTTGCCGAGCGGCGTGATGACCCGCGGCCGGTGGGCGGCAGCCAGCCGCGACAGCGTCGCGACGTCGAGATGATCGTAATGGCCGTGGGACACCAGCACCGCGTCGATCGGCGGCAATGCGTCGAACGCGATGCCGGGATCGTTGACCCGTTTCGGGCCGGCAAAGCCGACCGGCGAGGCACGCTCGGACCACACCGGATCGCACAGCAGGTTGATGCCTCCCGATTGGATGAGAAGCGTCGCATGCCCGACGAAGCCGATCCGGAGCGCCGATCCGGCAACCCGGATGGGCGGGCGGTCCGTAAACGGGCTCGGCGCCCATTCCGGCCATTTTTCGCCGCGTCCGGAAGCGAGCCACCGCACCATGTCGAGGGCGCCTTTCGGCGGCGCGCCATGGGGATCGCGGAACCGGGTTCCGTCGAAATGGTCCGACACCGGTCCGTCATGATAGTTCAACATCAGGGAGCGCAACCAGCCGGCCGCACCGCCGACCGCCGCGGCGGCGGTGATCCAGGCAAACAGGTTGCGACGAGATGGCGGCATCGGCTGCATCGTTTGCGTCTTGCGGCGGGCCGGCTTACCGCATACTCGTACCGCAACCGCGTTCAAGCGCGCGTACCTCGTTTTTGCTGCCCTTTCTATTTGGTTGTCTCCGAAGACAGCCTCGAATTGATGACGGAGAAATCGACGGGAACGTTGAATAAATTTTGTCGGCCGTATTTCTCACGACGGAGAATATGACGCATAGGAGCAGTTAAGTATACAATTCGCTTTAAGTCCTCGTCGTTGCGCCGCGCATAGCGGATACAGACGTGGTTCAAGATATCCGCGTTGAGGGGGACATCGGCTTCCGAGTGCGTTGCGCCGTTTGCAAACAAAGATAATTCATCGGACAGGCTAAGCATCAAAACAACTCCTTCGCTCCAAATCTTTAGCCCCGGTAAAGCCTTCTTCAATTTTCTAATATTGAGCTCGACGACGTAAGGTCCGTCTTTTTGGCGAATGATATAGCAATTCGTCATCCGCCTATGCGACCTCCGATAGTGCTCATACTCAACGAGATAAAACAATTTGTGCACCGAAAAATAAGAGAGGGGACCGCAGATCAAAAGCAACTGCCGTGCAATCTGGGTCACCAGCGCCAACGTCGGCAGGACGTTTGGCTTTCGCTTCGCTGCCAGCTTGCGATGTGTCTCTGCGACGAACTGATAGTCCGCGAGCTGATTGAGAAAGCTCCTATGGAGCATAGCACGCTGACCCGGATGATACAGTGGAACGAGAATCCGTCCATACCAATTCCATTTCTTTCGAACGCCACTGACCAAGTCCAGGTCATGACGTTCGATCAAACCGAGTGCCGAGAGCGCCTGGGCTCCAAGGGTTACGACAATGCGGGGATTAACAATGTCTATCTGCCGTTTTAGGAACTGAGCACAACTCGCGATCTCCGCCCGGTTCGGCGTTGCGTTGTTTCCTTTCTCGTCTTTGGGATTGCAAAGAATGGCGTTGGTTATGAAGCAATCGTGTCGGCTGAGACCAACCTGTTCGATGAGGCTTTCAAAGTTGTCGCCTGCTCTGTCGCCATGAAATGGTATTGCTGATGCATCCGCTCCTAATCGTCCAGGGGCTTCCCCGACGAACATGATTGGTGCATCTATACCGCCGCTTGCGTGACCAATTACGCGCTGGCTCCCACTCATCCGGATGCATGCGAGGCATCCCTTGGCCTCTTTGACGAGGCACTCAAATTCTGCAGTGCGTTGAATTTCCGGTATCATTGAGCGACAAGCTGACGAAGCTTGGGGGCACTATCGCAGTAAGCTCTAACTGAGTGGCAAGTGAGCGTACCCGACTTTTTGTCGGCCGCATGGGCGATGAAGGCGAGCAGCCTCCCTAGTCCGATAAAGTTACCTAGGGCCTTCTTTAGGAAATCATGATTTCTATAAAGGGCAACAAGATGGATTGTATCGTCGGCGTCCCAAAGCACCTCGACAAATTGCAAACATGGACTTCCAATAGGCTTAAGACGGTCAATATGCGGCGCCGAAAGGTGCATTACAATTGCAGTCTCCTTTCGCTGCCACGTGGTTAGTGCATGAATTGCACGCTCAATCTGGTTATCCGATCCGTCGAGCGACAACAATCGTTCAAAGTACGTTGAGCCCCAGCTAGAATGAAGCTTTCCACTTTTTCTCCCACGACGCAGAACTGTGGCCCATCTTGCATAATACTGCTCTCGCAACTCGCCATTTAGTCGGGGGGCGGCTGGGAATAGAACTTTTGCCGTTACCGAGAGCCGGTCATCAGCCCCAACGGACATCGGATTGTAGCTTTGAAGCCAAATTGGGTTGGAAAGCGTTGGGCTTTTGATCTCGGTAATCAGGTTTCTTACGCGATGGTGTTGAACCCCTAGGACAGCTTGGCATCCAGCCTTCCACGCGTCCACGACGGTGCTTCCGCTCACGATGGTTGGCATCTCATAACCTCAAAATACGGCCTCAGTCGTCTCGCCTCAGAAATGCACATCCAGCCATGCGCCCACCTTTGAAAGAAAGGACCTTACGCCCTCTTGCGCCAAGAAAACCGTCATCGCTGTGATTATCACCGCGAGTAAGCTCAACGCAGAGAGTGCAACTTTCATCCAGCTTTGGGTTCCTTCTAACTGATCTACTTTCCCAGCCAAAACATTTAATGTTCTCACTGCACCAGAAATTGCACTAATGTCGCGCGTGCTGATGCCCTGTGCATATAGGTTATTACCTTTCGTGCCCTTTACATTTTCGGCATCCTCGCTGTCGAGATCGGCGTACCAGATCAGAAACAACTCTTCCCCCTGCTTGACACAGATCGTCGACGGCCCTGCGTTAAATACGGCAAATTTTAAAGGTCCAGAAAATCCCGGGTCCACATGAAATCCAGACACATTAACTAAGCCGCGAAACTTGAATTCGGATTTCATCGAAATAAAGGCGATGACGCCTGGGGGCACGGTGACAATTTCCTCGGTAAGCAGAAAAGCAAATTGGCCCGCAGGAATTGCGGCGCATTCGCCGTCTTTCAGTTTCTCGATTTTGTTCGTTGGTGATGTATCTTCTGACGCTGAAACGTAATATTGCCGCCCCATTCGCAATGTGTAGGCAGCACAATCAACCCTTGCCTGATCATAGTCAGTAACTAGGCTGCGCCTTGGCAGTTCGGTCTTCAGCTTTGCGCCGCTCCAAAATGCCATTGTAATCTCGTTGTTCGGCTATCCACGAATATTGGCCCTAACCAGCCTAGGGGCATTGGGAGTTACGTGCTACTCAATCATCAATGTAAAAGTGACGCGACGCCAACTCCTTACGTCGAACTTGAATGGCCGATAGGAGATCAAAATCGCGTTCGGCGGCGATTGATATCGTCCAGCTTACAACATCGCGGTTCGCCATTCTTGCTAGTCAATTTTAACACAAACTGTGAATGCATTATAACTGAAAATTCTGCTGAAAAAAGCTGTAATTCTTATTTTGTCTTAAAAAATTGATCACAACATTGTCCTCTTCGTTAAGCGACATTTTAAATGATAAACAAAGCAGCGTCTGCAACCGGAAACGACGCAATAGGTTAGGCTTACGATTAAAAGCGAACTCTAAGGAAATCCAAATAAACATTTTACAAGCAGCTGTATAAGACCCTAGGCCTGTTACGTTCAAAGTTTCAGAAAAATTTATTGAGAATTCCTTGAGATATAACGATTATTCGACTGGGCCCCGTTTTTATGAAACACGGTGTATATAGCAGCAGTCCGTCTCCTAGCTACATGTAACTGTGCGTGCAGCTCCCCTAGCTGGCCGGAAGTTCACATCTCGCGTCAGCGCGCGCGCTGTAAGCTCGCCCATTACGTCAGCGATACCCGCCCTTTACTTCAGCAAAATTACTTTGCCATAACCCCGCCTTTTTTACACGTCAGCAAAATTACTTTACCGTAACCCTAAAACTAACCCTAATACTAACCCTAACCCTAACACTCGCCCTAGCCCTAACCCCTAAACCTAACCATATCATAATTTGAAACAGTTCATTTTTGGGTTTTCACATGCAAAAGCCTAAGCGGATAAATTATTTGATTATTGAATTTATTGTTCTTTGAAACTGATATACATCTTAATGCCGCGAACCGAGGACATACATTTGCAGCAGCATTCGTCTGGTTCGGTCAATAAATGGTTCTACATGCATGTCTGTCTGTGGCAGCGCCGCAGGAAAAGGGCGGAGCAGGGAGGCAATGCATGCCCCCTCCAGCCACTGGCGTGGGGGAGATGCATAGCTTTTGCCTCCCCCCCAGTTTCCGCCCTCCCGCGGGACAGGAGGCGGGCAGCATTGAAAATTACTTGAATGCTACGTCTTGAATGCCCCCCCCGCCACCGTCATGAGTAAGCTTAGTCTCAGCTGTGAATTTTGGCCCAATTACAGAAAGAGCACGTTTTGTCACAAAATTATTTTTTGCACCCCTTGCCCCCCACTCGCCAGATCATTCCTGCGTCACTGGTTTATAGCCAGGGGTAGATTCCCAGCATCGCAAATTGCTAATCAATTTAGGCCCGTTGCGATTCGAAGCGTCGAATGGATTCGTGCAATTAAGTGACATTGCGATTCAAATATTTCTGTCACGCAATTTCAAATACTGTAATGAGGAAATAGGCGCAGCTTGCATGAGTTTTAGACGTTTTCGTGAGTCTTCGCACTGTGCGCCTTGATCAAACCGCAAAGGCTGACATCGATGGCATTAACCCTTTAACTCCCATAGCCGTTGCTTTTGAGACGACCCCTTCAAATTCTAGTATGCTTGTTTACTTTTTCTGCACGCTTTTTCAGTTTGTCTGCTGCATAAAATGCAATGCCGGCGGGGCGCCGCCCGCCGGCATTGCATTTTATGCAGCAGACAAACTGAAAAAGAGTGCAGAAAAAGTAAACAAGCATATTAGAATTTGAAGGGGTCGTCTCAAAAGCAACGGCTATGGGAGTTAAAGGGTTAAAGCTATTCAAATGTTAATATAATACTCCTTTTATGCAAATATTAAAATTCAGTTTAAATTTGAATTATGATTGGCAAATTGCTCCATCGAAATGTTATTTTCTTCACGGCGCAAGCGCAAAAGTGCTAATCAATGGGCATCAAAGCTATTCAATTTGTTAATATAGTATTTCATTTACGAAAGTAGTTGAATTCTGTTAAATTTGAATTTTAATTGGCAAATTGCTGATAGAAATCTTATTTCATTCACGGCCTAAGCGTAAAACTCCTAATCAATATTGGGGGCATGCGTATACAAGCGTGCTATGGCAAGTATAATAGCGAGGGATATAACATAACAGACATGCACGGAAATCTTCAAATCCATTTCGAAAAAATGTCCATGACCATGAGTCATTTTAGTCGTTTCGTCTATTTTCGAGTCGGTTGAGAAAAAGTCAGTCGCGAATTTGGCTTTACACGTAGCCTATTACACCGTGCTTGTCAATAAAATCTTCAGGCCGAGTTTTTCAATCACGGATTTACGAAATTGATCTCGGATTTATAAATCCAGTGACGTTTTTACAGCTTAGAAGTTAAAACGTAAATCTCAGATCAATTTTAGCCGATCTGATTGGTCAACGGCACTATTTTGCTTAAATCTGTGATCCAAATCCGCTATTGAAAAACTTGCCCTAATCAGTGTATACGTTGCATAGTCTACGTTTATTATGATAAAAAATGGCGAATCAT
>CAVVCE010000153.1:0-16025 GCA_963746235.1 uncultured Alphaproteobacteria bacterium
GAGTGCGGTCTGCACGTCGAGCGCGGCACCGTCGATGTTACGGTTGAGGTCGAACTGGATGATGATGCTGGCGAGGCCGAGCGACGATGTCGAGGTGATCGAGGTGATGCCGGCGATGGTCGAAAGCTGGCGCTCGATCGGACCGGCGACCGACGCGCCCATGGTTTCCGGGCTCGCGCCGGGCAAGGTGGCGGTGATCTGGATGGTGGGAAAATCGACCGCCGGGAGCGCCGCGACCGACAGCAGACGATAACCGAAAATACCGAAAACGATCAGCGACGCAGTGATCAGCGTCGTCATTACCGGACGACGAATGCAGGCCTCGGAAATATTCACGTCATGCCCCCGCCTTGCGTTCGCGCACTGTCACCCGCGCCCCGTCGGTGAGCAACAGGTGTCCGTCGGTAACCACCACGTCGCCGTCGTTGAGGCCGGATTCGATCACGGTCTCCGCACCCAGCAACCGCGCCACCTTGACCGGAGTGACGGTGGCGACGTTATTCTTCACCACGAAGACGAAGTTGCCCTGCTGGCTGACCTGTACCGCGAGCGACGGCACCACGATCGGCATCCTCGGTCCGCAGCGTCACCTGGGCGGTGACCAGCGTCCCGGGCCATAACAGTTCATCCTCGTTCGGCATACTGGCGCGCACCGTCGCCATGCCGGTGGTGGGGTCGACGGCGTTCTCGATCATCGCAATGGTGCCGGTGGCGCGGCGCGTTTCGCCGGGAATGATGGCCGCGACGGAGGTATCGCTCTCCGCCATTGCGATGCGCAGGTCCGGAAGGCTGCGCTGCGGCACCATCATCGTCACGTAGACCGGCGCGATCTGGTTGATGGTCGCGATCGGGACAAGGTCGGCCGAGCGGGCAAAATTGCCGACCTTCACCGAGGCCTGGCTGATCCGTCCGCTGATCGCGGCGCGGATGAAGCAAAAGCTCAACTGGACCTTGAGGTTCTCCAGAGCCGCGTTATCCGCCCGGATGGAGGCCCGCAGCGTATCGCCCTGGGTCTTCGCATTATCGACATTGAGCTGCGGCGTCGCCCCTTTGCCGACCAGTTCGGAGTAGCGGCGCAGATCCCGCTCCGCCATTTCCAACTGGGCCTGGTCGCGGGCGACGGCGGCCTCGGCCTGGGTAATCTGCGCCTGCAGCGAACGCGGGTCCAAGGTGACCAGGAGATCGCCCTGCTTGACGAAGGCGCCGTCGGTGAAGTGGATGCCGACGATTTCGTTGTCGATCCGCGACTTGACGGCGACGCTTGCCATCGTGGTGACGTTGCCGAGCGCCTCCAGCAAGACCGGGGTCTTCTTCTTGACCGCGGTTGCGACCTCGACCGCAACCGCGCGGACGCCCGCCGGCTGGGATTGTGCGGCCGCCCCGTCACCTGAGAACCATTTGATCGGGGGGAACCATTTCGCCAGTTCGTTCGGATCGCCGAGCAATCCCGAGCGCGCCGCACCGCCCGCCAGGGCGAGCACCACCACGAAGCCGAATACCACCTTGCCTTTGGTCATTATTCCGCCCCACCCAGGTTCTTAGTCCCGCCTGGGCTTGGTTTGCTGGATTCGCCCAACCGGGCTTGCGGGCGCGCCGATTTTGCCGGCTAACTTGCTATTGTACCTGTTGCCGCAAATTTTGCCAAATTACCGTAGCATAAATTTCTATAGATATCGGCCGGCACGCCGCCGATCCCACTCCGATCCCTTCCGCCGTCAAAAATTAACCGACCTGGACGCTTTCTAAGCGCGCTTGGCCGCGGCATGCTCGCCGCTTCCCGGGAATCACCGGGGCATCACCAATGTTCGGCAGGCCCATGCGGATCGCCACCTGGAACGTCAATTCAATCAAGCAGCGTGTGGATAACGCTGTCGCCTGGATCAGGGAACGGGAGCCCGACATCGTCTGCCTGCAGGAGACCAAATGTGTCGACGAGGCGTTCCCGCGGGAGCCGTTCGAGGCGCTCGGATACAACGTGGCCGTGCATGGACAGAAGACCTTCAACGGTGTCGCGATTCTTTCCAAGCTGCCGTTCGACGAGGTAACGCCGCGGCTGCCCGGCGACGCGGCGGACGACCATGCCCGTTTCATCGAGGCGGTGGTGTCGACAGGTTCCGGCGCGGTGCGCGTCGCATCGATCTACCTGCCCAATGGCAACCCGCCGCTGACCGAAAAATATCCCTATAAGCTCCGGTGGATGGAGCGTCTCATTGATTACGCGGATGAGCGGTTGCGGCACCAAGAGCCGCTGGTCCTGGCGGGCGATTACAATGTCATTCCGGCGGCCGCCGACGTGCACAATCCCGCCGCCTGGACCGGCGACGCACTGTTCCTGCCGCAAACCCGGGACCGCTTCCGCGCCCTCGTCAATCGCGGGCTCACCGACGCGGTGCGGGCGACCACCGACGCCGCGGGCGTCTATTCATTCTGGGACTATCAGGCGGGCGCCTGGCAGAAGAACTGGGGCATCCGCATCGATCATGTCATGCTGTCGCCGCAGGCCGCCGACCGGCTCACGGCAAGCGGGATCGACAAGCACGTGCGCGGCTGGGAGAAGCCTTCCGATCACGTGCCGGTGTGGGTAGAACTCGCGATCGCGTGAAGCAGGCTCAGTCCCGGCGGCCCTTGAGCCAGCGTTCCAGGTCGGCGAGCGCAGCGACCCGCTCGTCGTCGGTCGCCTGTTTCAAGGCGGCGGCGTAGAGGTCGCGCGATCCAGGTCTCCTGGGAAGATGCGCCGTCGCGGGCGAGCGTCAGCCACATCAATCCCGCGGGCCGCCTGGCGCGGCGTATATTCGCCCTTGAACAGCATCGCTCCCAGCACCGCCTGGGCCTGATACTGCCCCTTGCGCGCCGCCAGCGAGAGCCAGCGCGCCGCCTGCTTGGGTTCCTTCAGCCCGCCATTGCCGTCGAGATACATGCGGCCGAGGCGGTACTGCGCATCGGGATCGCCGAAATAGGACGCCGCATAGGCGTACATCTCGCGGGCGCGCTCGATGTCCGGCTTGACCGCCGTGTCGGGAATGCCTTCGAGGTAGTAATTGCCGAGCGCCACGAAGGCGTTGGCGACGAACCGCGCCTGCGGCGTGCCGGGTGCCTCTTCGGCATGGGCATCGGCGATGCCGCGAAAATATTCGAACGCCCGCAAGTCGTCATGCTTGACGCCGTCGCCGTCGGCATACATGCGGCCGAGCTTCCACTGGGCGACGGTATGGCCGTTGGCGGCGGCATATTCGAGTGCATTGACGCCGTTCTTGGTGTCACCGGCCCGCAGCGCCTTGGTCCCCGACTGGAACGCCTCAGACGAGGTCTGGCTGCCTAGCAGCGGATTTGGCGCGTGGAGCGCGCCGGCGAGCGCCGCAGCGCCGGCCGATCCGCGCGGGAGCGCCTCGCCGATCGCCGGCGCGACGTCGGCCGGCGTACGGGTGCCGTCGAAGGCAAAGGCCGACGCGAACCCAAAACCGGCTGCAAACAACACAACGGGTAAGATGTGATCAGATATCCGCATAACACGACTTCTCGACTGCCCCGCCGGGATGGGTGACGGCTCCCTGGCGCGCCGGCCCGACCTGCTGGGCGTATTTCCAGATGTATCCGGAGGAAAAAGCAGACGCGCGCGGCCGCCAATCGGCGCGCCGCCGGTCGAGTTCTGCCTGGTCCAGCCGAACCTCGATCGTGCCGTTGTCGGCATCGATCGCAATGATGTCGCCGTCGCGCAGAAGGGCGATGGGACCGCCGACCGCCGCCTCGGGGCCGACATGGCCGACGCACAGGCCGCGGGTGGCGCCGGAAAACCGGCCATCGGTGATGAGCGCCACCTTGTTGCCCATCCCCTGGCCATACAGGGCGGCGGTGGTGGCGAGCATCTCCCGCATGCCGGGACCGCCCTTGGGACCCTCGTACCGGATCACCAGCACCTCGCCTTCGCTGTATTTTCGGTTCTTGACGGCGTCGAAGCAGGCTCTCTTCGCCGTCGAAGCATCGCGCAGGGCCGGTAAATTTCAGGTTATCCATGCCGGCGACTTTGACGATCGCCCCTTCCGGCGCGAGGTTGCCGGTGAGCCCGACGACGCCGCCGGTGGCAAGCAGAGGCCGGTCGGCCGGTCGGACCACGTCCTGATCGTCATTCCACGCCACGCTTTTCATATTCTCAGCCATGCTGCGGCCGGTCACGGTCATGCATTCTCCATGCAGAAAACCGTGATCCAGCAAGGTCTTCATGAGCAACGGAACACCGCCAGCCTCAAATAAATCTTTGGCGACATAGCGGCCGCCCGGTTTCAAATCTGCGATATATGGCGTTCGTTTGAACACTTCGGCTACATCGAAGAGATCAAACGTGATCCCGCATTCGTGGGCGATGGCCGGCAAATGAAGGGCGGCATTGGTCGACCCGCCGGAGGCGGCGACCACCGCTGCGGCGTTTTCGAGGGCCTTGCGGGTGACGATGGCGCGGGGCCGCAGGTTGGTCTTGATGAGCTCCATCACCTGCTCGCCGGCAGTCATGCAGAACCGGTCGCGGAATTCGTAAGGGGCGGGAGCGCCGGCCGAATAAGGCAACGCAAGCCCGATCGCCTCGGAGACCGTCGCCATCGTATTGGCGGTGAACTGCGCCCCACAGGCGCCGGCCGACGGGCACGCCACCTGCTCCAGGGTCTCCAGGTCCTCATCGGACATCTGGCCGACCGAGTGCTTGCCGACCGCTTCGAACACGTCCTGCACCGTGACCGGCTTGCCCTTGAACGTGCCGGGCAGGATCGAGCCGCCGTAGATGAAGATGGCCGGCACGTTGAGCCGGCACATCGCCATCATCATGCCGGGCAGCGATTTGTCGCAGCCGGCGAGCCCGACCAGGGCGTCGTAGCCGTGGCCGCGGACGGTCAGCTCGACCGAATCCGCGATGACCTCGCGCGACGGCAAGGACGATTTCATGCCCTCATGGCCCATGGCGATGCCGTCGGTCACGGTGATGGTGCAGAACTCCCGCGCGGTGCCGCCGGCCGACGCGACGCCCTTTTTCGCCGCCTGGGCCTGGCGCATCAGCGAGATGTTGCACGGGGCAGCCTCGTTCCAGCAACTTGCGACACCCACGAAAGGCTGGTGGATCTGCTCGGTCGTCAGCCCCATGGCGTAATAGTAGGATCGATGCGGCGCCCGCTCCGGGCCTTCGGTCACGTGACGGCTGGGAAGTCTGCTTTTGAGGCTGGTCTTGGCGTCCATGAAATCTGTGCCCTACTCCGGACCCGCGTACGTCGATCCGCCGTGTGCGCTTGCGGCCACTACGTGCGGTATCGAGATCATGCAGCGCTGTGGCGGAAAAGGGGCGGGTCGGTCACGCCCAGGAAAATATGCCAAAAGTTGTGAATATGTTGCCACCTCGCAACATATGTGATTCCTCTGCACTCCCCCGGGAACGGCTGACGCGGCGCTTCTTTGACCGCAGTGTCCTTGAAGTCGCACCGGACCTGATCGGCGCAACATTGCTGATCGATCGGGTGGGCGGAGCGATCGTCGAGGTCGAGGCCTATCACCACACCGATCCCGCCGCCCACAGCTATCGCGGGCCGCACCGACCGCAATGCGGTCATGTTCGGGCCGCCCGGATACGCCTATATCTACCGCTCCTACGGCATCCACTGGTGCCTCAACTTCGTCTGCGAGGGTGAAGGCAGCGCCAGTGCCGTGCTGATCCGCGCCTTGCAGCCCGTCACCGGGCTCGCAACGATGCGGCGCCGGCGCGGCCTTTCCGATGAACGGCTTCTGTGCGCGGGCCCGGGGCGGCTGTGCGAGGCGCTGGCCGTGACCCACGCCCATAACGGCCTGCGGCTGGACCGGCCGCCGTTCGCGCTGTACGCGCGCACCGCGCCCGTGGAGATCGCGACCGGCCCGCAAATCGGCCTTACCAAGGCGGTCGAACGCCCCTGGCGCTACGGGTTGGCCGGATCGCGGTTCTTGAGCCGGCCGTTCAAGGGGGGCGATTGAGGGCGCGGCGCCTCACCAATCGCGGCGCACATACTCCAGGCCGAGTTCCTTCTTCGCCCACAGCACCATCGGATTGCTGCTGAGGAAGGCGATGACGGCAGGCTCGATCACGGAGCGATCGCCGTCGCCGAGCGCGGCGACCGCCACCACCACATCGCACTCGTCATTGAAGGCGACCGACAGCAGGGTTTCGCTGGCTTCACCCTCGGACACCCAATAGGGCCGCACCAAGCCATTCATCCAGCCGATCTTCACGGGCCGGCTCGCGCCGACCGGCCGGGTGTTCGGGCTCACCAGTTCGGTGTCGGCGACCCGCTCGAGTTCGCTGTCGTCGGAAACGCCGGTGGAGCAATTGCAGAAACCGATCTTCGGCCGGATATAGACATCGACCTTGACGCCGCAATCCGCCGCTTGGCAGGTGAAGGCCTTGCCGATGCCCCACTGGTCCAGCAGGAACGGCCATTTGACCTCGGACCAAACCGGCTCGACGGTGCTCGGGTTGGCCGGCGCGCGCACGCCGAACACCGCCACGGAGCCCGCCATCAGGCCCGCCCCGGCCAGGGCAATCGCAAATGCGAGCGCCTTTCCCATCGATGTCTCCGCCGTAGCGAACCGGCCGGCAAATTTCGGCCGCGACGCCAATCACAATCGCACAAGCCAGGGTATCACGCCGGGCGCCCGTGGCGATAGCGGGCATTTCCGGCCGCGGGCATTTCCGATCGCGTGGGCCTTGGCGCTCACCGACACGGTCAATTCCGCGATGACCTGAAATATCGCAGGTCCGGCGGCGCCTGGTCGCGCTTGCCCGGCATCAACAGGCCATCCGCGCTGAGGAAGTAGTCCTCCTTGCCGATCAGGACGTGATGATTGTCCTCCGCGCAATTCCACTGGAACCAGATCTGCGTGGGGTCGCGCCGGTAGGTCTTGGTGATGGTCCAGGGATGGGTCAGGGCGTGGTCGATCGTGGTGATCTCGTCGCGCAGCAGGTCCGGGTTTGCCTTGTCGAGATAGATGCGTTCCTTGAGGACGGTCTCGTTGTCCTGGTGAAACGGCATGCCGGTGCCTTCATAGGTGCGCGGGCCTTTCAGGCCGCGGGTCTCGATCTCCAGCACGTCGTAGCGGCCGTCGCCGTCTTCATCGATCCACTTGCCGATGGAATAGCCGAGAAAGCTCGGCTCGATCTCGCTCGGCCAGTCGCGCCCATCGGTGTAGATGCGGCGCGGCAGGGAGTGATCGAACAGAATGTGCGTGGTCTGCGGCTTGACGATGATTTCCATGCTCGAAGACCACGGTCATGATGCGCGGCATGCCGAACGGAACACAGCGCGACGGCGGGTCATTGCCCTGCCCGCCCTCGCTCTGGTCGGCCATGCTGGCCTCGAAGACGGCCTGATATTCCGGCGTGAAGGGCGGCTGCTGGGCGCGGCCGAGGGGCTTGGACTGGTCCCATTGGTTGCCGATCCCCGGCGGCTTGCGCCACTGGCCCGACAGGTCGGGGTATTTCGTTTCGTCGAATGCCGCGGCGGGCGATGCCGCCGCCATCAGCACCGCCATCATCAGGGCCACCGTCAGCGCCACCGCACCCGCCATGCCTTTGAACATCGCAGTCCTCCCGAGCTTCCCCGCGCGCCCTGCGCAGGAAGGCGTTTTGCCGCCAACTTTCTTGCGCCGAAACAAAGACCGGCCGTCGAAGAAGCGAAGCCTGCCACGGTGGCCGCCGATTTGCGATGGCCCGATCTACGATGGCCCGATCTACGATGGGTCGATTTGTGATGGACGGAAATCCCGCCAATCCCGTCGGAACGGCAGCGCGCGGGCAACGATACACCCTTCAAAGGGCGGAGCGGAAGCAGCCGCCGGTCCGGCTCGCCGGCGAACGCCGCTTGGCATTCACGCGCCGCGGCGCGTATCTTGAGGGCGCGTATCTGGGCACCCATTTTCTTGGCGCCATCAGCATTTCCGTGGCGGACAGGCTTGCGAGGGGAGCGGGTGATGAACCCGAACGGTCGAATTCATTTCCGGACCTCGTTCCAAGCCGCTGCGTTCCAAGCCGCTGCGTTCCAAGCCGCTGCGTTCCAAGCCGCCGCCGTCGTCGTTGCCCGCGCCGCGCGCGCGGCAATCCCGGGCGTGCTGTGGGTCGCGCTCGCCGCGGCGTTTGCCGTTTCGCCGTCGCAGGCCGAGCACTGGCCCAACCGCATCCTCTACTTCACTCACTCGGCCGGCTACCGGCACGACGTCATTGCGACATCCCAGGCCGTGCTCGAGCAGCTCGGCGAGACGTCCCGTGGCTTCAAGGTCACGACGACGGAGGATGTTGCGGCGTTCACCGCGGAAAACCTGCGGCACTATGCCGCCGTGATGTTCTTCACGACCGGCGAACTGCCCATGAGCGACGCCCAAAAGGCCGCGCTGCTCGCCTTCGTAAGGTCCGGCCGTGGCTTCCTCGGCGTCCATTCCGCCACCGACACGTTTTACATGTGGCCGGAGTATCGAAAGCTCGTCGGCGGCTATTTCAACGAACATCCCTGGCACCAGAAGGTGACGGTCGATGTCGCCGAACCCGCCAGCCCGCTGGTCGGCTTTCTCGCACCCTCGTTTGCGCTCGATGACGAGATCTATCAAATCCGCGACCTCGACGCCCAGACCTCGCGCATCCTGCTGCGTCTCGATCCGGCGTCGGTCGACCTCGATGCGCCCAACGTGCACCGGCAGGACTATGGCTGGCCGCTCGCCTGGACCCGCTCGTATGGCCGCGGGCGCGTGTTCTATACGGCGCTCGGCCATGAGGAGGCGGTGTGGCGCGACCCGCGCTATCAGCAGATGCTGACGAACGCCATTTTGTGGACGATCCGCCGGGCGCATTGACCTCGGCGTAGGATGGGTAGGGCGCAAGCGAAACCCATCGCGGACCACTGAAAGGCCGGTGATGGGTTTCGCAAGAGCTCTACCCATCCTACCGATCGGCGCCTTGAAATCGATTAGCGCCCCCTATTCGCACGCCGCGAACATCTCCTCCGGCGTGACCACGCGCGGCGCTAGGCCCTGCTCGAACATGTAGCGGCCCATCGCTTCGAAGGCCGGCCGGTTGGGCGCGATTCCGTATTCCCAATAGTGCTTCCCGAACACGCGCCAGGTCTCCTCCACGTGATCGAGCAGGAACGGCAGCGCGACATGCAGTGCGTCGCTGTCGGGGAGGCTTTCGAGCGCGATGTCGCGGGCCTCGCAGAACGCCCGGTAGACGCTGCTTGCGACCCAGGGATGATCGCGGTGCACATCTTCGCGAACGACGATGACGTGCATCACCGGGAAAATCCCGGTGCGGCGGAAATAGTCGGTCTCGACCTCCCTGAAGTTCGGCCACAGCCGCGCGATCGACGGCGAGCCCTTGCGGAAGATCGAAGGGATATAGACCGAATAGAGCGCGTCGAGCCCGCCGCTCTCCATCATCCCCTCCAGGGTCTGGTCGCCCTCGAGGTAGTCGAGCCGCACATCCGCCGGCAGCTTCAACGCGACCTTTGGCGGCGGCACCGCGGTGTCGAGGCCGCCCATGAACCAATGCGAGTCCGCCGGCATCACGCCGTGGTCGTGCTGCATCATCCCGCGCATGAACACGATGGCGCTCGCGGCATATTGCGCCACCCCGATGCGCTTGCCCTTCAAATCCCCAGGCGTCTTGATGCCGGCGCCGGGCCGCACATAGACGCAGGAATGGCGGAAGATCTTCGACACCGCGATCGGCAGGCCGACGAACGGACAATCGCCGCGCGCCTTGAGCCCGGCGAAGGAGGCGAATGACAGCTCCGAGACGTGGAACTCCCGGTGCTCCAGCATGCGCGGAAAAATCTGCCGCGGCCGCATCACCTTGAAATCGAGGTCGATGCCCTGCGCCTTGACCCGGCCGTCGAACAGCGGCCGGGTGCGGTCATAGTCCCAGCAGGCGAGCGTGAGGGGAAGGTTCTGCATGTCCTGGGCTTTCACAGATGGCGGCGACGCGAGGAAACTCACGTGACGGATTTCAGCCGCTCCAGCGCTTCGAGAATCTTGGCACGGCGCGCCAACGCCTCCTCGCGCTTTTCGCGCTCGGCCTCGACCACCTCTTCCTGCGCGCGGGCGACGAAAGCGGCATTGCCGAGCTTGGCGTCCACGCGGGCGAGGTCGGAGTCGACCTTCGCCAATTCCTTCTCGAGCCGGGTCTTCTCGGCGGCGAGGTCGATGACGCCCTTGAGCGGCAGCGCCGCGATGTCGCCGCGCACCAGGAGTTGCACGGCGCCCTGGGGCGGCGCATCGGCAAAGGAAATGTCGGCGATCGCGCGCCAGGCGCTTGATCATGTCGGCCCAGCGGTCCGCCCGCGCGCGGGCCTTGTCCGACGCCGCGAGCAGCAAAGGAATCTGCGCGGCCGGCGGAATGTTCATCTCCGTGCGCACCGAGCGGATCGCGCTGATGAGGTCGATCACCCAGCCGATCTCGGCTTCCGCCGCCTCGTCCTGGAGCCCGGTGAGGAGCGGCCATGGGGCGAGCGTCAGCAGGCCGTCGCGGGCGACGCCGCCCGCGGCGGTGACCGCCCACAATTCCTCGGTGATGAAGGGCATGAACGGATGGAGCAGCGCGATGATCCGGTCGCGCGCCCACGCCACCATGGCGCAGGTTTCGGTCTTGGCGGGGCTGTCCGGGCCGAGCAGGACGGGTTTTGCGAGCTCGATATACCAGTCGCAATAGACGCTCCAAACGAACCGGTAGACCGCGCTCGCCGCCTCATTGAACTTATAGCCTTCGAGCGCCGCGGTGACCTCGTCGACCGTGCGCGCCGTCTCGTGGGCGATCCAGCGGTTGAGGACTTCCGTCGCGTCGTCGGGCTCGAATCCCGGCAGAGTGGCGCAGCCGTTCATCTCGGCGAAACGGCACGCGTTCCACAGCTTGGTCGCGAAGTTGCGATAGCCTTCGACGCGGGATTTCGCGAGCTTGATGTCGCGGCCCTGCGCCGCCATCGCGGCGAGCGTGAAGCGCAGCGCGTCGGCGCCGTAGTCGTCGATCAGCGCCAGGGGATCGATGACGTTGCCTTTCGACTTCGACATCTTGGCGCCCTTCTCGTCGCGGACGAGGGCGTGGATGTAGACGGTGCGGAACGGCACGTCCTTCATGAAATGCAGGCCCATCATCATCATCCGCGCCACCCAGAAGAAGATGATGTCGAAGCCGGTGACGAGCGTGTCGGTCGGATAATAGCGCGCAAGCTCGGGGGTCCGGTCCGGCCAGCCCAGCGTCGAGAATGCCCACAGGGCGGAGGAGAACCAGGTATCGAGCACGTCCTCGTCGCGGATCAGGAACGGCGCGCGGCTGTCCGGGTCGAGCGCCATGTCGTGGGCCTGCATCGGCGTGATCGCCTCGGTCTCGGCGTAGTAGCCGAGCGCGCGCGACACCGCCTCCTCCTCGGTCTCGGCGACGAACACCTTGCCGTCGGGTCCATACCAGGCGGGGATCTGGTGGCCCCACCACAATTGCCGCGAGATGCACCAGGGCTGGATGTTCTCCATCCATTCGAAATAGGTCTTTTCCCAGTTCTTCGGCACGAACACGGTCGAGCCGTCGCGCACCGCAGCCATCGCCGGGCGCGCCAGCGTCTTGGCGTCGACATACCATTGATCGGTGAGGAAGGGCTCGATCACCACGCCTGAGCGGTCGCCATGGGGCACCATGTGCGTGTGCGGCTCGATCTTGTCGATGAGGCCCGCCGCTTCGAGGCGCTCGACGATCTTCTTGCGCGCAACAAATCGATCGAGGCCGTGCAGCGCCAAGGTCTCGTCGCGTTCGGCCGATGCCGGCACGCCTTCCAGGAACTCGATGTTGCCGTCGAGGTCGAGCTTTCCTTCGACATCGAGCACGTTGATCATCGCGAGGTGATGGCGCCGTCCGACCTCGAAGTCGTTGAAGTCGTGGGCCGGCGTGATCTTCACCGCGCCGGTGCCCTTCTCGGGATCGGCGTAATCGTCGCCGACGATCTTGATGCGCCGGCCGACCAGCGGCAGCACCGCGGTCTTGCCGATCAGGTGCTTGAAGCGCTCGTTGTCGGGATGCACCGCGACCGCGGTGTCGCCGAGCATGGTTTCGGGCCGCGTGGTCGCGACCACGATGAATTCGTTCGGATGCCTTCGATCGGATATTTGAGGTGCCAGAGATGGCCCCTGGTCTCGACCTGCTGCACCTCCAGATCGGAAATGGCGGTGAGCAGCTTCGGGTCCCAATTGACCAGGCGCTTGTCCTTGTAGATCAGCCCGTCATTGTAGAGTTCGACGAACACCTTGAGGACGGCCCGCGAGAGGCCTTCATCCATGGTGAAGCGCTCGCGCGACCAGTCGCAGGAGGCGCCGAGCCGCTTGAGCTGGTTGACGATGATGCCGCCGGATTCGGCCTTCCACTCCCACACCCGTTCGACGAACTTTTCCCGCCCCATGACCCGGCGGGCGGGCTCCTGGCGCTCCATGAGCTGGCGCTCGACCACCATCTGGGTGGCGATGCCGGCGTGATCGGTTCCCGGCTGCCACAGCACGTCGCGGCCGCGCATGCGCTCGAACCGGCACAGCACATCCTGCAGCGTATTGTTGAGCGCATGCCCCATGTGCAGGGAGCCGGTGACGTTCGGCGGCGGGATGATGATGCAATACGGCTTGGCGTGGCCGCGGTCCGGCCGGCCGGCACGAAACGCCTGCGCCTCCTCCCAAGCCGCCCAGACGCGGCGCTCGATTTCGGCAGGCTGATAGTTCTTTTCAATCATTGCGGGCACCCGGCATCTGCAGCCGCAACAAGCCTGCCGCGGCACGTGCTGTCAACGGTCCGGCCGGTGGCGTGCCATGCATTTGGCCGGCAGGGATTGCGGAAAATGTGTCGGCTTGCCCCTATGCGGCCACGACATGGGTCATAAATGCCAATGACGGGCGGCATGACATCGCCTCCCATATAGTTATCCGCGAACCCCTCGGACCTGATCGACACACCGTGCTCGCCCCCTCCCCGTCCATTCCGGTCCCGTCGCAGACCCGGGCCATCGTGCTGCTCGCGGTGGCCGGGTTTGCCAGCCAGGCGATGGTGCGGGCGGCCGATTCGCTGCTGCCGCAGATCGCGGTCGATTTCGGCGTGACGGTCGGTGCGGCTTCGATCGTCGTTTCCGCCTATGCGGTGATGCACGGCTCGATGCAGCTCATCAGCGGACCGGTCGGCGATCGGGTCGGAAAGTACCGCATGATCGCCATCGCCACGGCCTTCTGCGCGGTCCTGGTGTTCGCGTGCGGCCTGACCTCATCATTGCCGATGCTGCTGGTCGCCCGGGTCGCGTCCGGCATGGGGGCGGCCTGGATCATCCCGCTCGGCATGGCCTATATCGGCGACGTCGTGCCCTATGAGCGGCGCCAGCAGGTGCTCGGGCGCTACATGTCCGGCCAGATCATCGGCCAATTGTTCGGTCAGGCGGCCGGCGGCGTGATCGGCGACGCATTCGGCTGGCGCACCGTGTTTTTCGTGCTGGCCGGCCTGTTCGCGGCGGCGGCGCTCGGCCTGGCGCGGGAATTGAAGGTCAATCCGCTCACCCGCGAGCCCACGCGCGCGACGGCGACGCTTGCCAGCGTTGTGGCCGACTACAGGAAGATCCTGGGGTCGTCCTGGGTGCGAATCATGCTGCTGGCGGTCTTTCTCGAAGGCGCCTTCATGTTCGGCGCCTTCGCCTATGTGGGCGCCGACCTGCATGCGCGATTCGGCCTCGGCTTCACGCTGGTCGGCCTCGTCATCGGCACGTTCGGCATCGGCGGGCTGATCTATGCCGGCTTCGTGCGGCAGTTGTTCGCCCGATTCGGCGAGATCGGCCTTGCCGGCTATGGCGGCGTCACCCTGGGCATCGCCTATCTCATGCTGGCGGTCGCGCCGGTGTGGTGGGTGACACCGGTCGCGGTGGCCATGGTCGGGCTCGGTTTCTATATGCTGCACAATACGTTGCAGACCAACGCAACCCAGATGGCGCCGGACGCCCGCGCCACCGGCGTGTGCCTGTTTTCAGCGGCTCTCTATATCGGGCAACCCGTGGGCGTGTCGCTGGTCGCCCCGGTGATCGACCGATTCGGGGCGTCGCCGGTCTTCTTCATGGCGGGAATTCTGTTGCCGGCGCTCGGCCTGTGGTTCGCAGGACGGCTCGCACAGCGCAAGCAGACCTGAGATTCGGCGTCTCCAGACAGACGAAAGAGCTTCACCCCCGGCCGCGCGAGACCCGCTCGATCTCGGCGCGAACCAGGCGCTCCACCATGTTCGGGAGATTGTCGTCCAGCCATGCCTTGAGCATCGGCTTGAGCATCTCGCGCACGAGGTCTTCGAGGGTGCGGGCGTTCTGTACCAGCACGGTATGGGCGAGCGTATTGAACGCCAGGTCGACGGCCGCCGTCGCCCGCGGCGACAGCAGTGCGGCCTCGCTCAACGCCGCAGGATTGGCGGACGACGCGGCGGGAGCGGGCGCCGGCATCGGCCTCACCGATTCGGCCGGCTCCTCCTCATGCGGGTCATCGAACATCTCGTCGGGTGCGGGGTCGCCGCTGACAAACGTGGGCGGCTTCGATGGCGCGGCATCCCTGCGTTCGAACACATCGTTCGCCGCAATCCCCGGGGTCTGCGAATTGCCGAATCCGCGCGGCGTCTCATCGTCGTTTCGGCCGGCGGCGGTGAGCGTCGGCACGGGTACCGGCACCACCGCCGGCTTCGCTGGAACCGGCGCCGGCCGGGCGCCGTCGTCATCGGCAATGATACGTCGAATGGAGGCCAGGATTTCCTCCATCGTCGGCTCTTGCATCTTGGCCGGTTGAGACATCACGGCTTTCCCACTGCGACCAGCAAGCCCACTGACCAGCCAAGTCACGGACGGCATCCGAGCGCGAATCACGTCGGGCGGATCATCTCGATCAAAATCGCAGTATCGCAATTGAACGCTCAAACGCAAGCAAAGCGCAGAAATTACGCCAAACCCCTGAGGATCGATGGGCCGGAATGAAATCGGAGGATTTAGGACGCTCTAAAACCTTGAGGGCACGATCCCGTCCGAATCGTTTGCCGCTTTCGGGATCATGCGCGCGCGGCCCGATGCCATCGCGGGATCATTTCAACGGCCGTCGGGAATGCGCACTCCGGCCCAGGCATCGCGAACCTGCTCGTAGTGAACCATCGGATCGTAGAGCGGAATATTCAGTCCGAGCTTCGGCAGGTTCAACTCACCGACCCCGGCCAGCAGGTTATAGGAGGCGACGACCCGATCGTGCTGCGCGGTCACGAGCGCGGTGCGCGCATTGACGAGCTCCTGCTGCGCATTGAGGACGTCGAGGGTGGTGCGCTGGCCTACCCTTGCCTCTTCGCGCACGCCGTTGAGCGCGATCTCCGCGCTCGCCACCTGCGCCTAAGTCGCGAGAATCTGCGCCTTCGCCGCCTCCAACTGTCCCCACACGGTGACCACGTTCGCCTGGGCGGCATCGCGCGCGGTGTCGAGATCGATTCGCTTCTGCCCGACGGTCTCCTTGGCTTGCCGAATCAGCGCGTATTCGCCGCCGCCCTGGTAGATCGGCACGCTGAGCTGGCCGAGCACGAAGGCGTTGAACTGCTGCAAGGCCTGCCTGGTCAGGTCGGTTTCCCACTGCTGCTGCACCGTGCCGGTCAGATTCGCGGCGGGATACAGCGAACCTTCGTTGATCTTGACCTGCAGAACCGCGAAGTCGATGCCGAACATGGCGACGCCGACGCTCGGATGCCGCGCCCGGGCGATCTCGATCGCGACCGGGAGGCGGGACGGCGAAAGACGGTCGATGGGCGCGCCGGGCGCAAGCGTGCCGGGCTCGACGCCGATGACCTGCCGGTAGGTCGCCTTCGATCTCGCATATTGCGCCTCGGCGGAGAGCACCGATGCACGACCCGCCGCCAGGCGCAATTCGGCTTGGGCTACGTCGGTGCGCGTGACCTCGCCGACGATGAAGCGGTCGCGGGTCTGGCGCAACTGCTCCTGAAGCACCTCGACGTTGCGCCGCTGCAA
>CAVVCE010000154.1:0-18295 GCA_963746235.1 uncultured Alphaproteobacteria bacterium
ATGCCGAGCTGTTCGCGTCCGGCACCTCGCAATGGTACGACTATGTCGGCGCCGGCGGCGCCATGCTCGGGATGCGCGTGCTGTCCGGCAGCACCGTCACCACCCGCTACTTCCACACCGACAATCTCGGCTCGATCACGGTCATCACCGACGAGACCGGCGCTGTGGTGGAGCGCGACGGCTACGACGCCTGGGGCAAGCGGCGCTTCCCCAACGGCGCCGACGATCCGACCGGCAGCCTCACCAGCCAGACCACGCGCGGCTTCACCGGCCAGGAGGAACTCCAGACGTTGGCCTCGTGCATCTCAACGGCCGCGTCTACGACCCCCTGATCGCCCGCATGATGAGCGCGGATCCGATGGTGCCCGACCCCATGAACGGGCAGTGGGCATAAACGTCCGAGCAGCCCCGGTTTGCCGGATCTTGTTTGCGTCGCAGCACGGCCACCGGCTTGGTTAACGCTGCGCTAACGCGCCGCCGTTATAAGCGAGCGCAGATTCCGGGTCCGGATACCCGACACTCCGAATCCCAGACTCCAAATCCCGATCCTTGGGGGACTGCGTGACCGCGACTGCGACCGACAAGAAGAACCTGCTCGGATTGGCCGACCGTCCCGGAAACGACATCAGGGCGCGGCTGCTGCTGGCATTGACCGCGCTCTATGTCGAGCGTGCGACCCACACCGAGGAGGAAAGGCTGCAATACGCCGAATTGGCACAGCGTCTCATCGATGTCGTCGACGAGACGACGCGCTCGGCCGTCGCCGGCATCTTGCGCGAGCACCCCACTGCCCCGATCGAAATTTCGCGGCGAGCTCTCGCAGAACGCGCCGCGAATCCGGCGGCGGCGGAAAGCGCTCGCATCGACGGCGATCGACCCGACGCCGGCACCCGAAGCGGCCGCCTCTGCCCATGACCCGCTCGACCCGGCTTACGCGCTCGACCCGGCCGAATGGGGCGAGGCGTTTTTCGCCGCCACCGCCGCCTCGCGGCACGACCTGCTGGCACTGATCGCGAGGAAGCGCGAGGGGCACAGCGAGGCCCCGGTGCAGGACATCGCACCGGCGGACTACGAGCGGCTCGACGCGCTCGTCCTGCAGGGCCGGATCGGCGAATTCATCCGCGACGTTCGAGCGGCTGCTCGATCTGCCCCGCGGCCTGTGCGAGCGCATCATCAACGACCCCGCCGGCGAGCCCATCGTGGTCGCCGCCGTGGCCGTGCACATGCCGATCGCGGTCCTGCAGCGCATTCTTCTGCTGGTCAATCCGGCCGTGGGCCACTCCGTCGAGCGGGTGTTCGAGCTGACCAATCTCGCCTACGACCTCGATCGCGGCGCCGCCATCGCGCTGTTGTCGTCGTGGCGCGACCGGGCGCGGCGCGACGAGGCGGCGTCGCCGCCGGCAGCCGCCGCTCGGTGCCGCAGTTGAACGCGACCGGCCGCCGGCGGGATTGCGGGCGCGGTTCGGCGCCCTGTCCGAGCGCATTGGGGACCGCAGCGTCACTTCACGATCTGATCGAGAAAGTGCCGCCCGGCGCGATCTTCGCTCTCGATGATCCAGAGGTCGGGATCGAAGCGGACCTGGCTTACGAGATAGGCTTCCACCTGCGCCTCGGCGGCAGGCATCGTCTTGAGGGCGGCGCTGAACGCGCGATCGGAAGGGCTTTGCTCCCCGAATGCGGACTGCGGCGCGG
This sequence comes from uncultured Alphaproteobacteria bacterium, assembly GCA_963746235.1. Taxonomy (GTDB): domain Bacteria; phylum Pseudomonadota; class Alphaproteobacteria; order Rhizobiales; family Xanthobacteraceae; genus JAJPKK01. Next base: position 1,693 of record CAVVCE010000154.1, read on the forward strand.
GGCCGTACAGATCGGCAGTTCCGTCGAGGCGGTTGACCTTGATGAAGATCGCCCCCGCTTCCTCGGCGCCGTGCCGGCGCACCGCCGCGAACAGCCCTTCGACGTTGCATCGTCTTATGTAGGCCGCGACCCAAAATCCCGATTTCAGACGCATGGCCGATGCATATGCGCCCACAGGCGCGGTGGCAAATCAATCCAGCGGGCGGCCGATGGCGGCAGCTCAGCTCGCGCCGGAAACGCGGCGAGACCTGGCCGGTGGGCGGCAGGTTGTGGTCCTTCTCGAATCGCGTGATCGCCGCGCGGGTCGCATCGTCATAAACGCCGCTCGCCTTGATCGGCCCATAGCCGTATTCATTGAGCGCGCGCTGCACCGCATTCAACGGCCGTGCCGGGGCGATGAGGTCGGCGATGGGATCGTTGTGCGAATTCGCCGGCTGCATCCGCGGACGCGGTATCGGCAAGGGCACCGGCTCGAACCGCACATTCTCCGCCGCAACCGGGCGCGGACGCGGCAGGACGGCCCCGGTCGGTTCATTGGAGACCACCGGGAGCGGCTTGATCGCAAAGATCGGAGCCGGATGCGGGCCGGATTGCATGAACAGGCCGTTGACGAGAATCAACGTCACGGCGCCGACCGCGACCAGCCCGCCGAGGACGTCGCGGCGATGGCTCACCAGAAAGCGCAGCATCGACGGCAGCCGCGCCGCCACCTGCGGCGCGAGCGTGCCCCTGTAGAAGTCGGCTATTGCGCCGCCGATCCCGCCACCGATCCCGACCTTGGACTTCATGTCATGCACTTTTCTGTACAGCCGGCTTGAAGCGCGGCGCGATGGCCGCGGCGAATGGCGGCAGGTGCGGGAATTCGGCATCCACCGGACGCACGAACTGGCGGATCGGCTCGGGCTCGCGCTGGCGTTCGCAGTCGAGAGGAAGCCGCACCGTCACCCGGGTGCCCTCCCCGACCCGGCTGCGCACCGCGACTTCGCCGCCGTGCAGCTTCACCAGCCCCTTGACGATGGAAAGCCCGAGGCCGGCGCCGTCATGGGTGCGCGCATAGGACCCGCGCACCTGGAAGAACGCATCGCCGAGCCGGCCGACATGCTCGGGCGCAATGCCGATGCCGGTGTCCTCGACCGACACCACGAGGTGGTCGCGATCGACTGCCGGCGTCGATCGTCACGGTGCCGCCGCGGTTGGTGAACTTGAGCCCATTGGCGACGAGGTTGATCAATATCTGCTTCACGGCGCGCTTGTCGGCGACGACGTCCGGCAGCTCCTGCGGCGCGTTGAACCGGAGCGTGACGCCCTGATCCCTCGCCTTGAGGGCGAGCGAGTTCGCGGCAGCCCTCGATCACCGCTGCCGGCTTGAACGGCTCCGCCACGATCTTGAGATCGCCGGTCTCCAGCCGCGATACGTCGAGAATGTCGTTCACCACGTCGAGCAGGTGACAGCCGGCATCGTTGATCAGCCGCACATATTCCTGCCGGCGCTCGCCGTCGATGGGAAGGTGGTCGGCGTTGGCCAGCATCTCCGAGAAACCGATGACGGCGTTGAGCGGCGTGCGCAACTCATGGCTCATGACGGCGAGAAAGCGGCTCTTGGCGGCGTTGCTGCGTTCCGCCTCGCCACGGGCGTCGACCAGCGCCTGCTGCTGGGCTTTTTGCTTCGACACGTCGCGCATGACGGCGACCACGTCGCGAGCCTCGCCGTTCGGGCGCCCCGGCAGATCGAGTGGCTTGCATTGCATCTCGATCCAGGCGAAGCGGCCCGCTTCGTCGCCGAGCTTCGGCTGGCGGAATCGGAATTCGACGCTGCCGGCCAAGCCGCGCGCCGACGCATCGGAGAGCGCCGTCAGGAACGCCGGCCGGTCGCCGATATGGACGCGGTCGAACAGTCCGAGCCCCTGCAATTCGGCCGCGGCGATGCCGAGGACGGCGTATGCATTGGTCGAGGCGAGCAGCACGCGGCCGCTGTCGCCATGGCGCGTGATGACGTCAGTCATATTGCCCGCGACCAAGCGCCAGCGGTCTTCCTGCGCAACGAGCAGCCGCGAATTGGCGCGCGCGAACCGTTCGGCGCCGAGGGCGATGCCGATCGCATAGAGCAAGGGTGACACGATTCCGAGCGCAGCAAGGGCGCCGGCGTGACGGGCGGCAGCGGCAAACACGCCCAACGCCGGATCCGCCAGCATCAACAGCACTGCACCGCCGAGCGCCAGCATGGCCGCGACCGCCACCACGCGGCGCGAGCCAGACACTGCCGCCTCCAGCGGGATCAGCACCAGCCACATGGCGGCGAAGGAATTGACGCCGCCGGAACATGCCGCGACGGTGATCGCGATGCCGGTCAGCGCCAGCGCCGAGATGACGTGGGCGCTTTCGTAGCGGCCGGTGCGTGAGAGATAGCCGGCGGTCGCGATCGGAACGACCATCCACGCCAGCACGATGAATTCGAGGACGCTGGGAACCCCGTTTACCGCCAGGAACACCGGCAGCACGGCGAGCGCCAACAGGCTGCCGACCAGCCGCGGCGCAATGAAGGCACGGTGGCGTGCCGCCGTCAGCACGTCCTGCCGCGCCGACGGATGCACGAGCGCGTCCAGATAATCCCCGATGGGTTGTGACGGTTTCACTTTGCCTCGCGCGCGCCGCCGTTCGGACGCGCTACCCCGCTGTCGTCCGGGGATCGTGGCAAAGGGCCATTAAGCGAGTGCTAAGGACGCGGCCGAGGCCCGCTGCGAAGCGCCGCCGCCGGCCGGAATCGACCGCTCACGTCGGGTGAATTCCGCCCGCATGGTGAACAGCCCCTTGCGGCGGCGAGCGCATGGTGAACGGGACGTAACCCGATTGCCGGATTTGACAGGTACCGCGATCCAGTTCCGATCGCTAAAATTGTCGTAAAATTTGCGGCGGTTTTTCGGAGAATTTAGCGGACTCGTCGAACGCGATTTTCAGCCGGCTCGGCTATATCGGACGCGGGGATACGGGATGGGGAGGAAGGCAAAGGGCAGGACCATGATGTTCCTCTTGCGAACGGCGTTCTGGATAGCCGTCGTGCTCGCGCTGCTGCCGACTTTCGGCCCGAAGCAATCGGCGCCGCAGGCGGCGGGCGTCGGGGCCACGGAAGCGGCGACCGCCGCCTCGGCGACGTTTGCCGACATGATCCAGTTCTGCAACCGTCAGCCCGACGCCTGCGCGGCGGGCGCCCAATTCGCCTCCGTCTTCGGCCAGCGTGCCCAGGCCGGGGCGAAGATGCTCTACGAAATCGGCGAAAAGCTTGCCAAGGCCGACGCCGGTGCCGACGCCGCGGACGTCCCGACGGGCGGCGTCAAGCTCTCGCAGAGCACCTTGACGTCGGCCGACCTCGCGCTGGCCTGGCGCGGTCCGCAGCGCAAGGACAAGCGCTCGCTTTGAGTTGATATTCCATCAAGGGAGCGGGCCGACTTGCCGCGACATTCGGGAACCAAATGCCGGGGCAGACCACGCATCGGCGGGCCCGCGCTATGGCCATTCGCGACGGCGCGCCCTATGTAAGGGAGGTCGCAGCGGCCAATGGCTTTGCGCTCGGGACATCATGACGATCGAAGAAATCAGCGAAAACTTTGCCATCCTGGACGAATGGGACGACCGCTATCGCTACCTCATCGAGCTCGGGCGCATGCTGGCGCCGTTGCCGCAAGCGGCGCGAATCGACGCCAACAAGGTGCAGGGCTGCGCCAGCCAGGTCTGGCTGACGACGGACATTGCGCTCGGGACCGTCAGGACCGGTGCTGCGCTTTGCGGGCGACAGCGACGCCCACATCGTGCGCGGTCTCATCGCCATCCTGTTCGCGATGTATTCGCAAAAGCCGGCCCGCGACATCCTGGCGACCGACGCGCTCGCCGCTGTTCGACCGGCTCGGGCTTCGCGAGCATCTGACGCCGCAGCGATCCAATGGATTGAAATCGATGGTCGGGCGCATCCGCAGCGACGCCGGCAACGCGCTCGCCGCCGCGGGAGTGTGACCGCGTCGACCTGATCAGCGCGCGCGGCGCCGGCGCTGCTGGCCGAGGCCCATCTGCTTGGCAAGCTGGGAACGCGCTTCGGCGTAATTCGGGGCCACCATCGGATAATCCGCGGGGAGGCCCCATTTCTCGCGGTAGTGCTCGGGGGTCATGTTGTATTGCGTGCGCAAATGACGCTTGAGCGATTTGAACTTCTTGCCGTCTTCGAGACAGATGAGATGGTCGGGCGTGATCGACTTCTTGACCGCGATCGCGGGCTTGAGCGCCTCGGACACGACTTCGCTCTGCCCGTTGGAGACCCGCAGCAACGCCGCGTGCACCTGGCTGATCAGCGACGAAATATCGCCGGCCGCGACCGCATTGTTGCTGACATAGGCGGAGACGATGTCGGCAGTCAGCTCGATGTAATTGCTCGACGACTTGTCATTCATAGCGTTGCCCCACGCGAAGTCTTCGATGATCCCTGCCAATTCCCGGTCTCAATTCATCCTCAACTCAGAGCATCTTTAGACGCTTCCCCGGATGTATTTACTATCCTTTTCAACTGTAGACAAGAATATGAAAGCAAAAATCGGTCGCTCGTCATGTTTTTCCGAAGCAGAAGCGAGATTTCATGAGCAATTGTGTCGGTCGCGGCGCGCTGCGCGCATCGGATCGAGGCGGTTCATGCAAGATTTCGCTTGCCGATCAACAAGAGATGAAAAGGCGAGCCCAAATCGTGATTTGTGCGGGCGGCCGCGGAGCGGCTAGGTTGCGCCCCCTCAACGAGGCAAACGGCATGAATTCGACCACCAGAGCCCCCGTAAATATCGTCAAGTCCGACCGGGAATGGCGCGCCCAATTGACGCCTGCGCAGTATCGCGTCACCCGCGAGCACGGCACCGAGCGCGCCTTCACCGGCCCGTTCTGGGACGAGAAGCGCCCCGGCACCTATGGCTGCGTATGCTGCGGCACCGCGCTGTTCGCGTCCGACACCAAATTCGATTCCGGCACCGGCTGGCCGAGCTTCTTCGCGCCGCTCGACGCTGCCGCCGTGACCGAGCATGCCGACGGCTCGCTCTTCATGCGCCGGACCGAAGTCCGCTGCGCCGCCTGCGATGCCCATCTCGGCCACGTGTTTCCCGACGGCCCGCGGCCGACCGGACTGCGCTACTGCATCAACGGGACGGCCATGACGTTCTCCGAAAAAGCCACCTTCGCCGAAAAAGCGGTGACCTCCGGCGAAAAGGCGGTGCTGGAAAAAACCCAAAAATGATCCCGAACACGGCGGTCCGCCGGGGGCGTCCGATCCTTCCGTCCGTTGGCCTGGACCGTCCGTTTGCCTGGCGGGCGCGGGGCGACTAAGAAATGTGCATGAGTTCCACAGCCTTACCCAAATTCGCCGCGGCGCCCAAGACGCCGCCCAGCGCCCCGCCCCGCCCCTCGACCGCGGTGCGGCACGGCGTCACCCTGACCGACGAGTTCGCCTGGCTCAAGGACCCCGATTGGCAGGCGGTCATGCGCGATCCGAGCCTGCTCGATCCCGATATCCGCGCCTATCTCGAGGCCGAAAACGCCTATGCGGAGGCGGCCCTCGCCGGAACCGTCGCGCTGCAGGACGTCTTGTTCGCGGAGATGAAGGGCCGGATCAAGGAAGACGACGCGACGGTTCCGTCTCCCGACGGGCCCTATGCCTATTTCAGTCAGCCATCGCGAGGGCGGCCAGCATCCCCTGATCTGCCGCGAGCCCCGTGGCGGCGGCGCCACCGAGACGATCCTCGACGGCGACGCGCTCGCCGCCGGCAAGCCGTTCTTTCGCATCGGTGCGACCGCGCATTCGCCGGACCACCGGCTGCTCGCCTGGAGCGCGGACGACAGCGGCGCCGAGCTCTTCACCGTCCGCGTCCGCGATATCGCGCGCGGGGCCGACCTGCCGGACCTGTCGCCGAGACCGCCGGCCGCATCGTGTGGATCGCAGGACGGCACGCGCCTTCTACTACGTCCACGTCGACGACAACCACCGTCCGGTGAGCGTGCATCGCCATCGCCTCGGCACCGCACCGGCGAGGACGAGGAGATCATCGCCGCGCGACGGACAGCGGGCTGTTCGTCTCGCTGTCCGAGCTGCAGTCGCGGCGATATGCCGAGGTTTCGCTGCACGACCACGAGACGTCGGAGAGTTGGCTGATCGATCTTGCCGCCGGCGACGCGAAGCCCGCCTGGTCGCGCCGCGCGAAACCTCGATGCGCTACGGCGTCGAGCATCATCCCGATGCCGGCGGCGAGCCGGGGCTGTTCATCCTCACCAATGCGGACGGTGCCGAGGATTTCAAGATCGCCTGGGCGCCGCTCGCCGCAAAGCGGCCGCGACCATTGGCGCGATGTCGTTGCCCATCGCCCCGGCATCTACATCCTGAGCTTTGCGGTGTTTGCCGGACTGGCTGATCCGGCTGGAGCGCGAGGACGGTCTCGCGCGCATCGTGGTGCGGCGGCTCGCCGACGGCGAGGAACACGTCATCGCGTTCGACGAGGAGGCCTATTCGCTCGGCTTCGATGCCGGATACGAGTTCGCGACCGATACGCTGCGGTTCAGCTATTCGTCGATGACGACGCCGTCGGAGATCTGGGACTACGATCTCGCCCGCCGCACGCGACGGCTGCGCAAGCGGCAGGAGATCCCGAGCGGGCATGATCCCGCGCGCCTATGTGACGCGGCGCGTGCGCGCTGCCTCGCTCGACGGCGAGACGGTGCCGGTCTCGCTGCTGTATCGCAAGGAAACGCCGCTCGACGGCACCGCGCCGGCGCTCGTTTACGGCTACGGCGCCTACGGCATTTCGATTCCGGCCGCATTCGCGCCCAACCGGCTGTCGCTGGCCGACCGCGGATTCGTGGTCGCCATCGCCCATGTCCGCGGCGGCACCGAGAAGGGCTGGCGCTGGTACCGGGAGGGAAAGCTCGCCAGGAAGCAGAACACATTCCGCGACTTCATCGCCGTGACCGAATTTCTCATCGCGCAGAAATTCGCCTCGCCGCGCAAGGTCGTCGCCCACGGCGGCTCCGCCGGCGGCATGCTGATCGGCGCCGTCGCCAATGCGCGGCCCGACCTGTTTGCCGGGCTCATCGCCGAGGTCCCGTTCGTCGACGTGCTCAACACCATGCTCGACGACACCTTGCCGCTGACGCCGCCGGAATGGCCGGAATGGGGCAATCCCATCTCCGATGCCGACGCCTTCGCCGTCATCCGCAGCTATTCGCCTTATGACAATGTGCGCGCCCAGCCCTATCCGGCGATGCTGGTGCTGGCCGGACTCACCGATCCGCGGGTGACCTATTGGGAGCCCGCCAAATGGGTGGCGCGGCTGCGCCGGCTCAAGACCACGCACAGCACGCTGGTGCTGCGAACCAATCTGGATGCCGGGCACGGCGGCGCGGCGGGACGGTTCGACCGGCTCAAGGAGGTCGCGCTCTCCTACGCTTTCGCAGTCGAGGCGGTGAAGGATGCAGGCCTGGTGGGGGCGTAAACCGGACTGCACCGAGGGCGCTTTCGTCGACGAAAAGCTCTAACCGTCGTGCTGATCGAGGTGCCGGCGCAAGTCTTCGATCGAGGAGAAGCGCATGGTCCCGTCCGGCATCTGGGCTTCGATCGAGCCGTCGGTGAACAGGGTGTAGGCCATCTCGTCGATCACGCCGGACTTGAGGATCGACAACGGCCGCGGTGCGGGGCGCGGCTCGGGCCTTGGCTCGGCCCGCGGCTCCGGCAGGCGGGTTCCGGCCGAGGTTCGGGGCGCGGCTCCGGACGGAGTTCAGGCCGAGGCTCGGATCTTGGTTCGGCCCGCGGCTCAGGTCGCGATTCAGGTCGCAGTTCCTGGCGAGGCGGTGGCGCCGGCGCCGGGATTGATTGGGCCGGCGGCGCCGGGATTGGCTCGATTGGCCGATTCGGGGGCGGCGCTTCCGACCGCGGTTCAGGGGTGCTTTCGCTGGCGGGACGGCGGCGGTCGTTGGTCCAGACCATGTCGAATATATTGGGAAGCGGCGCGATCGGCTGGCGGGGCGGAGGCGGCGCAGGCTGTGGCGCGTAATCCTCCAGCGGCTCCGCCGCCGCGGCAGGCACGGGCGCAACCGGAGCCCGCGGTTGCACCCAGCCGTCCTGCATGGGTGCCCGAACGCCGGCATTTGGTCCGGGCCGGCCCGACGCTGCCTCCGTGGGCGCAGCACGACGGACCGGTTGGGGCTCCTCGTAGCGCTCCTCGTAGCGGCGTGATTCGAGCGACTCGACCGGCGCGGGCACCTCGGCGGGACGCGGAATCGACTCGATCTCGGCAATGGCGCGCCGCAACCAGGCCGGCCCCGCTTTGCGTCCGGGCGCCTGCTGGTCCGCACGCGCGGTGGCATCGGCGCGGGTGGCGGTGTCGGCGCGGGTCAAGTCGGCGCGGGCCAAGTCGGCCGACGGCGAGGAGTTCGGCGCGCCCGATTTCGGCGCGGGAGATATCAGCACGGGAGATATCGGCGCGCGAAACATCGGCCCTGGGCCGGGTATCGGCATGGACGTCGGAATTGGCGTCGTAGGACGGCCCGTCGACACTGTTTGGCGGCGGAATCGGCGCGTCCGGGGGCGGCCGGCTCGGAAACAAGGGGCGTGGCGGCGGCGGACGCCGGTCACCCTCCTTGCGCTCGACCGGGCGCAGCGGGCGCGGACCGCCGGGAATCCGGCGAAGCACCTGCACCACCCGGCGCAATTCCTGGACCGCCGCCGCGAGCCCGACCAGAAGGAATCCCCCGACGATGGCGACCGTTCCCGAAATGAGAAACGCCGCGCCGAACGTGGTTTCCCGGATCGGCACGCCGAATGCGGTCATGAACACGCCGGCGCCCAGCGTCACGAGACTGAAGGACAGCAAGAGATAAAACATACCGGTCCGCTCACCCGCCCTCGCAGGCCGTCGGCTGAGGAGGCGCCGAATCCCCGCGAGATGTCCTGAAAAAAGTGAGAATATGCCTATAAAGCCATGAGAATCAAACCATTCTCCGGCCAATACATGCCCGCCTCGGGCAGCGCAAGCACAACTGTTGTCACCGGGGCACACCTGCGGATTTGTTCCACAGGCGAATTCGCCGCCGGGGTGGAACGCATCCGATGAACGGCACGTTCGCAGCACGTTAAGCGGTTTGCCAGCACGGCAAGCGGTTGCCGCCCCGCCTGCCACGTCCTAATTAAGGGCCACTGACCCGCCCTTTCGATCGTCCACAGGGACGAGCAGCGACCGTCCGCCATTGAGGAGAGCCTGATGTCATTTTCCCTGCCCGACCTGCCGTATTCCTATGATGCGCTCGCGCCCTACATGTCGCGCGAGACGCTCGAATATCATCACGACAAGCATCACCTCGCCTATGTCAACAACGGCAACAATCTCCTCAAGGGCACCGAGTGGGAAGGCAAGTCGCTCGAAGAGATCGTCAAGGGCTCGTTCGGCAAGAATGCGGGCCTCTTCAACAATGCCGGCCAGCACTACAACCACCTTCATTTCTGGAAATGGATGAAGCCCCATGGCGGCGGCGACAAGATCCCCGGCGAGCTCGAAAAGAAGATCGTCGCCGACCTCGGCTCGGTCGCCAAGATGAAGGAAGACTTCATCCAGGCCGGCGTCACCCAGTTCGGCTCGGGCTGGTGCTGGCTTGCGGTCAAGGACGGCAAGATCGTCGATCGCAAAGACGGCGAACGGCGAAAGCCCGCTGGTGCACGGCGGCAAGCCGATCCTCGGTTGCGACGTGTGGGAGCATTCCTATTACATCGACTACCGCAACCGCCGGCCCGACTATCTCAAGGCCTATGTCGATCACCTCGTCAACTGGGACTATGTGGCGGAGCTTTTTGCCGCAGCGTCGAAGTAACTGTTTTCATTTAAGTTCAAATAAGCGGCCCGACCGCTGACGGGGATGGCTCAGGGTCGGGCCGCAAATTCATGCCGCATTCAATTCATGCCGCATTCATCGACAAAGCCGCACACAAGAAAGTCGCACGAAAGAACATGCACGGGTCGGCTGGTCCGCTGACCGAGGAAACCGCTACCGCATCGCAACAAATCTCGAATCAAACCTGGAACCATGTCGAGCTCCTGGCCGGAGGGGCGATCGGCCGAACGCGTCGCAGACGGACTTGCGCTGTCCGTCCTCGGCGTGGTGGCATTCGTCGCAGCCCTCACATTCCGCGACTATGGCCTCGGTTGGGATGATTACACCCACGCCGAATATGGCGGGCTGTTGCTCCATCTCTATTCGTCCGGATTTTCCGACCAGCGCGCGCTGTCGTTCGTCAATCTCTATGCCTATGGCGGCGGCTTCGACATGCTGTCCGCGCTCGCCGCCAAGGTGCTGCCGTTCGATCTGTTCGAGACGCGGCGGCTGGTCGGCGGCATCGTCGGGCTGATCGGCATTTTCATCACCTGGCGCCTGGCGCGCCGGGTCGGCGGCCCGCTCGCCGCGCTCATTGCGGTCGCCTTGCTGGCCACCTGCCCGCTCTATTACGGCAACATGTTCATGAACGCGAAGGACTCCCCCTTCGCCGTCGCGATGGTGTTCCTGACGCTCGCTCTGGTGCGCGCCTTCGAGGAATATCCGCGGCCGTCGCCGATCACCTGTGCGATGGTGGGCATCGGTGCCGGGCTCGCCATCGGCACCCGCGTGCTCGGCGGGCTTGCCGCGATCAACGCATTCGCCGCGCTTGCCCTGGTCTTCGCGGTGGAGGCCCGCCACGCCGGCCTGCGCGAAGCGGGCGGGCGCCTGCGCACCTTCATGGTCCGCTTCGTGCCGGCATTGCTGCTCGGCTATGCGGTGATGGCACTGGTGTGGCCGTGGTCGGTCACCGAGCCGCTCAACCCGTTTCGGGCGGTGGAATACTTCTCCCACTTCTTCGAGAAGCCGTGGAAGGAGATGTTCGACGGAATGGCGGTGCTGGTGCCGGAAATGCCGCGCCAATACGTGCCGCAGCTCTTCCTGCTCAAGGAGCCGGAAATCTTCCTCGCCCTGGGAGTAGCCGGAACCGCCGGCGCGCTGGTGGCGGCGATGCGGCGCGACATCGCAACCTCGCGGCGCGCGATCTACCTGCTCCTCGCCTTTGCCGGCGTATTCCCGATTGCGCTCGCGGTGCTGACCAGGCCCGCCATGTACAACGGCATCCGCCATTTCGTGTTCGTGGCGCCTGCGCTCGCGGTGCTGGGCGGGCTCGCCGCCGCCCGGATCGGCGAAGCGCTGTTGCGGCGGTCACGGCGCGCGGCCGGACTGGCGGTCGCGGTGCTCCTGTTCGGGCTGTTCCTGCCGGTGAAGGAGATGGTGAGGCTGCATCCCTATCAGTATACCCATTTCAACGTGATCGCCGGCGGCATCCGCGCTGCCGACGATCGCTACATGCTGGATTATTGGGGTCTTTCCTTCAAGCAGGCGGCACAAGAGCTGCGCGCGCTGCTGACGGAGGGATTGCAGACCCCGACCGACGCGCGGCGCTGGCGCGTCGCCATATGCGGGCCGATGCGGCCCGCGCAGGTCGAACTGGGGCCGGAATTCCTCACGACATGGGACACCAAGGGCGCCGATTTCGCCTTCACCATGGGAGAATTCTACTGCGCCAACCTCGCGGCACCGGTCATGGTCACGATCGAGCGCGAGGGCGTCGTCTATGCCCGCGTCTACGACATCCGCGGCCGCACCTTCACGAGCCTGAATTCGATTCAGCCGTGACCGGCGCCTGATCCCTACTTGCTGCAGCCTTTCTGGGCCTCCGCAAACCCGTCGAACAAGCGCCCGGCGTTGTCGCCGGCGAGCGTTTCCAGCCGGTGCGGCTGACCTTGCTCGACGCTGTAGCGCGCGACCGTACCTTTGGCACGAAGCGCCTCGGCCTCCCGGTTCATCTCGGCGTGCCACCGGTAAGGGTCAAATTCGCCGACATACATGAAAACGCACATCTTCGAGATCGCTTGGAGCTTTTCGTCGGTGGGTTCCCACATGTATCCGGGGAAAGCCGTAACCGACAGGAAGTATTGCGGATTGGCTGCCGCGACATGAAGTGCAGAAATCCCCCCGTTCGACGGCCCCGCGATGTGGAACTTGTTGTCCTGGATTTTGTAGTCCGCCAGAATCAGTTTCAAGAATTCCGGGAAGATGCGGTCGCCCTCGTCGAAGAACAGATCGTCGTCCGGCGCCGCGGGACCGACAATGATATAGCCGCGCTTTTCAGCCTCTGCACGGAAGTTGCGAGCGAGCGTGGCGTCCACCGTGTTCATCGTCTGCGGACCGCCACCCATGATCAGAACGGCCGGATAGGCTTTTGCCGGATCATAATTGTTCGGAAGGACCATCTTATAATTCACGATCGTATCGCCCACCTTCTTCGACTTCTCGATGACTTCCGCCTGGAGCGGCTGGATCAGGAACAGCACCGTGGCTGCCGCCGCCGGAGCCAGCAGCGCCCACTTGGAATTCCGTTGCTTCATCTGGCGTCTCCCGCACTATCGAGGTTTGTGGACTATATACGAGAGTGAACAAAACACATCCGCCCTCGCCGGAACGCATGAGATCAATAAAATCTCCGACCCGGATGAGGATGTCAAAAACATTCTTGCCATCGGTTGGGCAGCCATGGACATGACGGCGGTGGGCTTATCCGGTGCGAACACCATGAGAATCAAACTGGCGCCGTCATAGCCGACCATGCGCGGGTAGTGTAGGCTCATCCCGAAGCTGCCCCGCGGGACCTGGCGGAATCCCGTTTATAGGGGCAGCATTCTTGCCGTCGGCAAGCAGAGTGTTCGGGCGCCGCCAGCATCCGCACGGTGCGTGTCGCGCCGTGCGGATGCGTGAAAAATAAGCCTTTCAAGCAACGCGGGAGGACGACGTGAAAAACCTTCTTGTCTCGGTGGCGTGGAGCGCTTTGGCGGTTTGCGGCGCGCTGTCGGTCGCGAGTGCCGCCGACATGTCGTTCGAACGCGCCCTGAATGCCGATCGTGAACCGCAGAACTGGCTGTTGCACCACAAGAACTATCAGGGCCACCGGTTCTCGGCGCTCAAGGAGGTCAATGCCGACACCGTCGGCAAGCTGCGGCTCGCCTTCACGGTCGGGCTCGGCGGATTGCAGTCGGGCGGGCGCTACGCCCAAGGCAATCTCGAAGCCACGCCGCTGGTCGATAACGGCATGATGTACATCCCCGACGGCTGGGGTTCGGTCTATGCGATCGACGTGTCGAGCGGCAAGAAGGGCGAGATCAAGTGGAAGTTCGATCCCGGCGTCGACCGCGCCTGGGCGGGCGACGTCGCCTGCTGCGGCGTCAACAATCGCGGCATCGCGCTGTGGAAGGACAAGGTGATCTCGATCGCGCTCGACGGCCGCATCTTCGCGCTCGACCGCGCCACCGGAGAAGAGGTGTGGGAGCGCAAGACCGCTGAGCCCGCCCTGGGCGAGACCGTGACCCTCGCACCGCTCGTCATCCGCGACCTCGCCATCATCGGCTCCGCCGGCGGCGAATTCGGCATCCGCGGCTGGATCGACGCCACCGACCTCAATACCGGCAAGCAGGCGTGGCGCACGTTCACCATCCCGGGCGCCGGCGAGCCCGGCAACGAGACGTGGAAAGACGGCAAGGAGCACTGGAAGCACGGCGGCGCTTCGGTGTGGGTGACGGCGACCTATGATCCCGATACCGAGACCATCTATCAGGGCATCGGCAATGCCGGCCCCGACTATGATCCCGAATACCGCCCCGGCGACAACAAATGGGCGGCGAGCGTGCTGGCGCTCGATCCCGGCACCGGCAAGATCAAATGGGGTTTCCAATATACGCCCAACGACCCCTACGACTACGACGAGATTTCCGAGCATCAGATCATCGATGCCAAGGTCAATGGCGAGGATCGCAAGCTCGTCGTGCACGGCGCCCGCAACGGCTTCTACTATGCGCTCGACCGCACCAACGGCGCCTTCGTCGCCGGCAAGCAGTATGTCGATCAATTGACATGGACCAAGGGGCTCGATCCCAAGACCGGCCGGCCCCTCGAATACGATCCGACCAAGGACGTGCAGCCCTATGTGGTGGGCAGTCACCCGACCCGCGCCAACCCGGTCGCTACCCGGTGCCCGTCGACGCCGGGCGGCAAGAACTGGGAGCCTGGGGCTTATAATCCCGAATTGAACCTGATCTACATCCCGTCGAGCGAGGGCTGCAATCAGCTCGAAGGCGTCGTTCAGAAGGACTTCGCCGATCAGGGCGGCACCGTGCAGCCGCGCGAACGGTTTACCGGCGGCTCAGGCAAGCCGCTGGAGCAGGCCACCGGCAGCATCAAGGCGCTCGATCCGGTGACCGGCGAGACCAAGGCGGTGGCGCGCACCGACCTGCCGAACTGGTCCGGCGTGCTCGCGACCGCGGGCAATCTCGTTTTCACCGGGCTGTGGGAGGGCGCGCTCGTCGCCTATGACGGCAAGACCTTGCAGGAGCTGTGGCGGTTCGACACCGGTTGCGGCGTGGTGGCGCCGCCGATCAGCTACGCGGTCAACGGCAAGCAATACGTTGCCGTCGCGGCCGGCCCGAAATGGCAGGCCGCCACCAAGCCGGTGGCGCTGAAATACGCCAATGCGTGCTCGATGGTGTACGTGTTCACACTGTAGGGAAGTTCACACTGTAGGGAAGCCGTTCACGCGTTTTCGGCATATCCTTCTTTCGCCAGCTCGTTTCGCAGATAGCGGAACGCCGAGATCGCCGCCGTCGCCCCGTCGCCTGCCGCTGCCGCGAGCTGGGCGACGGAATTCTTGCGGATGTCGCCGGCGGCGAATACGCCGGCAAGCGAGGTCCGCATCATCGCGTCGGTTTCGATGTGACCTGCCGCATCGAGAGCCACCACGCCGCGAAGGAAGGCGGTGTTCGGTTCGAGACCGATATATACGAACACGCCTCCGGCCGGCTTCGTCTGCACGGCGCCGGTTGCGAGATCGCGCCAACGGATCGCCGAGACGGCACCGTCGCCGAGAATTTCCTCGACGGCCGCCTGCGGGATGATCTCGATCTTGCCGCAGGCGCTCGCCCGGTCCACCAGCGCGCGCTGGGCATCGAGGCTGCGCGCGCGATGCAGCACCGTGACGCGCGCCGCGTGCGTGGCTAGTAACAATGCCTCATCGACCGCGGAATCGCCGCCGCCGACGACGCACACTTCCTGTGCCGCGAAGAATGCCCCGTCGCAGGAGGCGCAGTGCGATACGCCCTTGCCGAACAGTCTTTCGGCACCGGGGACGGGCAGCGGACGCAGTCGCGAGCCGGCGGCGACGATGACCGCGGGCGCCCGCAGGCTTTCGCCCGCTGCGCGCACGATGCGATGGTCGCCGTCCGTCTCGAGCCGCTCGACTTGATCGAGCACGAACGCGGCGCCGGCCGCCTCCGCCTGTTCATGCAGCAGGGGCCCGAGTTCATGGCCGGCGATGCCCCGGGGGAAACCGGGAAAATTCTCGATCTTCTCGGCATTGGCGATCTGGCCGCCGGCGCCGAGCTGTTCGACCACGGCGACTGCGAGTCCATGACGGCCGGCGAAGGTTGCCGCCGTGAGCCCGGCGACACCGGCGCCGACGATGACGAGTTCGAAATCCCTCATGCCCGATTTTCGACGATGCGGCGCAATGCCTTCACTCCACGACCCTGACCCCGGTGGCCTTGACGATCGCGGCCCATTTCGGGACCTCGCGGGCGATGATGTCGGCGAACTCCCGCGGCGTCGTGATGATCGGCTCAATGCCGATCTTAGCCAGAAGCTCGCGCGTCTCCGGCGACCGCAGTCCCTGGTTGATCGTGGCATTGAGCCTTTCGATCACCGCGGCCGGCGTGCCGGCGGGCGCGAGGACGCCAAACACGGTGTCGTATGGCGCGTCCATATACCCCATCTCGACCAGCGTTGGAACGTCGGGAAGCTCGGTCCAGCGCTCGCCGGCGGTGACCGCGAGCGCGCGCAGCTTGCCGGCCTGGATCTGCGGCAGCAGCACCGACTTGCCGTTGACCGTCATGTCGATCTGGCCGGCGACGAGGTCGGCGACCATCGGCGCGCCGCCCCGATAAGGGATGTGCACGATGTCGGTACCGGATTTGATCTTGAACAGCTCCGCGACGAAGTGCGGACCGATGCCGATGGCAGACCCGTAGGTCAATTTGCCGGGATGGGCCTTGGCGTAGGCGACGAGTTCCCCGATGGTCTTCACCGGCAAGGATGGGCCGGCGACGAGCGCGCCCTTTTCGATCACCACCGTTGCGACCGGCGCGAAGGTACGTTGCGGATCGAAGTCGAGCTTGTAGAGCAGGGGCATGCTGCCGAACGTGCCGATCGATGCCATCAGCAGGGTATAACCGTCGGGTGCTGCGCCCGCCGCCTGCCTGGTGCCGATCGTCCCGCCGGCACCGCCCTGGTTCTCGATGATGACCGATTGGCCGAGACTGCCCTGCAGCCGCTGCGCGACCAGCCGCGCCGCATTGTCGGTCGCGCCGCCGGCCGGAAACGGCACTACGAGCTTGATCGTCCGGTTGGGATAGCTCTGCGCGTGCGCCGCCGAACCCGCACTCAGCGCGCTGGCAAGCACGGCCGCAAAGAAGAGGCGGATCAT
>CAVVCE010000155.1:0-11065 GCA_963746235.1 uncultured Alphaproteobacteria bacterium
GTCCACCGCTTCCGAACCGGCCGTGTCGACCACCCCACGAAGCGGACAAGTGATGTGCTACCAAAACCGGACAACTTGATTAGCTACCGACAACGTCGCGCGACAGCCGGCGCGCGACGCGAGTTGAACGATCGTCTCCGGACCGCTAATCCATCGGCTGGGCCGGCCCAGCCACATCGAGACCCATGATCCCCGCGACCATCGACGCAATCTACCGCTACCCCGTGAAGGGCCTGTCGCCGGAACGCCTGCCCGCGGCGGCGCTCGCAGTCGGCGCGACGCTTGCGGGCGACCGGCGCTTTGCCATCGAGAACGGGCCGAGCGGATTTTCTGCCGCGGCGCCCGCCTATCTCCCCAAGCAGCGCTTTCTGATGCTGATGAAGAACGAGCGGCTGGCGCGCCTCGACACCAAGTTCGACGATGCCGCCCACCGCCTTACCGTGCGCGAAAACGGCGCCGAGGCGGCGAGCGGCGGCCTCGACAGCGCCGCCGGCCGTGCGTCGGTCGAAGCCTTCTTCGCGCGTTTCTGCGCCGATGAATTGCGCGGGCCGCCGAAAATCCTGGAGGCGCCGGGGCACAGCTTCTCCGACGTGGCGAAGAAGGTGGTCTCGATCATCAACCTCGCCTCGGTGGCCGCGCTGGAAGACATGATCGGCCGCCCGGTCGATCCGCTGCGCTTTCGCGGCAACCTCTATGTCCGGGGCTGGCCGGCCTGGAGCGAGCTCGGCCTGGTCGGCCGCGACATCGCCATCGGCGCCACGGTGCGGGCAAGGATCGTCAAGCGGATCGTGCGCTGCGCCGCCACCAATGTGGAGCCCGGTGCCGGCATCCGCGACATGAACATCCCGCAGACGCTGATGCAGCAGCTCGGCCATGCCGATTGCGGCGTCTATGCCGAGATCACCGCTGCCGGCGATGTCGCGCCGGGCGACGCGGTCGCGCTCGTTGCGGGCGGGTGAGCCATGCAGGTGCTCGTCATCGGCGCCGGCGTGGTGGGGCTCGCGATCGGCCGGGAGGCCGCGCTCGCCGGCCACGACGTGATCGTGGTCGAGGCGGAGAGCCACATCGGCAGCGGCACCTCCTCGCGCAACAGCGAGGTGATCCATGCCGGTATCTATTATCCGACCGGGTCGCTGCGCGAGCGCCACTGCGCCCGCTCGCGGCGGCTGCTCTATGCCTATTGCGCCGCCCACGGCGTTCCCCACCGCAAGCTCGGCAAGCTGGTCGTGGTGGGCAAGGACGCCGACCGGCCGGTGCTGGAGAAGCTCTACGCCCAGGCGACCCGCAACGGCGTCGAAGGGCTGCGTATGCTGGAGGGCGCCGAGGCCATGCGCATGGAGCCGGCGCTGGCCTGCGTCGCCGCGTTCCATTCGCCGGAAACCGGCATCATCGATAGCCACCGCTACATGCTGGCGCTCCAGGGCGACCTCGAAGACCGCGGCGGGATGCTGGCGCTCAACACGCCGGTGCAGCGGCTGACGCCGGTGCAGGGCGGCTGGGAGGTCCGGTTCGGCGGCAGCGAGCCGGGCACGCTCACCGTCGATGCGGTCGTCAATTCCGCCGGGCACGGCGCCCAGGCGGTGGCACGGGCGACCGAGAGCTACCCGCCGGAACGCGTGCCGAAGCTCGTGCTCGCCAAGGGCAACTACTTCTCCTATTCCGGAAAGCCCGCCTTCACCCGGCTGATCTATCCGGCGCCGGTGCCCGGCGGGCTCGGCGTTCACGTCACCCTCGACCTCGCCGGCCGCATGCGGTTCGGCCCCGACGTCGAATGGATCGACCATTACGACTACGCCGTCGATCCGCGCCGCGGCGAGACCTTCTACAAGCCGATCCGCAGCTACTGGCCGGCGCTGCCGGACAATTCGCTGGTGGCCGACTATGCCGGCATCCGCCCCAAGCTCACCGGGCCCGGCGAGCCGGCCGCCGATTTCATGATCGACACCTCCGCCGAGCACGGCCTCGAGCGGCTCGTGCACCTGTTCGGAATCGAGTCGCCCGGCCTCACCGCCTCGCTGTCGCTGGCCGAGCAGGTGGTTGCAGGCCTCGGTGCGTGATGCGAGCGGCATTGCGATCGTGCCGTGACGACGTGCGGGCAGGGCGACTGGAGAAGAGCGCCGCGCCGATGCAGAGCACAAATCCGGTTGAGCCATTCTTTCGGCACCATCCGACACCACCGAGAGTCCCAAGGAGCCTGCCATGGCGAAGCATAAATTTCTCAACCCGGATACGATTGCCAAGCCGGTTGGATATACCCAGGTGGTCGAGCCCGCCGGGCCGGGCCGGATCATCTTCATTTCCGGCCAGCTCGGCCTCGACCTCGACAACAAGATCGTCGGCGCGCCCGGCGATTTCCGCGCCCAGGCGGAACAGACCTTCGTCAATCTCAGGAATGCGCTGGCAGCCGTCGGTGCCGGCTTCGCGCATGTCGTCAAGCTCACCAATTACTTCGTCGACATCGCCCATCTCGGGCCATTCCGGGAGGTGCGCGACCGCTTCGTCGACACCGCCGCTCCGCCCGCGAGCACCGCGGTCGCGATCTCCGCCCTGGCCCGACCCGGCGCGCTGATCGAGGTCGAAGCGATCGCGGTGGTGCCGGCCAGAGCCACGGCAAAGACCACGACCAAGACGACGGCAAAGCCCGCGGCCAAAGCCACCCGGGCAACAGGCGCGGTAGCCCGCGGCAAGCCTGCGCCTGCAAAGCTCAGGGTCAAGGCCACGGCGTCACGAAAACGAAAGTGAGCAGCGCGAACACCGGCAACAGGATCGCGGCGGACCACAGGATGTAGCCGAAGAAGCTCGGCATCTTCACGCCGCGCTCGGTGGCGATGGCATAGATCATGAAATTGGGCGCATTGCCGATATAGGTGAGCGCGCCCATGAACACCGCGCCCATGGAGATGGCCGCGAGCGTCGGCGCGAGCTCCCCCATCAGCCTTGCCGGCATCGCCGCCGGCCAATTCGAAGAACACGAGGTAGGTCGGCGCGTTGTCGAGCAGCGCCGACAATCCCCCGGTGAGCCAGAAATAGGCGACGTTGTGCGGCGCGCCGTCGTCCCCCGTCATCAGCGCCAGCAGCCAGGCGAACGAACCCGCGCGCCCGGCCTGGAGCATCGCCAGCACCGGAACGATGCACACGAAGATGCCGGCGAACAGCTTCGCCACCTCCAGGATCGGCTCCCAGGAAAACCCGTTGCGCTCGCGATGCTCGTCCGGCGTCGCCCACAGCGACACGACGGTGATGGCGAGAAGGGCGCCGTCGCGCACGAGGTTCTGCAGCGCGAGCGGGGTGCCGTAGATGTCGAATGCGATGCCCGGCTTCCAGGCCGCGGACAACAGGATCGCGCCGATGATGAGCGCGATGAGCGGCAGGTTGACGAGGCCGCGCACCGCGATCGCCGTCGCCGGCTCGGCCTCGCCGACCACCGCGACGCGGCGGTCCTGGCGATGAAACCAGAGGTCGACGGCGATGAAGGCCGCGAGCACCAGGCCCGCCGCCATCGCAGTCGGGGCCAGGAGATGCGTCGTGGTCCAGAAGAAATCGACCCCGTGCAGGAAGCCGACGAACAGCGGCGGATCGCCCAGCGGCGACAACGCGCCGCCGATATTGGCGACCAGGATGATGAAGAACACCACCACATGCACGTTGTGGAGCCGCCCGGCATTGGCGCGCAGCAGCGGCCGCACCAGGATCATCGCGGCGCCGGTGGTGCCGACGATGCTCGCGATCGCGGTGCCGAGGACGAGGATGGCGGTGTTGACCAGCGGCGTGCCGCGCAGGCTTCCGGTGACCAGAATTCCGCCCGCGACCACATAGAGCGCGAGCAGCAGGACGATGAAGCTCAGGTATTCCGCGAGGAGCGCATGGACGAGCGCGGCGAGCGCCGTCGGCATATCGTAGAGCGCCGCCATCGGCACAATGGCGAGCGCACTCCAGGCGAAGGCGATCTTGCCGTAATGGGCGTGCCAGATTTTCGGGAACAGCAGCGGGCCGGTCGCGATCGACAGCAGCAGTCCGATGAAGGGGAGCGTCCACGGCCAGCGCAGCGCCGCGCCGTCGAGGCCGGCCGCATGGGCGGGAGTCGACAGGCCGGCGAGCACCGCGACGATGGCCGCCCGGGTCAGGGTGGATGAGGGCCTCAATGCGCCTCGTCCCAATTGTCGGCGGCGCGGGCGTCGACCGCAAGCGGCACCGTGAGCGCGACCGCCGGCAGCGGCGCGTCCTCCATCACCCGCTTGACCACGGCGAGCGTTGGCGCGACCTCCGCGTCGGGCACCTCGAAGATGAGCTCGTCATGCACCTGCAGCAGCATCCGGGCGGCGAGACGCTGCTTCGCCAGCGCGTCCTCCATGCGGATCATGGCGCGGCGGATGATGTCGGCGGCGCTGCCCTGCAGGCGCGCATTGATGGCGGCGCGTTCATTGAAGGCGCGGATCGAGGGGTTGGAGGCGGTGATGTCGGGATAGTGGCATTTGCGCCCGAACACCGTGAGGACGTAGCCGTTCTTGCGGCAGAATTCCTTGGTGGCGTCCATGTAGGCGCGGATGCCGGGAAAGCGCTCGAAATATTTCTTGATATAGGCGCCGGCCTCCTCGCGCGGAATGCCGAGCTGGTTGGCGAGGCCGAAGGCGGAGATGCCGTAGATGATGCCGAAATTGATCGCCTTGGCGCGCCGGCGCACCTCGCCCGGCATGCCGGCGACCGGGACGCCGAACATTTCCGACGCCGTCATGGCGTGGATGTCGAGGCCGTCGCGGAACGCCTGCTTGAGCGCGGGGATGTCGGCGATCTCGGCGAGCAGCCGCAGCTCGATCTGCGAATAGTCGGCGGAGACCAGCTTGTGGCCGGGCGCGGCGATGAAGGCGCGGCGGATCTTGCGGCCTTCTTCCGTCCGCACCGGGATGTTCTGCAGATTGGGATCGGAGGACGACAGCCGCCCGGTGGTGGTGGCGCCGAGCGCGTAGCAGGTATGGACGCGGTGGGTCGTGGGGTTGACGAAGGTCGGCAGCGCGTCGGTATAGGTGGAGCGCAGCTTTGCGACCTGACGCCAGTCGAGGATCTTCTGCGGCAACGCATGGCCTTCCTCGGCGAGATCGTCCAGCACCGAGGCCGAGGTCGACCACGCGCCGGTCTTGGTTTTCTTCGCCTTCCCGGCGCAGGCCCATCTTGCCGAACAGGATGTCGCCGAGCTGCTTGGGCGAGCCCGGATTGAGCGGCTCGCCGGCGAGCGCCTTGATCTCCTCCTCGAGCCCCATGGCTTCCTTGGCGAATTCGCCTGACAGCCGCGCCAGCATCGCGCGGTCGATCGAAATGCCGCGCCGCTCCATGCGCGCCAGCACCGGGATCAGCGGCCGCTCCAGCGTCTCGTAGACGCTGGTCATATGCTCGGCGACGAGGCGCGGCTTGAGCACCTGCCACAGCCGCAGCGTCACGTCGGCATCCTCGGCGGCGTATTCGGTCGCCTTGTCGATCGGCGCGTTCTCGAAGCGCTGCTTCGCCTTGCCGGTGCCGGCCACTTCGTCGTAACGGATGGTGCGGTGATTGAGCCATTGCTCCGCCATGGCATCCATGCCGTGCGGCCGGCGGCCGGCATCGAGCACATAGGACATCAGCATGGTGTCGTCGTACGATGCGATCTCGATGCCGTGGCGCGCCAGCACCTGCCAGTCGAATTTCAGGTTCTGCCCGACCTTGAGGACGCCGCGATCCTCCAGCAGCGGCTTGAGCGCGGCGAGCGCGTCCGCCGCCGAAATCTGGCCCGGCACCACCTCGCCGGCGAACAGGCCGGTGCCGTCGCCGCCCTGGCGGTGGATCAGCGGCACGTAGCAGGCCTCGTTGGGGCCGATTGCGAGAGAGAAGCCGCACAGCTCCGCCTGCATCGGATCGAGGCCGGTGGTCTCGGTGTCGATCGCGACCACGCCGGCGTCGACGGCGCGCGTCACCCAGTCGCGCAGCCGCTCCAGGGTGAGCACCGCCTCGTAGCGCGAACGATCGAATTTCGCGGCCTTGGCCGCGGCGATGCGCGCTTCGGCGAGCGCCTGCGGCGTCGACCCGCCGGGCGCCGCGACCGCCGCGCCGGGCTTTACCGGAGCGCGGCCGGGCGGAGGGGCCTGCGCAGCAAAGCCAAGCTCGCCCTGGCCGTGCGCGGAGGCCGCGGGCGCCTCCCTGACTGCGGCAGAAGGCGCCGCGCCGTTGGCCTTGAGGGTTTCGTCCGGCTCGATCTCGGCGGGGTCGGCGCCGGAGAACTCCGCCACCCGCCGTGTCAGCGAGTTGAATTCCATCGCCTTGAGGAAGGCGATGAGGCGGCGCGCGTCGGGATCATGCACGGCGAGGTCGGCGAGCGGCACATCGAGCGGCACGTGCGTATCGAGGGTCACCAGCGTCTTCGACAGCCGCGCCTTGTCGGCGTTCTCGATCAGGGTCTCGCGCCGCTTCTGCTGCTTGATCTCGCCGGCGCGGGCGAGCAGCGTTTCGAGATCGCCGTATTCGCCGATGAGCTGGGCCGCGGTCTTGACGCCGATGCCCGGCACCCCGGGCACGTTGTCGGTGGAATCGCCGATCAGCGCCTGGACCTCGATCACCTTGTCGGGCGGGACACCGAATTTTTCCATCACCTCGGCGGGGCCGATGCGGCGATCCTTCATCTGGTCGAGCATGACGACGCGGTCATTGACGAGCTGCATCAGGTCCTTGTCCGAGGACACGATGGTGGAGCTGGCGCCGAGTTCGCAGGCCTCGCGCACATAGGTCGCGATCAGGTCGTCGGCCTCGAAGCCGGCCTGCTCGAGGCACGGCAGGTCGAACGCGCGCACGGCGTCGCGAATCAGCCGGAACTGCGGAATGAGGTCGCCGGGCGCGTCCGGCCGATGCGCCTTGTAGGCGGGATAGAGTTCGTTGCGGAACGTATGCTCCGATTTGTCGAGCACCACCGCGAGATGGGTCGGCCGCTCCTCCGGCTTCATGTCGCGCAGCAGCTTCCACAGCATGTTGCAGAAGCCGTAGACCGCATTGAGCTGCAAGCCGTCGGACTTGCGGGTCAGCGGCGGCAAGGCGTGATAGGCGCGGAAGATGTAGGACGATCCGTCGACCAGGAAGACGTGGTCGCCCTTGTGCGGCGTACGCGAATTTGGCGGCATGCCCGCAATGTGGAGGGTTCGGGGAGGAATGGCAACCGGGCACGGGAGCTGTTGAATTGACGGCGAAACTACTCCGCCGGCTGCATGGCGACGCGCGGGCGGGGCGCGATCCAAAACCGCGCCGGCCGCTCGAACAGGAAGGTCGCGCCGGTCGCGCGCGCGGCCCACCACATCGCGAGCGCGCCCACGACGCCGGCGATGGTGACGACGAGCGACATCACCCCGACATCGGGCACGATGGCGGTCTTGAGCAGCACCGTGCGCGTCGCCGCCATGGGCAGGAAGAAGGCGAGATAGATGACGATCGAATGCTGCCCGCAATACCGCACCGGCTCGAACATCTGGACCTTCGCCATCAGCGCGGAGAACGCGATCACCGCCGCCGCGCCAGCGAGCCCGAGGGCGAGCGCGACCACCGGCCAGCCGGCAACGCCCGCATAGACCAGTGCGCCGTTGACGAGGGCCCAGGCGGCAAGGCCCGCCGCGGCGCGGCCGGGCCGTGCCTGCACCGCCGCCGCGAAGGCGAAGATGCGCGGCGCGAACAGGTAGCCGGTGTAGAAATAGACGAAGCGTCCGGCGAATTCGTCGATCGCCGTCCATCCGGTGTCGATTGCGGCGACCTGCAGGGCGGCGGCCGCAAACCAGATCGCCGCCGGCGGCACGCGGCGCACGGCCTTGGTCACCACGAAGAAGATCGGCAGCAGGTAGATGAACCACAGCGTGCCGAACGGCTCGATGAAGGCGAGCGCGTATTGGGCGGCGACATAGCCCCAGCCGTGCGCCGCCGCGAACACCGGCGCCTTCACCGCGAACTGGATCGTCACCCACAGCACGTAGAAATAAGCGAAATGCACGACCTTGCGATCGAGATAAGTACGCCAGTCGCGGTCGATGACGCGGGACAGGAACAGCCCGGAGATCATGAAGAAGTCCGGCATCCGGAACGGCTTCGCAAACGCCACCAGGGCATGCATGAAGCCGTCGCGGCCGGCCGCCTCCTCGACGCCGAGCGTGGAATGCATCATCACCACCATGATGATGCAGAAGCCCTTGGCATAATCCGCCCAGTCGACACGTCGGGCGGGCGTGGTGAAGGCGGACGGGTACTTCGTTTCCGAAGTTTGAATCATATCGGTATCACCGTTCGACCTCGTCCTGGAGCGCCACCAAGCGGGCTGCCCGACTTCGGCATCGGTGTCGAAATCGGCAGCATTTCGATGCGCGTCTCGAAGGACGGCCACAGGCGAGATCGTGCCGACGGCCATCCTTCGAGACGCCGTGCTGCGCACGGCTCCTCAGGATGAGGTCCGTGGGATTAAATTCCATCCCATCCGATATGATTGGTTTCATGGAATCGGTCCACGGGTTCATCAAATTCCCATTTTGGGACAGCCGGCTTGCGTTGACTTCGACAATGCAAGAAACCGGCGCAGCCAAGAAATCGACGCAGCAATGGTCCACCGAACGCCATTTGCAATCAGGATTAATGCGATCAGGATTAACGAAGTGATGAACGCGTTCGCGCCGCCGCTGCCGATCGACGCCGCCCTGCCCGCGCTCACGGCCGCGCTCGCGCAGGGAACCGTCGCGGTGCTGGTCGCGCCGCCCGGCGCCGGCAAGACGACACGGGTTCCGCTCGTGCTCATCGGCGAGCCCTGGGCGGCGGGCCGGAAGATCCTCGTGCTGGAGCCGCGGCGGCTCGCGGCCCGCGCCGCCGCCGAGCGCATGGCGAAGACCCTGGGCGAATCCGTCGGCGACACCGTCGGCTACCGCGTCCGCTTCGGCTCCAAGGTGTCGCGGCGGACCCGGATCGAGGTGGTCACCGAAGGCGTGTTCACGCGGCTCATCCTCGACGACCCCGCCCTCGACGGGGTTGCGGCCGTGCTGTTCGACGAGTTCCACGAGCGCTGGCTCGACGCCGATCTCGGCCTCGCCTTGGCCCGCGACGCCCAGCAGGGCCTGCGCGAGGACCTGCGCATGCTGGTGATGTCGGCGACCATCGACGGTGCGCGGATCGCCAAAGCCCTGGGCGACGCCCCGGTGATCGCGAGCGAAGGCAGGGCGTTTGCGGTGGAGACCCGCTATCTCGGCCGCGATCCCGCAAAGCCGGTGGATGTGCAGGTCGCGGATGCCGTCGCGGCGGGCGCTGCGCAGCGACACCGGGTCGATCCTCGTCTTCCTGCCGGGCCAGGCGGAAATCCGCCGCACCGAGACGCGGTTGCGCGAGACGCGTCACCGACCCCGCGGTCGACAATCGCACCCGCTTTATGGCGCGCTCGAAGCCGACGTGCAGGACCACGCGATTGCCCCGGCGCCGCCCGGCCGGCGCAAGGTCGTGCTCGCGACCTCGATCGCGGAAACGTCGCTGACCATCGACGGGGTGCGCGTGGTGATCGATTCGGGCCTGGCACGCGTGCCCCGCTATGAGCCGGATGTCGGCCTCACCCGTCTCGAAACGGTGCGGGTGTCGCGCGCGGCGGCCGACCAGCGGCGCGGCCGCGCCGGCCGGGTCGAGCCGGGCGTCTGCTACCGGCTGTGGGAGGAGCCGCAGACGGCGGCGCTGGAACCCTATGGCCAGCCGGAAATCCTGGCGGCCGACCTGTCCTCGCTGGTGCTCGACCTCGCCCGATGGGGCGTCGCCGATCCCAGGCCAGCTCGTGTTTCTCGATCCGCCGCCGGCTGCCGCGCTCAGCGAGGCGCGCACCCTCTTGTCCGACCTCGGCGCCATCGACGGTGCAGGCCGCATGACCGCCGAGGGCAAGGCGCTGCAACCGGCTGCCGCTGCCGCCGCGGCTCGCGCGCATGGTGCTCGATGCCGGCCGCGAAGGCGCCGCACTGCATGGCGGCGGAGATCGCCGCCGTGCTCTCCGAGCGCGGCCTCGGCGGCAATGACGTCGACCTGCGCCACCGGCTCGACGGGCTGCGCCGCGACCGCTCCCGCCGCGCCGACGAAGCCCGCCGCATGGCAAGGCGATGGGCGCAGAGCGCACCGGCCGATAGGTCGGCTTCTCGCGCGCAGGACGAGGGCCGCGGTGATGATATCGCGATCGGCGCGGTCGGCGCGATCCTGGCCCTCGCCTATCCCGAGCGGCTCGCGAAGAATCGCGGCGCCGCGGCGGGCGCGTTCCTCCTCGCCAATGGCCGCGGCGCCAATATCGATCCGGCCTCGCCATTGGCGCGCGAGCCGTTCCTGGCGGTGGCAGAGATCATCGGCAGCGCCGCGCAGGGCCGCATCACGCTCGCTGCCGCGATCGACCTCGCCGACATCGAGGCGCGCTTTCCCAACCGCATCGAGGCCCGCGAAGAGATTCGGTCGATGCCGGCACGCTGGCGCTGCGCTGCCGGCGGTCGCGGCGCCTCGGCGCGATCACGCTCGGCGAGCAGCCGATGCCGGTGGTCGCGAACGAGATTACCGCCAAGCGCCTCGCCGCGGCAATCGCCACGGCGGGGCTCGATCGCCTGCCCTGGACCAACGCGCTGCGGCAATGGCGCGACCGCGTGCTGTTCCTACGCGGCGCCGAGGGCGACGAATGGCCTGATCTTTCCGACGCGGCCCTTGCGGCCGGCGCCGCGGAATGGCTGGCGCCGCTCCTCGCCGATAAGACCGCGTTGGCGGCACTCACCGCAACGGAACTCGAATCCGCGCTCCAGAACATGCTGCCTTACGCCATGCGGCGACGGCTCGAGGCCGAGGCGCCTACCCATTTCGATGCGCCGTCGGGCTCCCGGGTGCCGATCGAATACGACGCCGACGGCCCCAAGCTCGCGATCCGGGTGCAGGAACTGTTCGGCCTCGACCGCCACCCCACCATCGCCCGCGGCCGCGTGCCGCTGGTGATCGAATTGCTGTCTCCCGCCCACCGCCCGGTGCAGGTGACGCGCGACCTCCCCAATTTCTGGCGCGGCAGCTATGCCGCCGTGCGGGCGGA
>CAVVCE010000156.1:0-17551 GCA_963746235.1 uncultured Alphaproteobacteria bacterium
GCCCAGTTCCTAATGCCATCGCCCGTCATCATCCGCCGAGCCCTCCGGCGAGGGTGGGGAAATCGAGCGGGCGGAAGCCGTAATGGGCGAGCCAGCGCACATCGGCTTCGAAGAAGGCGCGCAGGTCGTGCATGCCATATTTGAGCATGGCGATGCGGTCGATCCCCATGCCCCAGGCGAAGCCCTGATAGACATCGGGGTCGATCCCGCAATTGCGCAGCACGTTGGGATGCACCATGCCGCAGCCGAGAATCTCCAGCCAGTCGTCGCCTTCGCCGAAGCGGATTTCGCCCTTGTCGCGGCGGCACTGGATGTCGACCTCGAGCGACGGCTCGGTGAACGGAAAGAACGACGGCCGGAACCGCATCTTGACGTGATCGACCTCGAAGAACGCCTTGCAGAACTCGGCGAGAATCCATTTGAGATGGCCGAGATGGGAGCCCTTGTCGATGACCAGGCCTTCGACCTGGTGGAACATCGGCGTGTGGGTCTGGTCGCTGTCGCAGCGATAGGTGCGCCCCGGGCAGATCACGCGGATCGGCGGCTGCTGCGCCAGCATGGTGCGCACCTGGACCGGTGAGGTGTGGGTGCGCAGCAGCAGCCGCGAGCCGTCGGGCCTGGGGTTGAAGAAAAACGTATCGTGCATTTCCCGCGCCGGGTGGCCGTCGGGGAAATTCAGCCGGGTGAAGTTGTAGTCGTCGGTCTCGATGTCGGGCCCTTCGGCGACCGCAAAGCCCATGTCGGCGAAGATGGCGGTGAGTTCGTCCATCACCTGGCTGATCGGGTGGATGCGGCCGGCATCGGCCGGGTTCTCCGGCGTCGGCAGGGTGACGTCGATGGTCTCGCTCGCGAGCCGCTGCTCCAGCGCCGCGCCCTTGAGCGCCTCGCGCCGCGCCGCGATCGCCGCGGTGACGCGGTCCTTGAGGCCGTTGATCAGGGGGCCGTTTTCCTTGCGCTCCTCCGGCGACATCTTGCCGAGCGTCGCCAGCAGCGCCGAGATCGAGCCCTTCTTGCCCAGCGCCGCCACCCGCACGGCTTCGAGCGCCGCCTCGTCGGCGGCGGTCTCGACCATGCGCATCAACTCGCCTTCGAGTGCGGCAATGTCGGTCATGGAATCCTCGCAAGCCGCCGGAAGCGGAAGGGTCGCGGCCGTGAACGCGCCAATCTCGACTCCCCTTCTTCAGGGGGAGGGGAGAAGACCAAGGAACCGGCCGAGGCTCGGCGCGTCCGGTCAAGCCGCCAATGCCGCCTTCGCCTTGTCGACGATCGCCTCGAACGCGGCCGGTTCGTGGATGGCGAGATCGGACAGCACCTTGCGGTCCACCGTGACCCCGGCTTTGCCGAGGCCGGAGATAAACCGGCTGTAGGTGAGCCCGAAGCCACGGACGGCGGCATTGAGGCGCTGGATCCACAGGGCGCGGAAGGTGCGCTTGCGCCGCTTGCGGTCGCGGAAGGCGTATTGGCCCGCCTTCTCCACCGCCTGCTTGGCAATGCGGATGGTGTTCTTGCGCCGGCCGTAATAGCCTTTGGCGGCTTTGAGGACTTTCTTGTGCTTGGCGTGTCCGGTGACACCCCGTTTGACGCGGGCCATGGCCGCTCTCCTTCGAAATTACCTGATGGGACGATGAGGCCGCGCCTGACGCGGCCGGAGGGGCGATCAGCTATTGGGCAGCCAATATTTCTTGATGCGATCGCCGTCGGTCTTGAACAGAACCTTGGTGCCGCGGTGGTCGCGGATCTGTTTGGTCGACCGCTTGATCATCCCATGGCGTTTGCCCGACTGGGCAAACAGCACCTTTCCGGTGCCGGTAATCTTGAAGCGCTTCTTGGCGCCCGACTTGGTCTTCAACTTGGGCATTTGGCTCTCCTTTTGCGGCCCACAGGCCGCCGACCGGGGTAAACCGGTGATGCTCGGGTTCGAGCGTGCTGAATGGAGCACTTCGCCGCCGCCACGGCAGCCCTTTAGCCGGGCAGCGGGGAGGGCGGGTTTATGGCAGAGCGCCCGGAAAATGGCAACTGGCTGATGGGGCTGACGCAGACCACGGAGGACAGACACTGTAGCCCGGATTGAGCGCTTGCGAAATCCGGGGCGGCGCGTGTGATTGGCAACACTGCTCCCGGGTTTCGCTGGCCGCTCAACCCGGGCTACTGTCCTCGACTGATCGAGATGGCCGGGACAAAGCCCGGCCATGACAAAACGAATTGAGCGGGAAATGCTCTAACGCGGCGCCAGGATCATGATCATCTGGCGCCCTTCGAAACGGGCGTCCATCTCGATTTTGGCGAGCTTCTCGGTATCGCCCTTTGACGCGTTCGAGCAGCCGGGCGCCGAGTTCCTGGTGGGCCATTTCGCGGCCGCGGAACCGCAGCGTCACCTTGACCTTGTCGCCTTCCTCGAAGAAGCGCTGCATCGCCCGCATCTTCACTTCGTAGTCATGGTCGTCGATCATCGGCCGGAACTTGATTTCCTTGACCTCGACGACCTTCTGTTTCTTGCGCGCTTCCGCCTGCTTCTTCTGCTCCTGGAATTTGTATTTTCCGAAATCGAGCAGCTTGCAGACCGGCGGGGTGGCGTTGGGCGAGATCTCGACGAGGTCCAGGCCAGCCTCTTGGGCGATCGCCAAAGCCTCGGAAATCGTGACGTTGCCGCGGTTGGCACCGTCCTTGTCGATCAGATGAACCTCGCGGACGCGGATGTCATCATTGATGCGCGGGCCGTCCTTCGGGGCGGGCGCAGTGGCTCTCATCGGGCGACGAATGGCTGTCTTCTCCTTCTGCTGTTGCGGTGACTTCTGCTGTTTCGTTACGTCTGCTGTTTCGGTGACCTTTCGCAGGAATCGCCACCCAAAATCCGGCGTCGGCGATCATGCTACTCGGAAGCCCATGAAGATCGGTATAAATGGCCGACAAGTCAACGGTGCTGCCGCGGATTTGAACGGCATTGCGCTCGCGCTGCGCTGCGGCAATGCCGTCCACCGCGACATCGCGACGCCCCGGTCAGGCCGGGCGCCGCGCGATTTCGGTGTAGACGGCAAGCATCTGGTCCGGCGCCGCCTGGGTCGCAAACTGCGACTTCACCCGTTCGCGCCCGCGCCGGCCGACGGCGAGGCGGGTGCTTTCGGAGGCGGACAGCAGCCGGATCAGCGTCGCGGCAAGCTCGGCATCGTCACCGCTGCGGAACCGCCAGCCGGTCATGCGATCCTCGGTCACCGCGGGTGGCGCGAGCACCGTATCCGATCCGGCGGCGAGGTCGGAAACGATCACCGGCCGCGCCATCGCCATGGCTTCGAGCAGCGACCGCTGCGGGCTTTCGAGCTGGATCGCGGCGGAAATCACGGCGGCGGCGGCCATATAGGCGGCAGGCTCGTCGGACGCCGGTCCCGCGATGCGGATCACGTCGGTGGTCTTGGTCGCCATCACCAGGTCCCACAATTCGCCGCTGTAGCTGGAGCTGCCATTGTCCTCGCCGACCAGCACGAAGGCGAAATCGCGCAGCCCCATGTCCTTGAGCCGGCGCGCGGCCCGGACGATGACGTGGTGCCCCTTTCGGCGCAGGATGCGGCCGACCACCATGATGACGCGGGTGCCGGGGCCGACGCCCCAGGCGGCACGCGCCGCATCGACCCGCTCGGGGTCGATCCGCGTCGGGTCGAACCGGGCAATGTCGATATGGGAGGGGATGACGACGATGCGTTCGGCGGCGACCCGATGGCGCTCGGAGATGATGTCCGCGATCTGGTCGCTCATGGCGATCACTTGCTCGCCGCGCGCCATGACGCCGTTATAGGCGTGCTTGAACAGGTTCTGATCGCGAAATCCGCCATACCAGGTGGTGAGGAAGGGAACCCCGGTCATGCGGGCGGCGGCATAGCCGCTCCACCCCGGCGCCCGGGCGAGCGCGTGAACCACCCCGCAATGGCGCTGGCGGATCAGCCGTGCCAGCACGAATGCGTTGCGCGCGATGACGACCGGATTGATGCTTGCCATGTCGAGGCGCACAACTGGGCGCCGCAGGCCGCGAGATCGCCCTCGAGCCGGCCGCCGCGGGACACCACGAGCGCGCGGTGTCCGGCGGAGGTCAGCGTCCGCGCAAGCGCGACGGCATCCTCGTCGGCGGCGCCCGTTTCGAGCGTCGGCACCGCGATCATGACCGTCAAGGGAAGCCGGGCAAAAGCCGGCGTGAAGGGGGACTTCGAAACCCCCGCGAAATTCGCACGCTCGTCGATTAAACTGCGTGCCACAGTCGATATGTCGGCCACTCCCCCCACCCCGTGTCTGAATATCGGCCCAACCGAGCGCTTTTTCGCTTGGATTACATGACGCCGGAGCTGCCGACCGCTGTCACGCGATAATGCCGATTTCCATCCCCACACTGCATGATACAGCCGGCTCGCGCTTTCACGCAACGGTTCAGCGAAATAAGAATTTGCACCGATGTACATTAAAAAACCGGAATCAAGTCGCGGGGAAAGCCCGTGGGGCGGCGATCGATGACCTCAGCGGCGGATTTTCTCGACATCGGACAGGGCGAGTTATCGCGACGGATCGCGGTCAGGATGCCGTGCGAATGGCGCCAGGGCGCCGATCCCGGCCTCGTGTGGCTCGGCGGGTTCATGTCGGACATGGGCGGAACCAAGGCGGTGGCGCTCGACCAATGGGCCGGTGCGCACGGCCGCGCGTGCCTGCGCTTCGACTATTCCGGCCATGGCGAGTCCGGCGGCCGATTCGCCGACGGGACCATCGGCCGCTGGCTCGAGGAAAGCCTCGCCGTGTTCGATGCTCGTTGCGACGGGCCCCAGATAGTGGTGGGCTCGTCCATGGGCGGATGGCTCGCGCTCCTGCTCGCACGCGAGCTGCGCCGGGCGCCGCGGCCGAAAGCCTCGCTCGCCGGGCTCGTCCTCATCGCGCCGGCGGTGGATTTCACCGAGGCGCTGATGTGGAAGCGGTTCCCCGAGGAGATCAAGCGTGAGATCGAGGCCACGGGGGTCTGGAAGCGGCCCTCGCAATATTCCGAGCCAGCCCTATCTGATCACCAAGGGCCTCATCGCGGACGGCCGCCGGCATCTGCTGCTCGGCGGGCTGATCGAGACCGGCTGCCCGGTGCGCATCCTGCAGGGGGTGCAGGACCCTGACGTGCCCTGGGATCACGCCGTCGAACTGGTCTCGCGCCTCGCCCAGGACGACGTGGTGCTCACCTTGGTCAAGGACGGCGACCATCGCCTCTCGCGCCCCGAAGACATCGAGCGCCTGCTCGCGGCGGTCGCGGATTTTTGAGGGGTGGTGTCTTTCCCTCCCCGACTTCGGGGAGGGAAAGGGTGGGGCTCTCTGTTCGATCGACCGCGCTCGAAAACCCGCCCGGGCTTGCTTCGCTCGCTTGCAAAAAAACAGCGCCCCACCCCGGCCCTCCCCGAAGTCGGGGAGGGAGAAGAAAGGTTATGAGCCCTTCCCCGCCAATGCCCGCAGGCCCTCGCGATAGGTCGGATAGCGCAGCGTGACGCCGAGCACGGATTTGATGCGTGCGTTGCGGACGCGCTTGCTCTCGCCGTAGAAGCTGATGGCGAACGGCGACATCGCCTTCCTCGCCTCCGCGAACGCGATTTCCGGCGGCGGCTCGACCCCCAGCAGGCCGGCGGCGTAGGCGATGGGGTCGCCCGGTGCGGTCGGCTCGTCGTCGGCGGCATTGAAGACGCCGCCGGCGTGGCGCGAAACAGCGAGCGCGACGGCGCGGTCGATGATTTCGGCGAGATCGTCGACATGGATGCGGTTGAACACCTGCCCCGGCTTGACGATGCGCCGGGCGCGGCCCGCCTTCACTGTTTCCAGAGCATTCTGGCCGGGTCCGTAGATGCCGGCGATGCGGATGACCGCGACCGGCACGCAGCGCGCCGCGCCCAGCGCCTGCCAGGCGTGCTCGGCCTCGATGCGGTCCTGCGCCCGCGTCAGCGCCGGCGCCAGCGGGGTGTCTTCGTCGATCCAGGCACCGTCATGATTGCCGTAGACGGCGATCGTCGAGAGATAGACGATCGCCGTGAGCGCGGTGCCGCGGCGACCGCGTCTTTCAGGCAGGCCAGCGTGGGGTCGATGCCGTCCGCGGGAGCAATCGAGACCAGGAGGACGCTCGCCTGCGACACCGCCTCGATGAGGGCGGGTGCGGCCGTCGCGCCGTCGAACACGTATCATCTCGACGTGATGCGTGAGCCCGCCGACGCGCGTGGCGGCGCGTTGCGCCGCATTGGCGGCGGTGCGGGTGGTGCCGATGATACGGTCGAACCGGGCGCCGTGCAGCGCGACGTAATGCTGGGCGGAATAGCCGAAGCCGAGGCAGACGAGGGTGTTCACGCGGTCTCCCCTGGCGCGGCCGCCGTCCATTCCTCGCGCACCGCGGCGTCAGGCTCCGCGCGGTGCCGCGCCGCGAGCGCCGCCATGGCGTCGCGCGAGACCAGCCGGGACAATGCCCACACCGCCGCTCCGCGCACCACCGGCGCCGGATCGGCCAGCAGGCGCTCGGCGTGAACCGCGAGGCCGGCGTCGGCGCTGTTGCCGATGGCGATGAGGACGTTGCGCAGGAAGCGGTCGCGCCCGGTGCGTTTGATGGCGGTTTTGGCGAACAGGCGGCGGAAGCCGTGATCGTCGAGCCCGGCGAGATCGGCCAGCGCCGGCGCCTGCAGCGCGGCACGCGCGGCGAGCTTCGCCTCGCGGCCCTGCCGGGCATACTTGTTCCACGGGCACACCGCGAGGCAATCGTCGCAGCCATAGATGCGGTTGCCGATCTGCGGCCGCAGCGCGCGCGGAATCGGGCCTTTGTGCTCGATGGTGAGATAGGAGATGCAGCGCCGCGCATCGAGGCGGTAGGGGGCGGGGAACGCCGCCGTCGGACAGACGTCGAGACAGGCCCGGCAGCTCCCGCAATGATCGGCCTCGGCCGGATCGGGCGGCAGGTCGAGCGTGGTGAAGATGGCGCCGAGAAACAGCCACGAGCCGAACCGCCGCGACACCAGATTGGTGTGCTTGCCCTGCCAGCCGATGCCGGCGGCGGCGGCCAGCGGCTTTTCCATCACCGCGGCGGTGTCGACGAACACCTTCACGTCGCCGCCTGCCTGCGCGACGAGCCAGCGCGCCAGGCGCTTGAGGCGCTTCTTGATCACGTCGTGATAGTCGTCGCCCTGGGCATAGACCGAAATCGCGCCGCGATCGGGGCTGCCGAGGATGGCCATGGGATCGCGGTCCGGACCGTAATTCACCCCGAGCGCGATGACCGCCCGCACCTGCGCCCACATCGCCCGGGGATCGCTGCGCCGCTCCGGGTGCGCCGCCATCCAGTCCATGTCGCCGTGATGGCCTTCGTCGAGGAACCCTGCAAGGCCGGCGCGCGACCGGGCGGAAATTTCGGGCAGCGTCACCGCGACGGCATCGAAGCCGAGCGCCGTGGCGGCCTCGACCAGGGCGGATTTGAGGTCGGCGGGGTCGAGCGGGGCTCGGCTCAGAAGTCGAGATCGGCGTAGGTCTTGGACGGGGGGATTCCGGGATAGCTTTCGAGCAGCAGGGGCCGCATCGACGGCCGCGACTTCACCCTCGCATACCAACTCTTCGCCGCTTCGTCCTGGTTCCACGGCACATCACCGAGATAATCGATCAACGAAAGGTGCGCGGCGGCCGCGAGATCGGCATAGCTCATGCGCTCGCCGGCGAGCCAGTCGCGGGTGCCCACCAGCCAGCCGATATAGGCCAGATGATAGCGGATATTGGAGAGCGCCGCACGGATCGCATCCGGCTCCGGCGGCCCGCCGCCGGCGGACCGGAGCCGATCAGGCGCTTGAGAACCCGCTCCGTCGAGAGCGGCCCGCTCACCTCGGCAAAGAACTTGTCGTTGAACCAGTTCATCAGCCGGCGCACCTCGACCCGGCCGTCGATGTCGGCGGGCAGCAGGCGGTGGCCGCTCAGCGAAGCGCCGCGGGTTTCGTCGAGATATTCGGCAATGACCCCTGCGCCCGGCACCGGCACCCGGCCCTCTTCGGTCAGAACCGGCGTGGTGCCGGTGGGATTGAGCCCGAGAAACTCCTCCCGGCGCTCCCACGGCCGCTCTTCGACCAGCCGGGGGGACAGACCGTATTCGCTCGCCGTGATGCGCACGAAGCGGGAATGCGGGCAGAACGGGTGATGGTAGAGAATCATCATGGGATCAGCGTGAGGACCAGGCGATGGCCCAATCACCATCGCGAGGCAAAGGTATACAATTCCTTAATGTTATCAAATCCGGCCCCGCCCCAGGTGGCCCCCATGGTCCGAGCCGCCCCGGGCATCTGCGAAGCCGGCGCCGAGGCCGTTTCGGACGCGGATTCCCGGGCGAATCGAAGCCGGATACGCCCGATACGCCCCTTGCCCGGCCGGCGCGGTTGGGCGAAAAGCTCAGGGCGCGCGAACAACGCGAATCGGTTCGCTGCCGGAACCCGTGCGATCCCGTTTGCCCCGGAGGGCCCATGATTTTCGATCTCGTCAAGGCGGGCTTCCTCGGCATCGTGGAAGGCCTCACCGAATATATTCCGGTGTCCTCGACCGGACATCTCCTTCTGCTGGAACACTTTTTCGGCTTCAGCGACGAGGACTTCGGCAACACCTTCGCGGTCCTGATCCAGTTCGGCGCGATCCTCGCGCTGCTGTCGATCTACTTCACCAAGCTGCTCGCCATCGCGACCGGAATGTTTTCCGATCCCAAGGCACGGCGCTTCGTCATCGGCGTGCTGATCGCGTTCCTGCCCGCCGCCATCATCGGCGCCGCCGCCCATACCTTCATCAAGACCGTGCTGTTCAACCCGTGGATCGTCTGCGTCAGCCTGATCCTCGGCGGCGCGGTGCTGTTCTATGTGGACCGGCTCGATCTCAAGCCGCGCTATGACGACGCCATGGCGTTCTCGCTGCCGATGTATCTCGGCATCGGCATCTGCCAGTGTCTCGCCATGATTCCCGGCGTGTCGCGGTCCGGAGCGACCATCGTGTCGGCCATGCTGCTCGGCGCCAACCGGCGCTCGGCCGCGGAATTCTCGTTCTACCTCGCCATGCCCACCATGGCCGGCGCCTTCGCCTACGACCTCTACAAGAACGGCGCCCATTTGAGCTCCGAAAACTTCATCGTGATCGCGGTCGGCTTCATCATGTCGTTCATCGCGGGATGGTTCGTGGTCAAGCGCTTTCTCGACTACGTGTCCGGGCACGGCTTTTCGCTGTTCGCCTGGTGGCGGCTGATCGTCGGCGCCCTCGGCCTCATCGGCCTCGTTCTGTGGAAGTAGAGACCGCTTCTCCCTCCGCCTTCTTCACGGCCTGTTCGAGGGCAGGGGGACGACAGGGCTGACCATGGCCGACCTCGCCGCCGCTAGTCATCTGCTGCGCAGCGTGTTCGGCTTCGCCTCGTTCCGGGACGGCCAGGCGGAGATCATCGAGACGATCCTCGCCGGCCGCGACGTGCTCGCGGTCATGCCGACCGGCAGCGGCAAGTCGCTGTGCTACCAGCTTCCGGCGCTGCTGGGCGACGGGCTCACCATCGTGGTGTCGCCGCTGATCGCGCTGATGCGCAACCAGGTGGCGCAATTGCGCGGCTACGGCATCGCCGCGGCGGCGCTCAACTCGGCGAACGGCTTTGCCGAGAACCGGGCGATCATCGAGCAGATTGCGCGCGGCGAATTGCGGCTCGCCTATATCGCGCCGGAGCGGCTCGCCAACCCCGAAATCATGGCGATGCTCAAGACCGCCAAGGTCGCGCCTGCTGGCGGTCGACGAGGCCCATTGCATTTCCCAATGGGGCCATGACTTCCGTCCGGAATACATGAATTTGGCCGCGCTTCACGGCGCGCTCGGCGGGCCCCAGACCGTCGCCTTCACCGCAACCGCCGATGCCGCGACCCGCGCCGATATCCTGGGACGGCTGTTCCCGGCGGCGCCGGAGGTCTTCGTCCACGGCTTCGACCGGCCCAATCTGCGCCTCGCCATGAGCCCGCGCGGCGGCGGCCGCAGCCAGCTTCTGCACTTCGTCGGCGCCCATCGCGGCGACAGCGGCATCGTCTATTGCAGCTCGCGCAAGGCGACCGAGGAACTGGCGGCGTTCTTTCGCGAGCGAGGGCTTCAACGCGCTGGCCTACCATGCCGGGATGGAGCCGCCGGACCGCTCGCGCAACCAGGACATATTCCTGCAGGAGGACGGCGTGGTCATGGTCGCGACCATCGCCTTCGGCATGGGCATCGACAAGCCCGATGTCCGCTTCGTCTGCCACGCCAACATGCCGAGCACGATCGAGAGCTACTACCAGGAGATCGGCCGCGCCGGGCGCGACGGCCTGCCTGCCGACACGCTCACTCTGTTCAGCATCGGCGACATCACGCTGCGCCGGCGCCAGATCGAGGAGAGCGCCTCATCGGACGAGCAGAAGCGGGTCGACCGGATGCGGCTCAATGCGCTGGTCTCGTTGTGCGAAGTCGCCGCGGTGCCGGCGCCAGACGTTGCTGCGCTATTTCGGCGAGACCGTCGGTCCCTGCGGCAATTGCGATGTATGCGCCGGCGGGGTCGCGGTGATCGACGGCACCATCGCCGCGCAGAAGGCGATGTCGGCGATCCTGCGCACCGGCGAGCGGTTCGGCAGCGAGCACCTGATCGACATTCTGCTCGGCGAGGGAACCGAGGCGATCCGCAATTACGGCCATGACCGGCTGCCGACATTCGGCGTCGGCAAGGAGAACAACCGCAACCAGTGGCGCTCGATCTTCCGCCAGCTCTACGCCGCCGGGATACTGTCCCTCGACATCACCGGCTATGGGCGCTGGACCGTGCTTCCGGCCGGCCGGGCGGTGCTCACCGGCAAGGCCAAGATCGACTTGCGCCGGGATGCGGTGGCCGAGGGCAAGAAAGCCGCACGAAAGGGCGCCGCGCCACCGCTCGCGGCCGGGGATGCCGACCAGGCGCTGTTCCAGGCGCTGCGGGCGCGGCGTTCTGCGCTCGCGAAGGCCCAGGCGGTCCCCGCCTACGTGATCCTGCCCGACCGCAGCCTCCTCGAAATGGCCCGCCGCAAGCCCGCGACGGCGGCCGAGATGGCCGAGATCCACGGCGTCGGCGAGGCCAAGCTCGCGCGCTTTGGCGAGGCGTTCTTGGAGGTGGTCCGGGGCTACCGGGGCGGTGGGTAAACACCCGCGGCAGTTTAAGGCTTTCGTCTCGATCTGACGAAATGGGAGATCATCCCCTCCCCGGGCCGACGCGCAAAGAGATAACAACAAACGTTCGCGTCTTTAGAAGCGATAATTGACGCCGGCGGTGACTGTGTGGATCGTATCTTTGAAACTGGACACGGTGACGGTAACATTACTGTCGATCAGCGTAAGTCCCTTGCTGCCGAAATCGTAATAATCATACTCGAGCGTCGTCGACCAGTTTCGTGCGAACGCCCACTCCACGCCGGTTCCGGTGGTCCAACCCGTGCGGGTCGTGGACGTGCTGGGGTCGACGGCGACCCCCAGGACCGTGGTGAAAGCATCGTCCACCTTTTCGTTCGTCCAGGCAGCGCCTCCCTTGACGTAAAAGAGCCAGTGGTCAGTGAGGCTGTAGCCGAGCCGGGCAGTGAACGAGGCCAGAAAGTCGTTGCTGACAGTGAGTTGTGACGGAAGCGTTACGCCCGTCTTCACGTTTGTCACGGAGCGGGCAGTGCTGGCTTGCAGGTCCGTCCCCCGCGCCCCGACCCTCGGCTCCCAGCACCCAGCCCGGGGCAAACTGATAATCGCAGCCGATCTGTCCGCCACCCGCGAAGCCGGACGAATTGTGACTCGTCGAGACTCCGAACCTATTAGTTATAGTATCGTCGCTGAACGCTCCGCCGAGATGGCCGCCGATATAGCAGCCGGTCCAATCGTAGAATGCGATCGGCGCCATCGTCGGCACGTTCGCCGGCAGGTCGGCGGCAAATGCCGCCGACGAAGAAATCACAAAAGCAACCGCGGCAGCGGAAGATAGCAATGCGTTTTTCACTGTGGCCGCCTCCTTGAGGCAATGATAGCCAAGATAGAGGGGGCGCCAAATCGGGAGCAAGGCTCCTGGCCATACAATTTTAAGTTCACATTCGCGAACTGAACAATTTCCGGCGATTGTGGCTCAAAAGACACAGCTCAGGGATAGTCGCCCGATCTGCAGGCCGCCTCGCTACTGTCGGCCCTCAGCTCAAACGGGAACCCCCAGCCTTCAGGGAACCGAAAGGCTGGGGGCCCGGTACAGTGCGCCCCCTCATCGGGGAAGTGTGACGAAGAGGCAGAGCGGAAGTTAAGTGATTCTCGGCCGGCGGATCATGTGTCAGTTGGAAGCATGCTGGCTGGTTCGCTGGCAACCGCTAAGGACCCGTCCGGAAGCTATCGCTCCAGGGCGAGGGCTTTTGGGCTGACGGCGCCATTCCACTCGCCGTGGAAGGCGGGAGCGCTTCACTCCACGCGAGCGGCCTCCAATCGCGCGGCTTCCCACGCGTCGCCCGATGCAACAAGACAACTCGTGCGGGTTGGCGTGGTCGCTATGATCGTCCAATTGCCGGTCGGCCCAACATAGATTTCTACGGTGCGCCCATCGGTCGACAGGCCGCTTGCAACCAAGAACTCGCCCCAATGCACTTGCAAAGCATCGACGACGCGCGCCCGGTCGGCACAGGGCGGCCCGGTAGCAGTTTGCGAACTGGCGGACTTCACGGGGGCCAAAACCGCAAAAGCAGCGACAATGACCGCGATCAATCGGCTGCGATCCTTCATAGCCACCTCCATCCTCAGAAGCAGCCCACTGGCCTTGCATCGAGGATCGTCGCGTGGCCTGAGGCCG
Source organism: uncultured Alphaproteobacteria bacterium (assembly GCA_963746235.1). Lineage (GTDB taxonomy): Bacteria > Pseudomonadota > Alphaproteobacteria > Rhizobiales > Xanthobacteraceae > JAJPKK01. The sequence goes on from CAVVCE010000156.1 coordinate 12,830, forward strand.
TCCTGATCAATCCATATATGAGGTTATCGCGGTAGAACTTCAACTCTGTCGGCGAGGCGTTTCTGGAGGTGATCCGGGGCTCCCCCGCAAGCGGGAGAGGGAGCAAATGCCGTTCGATCGCGCGAATTGAAGCGATAACTCGCGGACGAGTCCTTGGCCTTTGCGACGAGGCCATAATAGATATGATACAAGTATCTGAATACATCGTGGCGCGGGAAGGAAGCAGCGGGAGTAAGAGCGTCGAGCGGCAGCCATCTTCAGTAGCCATCGTCAGTCCTGGCGCAGATTGACGGCACGGAGCGCACTTTGCCGAGTCCTTCAACGGAAATTCCTCCAACGGAAACATTGTCGCTCGCCTACCCGTCCGATCGGGCCTTGAAATGGGCTGTCGCCGGAATGTGCCTGGCGGCCTACGTTATTCTGGCGTGGGTCAGCTTCATCCATGTTCACAAGGGCCTGCCGGTCACCCCCTGGGATCCGGGCCTCGGGGTCGTGTTTGCCCTGATGGTGTTTGCCGGCCCGCAAGCCGGATTCATCCTGTTTGCGGGAATCGTCATCTCCGAGGTCGTCGTGCTTCGGAACGAAGTCGAATGGCCTATCGTCATCGGAATTGGTGTGATCACGTCGGCGAGCTACGCGTCGGTCGCGGCTTTTGTGCGCCAGTTCTTGCGGATCGATGTCGGACTTTTCCACCTTCGCGACGTGCTGATGTTGCTTGCGGCGGGCCTCGCAGGCGCCGTGATCGACACCGCCCTCCTGACGCTGTTCCTGCTCGTGGTCGGACAACTGGATTTTCACGACATCGTGCAGGTGTTTTCACCGCTGCTGATCGGCGATGCGATCGGCATTGCGACCGTGACGCCGCTGCTGCTGCGGTTGGTCTCCCGGCAGCGCAGCGTCGGCTCACGCGGGCTGCTTTCGATCGTACCGGAATGCGCGCTCTATCTGGTCGTCATCGGCGCCGCCCTGTGGGCGATCGACCGCAGCGGGAGCCTGTATGCGTTCAGATTGTTCTACCTCTTGTTCGTGCCGGTCGTCGTCGCCGCGGTCCGTCATGGGATCGACGGCGCCTGCTTCAGCCTGGCCGCAACCCAATTCGGCCTGATCGGACTGCTTCATCTCTCGGGATACGACGCCGCCGGATTCACCGAATTCCAGGCGCAGATGTTGGTGCTCACCGTCACCGGGCTCATTGTCGGCGTGGTCGTCAGCGAACGTGAAAACTCCGATCGCCTCGCCCGCAACGCGCAGGCACGTCTCATCGAAAAGCAGGCCGGTGCCGCACATGCCGCACGCCTCAACCTGGTGAGCGGAATGACTTCGGCGCTGGCCCACGAGATCAATCAACCGATGACGGCGGCGCGTGCACTCGCGCGGGCCGCGCAGCACATTCTAAGTACGCCCGGCGGCGACCTGACCCGCGCCGAAAGCAATCTGACGGCCCTGCTGGCGCACATCGATCATGCCGGCGCCATCGTGCGCCGCATGCGCGATTTCATTCGTCGGGGGCGTCCGCATGTGAGCACCATCGACACCCGCCGCATGCTGCAGGAGGCACTGACATTGGCGTTCGTCGAGGCCTCCGCGAAACACGTCCGTATCGAGCTCGACGCACCGGATAATCTGCCTGCAATTCATGGCGATCATGTGCAATTGGAACAGGTCGTGCTCAATCTCGTCCACAATTCGGTGGAGGCGATCGCCGAGGCGGGTCGGCCGGAGGGGCACGTTCGCGTGGTGGCGCGCCAACAGGCCGCGCCCGCGCGCATCGAGATCAGCGTGTTGGACAATGGGCCGGGGGTCGAAAGCGAACTGGCGGATCATCTGTTCGACCCGCTCGCGACGTCGAAGCAGGACGGCCTGGGCCTCGGCCTCTCGATCAGCGCTTCGATTCTCGAGGCGCATGGCGGACGCGTCTGGCTCCACTCCCGTGAGGCCGGCGCGACGGAATTCCGGTTTTCATTGCCGCTCGATCAAGCGGGACTGGGGTGACGATATCGTCTTCAACGATCTTTGTCGTCGACGATCATGCTTCGGTGCGCGAGGCGCTGGGCGAGATGCTCAGCGTGTTCGGGTACGCCGTCAAAACCTACCGGTCGGCCGATGACTTTCTTGCGGTGCTGGATCGGCAGAGCGCGGGATGCGTCGTCGCCGATGTGAGGATGCCCGGAACGGATGGAATAGGCCTCGTGCGCGAACTCGTTCGTCGCAATGTCGCGCTTCCGGTCATACTCATTTCCGGTCATGCGGACGTACCCATGGCCGTGGCGGCGATCAAGGCCGGGGCCGACGACTTCATCGAAAAGCCGATCGACGACACCCAACTCGTCGCCGCGATCAACCGGGCGCTGGCGCGCAGGTTCGAACAGCAGGACCTTCACAAGTCACAAGGTGCTCTCGGCGACAGGTTTGCGCGCCTGACGCCGCGGCAGGTCGAAATCTTCGATCTCGTGGTGGAGGGGTTCACTAGTCATGCCATTTCGGTCAGGCTGAATCTCAGCGTGCGGACGGTCGAGAGCTATCGCGCCGAGGTCATGGAAAAGATGCAAGCCGAGAGTGTCGCCGCATTGGTGCGGCAGGCGATCCGCCTCGGCCGCGCGACACCGTAGAATTACCACCTCACCCATACGAATACCGCTTTGCGTCCAAGCGCCTAATCTCCGGATCGGCGGCGCGCGCTGTGCGTGACCTGGTTATGCCGTGCGTCCCGGCCTGTGGATGCACGGCATGGCGCGGTTGGTCGATCGGCGCTCGTGCGCTCGCCAATGGAGCGTCCCATGGCTTTATGGAAAACAGAGTATGGCTTTGCGCCGCAATTCACGCCGCATGCGCTGGCTCGGCCCCTCGGCCTCGCTGCACTTTTCGCAATCGCTGCGGCTCCCGGCCTCCTGCTGCTGTGGGCGGTTCCGTTGCCGCTGGTGCTGCCCGCTTTCAGCATCGCGTCGTTCATCATTGCCTGCGCCGTCGCTCTCTTCGCGTATTGCTCCGGGGTCGATCGCACCGCACCAGGCATGACGCCTTGGGATATCGTCGCCGTATTCACGTTGATCTGGATCGGTGCCGGCATGGTCAGCGATCCCAAGCAATTCGTCGAACTGTTCGAACAGGTGGCGATGGTCCCATAGGTGGGCTCCATAGGCCCGCGGCTCACCCGTTGCAGGCCGTGCGGCCTCCCCGACGGGTCGTGAGCGGCTGACGATTCTGCGCCCGGCGTCTCAACCGCAGGGACGATCGAGGAAACCGCCGGATGCTGGAATTGTTCACGCCGGATGCCGTTGCCGCGCTGTTCCAGGTCGTCGTGATCGACCTGTCGCTTGCTGGCGACAACGCCATCGTTGTCGGGATGGCCGCAGCGGGGTTGCCGCGGGAGCAACGCGCCCGCGCAATTCTGTTTGGCATGACGGGCGCGACGGTCCTGCTCGTCCTGTTCGCGGGGATCACCACCCAGTTGCTCAGGCTGGTGGGATTGATGTTCGCCGGCGGCGTACTTCTCCTGTGGGTCGGTTGGAAAATGTGGCGTGAGCTTCGCTGGTCGGTCAAAGCAGAAGACGAGGCCGTCGAAGCATTGACCGGATACGACATCAACGCCGACGGGACGATCGCCGCGGGCGCACCTCGGAAGACCTTGGGTCAGGCAGCGGGGCAGATCATCGTCGCCGACCTCTCGATGTCGCTCGATAATGTTCTCGCGGTCGCCGGCGCCGCACGAGAGCATCCCTTCGTTCTTGTGTTCGGGCTTACCCTGTCGATTCTGTTGATGGGCATCGCCGCGACTTTCATCGCCCGCCTGCTGCAGAAATATCCCTGGATCGCTTATGTCGGTTTGGCGGTTATCGTCTACGTTGCGCTCGGGATGGTCTACCGGGGGGCGCTCGAACTGCATCCGGTCGTGAGTGCGGTCGCCGGATTTCCATAGATGGCCAAGCCGTCGCTGCCAATATTTTGGGCCATAGTGCGCCGAACGACCAAAAGCTAAAGCTGAGACACGACACGAGCCGTTGCCCAGCCGTTCCGCCGTATTGCACCGCAATCTCTGCTGTGTTAGCAAACCTGCGGTTTTGCCGGGCCGAGTTGAATCGTACGTGCCTGCTGGATCCAAGTCCTCCATCAATCCCAAGGGCTTGCGCCTCTCTCGACACGCGTGTCGTGCCGGAAATGAGCCAAGCCTAATATGAGCGCAAGAGTGGCTGGGGATAATCCGAACGTTTCCGGAGTGGCGGGACGCTATGCGACCGCTTTGTTCGAGCTTGCGCTCGAGTCCGACGCCGTCGAATTCGGTCCGGGCGGACCTGGCGAAATTCCAGGCATTGCTGGTCGAGAGCCCGGACTTGAACCGGCTGGTGCGCAGCCCCGTATTCACCGCCGACGTGCAGGGCAAGGCGCTCGCCGCGGTGCTCGACCGCGCCGGGATCGGCGGCATTGCCGCGAATTTCCTGGCGGTGGTCGCCGGCAACCGGCGGCTGTTCGCGGTCAGCGACATCATCAAGGGCTTTGGCGCGCTGGTGGCCCGCCACAAGGGCGAGGTGAGTGCCGAGGTCACGGTGGCCGAGCCCCTGTCGGAAGCGCACCTCGCCGCGGTGAAGGATACGCTCAACAAGGTCACCGGAAAGGACGTCCTGGTCGACGTCAAGGTCGATCCGTCGATCATCGGCGGGTTGGTCGTGAAGCTCGGCAGCCGCATGGTCGACAGTTCGCTCCGCACCAAGCTCAATGCCCTCAAGC
>CAVVCE010000157.1:0-8992 GCA_963746235.1 uncultured Alphaproteobacteria bacterium
GAACGAAGTAACAGGGAATAAACCATTTCCTGGCTCAGCGAAGACGATATCCATGGATTCTGGTCGTTCGAGGATGCCCGCGACACGCCCATGCGGGTGCGGTTGAAAGCCTCCTCGGCGGACACGCCCTGCCCGCGGATTTCCTTGAGCAACTCGCCGACGAACAAACCCCGTTCGGCGCTGCTGGCGGCGACAAGCCCGCCCGGCGTGCCCGCCGTCGCCGAATACATGACCAGGGTGCCACCCGGCGAACTCACCGGAGCAAGGCCGGCACCGGGACGGCGGAAGCGGTTCTCGAACGGGTTGAAGCGGCGGGCCGCATCGATGATGGCGATCTTGACGCCGGCGCCTCTCCGGTTCATTTCGGCCAGCACATTGTCCAGGCTGATGCCGTTGGGCCGCACCTCGGATTCGTTGAAGATATCCACATCGACCGGAATGAGGAAGCTCTGCCGGTTCGCCTGAATTCCGTATCCGCTGAAAAAGATCAAGCCCGTCATCCCGGTTCGGAGCTTTGCGTAGAAACCGTCGACGGCGCGTTGCATCGCCTCCTTGGTGAGATTTTCCTTGACGTCCACGTCGAACCCGGCCCGCTTCAGCTCCTCGCCCAGGGAACGGGCATCGTTGACGGGCTCCTTCAATGGGGGTTCGCCGCCCCACATGTAGTTGCTGTTGCCGATGAGCAGGGCCGCACACGAGCCGTTGCCCTGCTGGGCGGACGCGGGCAGCGCCGTCGCCGCAACTGCAAGGGTCAGAGAAAGTACGAATGCGAGGCGCATACTGAAATATCCCCAATTCGGGCCGACAGCGCATATTACCGACCGCGCAACCTGACCAGCAAGGGGCTGGAACTCGGGCGACGGCCCAAACCGGGCCTAAGCCGGAAGCGCAGCTTGCGTCGTTTCGACGAAATCACCAAACGACTAAAGCGCGCTGTTGCTACAATACCAGAATTGTGCCCGCCGCGGCCTCACGCAATTTGTCTCACGGCGCCGTAGGAAAGCGCGAAATTCATTCGACCCGAAAAGCGGTTGCATGTTACCCGTTCGTCCGCCAACAGGCAATCGCGTCGGCGCGGGATTCGCGGGATTCAGTTGTGGCGCAGCGCCTGGCGCCGCGTCACTTGGTGACAGGTGGGCGGTCGCCTGACCCCGAGAGGGGGTGCCCAGCTCACCAGAACAGATGTTAACCATCGATCCGGATCGCGCCGGCTAGCGTTGCGCCTGGGTCTGCGGCGCCACGTTGACGACCTCGACCCGCCGATTCTCCGGTGCGAACAGATCGCCCGCATTCTTTGGATTCTGCTTGCCGTAGCCGACTGCGACCAGGTTTTCCGACGACAGCGGGAAGTGATCGACCAGATATTGCTTGATGGTCTCGGCGCGCTGTTCCGAGAGCTTCTGATTGTAGGCATCGGTCCCCTTGGCATCGGTGTGGCCGTTGATGGTGACCAGGGAACCCCTGAGCTCCGGCTTGGAAAGCGCGTTGCCGAGGTTGGTGAGTTGCGGCACCGCCCTCGGCGTGACCGTGGCGGAGTCGAAGTCGAAGTAGATCTGCAGATCGATCGCAGGCCGCTCGTCGGACATGGCCGCGAGTTCGGTCCGCTCGGTCGTCGTGAGCGAGCGGGTGCCGCGGTGACGCAGATTTTCGATCAGGGCCTGGTGGTCGGGGCCGGTTTGCTCGACCGCAGTCAGGCTCCGCGTCATCTGGTGCGACGTCAGCGCGTCGAGAATCTGCTGTTGCGAGAAATCGCCGGCCAGCGCCGGGGTGCCGAATGCGAGCCATGTGAGCGAGCCCGTCACCACGGCCTGCATCAGCCTGTCGCGAAGGTTGGTCATGTGATCCTCCATAAAGTCCGGGAGCGCAGTGGCTCCAATCCCATCTGCCGGACCCTCGCACACGAGGCGGCGTCGTACTGTGATGAGAGTCACACAGGAGCAAAAAGTCCGGCAGGCCGGCAATCGCGCCTGGAGCCGGGACGGCGGCTTCGACTTCGCCGGGCAGCGGTTCAGCGAATTCCGAACGCCGCGAATTCGTCGGCAATATTGGCCTGGAGGGCCTTTGCCGCGGCGATGTCTCGCACGGCATCGGCGGAATTGCCGGTTTTGAGCTTGGCCATGCCGCGCCCGTAGAGTGAGGAGGCCTGCCTGGGAGGGCCGGTTTTGAGCTTGGCCATGCCTCGCCCGTAGAGGGAAGAGGCCTGCCTGGGTTTGATCCGCAACGCCGCGTCATAATCGGCGATCGCATTGTTGGACTGGCCGATTTTCAGGTTGATGAAGCCGCGGCTGTCGTAAGCGTCGGCGTAGCGCGGCCTGATCAGCAGGGCGTCGTTGCAATCGCGCAGCGCGGTCTGCAGATCGCCGAGAATGGCGCGCGCCCAGCAGCGGTTGTTCAACGCTTCCGGATCCTTCGGCCTCAGCCGCAGCACCTCATCGAAATCCCTGATCGCAAACGGAAAATTGCCTCTGAGCACGTATAGCTGGCCGCGCTTTGAAAGCGCCGTCGCGTCATTGGGATTGGCCGCGATCGCCTGGTCCAGGTTCTGGATCGCGGGATCGGCGGCGGCGACCACGTCGCCCTGCCGCGGCGGCACCGGTGGCGCCGCCTCGGGTTGCACCCGCGGCTCGACCCCGGCCTGTTGCTGGGGCTCAACTCTGGCTGGTGGCTCGACCTTGGCCGGTGGCTCGACCCTCACCTGGGGCGCGACGGTGGCCGGTGGGTCGACCTTGGCCGGCGGCTCGGTCCTCACCTGGGGCGCGACCGTGGGCGGAGGCTCGACTTTGGCCGGTGGCTCGACCTTCACCTGGGGCGCGACCATAGCCGGAGGCTCGACTTTGGCTGGTGGCTCGACCTTCACCTGGGGCGCGACCGTGGCCGGAGGCTCGACTTTGGCCGGTGGCTCGACCTTCACCTGAGGCTCGAGCGCTGCCTGGGCCTCCGGCCTGACTTGAGGCGGAGTCCGGGCTGGCGCCGCCGCGCTGGCTGATTTGCGCGCGGCCTCGACCGCCTCGAGCCGCTTTGCGTTCACGGCGATGGCGCGCAGCGACAGCCAGTTCGTGAACGCCGCGACATCGAGCGTGCGTTTGGGGGCCGCGGCCGGGCCCTGGAGCGCGATCCCGATTTCGGGACGGCCGATATCCGCCGGCCCCAGACCTTCCGGGCCGGTCAGGGTCAGCGTGGCATCGATCGACTGCGCGCCGAGATCGACATCGGCAGAGAGCGCGAGGTTGGCGCCTGGGGTACGCAGGATGTCGACGAGCTTCGCCGCTCCGCCGGCGACGGTGAACGTACCCTGGGCGTGGGGAACGGCGAGCGCACCCACTGCGAGCGCCGCGTCGAGGCGGTCGCCGACCTGCTTGCGCTCGATCGGCATTCCACCGTCGACGCTGCGGACTACCGCGGCGAAGGCGCCGGGATCGAGGCGCGCGATCGCGGCATTCTCCGCGGTGAAGGTGCCGCTGCCGCGCAGCGATCCCATCAGCGCGATGGGGCTTCGCCCGCTGCCTTCGATCGTGCCATCCAGCGTCAGCCGGCCCGACAGCGGCCGGCCATCGCCGGGCGACACCGTGGCCATCTCCACATTGCGAAGCTGCAACCGGCCGTCGGTAGCGAGGCCATCGGGCCCGCGCTGGAACACCAGCCGGCCGGAGATCGTTCCGCCGGCCAGGGGGCCTTCGAAATCACCCAAGGTCACTTTCGACGGCTCGACCTGCACCGTCCCGTGCAGGTCGCCGGCGGCGAGCTTCGGCGTCAACTGCGTGGTCGCCGCGGTGACGGCGATCCGACCCGTCGATCCCGCGAACAGTCCACCGCCAAACGGCTCCGCGGGCCAACGGCCGCCATCGCCGCTGTTGCCGGGCATTCCGACGGCGGCGGCGATCAGCGCCGGCAGATCCGCTTTGCCGAGCCTGATGTCGCCATCGAGGGTCGTCGGCTGGGACAGGCCGACAGCGAGCCGGCCGGCGATATCGGTGCCGGCGACCTGCCCGCTCAGTTCGGTGAGCGTGACGGTATCGTCGGCCAGATCGAGCCGCGCCGTCACCGACGCCGGTACCGTGCCGCCCGCCACGGTCCGCAGCTCCGCCTTGGCGAGCTTGAGGGCGAGGCCGGCGGCTGCCGCGTGGCCGACCGGCAGGCGCAGCGATCCGCTGGCGGAGGCATCGAGCCCCGCCGCGGTGATCTGCGCTTCCACCGCCATCGGACCATCGACGGTCCCGGTGGCCTTGAGGTCGAGCCGGCCCGCGCCCTTGTCGACAGCGACCAGCCGGTCGAGCCCGACCAAGGCGATCAGCGCGCCGCCGTCCTGCGCTTCGAGCCGTGCCCCGCGACATCGAGCTTGGCGGCACCGAGCTTGGCCGCATCGGTGAAGCTCACGGCATCGCCGGCCATTCCCGCATCGCCTTCGTAGGGTGAGCGCGAAGGTGCCGGCGCTGCCGCTCACCTTGAACTTGGCAGCCGGCCGGGCGTATCGCGGCGCGGCGGCGGGCGGCCTCGGCATCGACGGCGAGCGATCCCTGCAGCTTGGCGGGCACGAACCGGGCGCCCGAGCGGCGCAGCGCGCCGGCCGCCTGCGGCGCCACCTTCTCCAGGAGCGCGAGTCACCCCGTCGAGGGCGCGGATATCGAGGTCGAGCATGACCGTGCCGCGCGGCGCCTGCGTGCTGAAGTCGATGTTGCCCTTGGCCGCGATGCTCGCTCCGCCGAAATCGGCAATGGCGAGCCGCTCGATTTCGAGCGCCTGGGGGGCGAAACGCAGATTGACGTCGGCGCGCTGCACGGTGACGCCGGCAACCGATGAATGGGCGATATTGAGCGCCAGCGTGCCTTCCTTCGGCCACTCCAGCGGCGCGCCGGCGGCGGTACCGGCGAGCACGTCCTGCACCAGCCCATAGGCGCGGTCGAAATCGACCTCCGGCGCGCTGAGCGCAGCCTCGATTCGCGCGGGATGATCGGCGCTCGGCCACGTATAGGCGAAACGGCCTTCGAGCGTCATGCGATCGAGTTCCGCCTTGAGGCGGTCGATGGCGAAGGTCTCGGTGCCGAGCCTGACATCGCCCTCGGCGCGGAACGGCCCCGCAATCGCCTGGGCGTCGCTGCGACCGGTGAGCCAGGAGACGAGCGCGCGCGGGTCCCTCGCCTCGATCCGCGCCGGGCCGGCGAAGTCGACGCCCTGCGGCGTGATGTTCAGGCGCCCGCGCAGCCGCATCTGGGACGCGCCGGGAGCGCGGAAGTCGAGCGAATCGAGGCTCCACGCGCCCGCCTCGCCGTGCACCTCTCCGCTCAGCCTTTGCAGCGCCCCACCGGCGAGCGTGACCGCCTCGGCGCTGACGGCCAGCCGCATTGGGATCGGCGATTGCTGCAGGCCCGAGAAGCGATCCCCGAGGCTGCGCAGCGCAACCGCCGGCTTGCGCCTGAGGGCTCTCGGGCAAGCCGAGAATCCGATCGAGATCGACCTGCGTCGCCGACAGCGTCGCCGACAGCTCCGGCTTTTGGCCCAGCGTCAGATTGGCGTCGCCGCGAAGCCTGACCGCGCGCTCCTCCGGGCCGTATTGGAACTCGAGCTTTTCCACCGCCGCCGCCGCGCTGCTGCCGCGCACCAGGCCGGTGACGCGCCAGGGGTCGCCGGCGCCGGCGCTGGAGCGTGCAAATCCGCGGGCCCACTGCACCGTCGCCTCGAAATGCGGAATGCCGCGCTCGATCCAGACCGAACCGTCGAGGTCGGCCATGCGCGGCTGGTCGACCGGATCGACCGACAGATGCAGCTTGACCGCGCTGTCCGCCCCGGGGCGGCTCGCCGAGACCCGATACGGATAGCTCTGCCCGGCGATCACGAACGCGCCGTCGCCCTTGGCGGGGCCGATCAGGGAGCGCACGTCGCCACCGAAGCTGAGCTTTTCGAGGGTGACCTGCGCGCCGCTCGCCGCGTCCGAAAGAGCGACACGGCCGTCTTCGATGGCGAGATGGTCGATCGACACCGTGTCGGGATCGAAACCGATGGCCGGCGCCGGCCAATCGAACCGCCCGGACTTGTCGAGACCGACGGCGAGTTCCGGCCCTTCGACGGTGACGTTGGCGGCCCGAAGCCCGCCGCGCATCAGTGCATCGAGGGCGAACTCGATCTGCAGGGAGCGGGCGCGGGTCCGCGTGAGCTCGCCCGGCCGGCGGACCTCGATCCCCTGCAGCTTCACCGACGGAGTCGGCAGGACGTGCACTTCGATGGGTCCGGTAAACCGCACCTCCAGGCCGGTGAGCCGCGTGGCCTTGGCCTCGAAAGTGTCGCGGTAGCGTCCCCAATCGACAAAAAGCGGACCGACCAGCGCCGTCACCAGCGCCAGGATGATTGCAATCGCAATTCCGAGCAGCGTCGTCTGCACGCCGTCCTACCGCCGAAATCTTTCGCATTCGCCCGCCGAGCCGCCGGCACGCGTGCGCCGGAAGGCCCGGTAGCTCACTGCAACCTCGACTTCAGCACACTCGACTTCAGCACACCCGACTTCAGCACAAAACGGGCCATTTGTCTGTGGCGGCGCGGCCCCTGCGTCAGCCGATCACATGGTCGCGGTGGATCGCGACCCATTCGGCGCTCGAGCGCATGGCCGCCGTGCCGAGCTCGGAAAAAATCGCCTGGCAATGCGCGGACAGTTCGGGCTCCAGCACCCCGGCCATGATGCTCTTGCGGCCGACATGATGCGGTTCCGGCAGCATCTCCAGCGCGCGTTCGAACCGCCAGGCCATCTGCGCGCAGTAGCGCGATCGCGCCTTGAAGGCCATTTGGGCGGCATATCCGACGATTACGGCGGCGAGGCCGGGAAGCAAGCCGATGACGAAAACCAGTACCGGATAGGTCTGGCCGGCGAATTGGTTGATGAACGTGGTCACCCCCGCGGGGAGAAACGACGCGTGGCCCACGATGAAGGCCGCGCTGCGCTCGGCCCAAGTCATGATGGTCGATGCGCGACCGGTCATCTCGTCGAAAATGTCGGTCGCGGAGAGGACGCCGGCCACCGCCACGGACGCGAGCAGGAGCCGAATCGCCCAACGCTGGCGCCGCTCGGCGATCCCGCGGCATCGCGCTCCGAGCGCGCGGTAGAATTCGCGTTGCTCCCCGACCCAGAATTCGCGCGCCCAGCCATAGGCATCGAGCGCCACCCGCGGCGCCTGGACCGAGAGCGCTATGCGGTCGGCGAGATCGAGGCCGCGCAGCGATGCCTGCACCCAGGCGAGTTCGTTCGGCTGCGCCATCGGATAGGCCGCCGCGACGGCAGATGCGCTGCGGCGCGGCCGAAGCCGTGGAACCCGGTTCCGCGCCGATCCCCAAGAGCTTCCAGAACAGGCCCACCCGCAAGGCGTCCGCCAGCGCGCGGTAGTCGAGAAAACGCTCCCGGTGCGCACGAAGGCGGGCGCGCAAAAAGATGATGAAAACCACCACTGAGATCGCGGCGTAATCGAACAGCAGCAGGTTCACCGGGAACAGATGCGAATAGAGCTCGAAGCAGACGAGCGCCGCGAAGCCGAGCAGGAACATGTCGCGCCAATCGCCGCGGACACGCTTCTCGCGCTCCCGCGCCAGGGTGTCCGCCAACCCGTAGAACCGGCACCACTGCGTCGCCGTCGTCTCCGCGCGGGCCTGCGCCTCGGCATTGCCGCCGAACAGACGCACGATGTCCTTCGCGATCTCCGGTTCGCGCTTGCCCGCACGGGCCTTTGCCTCGCGATTGAACCGGGTGGTCAGCGTCGCGATCGCCCGAAACTGGTCCCAGGCGCGCGCGCTGCGGGCCTCTTCGACAGTCAGGTTCCAATGGCCGCTTCGCCGCTGGCCCCGGTCCAGACCCTGCCGAGCCCGCGCGGCGGGGCGCCCTTCACTTTGGTTCCCCAGGGAACCACCCGGACTTCGCTTGCGGTGGTCTTCACGGCTTTGCGGGGGGTCACGATGTGGATCACCGGCCCGATCTCGGCGCCGTCGAGAACGGACCGCTCGGAGTCCCGGATGCTGCTGGGAATGCCGTCGCGGTTGAACTTGACGGTTTCCGCCGCCCCGCCGACCGTGATGTCGTCGTCGTTGCCGTCATAGAGCGCGATGAGCACGTGACAATGCCGGGCGATGAACAGGTTCGTTTCGCGATACTGCCGGCCACGCTCGGGACCGAACATCTTGACGCCGCTTTCCGTACTGCCGGCGGCGAGCGGGATTTCCACGGTCGCCGTCGCCTTGAGGCGCAAATCGTCGAAGTGCTTGATGGCGTCGGGGGCCAGCGGCCTCTGGGTGAAATCGCGCCGGTATTCGCCGAGCGGCAGCGGCAGCGGCACGATCAGTGTCGCGCCCTGCTTGAGCGCTTCGGCGGCGATGAGCTGTTCGGCGCCCTCGCCGAGCGCGGACAGCAGCACGATGGGCGTCTGCTTGTCGTTGCCGAGATATTGACGCCTGAGCGTCGAGATCACGGAGGCCACCGCCGATTTGAGCTTGACGAGGTCGTCCTCGCGCAGATCGCGATGCCCGGCCGCACCGATGATCAGGGGCAGGCGATCGGACTTCCAGGGCAGCACGACGGGCCCCTGGCTCGCTGCGGGTGCAGGCAGGGTGGCTGCGGCGGGCATCGAGACGGATTCGCCGGCGCGCAACCGCGGTGCCGAGGGCGCCGCTTGGGGGCTCGCGGCCGGAGCCGCGGTGCGGCCGGCGCAAGCGCGGGCTCGGCTGTGATCGCCGGCACCGGCGGCTCAACGGGCGTCGGCTGCGGCATCTCGACGGCGGGAGGGGGCGAAGTTTCGGCCGCAGTCCCGTCGGCGCGAGACGGCGGTTCCACGACTTCGGCGGGTGCGGTCGCAACGGGCGCGTGGTCTGCCGACGCGAGCTCTGCGGGCGCGACCTCGCTGGGCACGACGGGAGGAGAGTCGTTGGACGCCGCCGCAAGCGCGGATTCGGGCGAAGCGCAGGCTCGGGCGCAGCTTCCACCGCCGGGAGTTGCGCAGGCTCCAGGGGTGGCGATGCAGGTTCC
>CAVVCE010000158.1:0-9945 GCA_963746235.1 uncultured Alphaproteobacteria bacterium
ACACGGGGCGCCACATGACCGCACGGATTTACAAGCCGGCCAAGACCGCGATGCAATCCGGCACCGCCAAGACCAAGAGCTGGGTGCTCGACTACGAGCCGACCGAGCCCAAGGAGGTCGAGCCGTTGATGGGATGGACGAGTTCCGGCGACACCCGCCAACAGGTGCGCTTGCGCTTCAACTCCAAGGACGAGGCGATCGCCTATTGCCAGCGCAACGGCATTCCCCACCAGGTGTTCGATCCCAAGCAACCCAGGCGCCGCATCATGGCCTATGCCGACAATTTCGCCTTTTCTCGCCGCACCCCCTGGACCCATTGACCGCAGACGCCGTGCCCCGGTGGGGCGGGCGGTTCTGCGGGCTGTCGCGCCGAGGGCTGCGACCTTGATGACACACCGGAAAGGCTCGAAATCCGGATGACATGGCCGGGGGTCATGCTAATTTAACCCTTGGCGGTGTTGATCTGGCTGAATGCCGCGAGGAATTGCTTGCAAGCGCCGCGCACGAAGGGCGCGGCCCCCAGGAGGAAATGATGGCACGCAAGGGCAGTGGACAAAAGGAATCGGTTCCGAACGTTAGTCGGCGCAACTTCATGGCTGGGGTTGCCGTGGCGGGAGCCGCCACTGCGGTGTCGCCACAGGACGCCGCCGTCGCCGCCACCGCGCCGGCAGCCGACATCTCGGACGCACCGGCGCGGCGCCCGTCGGCGTTGCGGCCCAACGCCCACATGGCCGCCGCCGAGACCGGCATTCCCAAGGAATTGCCGAAGTCCCATGGTCCCGACGGATCGGACTTCATGGTCGACGTGATCAAGACCCTCAACATCGACTATGTCGTCTCCAACCCGGCCTCGAGCTTCCGCGCCCTTCATAAGTCGCTGATCGACTACGGCGGCAACAAGAAGCCAGAATTCATCACCTGCACCCACGAAGAATCGTCGGTCGGCATGGCCCATGGCTACTTCAAGGCCACCGGCAAGCCGCTGATGATGCTGTGCCACGGCACCGTCGGCCTGATGCATGCGACAATGGCGGTCTACAACGCCTGGTGCGACCGCGTTCCCGTCATCCTCGTGGGCGGCACCGATCTCGACGCCGCCTATCGGGCTCCCGGCGTGCCGACCTACCATTCGGCCCAGGACATCAACACGCTGGTGCGCGACTTCACCAAGTGGGACGATCAGCCGGTGTCGCTGCAGCATTTCGCGCAGTCGATGGTCCGCGCGTACAAGATCGCGATGACGCCGCCGCACGAGCCGGTGATGATCGCGCTCGACCTCGGCCTGCAGCAGGAGCCGATGAAGGATCACGAGCGCGAGTCCATCTATATTCCCAAATACATACCCACGGCGCCGCCTCAGGCCGACGCCGGGGCGGTGCGGGAGGCCGCGCGCCTGCTCGCCAATGCCGAGCGCCCAGTCATCGTCGCCGACCGCGCCGCCCGCACGCCGAACGGCACCAGGCTCCTGGTCCAGCTCGCCGAAGCGCTGCAGGCGCCGGTGATCGATCAGGGCGGCCGGATGAACATGCCGAACACCCATTATCTCCGCCAGAATGCCCGCACCGAGGCACTCATCAGCAATGCCGATGTCATCATCGGCCTGGAGTTGTCGGACTACTGGGCGACCGTGAACGGCTTCGTCGACAACGGGCTCGACGGCATCGGGATCAACGAGACCAAGATCAAGCCCGGCACCAAGCTGATCGGCATCAGCTCGACGCCACTCGCCACCAAGTCGAACTTCCAGGATTTCCAGCGTTTCCAGGTGCTCGACGTCGACATGGTGGGCGATGCCGAAGCGACCCTGCCCGCGCTGCTCGATGCGGTGAAGGCTGCCATTCCCAACGACCGGAAAGTGGCGATGGAAAAGCGCGGCGAGGCCCTCAAGAAGGCCTTTGCCAACTCGCGTGACCGCACCCGGGCCGCGGCGGCGGTGGCGTGGGATGCGAGCCCCATCAGCACCGCGCGGCTGTCGATGGAAATCTACGGCCAGATCAAGGATCTCGACTTCTCGCTGGTGTCGAGTTCCGGCAATGTCAGCGGCTGGCCGAACCGGCTGTGGCGCATGGAGCACCACCATTCCTGGCTCGGGTCGTCCGGCGGCTCCGGGGTCGGTTATGGCGCTCCGGCCGCGGTCGGCGCGGCGCTCGGCAATCGCGACATCGGCGGGCGGTTCTCGGTCAACATCCAGTCGGACGGCGACCTGATGTACGCGCCCGGCGTATTGTGGACGGCGGCGCGCCACAAGATCCCGATCCTCAGCGTGATGCACAACAACCGCGGCTACCACCAGGAAGTGATGCACGTGCAGCGCCTGGCCAACCGGCGCAACCGCGTCGCCGCGCTGGGGATGGACCGCAGCCCGATCGGCACCAGCATCGAGAACCCGGACATCGATTTCGCCAACCTCGCGAAGTCGATGGGGTATTGGACCGCCGGCCCGATCAAGGACCCGGACCAGCTCGGCCCCACCATCAAGCGGGCGGTGGAGGTCGTCAAAGCGGGCGAGCCGGCGCTGATCGACGTTTGGACCCAACCGCGGTGAGGAAAAAGGACATGAACTCGCGTCGCGTAATGTGGGCGTTGGCGGCGTTTGCCGCCGGCATGGTGCTCGGCAATGCCACGGTCTTCGCCGCCTCGGCCGAGAAGGGCAAGCAGGCGTTCCTCAAGCACGGCTGCTGGCAATGTCACGGCGAAAGAGGGCAGGGGGGCATCACAGGAAAAACGCTTGCTCCCAACCCGATACCGTTCGAGACCTTGGAGAACTTCGTGCGGACGACCAATCGGGCCATGCCGCCTTTTCGGGAAGAGATCCTGTCGAATGACGATCTAGCGGATATCTACGCTTATCTGCAGTCGATCCCGAAAACGCCCGATCCCAAGAGCATTCCGCTTCTTGGCCTTGTCAACTGATGACCGGGGGCCCCGGAGTGAGCCGGGGTATCGACGTGACACAGGAATGCCAGCCTTCGCAACCGGCGAGGGCTGGCATTTTGCGTTTGATGCCGGACTTCCTGCGCCCCGGCGAGCCGAAGCCGCAGCGCGCGCCGACCGGCGGCGGAGAAGCCGGGTTGCTCGCTCGTTGGCAATCCCTTGCCGCCGACTAGGCAATCCCTGGGACTCGCGAGCGAGGTCGAAAGGGCGTCGTTTTGAACCTTCCCAATCTCATTACGATTGCGCGCATCCTGCTGGTGCCGGTGGTCGTATGGGCCATCGCCTCCAACGAAATGCAGGCGGCGTTCGTCCTGTTCCTGCTCGCCGGCGTGAGCGACGCCGTCGACGGCTTTCTCGCCAAGCGCCTCCACATGAAAAGCGAGCTCGGAGCCCATCTCGACCCGCTCGCGGACAAAATCCTGATCGTATCGATCTACATTGCGCTCGGCATTACCGAAGCGATCCCGCGCTGGATCGTGATTCTCGTGGTGTCGCGGGATATCCTGATCGTCGGCGGCATCATGCTCGCGGTGTTCCTGGGCAAGCCGATGAAGGTGAAGCCCGTGCTCGTGTCCAAGCTCAATACCGCGGCGCAGATCGTGTTCGCATGTCTCGTGCTCGCGGCGCTGGCGTTCGACTTCAAGGCCGAACTGACGGAGCGGATCATCATGGCCACCGTCGCGGTGCTCACGCTCGCCTCGATCGGCTTCTACATGCGCGAATGGGTGGTCCACATGAGCGCCGGCGAGATCGAAGGATGAGCGCAGCGCGCTCCTGCGTCGGCAAGGAACCGGCGTGATGGGCCTGCCGGACGCGGCGCCACGCCAACTCGCCTTCGCGCTCGATCCCCGGGAGAATTTCTCCCGCGACGATTTCATGGTCGGGCCGGGCAATGCGGCGGCCCTGCAGCTGGTCGAAAGCTGGCCCCATTGGCCGGCGCGGACGCTCGCCCTGATCGGGCCGGAGGGGTCGGGCAAGAGCCATCTGGCCGCGATCTGGGCCGGCGCTGCGGGCGCGCGCTGCCTCGCCAGCCGGGCGCTGGACGAAGCCGCCATGCCGGCCGCGCTCTCATCGGGAGCGCTGGTGATCGAACGCGCCGGCAGCGACGACGGACGACATCGACGAGCGCGCCATGTTCCATCTGCTCAATCTCGCGCAGGAACAGCGCGCCTTCCTGCTCATCACCGCCCGCACCACGCCGGCCGGCTGGCCGATCGGGCTTCCCGATCTCGCCTCGCGGCTGCGGGCGCTGCCCGTGGTCACCCTGGCGGCGCCGGACGACGCCCTGCTGCGCGCCGTCCTGGTCAAGCTGTTCGCCGACCGTCAGCTCGCGGTCGATGACGGCCTGATAAGCTTTCTCATGGTACGGATCGAGCGCAGCTTCGCGGCGGCGCGCAGCGTCGTCGCAGAGCTCGACCGCGAGGCGCTGCGCCGGCAACGCCCGGTCACCCGGGCGCTGGCGGGCGAAATCCTGGGTTCCGCCGCCCCTTGATGCCGGCATCGGGCGGCGCCCTTGTGTCGCCGGTTGTGTCATAGGATTGTTGCGGTTGCTTTCCACACTGCGGGTCGCATCGAGGCACCAATGGCAGAACCTGCCCAAGTTACTGTGCTGTCACTTGAATCCGCCGCCGAGCCGAAGCTCGCCGGGGCCGATTTGGCGGTTGCCGTCGCGCCGGTCGGGCCGGACCAATTCATCAACCGCGAACTGTCCTGGCTCCACTTCAACCGTCGCGTGCTCGAGGAGGCCGGCAACCCCAGCCATCCGCTGCTGGAGCGGGTGCGGTTCCTGTCGATTTCCGCGAGCAATCTCGACGAATTCTTCATGGTGCGCGTCGCCGGGCTCAAGGGCCAGATGCGCGCCGGCATCGTCACCCGCAGCCCGGACGGACTGACCCCGGCCGAGCAATTGAGCCGCATTGCGGAGGCGGTGTCGGGCCTCGCCATCGACCAGCAGATGCGCTGGCGCGACCTGCGCACCGAGCTTGCCGCCAACGATGTCGTCCTGGTCGAGCCGGAGTCGCTCAAGAAGAACGACCGGACCTGGCTTTCCGATCATTTCCTCCGCAATATCTTCCCGGTATTGACGCCGCTCGCCATCGATCCCGCCCATCCGTTCCCGTTCATTCCCAATCTCGGGTTCTCGCTGGCGCTGCACCTCGTGCGTGCCAGCGACGGCGAATCGATGAACGCGCTCATCCGCGTCCCGCAGAAGATCGAACGCTTCATCCGCATTCCCTCGCCGCCGGACGGCGCCGCGCGTCTGATCACGCTGGAGCAGATCACGTCGCTGTTCATCCCCAAGCTGTTTCCCGGCTACTCCGTCAAGGGGCAGGGGGTGTTCCGGGTGATCCGCGATTCCGACCTCGAAATCGAGGAAGAGGCGGAAGATCTGGTGCGCCTGTTCGAGACCGTGCTCAAGCGCCGCCGCCGCGGTTCGGTCATCCGGCTGGAACTGGACGCCGCGATGCCGACGGACCTGCGGCGGTTCGTGCGGCGCGCGCTCGCGGTCGCCGAAGACGAGGTGTTCGTGGTGGACGGCGTCCTCGCGCTCGCGGAATTGTCGCAGCTCACCGCCGTCGATCGTCCCGATCTCGAATTCGTGCCCTACAATCCGCGCTTTCCCGAGCGCATCCGCGAGCATGCCGGCGATTGCTTCGCCGCGATCCGGCAGAAGGACCTGATCGTCCACCACCCCTATGAATCCTTCGACGTGGTGGTGCAGTTCCTGAACCAGGCGGCGCACGACCCCGATGTCGTGGCGATCAAGCAAACGCTCTACCGCACCTCCAAGGACAGTCCCATCGTCCGCGCGCTGGCGGAGGCGGCCGAGGCCGGCAAGTCGGTGACGGCGCTGGTCGAGCTCAAGGCGCGCTTCGACGAGGAGGCCAATATCCGCTGGGCGCGCGATCTCGAGCGCGCCGGCGCCCAGGTCGTGTACGGCTTCATCGAGCTCAAGACCCACGCCAAGCTCTCGATCGTGGTGCGCCGCGAGGCCGGCTCGCTCACCTCCTATGTCCATGTCGGCACCGGCAACTACCATCCGGTGACGGCGCGCATCTACACCGACCTGTCCTACTTCACCGCCGATCCGGCGGTCGGCCGCGACGTCACCCGCATCTTCAACTTCATAACCGGCTATGCCGAGCCGGCCGACCTCGAACGGTTGTCGGTGTCTCCGATCGGGCTCAAGAAGCGCATCCTCGACCACATTGCCGCCGAGATCGCCCACGCCAAGGCGGGCCGCCCGGCGGTGATCTGGATGAAGATGAATTCCCTGGTCGATCCCGGGATCATCGATGCGCTCTACGAGGCGTCCCAGGCCGGCGTCGCGATCGAGCTGATCGTGCGCGGCATCTGCTGCCTGCGGCCGGGCGTCGAGGGCCTCTCCGAAAACATCCGCGTCAAATCGATCGTCGGGCGCTTCCTCGAGCATGGCCGCATCTACTGTTTCGGGGGAGGTCACGGGCTGCCGCATCCCAAAGCCGCCGTCTATATCTCGTCGGCCGACATGATGCCGCGCAATCTCGAGCGCCGTGTCGAGGCGTTGTGCCCGATCCTCAATGCCACCGTCCATCAGCAGGTGCTCGATCAGATCATGATCGCCAACCTCAAGGACAACGAGCAGAGCTGGACGCTCCTGCCCGACGGCACCTCGACCCGCATCAAGGTCGCGCCGGGCGAGGAGCCGTTCAATGCGCACAAGTATTTCATGACCAATCCGAGCCTGTCGGGACGCGGAGAATCGCTCAAGAAGTCCTCGCCCCGCAGCCTGACGCGGCGTCGCGACCTTGAATGAGATGTCCCGCCGCCGCGGCGACAAGGTCGTCGCCCAGGGCCGTATCGACAACGGACCGCCGGTCGGCGTCATCGACATCGGGTCGAACTCGGTTCGCCTTGTCGTCTACGAGGGGCTGACCCGCAGCCTCACGCCGATCTTCAACGAAAAGGTTCTCGCCGGCCTCGGCCGCGAGGTGCTGTCCACCGGGCTGCTCGCCGACGATGCCGTCGACAAGGCGCTGGCCGCGCTGGTGCGCTTCCGCGCGCTGTGCCAGGCGATGCGGGTCGGCAAGCTGTGGGCGATCGCGACCGCCGCGTGCCGCGACGCCCGCAACGGCCGTGCATTCATCAGCCGCGCCGAGGCGGCGTGCGGCGTTGCGATCGTCATCCTGACCGGCCGGCGCGAGGCCGAACTTTCGGCGTTGGGGATCACTTCGGGATTCCACAAGCCCGACGGCATCGTCGGCGATCTCGGCGGCGGCTCGCTCGAACTCACCGATGTCCGCCGCTCGCGGATGAAATCCGGGGTGACGTTGCCGCTCGGCGGCCTCGCCTTGCAGGACCTCTCCTCGAAATCGCTCGCCAAGGCGGAAAAGATCACCAGGGAAGCGCTCGCCGGCGTCGAACTCCTCAAGGCCGGGCGCGGCCGCGATTTCTATGCGGTCGGCGGCACCTGGCGGTCGCTCACGCGGCTGCACATGTGGCAGACCGGATATCCGCTCCATGTCATGCACGGCTATGTGATCCCCGCCTCCGAGGCGCTCGAATTCTCGAGCCTGGTGCGCCGGGTCGATCCGGAGACCTTGTCCAAGATCGAAATCGTCACCTCCGCCCGCCGTCCCTTGCTCTCCTATGCCGCGCTGGTGCTGGAGAACATCGTGCGCCGGGTGCGGCCGCGCCGGGTCGTGGTGTCGGCGCTCGGCGTGCGCGAAGGCCTGCTGTATTCGCTGCTGTCCGAACAAGAGAAGAAGCGCGACGCGCTGATCGCGGCGTCCCAGGAACTCAACGTGCTGCGCTCGCGCTCGCCGGAGCACGGCGAGGAACTGGCGGTGTGGACCGACCAGTTCATGGCATCGTCCGGCATCGACGAGACCGCCGAAGAGAAGCGGCTGCGCCGGGCCGCCTGCCTACTGGCCGATATCGGCTGGCGCGCGCATCCGGACTACCGCGGCGAGCAGTCCCTCAACATCATCTCCCACGCCGCCTTCGTCGGCGTCGACCACCCCGGCCGCGCCTTCATGGCGCTCGCGGTGTTCTTTCGCCATGTCGGCCTCGCCGACGACGAATTGTCGCCCCATGTGCGCGAACTCGCGACCGCGCGCATGATCGACCGCGCCCGGGTGCTCGGTGCGGCGATGCGCGTCGCCTATCTCGTCTCCGGGGCGATGCCCACGGTGCTGCCCCACGCGCCGCTGGTGGTGGAGCGCGGCAAGCTCAAGCTGAAACTGCGCGGCAAACATCGCGATCTCGCCGGCGAACGCATCTTTGCGCGCCTGCGGCAACTCGCCCGCCTGATCGGGCGGGAGCCGGTGATCGTGACGGATTGAGACCGGCAGCGCGCGGGCAGATCCAGGCTGCGACCGTCAGGGATCAATTGGGCGTAGCGGCTTTTTTCTGGCCTTTTGGGCGCCATTGGCGTATATAACTCAGGTGGTAACGAAGCTCATCACAGTGGCGGAGACACCGCTGTTCCTTCGCCAAGCTGAAAAGATATGGAGCCGCGACGAACACGATGAGTTCGTCGACTACATCGCCGGTAATCCCGAGGCGGGCGATGTGATTCCCGAGACGGGCGGCATCCGCAAGGTGCGCTGGGCCAGGGAAGGGGCTGGCAAGCGTGGCGGCGCCCGGGTGATCTATTTTTTTTTACGATCCTGATCGGCCACTGTATTTGCTGATGGCCTACGTGAAGGCGCGGAAGGAAGAATTCGTCGGCTGATGAAAAACGTACAATTCGCCAATTGGCCGCGGTGCTGAAAGGGAAGACAGGCAGCAGAAAGAAATAGGAAGTGAAGAGAGCAAACAGGACGAAGAGCGTGAGCAAGTTCGGGAATGAGCTGATCGACAGCATGAAGCAGGCGGCGGCACACGCAGGCAGCCGCAAGGTGCCGGGAATGCGAGTGACGAAGGTCGAGCTTCCCGACGTGAAGGCGATCCGCAAAGCCTTGCACATGTCGCAGCACCGCTTTGCGGCGTTGTACCGTATTCCGCTTGCGACACTGAAAAATTGGGAGCAGGGGAGGCGCTTCCCCGATGCACCCGCGGCTGCGTATCTTCGCGCCATCGAACGTCGACCGAAGGAAGTCATGGAAGCCGTAGCCGGTTGATGCTGCGTCTCGGCACGCAACAGCGGGACGCTGCTATTCCCGATCCACCATGATCACGCGCCCCTTTTCGACGGCGAGGGCGAACTGGCCGCGCTTGAGCGCGATGGCGCGGTCGCCGAACATTTCCCGCCGCCAGCCGCGCAGCGCGGCGACCTCGGCGCGGTCGTCGGACGCGATCCGATCCGGCCGCTGTTTGCGGCTGTGCGGATCGCGGAGGCGCAGCCTGAACCAGCGCCTTCAGTGCCGGCGAGCGGCGTGGGACGGTCGGCCT
Organism: uncultured Alphaproteobacteria bacterium; assembly: GCA_963746235.1. Lineage (GTDB taxonomy): Bacteria > Pseudomonadota > Alphaproteobacteria > Rhizobiales > Xanthobacteraceae > JAJPKK01. The sequence continues at coordinate 9,310 of CAVVCE010000158.1, forward strand.
CTACGAGCCGAGGCGGGCTGATCGCCGAAATGCTCGGCGAGGATGAGGAATGGCTCCACGAACTGTCGATCGACATGTTCCCAGACGACGGCTGCCTGCACGTCTACACCAGCGAGGACGAGGCCATAACCACCTCACCGACGAAGGGATCGAGTGCCTGAAGCAGATCATCGCAGACCTGCGATCAATTCGATGAGACGTCTGCCACGATCCCTCAATGGAGTAGCTACCCCGCGGCGCTCACCGGTGGTTAGGACAGCCGCAACATTAAGTGAATCGCTTCCCGAGGATACGGCCGGCGGTTGACGGACCAACGCGAGGAAAGCGAAGCAGTTAATATGGTGTCTGTCCTTACGGCGCATCGACGAGTTGCTGCCCTGGAAACGGAACGAGCGGCCTGCCATATTGGTGGCGTGATACCGAATTTCTCAACCGATCCAACCTGCTGGTCTCGATTGTGGGCGTCCCATTGACCGTTGTCGGTCTTGCGGTGCTGCTCTTGGCTTCGTCCGCTTCGAAGGCGGCTGAGCCGTCTGATCCGATTTCACAATCTGAGATCAACTTCCAAGGTGCACACTGTAGAAATAGTCAGTACATGCTTCGTCACTGGTTTGATCTCTATTGTGCATGCATTGG
>CAVVCE010000159.1:0-3977 GCA_963746235.1 uncultured Alphaproteobacteria bacterium
CTAGAATCCCGCGTCCTCTTGGGCGGCGTCTTTGCGGAACGGGCTCGCTTCGAGCAACTCGCGGCCGGCCGCTTCCACATAGGCGCGCTCGCGCGCGAGATAGTCGTCGATGGCTCGGCGCAGCGCGGGGTCGGCGATGTAGTGGGCCGAGTAGGTGGTCGCCGGCAGATAGCCGCGGGCGAGCTTGTGCTCGCCCTGCGCGCCGGCCTCGACGCGGGCGAGCTTGTGGGCGATCGCATATTCGATCGCCTGATAGTAGCAAATCTCGAAATGCAGGAACGGGTGGTGCTCGATCGCGCCCCAATGGCGGCCGAACAGGGTGCCGGCGCCGACGAAATTGATGGCGCCGGCGATGAAGCGGCCGGCGCGCTTGGCCATGATCAGCACGGTCTGGTCCGCCATGGTTTCGCCGAGCCGCGAAAAGAACTCGCGGGTGAGGTAGGGCCGGCCCCATTTGCGCGAGCCGGTGTCGGTGTAGAAGGCGAAGAAGGCGTCCCACGCCGCTTCCGTGAGGTCGGAGCCGGTGAGCCACACGACCTCGATGCCGCAGGCGAGGCCGTCGCGCCGTTCGCGCTTGATGACCTTGCGCTTGCGCGACGCGAGCGCCGCGAGGAAGTCGTCGAAGCGGGAAAATCCGCCGTTCTCCCAGTGGAATTGCTGGTCGTTGCGCAGCAGGAAGCCGCGCTTGCCGGCGAGGTTCCACTCCGCCTGCGTCATGAAGGTGATGTGCGCCGAAGAGGCTTCGCGCAGCTTGCAGAGTTCGACCAGTCCCTGCGCCAGCGCCGCCTCGGTGACGCCCGCCGGTTGACCGGGTGCGACCAGGATGCGGCGGCCGGTGGCGGGCGTGAACGGCACCGACACCTGGAGCTTGGGATAATAGCTGCCGCCGGCGCGCTCATAGGCGTCCGCCCAGCCGGCATCGAACACGTATTCGCCGCGCGAATGGGATTTCAGGTAGCACGGCACGACGCCGATGATGGTGCCGTCGGCGCCCTCGGCGACGAGATGCTGCGGCTGCCAGCCGGTGCGCGCGGTCGCCGACTTGGACGCCTCGAGTGCCGCCAGGAAAGCGTGGCGGGTGAAGGGATTGGGGCCGCCGGCCGAGCCCGAGCCGCCGGCAGGGTCCAAGGTATTGGCCGCGCTCGATCCGCCGGCGCAGCGATCCCAGTCAGCGGCCGGGATATCGGACATCGCGGCGATGACGCGGATGCGCAGGTCATGGATCGCGAGGGCGGCGGCCGGCTTGCGGGTCATTGTCAGGGGCGAAATCCCTCGAAGATGATCTGGTCCGCGAAACGGGCGGCGACGGCGCGATCCTCGTCGCTGCGCACCGTCCAGGTGAGGAGCGGCAACCCGAACATATGTCGCGCCACGCGCGGCGCAACCGCCGTGAGATCGCCGACCCGGTAGGCGATGAAATCGGGGCGGCTGTGCCGTCCATGCATGAGAAATGCCAGTTCCAGCTTGCTGATGGCACTGAGATCGCGCCATCCGGGGTGGTCATAATGGCGCTCGGCGATGATGCCGCGAGCGACGTGCGGCGCCATCACGCGCAGCGCGCAGATCAGCGCCGGGTCGAACGAGCCGACCGCGACCGGCCCGCCGTAAGAAGCGAGCACCGCCGCCGTGCGGGCGGCGATGCGGAGATCGCCGTCGAAACGGCTCTTGAGTTCCAGCATCAGTGTCACGCGGGAGGCGACGAGGTCGCAGAGATCGCCGAGCGTCATCATGGCTTCGGCGGTCGCCTTGAACGGGATCCGTTTCAGACCGGCTGCGGTGAGGTCGCGCAGCGCGCCGTCGCCGTCCGCAAGGCGGCCGAGCGTGGCGTCGTGGTGCACCATGGCCTCGCCGTCGGCGCTGATCTGCAGGTCGGCCTCGACGCCGTAATTGCCGGCGATGGCGGCGGCGGCCGCCGCCGGCATGTTCTCGATGATGCCGCGGGCGGCGTCATGCAGTCCGCGATGGGCGAGCGGCCGGGCGGTAAGCCAGCCGATATCTCGTGGTGTGGAACCGCCGGGGATCACGACGCTTCGCGGCGATCACGACACCTCGAAGGTGCCCTCGACTTCGACGGCGGCGTCGGCCGGCAGCACGGCGACGCCCACGGTGGTACGGGCGTGCCGGCCCTTGTCGCCGAACACGGCCACCATGAGGTCGGAGGCGCCGTTCATCACCTTGGGTCCGTCGAGGAAATCCGGCTGTGAATTGATGAAGCCGCCGAGCCGCACCACGCGCACGACCTTGTCGAGATCGCCCAGCGCGGCCTTGAGCTGCGCCAGCAGATTGATCGCGCAGGCGCGCGCGGCGGCCTGTCCCTGCTCGACGGAGACGCCGGCGCCGAGCTTGCCCTTGGCCACCAGGGTGCCGTCGTGCAGGCAGAGTTGCCCGGAAACGAACAGCAGGCGGCCCGAGCGCACGAAGCCCACATAATTGGCGACCGGCGCCGCCGGCGTCGGCAGCACAATGTCGAGTTCTTCCAGTTTCTTGTCGATCAATCCGGACATTGGGCCCCTCCTGCCGCCTTGCTTTGACGATACTTCGCCGATCGGCCGGTTTCTTGCAAGCCGGCTTACGGCATGGCGCGGTCGCAGGGGACTTCCTGTGACCGCGCCCAAAAGACGGGCAGTCAAACAAACACCATGATTTACATATCTTCCCGAGCCGAGGCCTCTCCCGCTGTTGCGGCCGTTTCCCATGACTTCTATGGTCGCAATCGCGCCGGCCCCGAATCGCCCGGTATCGTGCCGGGCCTGCTGTGGTGCGACCCAAACCGGTGGTTCCACCGGTTTGGATAAGTCGCCCCGCCACTTCGATAGCTGTGGGCTGACTGCGGTCAGGCCGCCAGGAGGTTCGATGACCCGTGTTCATTTCGCCGTGTCGACAGCCGCCGCTCTGATCGTAGCCTCGCTGGCCGGTCTGCCCGGGCTCGCCCCGGCGCAAGGCGCCACCGTGCTCGCGCCCCATCGCGCGGTCTACGACCTCACGCTCACGCGCACCCGCGGCAAGCGGCCGATCCAGTCGGTGCGCGGCCGCATCCTCTATGATTTCGCCGGGAGTGCCTGCGAAGGCTATGCGCTGCAATTCCGCCAGGTGTCGGAGATCGACAGCGGCGAGGGCAAGATCGCGTTGAGCGATCTTCAGGCCACCACATGGGAGGACGGGGACGCCAAGTCGTTCCGCTTCAATTCCCAGAACACCGTCAATGACCGCGTCGTCGATGCCGTCAACGGCAATGCCGAGCGCGGCTCCTCGGAGGTCGAGGTGAAGCTGACGAAGCCGAAGTCGAAGACCGTCGATCTCGTCAGCAAGATCGTGTTCCCGACCGAGCACATGCGCCGCATCATCGATGCCGCGAAGGAGGGCAAGACGCTGCTCGAGCTGCCGGTCTATGACGGCTCGGAGAACGGCGAGAAGACCTACAGCACGCTCACCGTGATCGGCCATGAAATCCCGCCCGACGAGAAGAAGCCCGACGACGCGGCGGCCGGCAAGCCGGTCATGGCGCAGCTCAAGCGATGGCCGGTGACCATCAGCTATTTCGAGCAGGGCGCCTCTCCCGGCGAGCAGCTTCCGGTCTACGCCATCGGCTTCGAGCTCTACGAGAACGGCATCTCCCGCGCGCTCTCGCTCGACTACGGCGATTTCGTCGTGTCCGGCGTCATGTCCCAGCTCGAACTCAAGGACGCGCCCGCCTGCAAGTGAGGCGGCGTTTAGACGTGCAGGGTGAGTGGCGTGAAGCGTGTCCACGCCTATCTGAACCGGCGGCCCGCATGGGCACGGGGCGCGGCCGGGCAGGCAGTTGCGTGCCCTTCTCGACTCATGGGCCGCCGGCGCCGTTCTAAGCGCCTAGGAATGACCTATTCGGCCGCGTTGCGTGCATTCACAAAAGCGGATGCTTGCCCGGGAGCTTTGCAGTCAATATATCGTCAAGTACGTTGGATTGCCACGCCGTTCCCAGTTGGAATCCGAGGGCATCG
>CAVVCE010000160.1:0-6919 GCA_963746235.1 uncultured Alphaproteobacteria bacterium
AACGGCATGATCGCGGCGGCGTGATGGTGGCAGACGGCGACGACGTCGGGCCGCGCCTTGTAGATTTCGCCGTGAATGACGCGCTCGGCATAGAGTTGCACGGTGGGCGGCTTCACCGGCTCGGAGTTGAGCGTGAATTCGAGAATGTCGTCCGGCTCGACCAGCGCCGGAGCGCGCGACCGCGACAGCAAATAGCGATCGGCATCGCCGGGATGGCGAATGCTGACATGGCCGAAGGCGTCGATCACGCCTTCGTGGCCGAGGATGCGGTTGGCAACGGCAAGCTCATGGCGCAATTCGGCGGATGTGTCGGGCACGGGGATTTCCTCTCGATCGGGACGGGGCGGCGGCGGTTCGCAGCAATGCCGAAACGTCGGCGGCAAGGCAAGCGGCTCGCTTTCCCTCCCCGACTTCGGGGAGGGTGGCCGAGCAAAGCTCGGCCGGGTGGGGTTTTCAGGTGCAACTCGATCGAAGAAAGACCCCACCCTTCCCCTACCCTGACCCTCCCCGAAGTCGGGGAGGGAAGGCGCGGCGCACCGCTATCTCGCGGCCCCCAGCAGGATATCGGCCATGTAGCCGGCCTGCACCGCGAACATGTCGGCGCCGGAAACAGTATTGCAGCCGCGCTGGTATGCGATTTCCAGCAGCGGAGTCACGGCCGGCCGAGTGATGAGATCGGCGACCCAGGCCGCGGGTTCGAGCCGCTCGGCTTCGACCGGCAAGGGGTCGTGCGGCGCCATGCCGATCGGGGTGGCGTTGAGGATGAGGTCGAACCCGGTCGGGTCTCGCGATCCCGCCGTGACCGCGCCGGGCCTGTGCGCCGCGAGGCTGGCGATCAGGCGGTCGCGGCGCGCGGTGTCGACCTCGGCGATCGCCAGCATCGCGACCCCCGCCTCGATCAGGGCGAGCGCGACCGCGGAGCCGGCTCCGCCGGCGCCGGCCAGCAGGGTGCGCCTGCCGTGGGGATCGCATCCGGCCTTGCGCAAGGCGGCGACCATGGCGACGCCGTCGGTCATGTCGCCGCGCCAGCGGCCGCCGGCGGTGCGGTGGAGGAGATTGACCGCGCCGAGGAAGCGGGCGCGTTCGGTCGTCTCGTCGCAGTGACGCAGCGCTGCGAACTTGTGCGGAATCGTGATGACGATGCCGTCGAGGTTGATGACGCGCTTCGCCGCCGCGATGAAGGCGTCGAAATCCGTGGCCGTCACATGGATGGGGATGCAAACCGCGTTGACCTCGCGTGCCGCGAATTCGGCGGTGAGGCCGGCGGGCGATTTGGTCTGGCCGACGGGATCGCCGACGATGACGTGAAGCCGGGTTTCGCCGTTGAGGAAGGAAAGCATCGCGCGTGACCGGGAGCGGTTGAAGCAAGAGCCAAGGGACCGGTCGTATTGTCTACAGCGCGATCCCAGATATCGGATAGATCGATCAAAGCCGCAAGTGGGCTGACCCCGACTTGCCCGACCCGGTGCCGTGCGAGCAGGCCTCACCTCGCCTGCCGGGCGTCGAGGTGCTGGAACGCCAGAATTTCACGCAAGATGTCGGCCTGGATGCGCTCGTTCTTGTCGATGTTGAAATGAAAAATGGTCGGGTCGCCCGCCAGATCGAAGTTCGAGAGCTTGCCGCGGAAGCCGGCGTCGGGCGTAAGCGGCGAGCCCCAACCGCCACCCTGGTAGTAGTTGATGGCCCGCCCGACATTGGCGGGGAGGGGCTTTGGCAGATACGGAGCGAGCGTCACCACGAGGTCCACGGGAACGTGGCTGATCTGGAGTGCACGCGCGATTTCGATCGCGTCGTTTCCACCCTGCGAGTGGCCGACGAGGATAAGCGGACCGGTCTTGCCGGCGGCGCGGTCCCGCAGGATTTCGGAGACCGCCGTCGTCCAATACAAGTGCCGGCGCACCTCCGCGTTGATGCCCCTCGCCTTGAGTTCGTCGGCGAGGCGATCCAGGCCCCCCGAGAATACGCTGAGCCAGCCGCGCAGGAGGAGCACCCGCGGTTCGGCCGCGAGCGCGCAGTCGCACCCGAGCAGGGCAAAAGCCACGACGGCACCGATCCACCGCACGGCCGTTCTCGACCCGAATTGGTCACGGCCATCGCGCACCGCCCGAAGGCTGAGATGGAGCGCAGCCATCAGCCGCCCGAGAGAATCCGCGGAGTGATGACCATGTTGATGGTCTTCCACTCGTTGTATTTGTCCTTCGGGAGTTCCGCATAGGGCTGACATTTTTCCAGGGCGCTCATTGCGGCTTGTATCAGTTCCGACGTGCCCGGTAAGAACGACGCATCGAGGATTATGGGTTGTGACGCCAGGGTGCCGTCGCGCTTGAAGGAAACCCGCAGTACGACCCGGATGTTCTCGTCGATGGTGGTTCCGTCGGGCATGTGCGTGCAAGAACTGGCCCGTGCAAAAAACAAGGCGATGTCGTCATGCGGGAGCATGGCGGGATTGGCCGAGGGCGCGTCGAAGCCGCCACCGAGCCGTCCGCCCGGCAGCGCGAGCGGCATTGCGAACATTTCGCCGACATCGGGCTCGCTCCGCGCCGCCTCCGGGTGAAGCAGCGGCTCGGTCGCCTGCGGCTGGGTCTCGGGTTGCGGCTCCTCGGGCGACGCCGTCAGGGGCTGAGTCGCCGCCAGGCTGGCGCTGCGCTGCGGGTTCGAATGCTGTTGCGTGAGTTCCGGTGACGGAAGGGCCATTTTGGGCTTTGGCGGCTCGGCGGTGGCACTGCCCTTCTCGGAATTGGATGACACCTCGGAACCCGTCGATGTCGACTCCAACGGGGTACCATCGACGTGCGGCGGCGTCTCAGTCTGCGGCGTTTCGGGCTGCGGGGGGGGGTCGAATTGCGGTGCTTCGCTGGGCGGCACGATTTCAACCGTCATCGCCTCGGGCAGCGGCGGTCGATCTGCGCCCGCCCCGAAAACGAACAGGCCCAGCAGCAAGACCCCCACATGGCCGATCGCCGAAAAAACCAAATCCGGGCGAACGAATCGTTTCGACCCGATCATATCGGTCGTGCCACCCCGCAGTGTCACCGTGCCCGTATCATAGCGGTTGCGTCGCCATTGTCTCGGGTTTTTTGGCGATTGGAGCCGGCGACGCGGCGTGCGCAAGGGCTACCGTTCCGGACCGCCGGCGGTGCCGATGCCTAATTCTAGGAGGCATGAGGACTTGGCTGCAGCAAGCAGGCGCGACGCCGCGCTTGCCTGGCGTCCGTCCGCAACAGTTACAACCAGCCTCGCCACCGGAACCACAGGATCGGCACAACGGTGGAGAGCACGATCAATGTCAAGCCGAACTGATAGCCCCATGCCCAATCGAGCTCCGGCATGTTCTTGAAATTCATTCCATAAATGCTCGCCACCAGGGTCGGCGGAATGCCCACGACCGTGACGATCGTCAATACCGTGAAAATATCGTTCTGCTTGGTGTTGATGAAGCCCAGCACTGCATCCAGCAGAAACTGCACCTTGCCGGAGAGGTGGGTTTCGTAGTCGGTCAACGACAATAAATCTCCTTGAGCGCTCTTCAAACGACTTCGCATGGCGTCCGGGATCCAGTCTCGCGCCGGCTCGCACGCGAACGGGACGATCCTTTGCAGGCCCAACAGGGTGCTGCGAATTCGCGACAGGCGCTCGCCCGCATTGCCCACGTCCATCAAGGTATCGTGGAGAGCATTGTTGGATTGCGTGACATGACGGCGCCGGCTGCGGGCCTTCAGGAAGACCGACCGTGACACGGCGTCCAGCTCCGCGGCGATCCCTTCGAGCATGTCCGCATTCAAATCCACCATCTCGTCGACCAGCGCCGCGAATGTTTCGACGCTCGACCCGGGCGCATCGTTCTTGGAGAATTTCGCGGCCACCGTGTCGAATGAACGCAATTGCGTGTAGCGGATGGTGACGAGCACGTCCCTCGTCAGGACAAATCCGACCGGCGACGGCGCCTCGTCGAACGCGTGCGCACGCGAGACAATGGGCATGCTCAAGAACAACACGCCATTTTCTTCGGAGATGCGGCTCGAGGATTCGACCTCGCTCAGCTCTTCGCGTGACGGAAGCGCGAGGCCGAACTTGCTTTCGACGCGGGCCCTTTCTTCATTCGTAGGGTCGAGGAGGTCGAGCCACGACACTTTGCGTGCAGCGTGGGCGGCCTCGGTGCGCGCGGACGTAGAATAGGCCGTCAGCATTCGATTCTCTCCCGTGTGCGGTCCTCGTATCCGGTAAGGGTCAACGACGCATATTCCATCCGATCCAAAAGCGGGATTGGTCCTTCCCTCTCATCTGCTCCATCCGGTCACGGCCGCATGACGGCGACCTGACCGATATAGCACGGCAAAGCGGGCCGGGGCCGGGCGCCGAGGCATGACGCGGCTGCAGCCTTGCCCTGCGCCATCACCTCGACCTTGCGTTGACTTCGCCGCCCGATGTCCCGATAAGACCGCAAAAGCTGCATGGCCGTTGGGAGCATGGCCGTTGGGAGGAAGCATGAGCGTTCCGCATCTTCTGGTGCACGACAGGAAAGACACGGTCGGCGTGGTCGTGGTCGAGGGCCTCACCGCCGGCACCGACATGCTCGGCGTCGTGACCGCCGACGATACGTCGTTCCATCTCGAGAGCAGGATGGACGTGCCGATCGGCCACAAGGTCGCGCTCGCCGACATCAAGCGCGGCGATACCGTGTGGAAATACGGCCAGGACATCGGCAAGGCCGTCTCCGACATCGCCAAGGGCGATCACGTCCACGTCCACAATCTCAAGACCAAACGGTGGTGAGCGCGATGGCGACCAACGGCAAGTCCAACCTGAAATTCTGGGGATACCGGCGCGAGAACGGCCGGGTCGGCGTGCGCAACCACGTCGTCATCCTGCCGCTCGACGATCTCTCCAACGCGGCCTGCGAGGCGGTCGCCAACAACATCAAGGGGACGCTGGCGATCCCGCATGCCTATGGCCGGCTGCAGTTCGGCGAGGACCTCGAAGTGTTCTTCCGCACCATCATCGGCACCGGCGCCAATCCCAATGTCGCGGCGGTCGTCGTGATCGGCATCGAGGACGGTTGGACCGGCCGCGTCGTCGAGGGCATCGCGAAGACCGGCAAGCCGGTGACCGGCTTCGGCATCGAGGGAACCGGCGACATCATGACGGTCGCCAAGGCCTCGCGCGTCGCCAAGGACTATCTGCAGTGGGCCTCGGAGCTACAAGCGCGAGGAGTGCGACTTCTCCGAGCTGTGGATCTCCACCAAGTGCGGCGAGAGCGACACCACCACCGGCCTCGCCTCCTGCCCGACCGTCGGCAACATGTACGACAAGCTGATCCCGCAGGGCGTCTACGGCGTGTTCGGCGAGACCTCGGAGATCACCGGCGGCGAGCACATCGCCAAGGCGCGGGCCGCGACCCCCGCGATCGGCGAGAAATGGTACGCGGTGTGGAAGGCCTACATGGACGAGGTCATCGAGCCGCACAAGAAGGACGATCTGTCGGAGTCCCAGCCCACCAAGGGCAACATCGCCGGCGGCCTCACCACCATCGAGGAAAAGGCGCTCGGCAATCTCGAGAAGATCGGCCGCGCCTGCACCTATATCGACGTGCTCGAGCCCGCGGAGGCGCCGGCCAAGGGTCCCGGCCTCTACTACATGGATACCTCGTCCGCCGCCGCCGAATGCGTGACGCTGATGGCGGCCGCCGGCTATGTCGTGCACACCTTCCCGACCGGGCAGGGCAATGTGATCGGCAACCCGATCCTGCCGGTGATCAAGATCAGCGGCAATCCGCGCACCGTGCGCACCATGTCCGAGCACATCGATGTCGACGTGTCCGGCATCCTGCGGCGCGACATGACCATTCCACAGGCGGGCGATGCCTTGATCGAGATGATCCAGCGCACCGCCAATGGCCGGCTCACCGCCGCGGAGGCGCTCGGCCACCGCGAATTCGTGCTGACCAAGCTCTATCGCAGCGCCTGAGCGCGGCCCCGCGCGATGCCGACGCTGACCATCGCGCAGGCGCAAGACTTGGTCGCGCGCACTCTTGCGCGCTGCCGCACCGGCCCCGACGTCGCGCGCTGCGTCGCCTGCGCCCTGGTCGCGGCGGAAGCCGACGGCCTCAAGGGGCATGGCCTGTCGCGGCTGCCGAGCTATGCCGCCCAAGCCAAGGCCGGCAAGGTCGACGGCTTTGCGGTGCCGCAGGCGAGCCGGCCGCGCGCCGGCGCCGCGCTCATCGATGCCGGTCACGGCTTTGCCTATCCCGCCATCGCGCTCGCCGAGACGATCTTGCCGGAGATGGCGCGCAAAGTGGGCATCGCCTGCGCGGGGATCACGCGTTCGCATCATTGCGGCGCCGCCGGCCATCCTGTCGAGCGGCTGGCGGAAGCGGGGCTCGTCGCCATGCTGTTCGCCAACACGCCCGGGGCGATCGCGCCGTGGGGCGGCGCCAAGGCGGTGTTCGGCACCAACCCCATCGCGTTCGCCTGCCCGCTTGCGGGCGCAGCGCCGATCGTGATCGATCTGTCGCTGTCCAAGGTGGCGCGCGGCAACATCCTCGCCGCCCGGCAGAAGGGCGAGCGGATCCCCGAAGGCTGGGCGCTCGACGCCGGCGGCGCGCCTACCACCGATCCCGAGGCGGCACTCGCCGGCACCATGCTGCCGCTCGGCGACGCCAAGGGCACTGCGCTGGCGCTGATGGTGGAACTGCTGGCCGCCGGCCTGACCGGCGCCAATTATGCCGCCGAGGCGTCGTCGTTCCTCGATGCGGAAGGACCGCCGCCGGGGACCGGGCAATTGATCATCGCCTTCGATCCGGATGCCTTTGCCGGCGGTGTCGCGCATTTCGGCCGCCTCGCGGCGATGATCGAGGCGCAGCCGGGCGCCCGCCTTCCGGGCGCGCGCCGGCTCGCCGCCCGCGCCAAGGCGCGACGCGACG
>CAVVCE010000161.1:0-21600 GCA_963746235.1 uncultured Alphaproteobacteria bacterium
TTTGGCCGATGCCCGACGCGCGGCGTCGCCGCTCATGTAGCGCTGCGCGATCGCAATGTTTTCACGGCGCACCAGTGCGAAATTCTTGCGTGCGCGGTCGATCGTGCTGGAGCCGTCATGCATGAGATAGCGATAGACCGCGCGGTCGAGCTCGCGCAGCGGAACCTCGGCGATCCATGCGCGCAGCATCCATTCGCGGTCGGCGGCGAGCCGGTAGGCGGTGTCGAACGCGCCGATGCGGTCGATCACCGCGCGGCGGATGCACAGGCTGTTGATCGCACAGGGACCGCGGAGCAGGAGATCGGTGTCCAGTGGCCCTGCCGCCCGTTCGTCGGCGCCCGCGACCGGACCGGCGACGCCGGCGCGGTCGATCTCGGCGAACGTCGCCCGTCCCCGCACGATGTCGGCGGATGGCGCCCCGGCGAGCGCGTTGCGCCACGCGGCGAGCGCGCCGGGCAGCAGCACGTCATCGGCGTTGAGAAGCACGATTGCCGGGGCGCGTGTTTCCGCGAAGCCGCGATTGTGCGCTTCATAGATCGAGGTGCCGGGAGCGGAAATCACCCGCACGCCGGCCTGGGCGGCGATCGCCACGGTGTCGTCGCGCGAGCCGCCGTCGACGAGAACCGCCTCGAAATCCGCATCCTGGGCGGCGAGGCTCGACAACGCCGTGCGCAGGTGGGCGGCGGCATTCAGCGCCGGGATGACGACGGCGATGTCCGGGGGGTTCGGCGTCATTGGTCCGGTTGCGCTCTCGCTCATACGCGGCAAACGGTAGGAAGTCTCAGCGAAGCGGACCGATCTTTGCGTCGCGAATCAAAGGAGCTTCGAAAAGCAGAGGACCTACGTCACGGCGAAACATCGCGTCGAGCTCCGAAACTGATCGCTCCGGTCCGGGGGCATCGGTTCGAGCGCCATTCACCGGCAAGACGTCAAAAACCTGGCCGAAAGGTCCGTCGACGAGACCGATTGGTTTCCCATCGCGAAATCCAATGATCCCGCCGCCCGCTCTCGAAAACCGCTCTTCCCGGCGGGCAAAGGCGCTGAATCCTGCCGCCAGTGCGTTGCCCTGCATCGCCAGCCCACGCAAAACCAACTTGCGAGGCCCGGTCTTGATGGGATGAGTAAGATATTCCTCGCCCTTGAATCGTATGGCGCCGCTTACATTCGGATCGTCGGCTGCACTGCCGTCCCGAAAGCTGTCGCTAAACATGATGCCGTCCTGGTGAATGAGGACATCGTGAACACCGACCGCCGGGTAATGATAGACGTGAACGACGTGGTTCGCGACGAAACCAACCCCACCACCACCTCCTGCGTAACGCACGGCAAAAAGCAAAGTCTCGCCGTTCACCGTAACAGAGTTGACATGGTTCTGATCGGTAAAGTACGGCGATCCACTCGGGTCCACGAACAGGAATTTCTCGTCGACAATACCTCGTCCATCGAGATCCACCGAGATAATGCTGTTGCGCCGACAATTGGCACAATGGATCAGATTGACACGTGGATCGTACGCGATCTGATGAATGCGTTCGTTGTGATAGCGGGTTTCATAACGGGCCAAAATCCTCACGTTTCGCAGCTCGTCGACGCTTTCGTCGCCGACGATCTCGGCCGACAGAAGGAATGAATGCAGGCCCGCCGACGCGCCGATGAACAAAGTGCTTCCGTGGCGAGCAATGCCGAAACAAATGACAGGTAGCAAGCAATGCCATCCAGCACGATCCAGCAGGTAAAGTCCTGAGTTGCTTGTGGCGAGCAGCGGAAACGGAATGTCTTGAGTTATGCGGGCTTCAAATGTTTTGCGCGGTGCGGCCGTCGCGCTTCGGAACCGATCGTAGTGGTCGTAATCCTGCAATCGATGCCAAAGCTCCTTCATCCTGTCGGAATCGGAAACGGCACGCGCGGCCCCGCCCACCAGTCGTGCTCCAATTGCCGCGCGGATGCCGAAAAGCGCGAGAGCCTCTGACAAGGTGGGCTTAGCCCGCGGCTGAGGAATATTTCTGTGCATCTCGACGATCCTCTCCATGCGCGACGAGGTCTGCAGCGATCAGTGCGTCGCCGCGGCGCAATTTGCCTTCCATCATCAGGCGAAATATCCCGTTTCTTCGATTTTGTTCGATGTTTTCCGACCGGGCTGCCGGTCGGCGCTTACAGAAAACTTTGTGACCGCCGCCAACTTGTCCGAGGAAACGTATGCCCGTTTATTCGAAGACGGGTAAAAACATCGACACTAACGGCTTGTTGCCGTAGGGGGAGAGGTGGCCCGTCGGCGCCGCCGGAGGAACGGGTCATTCATACGGCCTCACATCAATCCATCCCCGCGATGACGCGGCCAGCCGCGTCGCGTCGACCAGTTCTGCGACGCGTGCCGCGTCGAAAAAATCCGGCCGGCAGTCGCTACCGGTCCGGACCGCCGAGATGAACCGCTCGGCGATGCGGCGAAACAGCGGAATACGGCCGTCGCCCACGGCCTTCGGTTCTTTGCTGTGACGGATGACGCCGCCGTCGCCGCCACAGACGGTCAGCGTAAAGCCGGCCACGTCATCCTTGGTCGGATTGTCGAGCACCGCGGTGCCGCGATCGCAGACGACCACCCAGCGATGCATGAACGCGCCCGGACTGGAATTGCTGCATACGATCGAACTCAGAGCGCCGCCAGAATGCTTCATCGTCACGTGCGCGAGGTCTTCGGCCGGCGACGCGGTGGTGCCGACGACCTTGGAGGCGGCGCGACAGTCGAGGTGAGCGCACAGACTGCCGACCTTCGGCAACAGCGTTTCCAGCATGAAGAACAGATGCGTCGCAAACAAATTGAGCACGCCTCCACAGCGCGTCGCGTCGAGCTTCCATGACGGGATGCCGCGGCGATGAGCGAACGACTCGACCAGCCAAGTGATCGCGACATGCCGCACGTCGCCGATCAGCTTGTCGTCGACGATCGTGCGCAGATCCCGAAACGTCTGCAGTTCGCCAAATTCGAAATCGACCGCATTCGGACGCCCGGCTGGTCGATTCTGCCAGCGCGTGGGCGGCGGCGCCGTCGCGACCAAGCGGCTTTTCCGCAAGCACGGCCACTCCCCGCGCAATCGCAGCTTTGCAGACATTTTCCGTCTCGACGGGCGGCAAGGCGACACTGACGGCATCGAAGCCAAGATCGAGCCAGCGTTCGAGATCGACCTTCACCGGCAATCCGGTTTCCTGTGCCACTTTTGCCGCGCGATCCGGATCGGATCCCGAGCAGTCCGGCAACGGTGACGCCGGGAATGCCACGAAGGGCGGGCAATTGCACGTCACGTCCGAAGCCCAGTCCGGCGATGCCGATCCGGATCGGGCGAAGCGGGTCGCCTGACCTCACCGGATGACCCGCGGCTCCGGAAGCGGCACGATGAAGGAGCCCTTGTAGCCCTTCTTGCGCAGGATGCCGACGAGTTCGTCCGCGATGTGCCAGGACAGCAGCAGCGCATATTCCGGCTGATCGGAATAGAGCTTCGCCTCGTCGAGGACGGGTATGAGCGTGCCCGGCATGTATTTGTCGAGCTTATGCGATCCGGATACCTCCATCACCGCGTCGACGATGCCGCTGTCGAGGCCGGCATGACTGATGAGCGTGGAGGCGCGGGAGGGGGCGCCGATCCCGTAAATGCGAACGCCCGGCTTCTTCAATGTCGCGATCAGTGCATAGAGCGCGAGCTTGGACTGGGCAACCCGGTCGCGAAAAGCGACCAATGCGGACCCGTCGGCAATGCCGAATTCCTGCTCGTGGGCGCGACGCGCGGTCACCGACGGATCGATCGGCCGGCTGCCTGACCGCGCCGCATACACGCGTATCGATCCGCCATGGGTCGGGATGCGCTTGACGTGGAAGACCTCGAGCCCATGGCGCGAGAGCAGGGCTTCAAGGGAGCCGAGCGCATAATATCGCAGGTGCTCGTGATAAATGGTGTCGTATTGCAGCGTCTCGACGAGGTCGAGCAGATAGTGCGATTCCGAGATGAACACCCCGTCCGGCGCGAGCAATTCGACGATGCCCGCAGCCACCCCGTGGACGTCCCCGATATGGGCGAAGACATTGGCCGCCGTCACGAGCTTCGCCGGCCCGCGCTCGGCCCGCACGCGGCGTGCCACATCGGCTCCGAAATAATCGACCAGGGTTTCCACGCCGCGGGTGCGGGCAACCTCGGCCGCACGCGACGGATCTATGCCGAGTACGCGATGGCCGGCGTCCTTGAAGTTGACCAGCAGCGACCCATCGTTGGATCCGATGTCGATGACGAAATCGTCCGGCCGAAGCGGCAGCTTCTCGGAGGCCTCCCGATAAAGATCGGCGAAATTGTCGCGCAGAATTCTCGTGGTGCCGCTGAGGTAAGGATAGGAATAGGGAAACAGCACTTCCGGCGAAACCTCCAGGCCGATCTGCGCCAGTCCGCATCCCTCGCAACGAAACAATTCGAGCGGAAACGCCGGTTGCTCGACCGCTCGTTCGCCGACTGCCGGCATCGTGTTGACCGGAGGCACATAACCGAGAAACAGCAGCGACCGCAGCCGCCGCGACGCGCAAATCTGGCACTCCAAAATCGGGTGTGAATGGGACTGAGAGCTCGACATCGCTATCCTTTCGGTCCGCAAGCATGCGCCAAATCGGCGTTGGCGCGATACCACCCGACAACCCCGGGCAATCCTTGCGCGAGCAGGATACGCGGCGCAAAGCCGATCGCGCGGAGCTTGGCGATATCCGGGCACCGGCGGCGCGTCTCGCCGGCCGGTGCGGGCTCATGCGCGAACGCCGGCGACGCGCCCGAACTGCTCGAATATCATGTGCGCCAGCGTCTCGACGCTGACCTCATCGGGATTGCCGATGTGATAGACATTGAGATGTCGTCCCCGGTCGATCACGCGCAAAAAGACCATCGGTAAAATCGTCGACATGAATGAAGGCCCGGGTTTGCCGGCCATCGCCCTTGATGGGAAACGGAACCGGACCTTGCGGCGGGCCCGCGGCGATGGCCGCCGCCGCGCGCACCGTCAACTCCGGGATGACGTGCTCAAATCCCATGTCGGGACCGTAGACGTTATGCGGCCGGAACACGACGACGCGGTCGAACCCGGTCCGCCCGTAATTGAAGGCGATCAACTCGGCTGCCAGCTTCGAGCCGCCGTAGGAATAGCGAGGATTGAGAATATCCGGAACGACGAGCGGCACGTTCTCGGGCGTCGGGATCAATTCCGGCGATTGATAGGCTTCCGAACTGGATGCGACGACGAGATCGCGCACGCCGTGGCGCCGGCAGGCATCGATCACATTGAGGGTGCCGCGGATGGCCACGTCGATGACGAGCTCCGGCTCTTCGTAGAAATAGCGCGTGCCGTTGATGGCGCCCAGATGCGCAACGCAATCGATCCCCTCCATCGCCCGCCCGACACATTCCGCATCCCGGATGTCACCCGTCACCAATTCGATACGGTCGGCGACATCGGCAAGGCGCCGCGGACGGCCGCGCCAATGATTGTCGAGAACGCGCACGCGCGCGCCTTCCTGCACCAGCCGTCGCACCAAGGCCGAGCCGAGAAACCCGCTGCCGCCCGTCACGAGGAACGACCGGTCGCTCATGGCTGCACGCCCAGACCGGCGGCACCGCCGTGGTTCCCCAACGACATGTAAGCGCGGCCGCCGGCCAGACGCAGGCTCCGGGGATCGAAATGATTCCAGAAATCATAGATCAGGGCCGGGTTGCCCAGGCCGGCAGAAAGCGAATCGAGGGGCATCGCGGCGAATGCCGGGTGATTGTTGGTGACGACAACCAGATTCGCGCCGCGCAGCGCCGCCTCGATGGTCGCGTAGGGTGCAAGACCGAATTCACCGAATGCTTCGGCGGCGACCACCGCGTCGTACCCGCGCCACTCCGCCGCATCGAAGCGGCGCCGCAGCGCCGCCAGGATCGGTCGCGCCATGGTTCCGCGCAAATCATCGGTCGCCGGGCGTCCTTTGAAGGCGAGGCCGAGCACCACGACCACCGGACGCGCCGGAAAATCCGGCATCCCCGGGTCGCGTCCCACACGGCAGCGAGGACCTCCTCCGGCTGGCGCTCGTTGAGCCGACGCGCCGCCAGCGTAATCTCCGGCGTCAGGCCCAGCGGTTCGAGACCTTCGGCGAGAATGTAAGGGTCCTTCTCCAGGCAGGGACCGCCGACCGGCCCGGGCATGGCGAGGTTGGTCCGCGGATATCCGAGCTTTCCGGCCGTGATCACGTCCACCGCACTGATGCCGATGGCGTCGCACATCCGCGCGACCTCGTTCGAGAACGCGAAGTGGACATCCCGCTGGGCATTATCGACGAGCTTGATCATCTCGGCGGTTTCGAGGTCGTGCACCCGCAGCGTGGTCGGCGTGATGAATTGAAACAACTGCGCGGCGCGCACGCAGGCCCCGAGATCGCCGCCTCCGACGATCTGCGGCAGCGACCGAAGCTCCTGCAACGCAACGCCTTCGAGCGTGCGTTCCGGACAGAACGCGACGTCATATGCGATGCCGCGCGCATCCAGAATCGGCAGAACGATTTTCCGCGTCGTGCCGAGCTTCAGCGTCGAGCGCATGATCACCAGCGCGCCCGGCCGCATCGCGGCCGCGACCTCGGCCGCGGCGTGTTCGATCATGTCGAGGCGCACCCGCCCGTTCGAGCCAAGCGGCGTTCCCACCGTAATGATGAAGACGTTCGCCTCGCAGTCCGCCGGCAGCGAATGATGCACCGCGAGGAAGCCGCCCTCGACGACGCGCCTCAGCAGATCGGCCAGGCCCGGCTCGTGAAAATGCGGTTGGCCCGACCGGAGCAGCTTCACGACATCCTCGCGAACCTCGACGCCATGCACGCGAAATCCGATGTTCGCCATGGTGGCCGCCAGCGTCAGGCCGACATAGCCGAGCCCGATGATGCAGACGTTACGATCGGGATAGCCTTCCGGGATGATCATCGCTGCTGCAGAGATTTCATGATGTCGTCCGCAATCGCGCCGGCGACGCGGCGGGGATTGAAGCTCTCGGCGAGCGCTCGCTTGCCCCCGGCGCCGATTCGGGCGCGCAACGCACCGTCCGCGGCGGCGTCCGCTGCCAGCGCTGCAATATCGTTCGCGGTGCGCCCGAGCAATATGTTTTCGTCATGCACGAGCTCGGGCATCGCCGATTTGAGACTTTCGGCTGCAACCACGCAACACCCGAGCGACCAGGCATGAAGAATGCGGGTATGACCGGCCTTGTACTTGTCGTGATTGTTGGCGACGAGAAATATCGGCGCGCTCATCATCTCAGCCTCGAGATCATCGACGAAGCCGCGCAGCTTGAAATGATGATCCTCCAGCATTGGAAGAATGAAATCCCGCGGCGGCGGCTTTCCATACAGGTGGATTTCGAAATTGCCTTGACCGAGGCGCAGTTTGAGGGCCGGGAGAATTTCCCTCGCAAGCGAAATGAGCCCGAATGAATTCGCCGTGGCGCCCATGCGACCGACGCTTCCGATGATCTTGAGCGGCTGAGTCTGGGTGTTGCGGTGCTGCCCGACGACCTCCGGACGCGTCCCGCCGCCCGGCCAGATGTTCGAGAGATAAGTGGCGTCGATCCCGCCGGCCCGCTGCTCTTCGGCGTCGGACTTGGACACGTTCCATACCCGCGCGTATTTGCTCAGCAGGCTGTAATGCCCACGCCGCGTCAACGCCACGAGCGCTCTGCTTTTTGCGCTCTGAAGTGGATTTGCCCGGCCCCCGCGAACTCTCCTGTTCCAACACCGCGAGATCCTGCTGGGCCTGCAGGTTTCTGTAATCGAGATCTCCCATAATACGCGAATTTCGCCACTGGCAGGGCGCCAACGACGGCGCTCGCAAACTCCGACCAGATCGTGAGGATCCCATCCGGCAGGCTGTCCCCGAGAGCATCGACCAGCCGGCGATGTTCGCCGTAGCCCCTCATGAACGATTCCCACCGCTGCAATGCCAGGTTTCGCGCCACTTCCAGTGGCCGGGCGCGCAGCCGCGGGATCGGAACGGCGATCGGAGGCAGCAGGGCGACCCCCGCCGCCCTCAGTTCGGCGAGGTCTCCCGCAGCCGCCGCGGGGGGCGCGATCAGGGTTTCGCTGACGCAAATGTAAGACAGCCTGAATTGGTTCGTTGCCGCGAGGGCGGAGATAATCTGGTGCGCACAGACATTGTCGGCCGCGGTGTGACCGTTGAGGCACGGCCATGAGCCGGTAGCCACCAGCAAATGAGGCCTCGCGGTATCACTCATGTACGACCAGCCGGGGACTCGCGGTTCGGACGGCGCGCGCCCGGCGCGATGCGGGCGAGGTTGCGCCGATCTCGGTTCGCCGCCGCTATGCGCTTGTCGTTCAAAGCTCGGCACTGTCGTTCAGAGCTTGCGCTCGAGCGGGGCGAGGGACATGACGAACGCACCGATCTTGTTGAACGTCGCCAGCCCGAGTCCGGCCACCACCACGGCTCCCACGGCGATCCGAGCGGCCACCGACGGCTCTGATACGACTATCCATCCCAATAGCGCTGACCCGACGACGAGCCCGACGATCACGAAATGGTCCTCGAACGGAATCGGACGAATCTTCGCGACTGGCCCACACGATCGCCCCGCGGAGCACAATGAACCGTACGAAAACGGCAGCCAATGCGCCGGGCAGTCCGCCGACCGGAACCAGCACGGCGAATGCGGCAAATCCGCAGATCGACGAGAAGGTGGTGATGTCGGGGATAGCGTGCGTGCGATGAGCCACCAGCAAGGACATCTGGGCTTTGCCGGCGGTCTGAACCAGCAACACCATCAGAAACAAGACTGCATAGGGCCACGCCGCATTGAATTTGCCGGACGTCAGGATGGAAATCACCGATTCGCCGAACAGGGCAAACCCTGCGATCGCCGCCACCAATCCGGCCTGCACCACGACCCAGCTTTCGCGCGTGCGTTGGAATCCGGATCCGATATCCCGCGCCTCCGCAAGATTGACCGGATAAAAGCTGCGCGAGATCACATTGACCAGGAGCATTGCGAAGTTTCGGTAGAAATCGGCATGGTTGTAGAGGCCAACGGCCGCTGCGCCGGCGTAGCGCATCAGCCAGAACCGCTCGAACGCCGTCAGGCCGGAGGAACTCAGCTTGGCGCGGAACTGCGCGTGAAATTCCGACAGAAAATCGCGAACTTCGATCGTTCGCCCGTACAAATCCCGGCGCAGAAGCACCAAGGCGCAAACAGCCGCCGCTGCGCTGCCGGCCAGATATCCCCACGCCAAGGATGTGGCCCCGGTTCCGAACAGAGACAGCAGGCCGATGGTCGTGCACGCTTGAACCAAGCCCTGAAGCAGTGTCCCCACCGCGAATCCGGAAGCCCGAAAATCAATGGTGAGGACTTCGGCGGCAACCAGCCACGGCGCCTGGAATACAGCACCGCCGATACAAATCAACAACATGCTTCTCACGAGCGCCGGCGAGCCGGAAAGGTGCATGATCATCGTTGCAAGCGGCGCACCGACGAGCGCTGAGATCACCGCCAGCGATGTAACGACCACCATCGCGCCACGGACCAGCGCCGCCCGTTCCTGCGCTTGGAGCGTGGGCAGACGGCGCGCGATGACAAATCCCAGGCCGGCCGCCGATATGGCGACGATGAGCGCCGAAACCGACTGACTCAACGCGAACGCGCCGAACTCTTCCGGACCAAGGTAACCGGTTATGATCGGCAGCGAAACAAAGGCGATGGCAGGCGGAAAAAGGGCGGCCAGAAAGTAACGGGATATATGGACCAACATCACCCGGCTAGCTCTTCAAACACCGTCGATCAGAACTGGACGACCGCATGCAAGCTCGGACGGCAGGCTTACAACGCATGGCTGCGGAATATCTCCGCGTAGCGCCCTATCGTCTCCTCGCGCAGCGTTCGCAGGCGCTCACGTTCTTGTTCGCCCTGCGTGATGAGCTTCTCGAGGATTGAGACAATTTCGCCGGCCGTCGCGGCTTTGGGGGAAAGGGTCGGCAGGCCCATGGCCTCAACCGTTCCAAGTCTCGTGTCGTTGCCGATGACCAACGAAGGAATTCCGATCCCGGCCAAGGGGATCGCGGCATGAATCCGGCTCACGAATCCCACCTTCGCTCCGGCGATGGCCGCGGCATAAGAAACGGTGTCGCGCGGTTGATCGCACGGCAGGTCGGGAGCCACCATCGCCGCCAATCTTTTCTCATATTCGCCGTGGGCGAGCATTCTTACCGTGTGTCGCTTTCCGAGGTCCTCGACCACCTGCCGCACGACACGCCCCCATGACTGCTCGTCGACGTTCTGGCCCCAATCGGTGTTCGAACCTCGCGCCTGGAAATTCACGACGACATGGTTGCGCTGGCTTTGGTGCCCCAGGAACCGCTCGAAGGGGCGGCCGGTGCCCAGCGCGCCACACGGGATCAGCGGAGCTTGCCGGCCCAATTCGGTGCACAGGGTTTGCGCAACCTCGTCCCGCACGGTCACGGCAGACGTCAGGGAGAGCGCCTTGCGATAGAAAGCCTGGTCTTGCTCGTCGAAGCCATATGTCTTTCGTTCAATCGGAAATGCCGAACCCACGGCGGCATCGATGAAGGGAACACCGCGGGCGGCGAAGGCGCCATTGAGATGATGCAGAAGCAGGTGCATCTCGGGAACCCGCGAGGCGCCCGGCCTGAGATTAGGCCCCCCGCAAGCGATCGCAAGAGCGTAGGGAAATTTGGGGAGATCGCGCCACAGCCGCCTCTGCACGCTATCGTTGGTCAGGAGCCAGCGGATCGGTCTTAGGCGCCCATGGGGCAAGTAGTTTGCCAGGCGGACCCTGTGGCCTGGGGGATAAATCTCGAATGGCCTGTGCTGCTCTATGTGGGTAAGTTCGACGTCCGCTCCGAATGCCTCTCGAACAGCCTCCGCAATGCCCACTGACATGAAGACGTGGCCGATATTCCCCGTCATATGGTCAAGAAGCGCAACGCGGAACATGAATTACCCTTTGCGCACCGCCGATAAAGCCCGCGATCGCCGCAGCGAACGCAGGCCGTCGCGATCCCACGCCGATATGCTACCGCAGTTCGGGTGAACCGAGGTTCCCCCAAATATTGACGCCTGCGGCGCGACCGACGGGCCCTGCTCAGGCCGGCGTGATGGCGCCTTCGTCCAGCAAGATCCTGACCTTGCGCCCCAAGAGATCGAGCAGGATCGCGACGCGCTCCCGATCGGCCATGCCTTCGAACAAGCCGAGGGAGTCGGCGAATACGCCGTCGACGATGCGCACGCGTTCGCCGGGGGCGAACCGCGGTCGCTGTTCGAGTTGGACGAAACCACCGGCATCTTCCCGGCCTTGCAGCGCCGCCACCACCGCCGCCGGCACCGGCGCAGGCTCGTCGCCGTTGCACACGAGGCGCGACACGCCGAAGGTCGAATGGATGGAACGCCAGCGCTGCGTCTCCATGTCGACGGTGACGAACAGGTAGCGGGGGAACAGCGGCGCCGCCACCGTCTCGATCTTGCGCGCATGCCGGCGGCGCTTGAGATAGCGCGGCAGATAGGCCGCAAAGCCCTGGCGGACGAGATGTCCTATCGCCTTGCTTTCCGCATGGGGCTGAGTTTGCACCACATACCAGCGAGAGGTCATGGCGCCGCCTCCCGGACCGGGCGCGGACGAATGCCCAAAAGCTTCGGCGCCAGCACCTTGTCGGGGCCGACGATCGCGGCCGCGGCTTCGAAGGCGGCCTGCGGCGCGCCGAGATCGGTGACCACGACGGCATCGAAAGTGCCCTCGATCGCCGCGAAGGAGGCCACGACGGGAACCCCGACAAAGGTCGCAGACGTCACCTTGGCATCGACCATCGCGACGATCTCGACACCGCTTTCGAACGCGCAGATGCGCGCGATCTCGGCGAGATCCGACGCGCCCACGACCGCGACGCGCTGGAATCCGCAACTGCGGGCAACCGCGAAGATCTCCGCGCATTCGGCGCGGGCCTGCCGGAAGAACGAAAACGAGATGCCGAGATATTCCACGGTCAGCCGGGACTTTTCAGCGAAGCCGTGGGGCGTCAGATAATAGGCATAGCGCCGCGCCGGCGCCTCGCTGACCTTCACGAGACCCTTTTTGACGCAGCGTCTGAGGTAGGCGTTCACCAGCCCAAGGGCGATGCCGAGTTCCGCAGCCAGGCGCCGTTGCGACTGACCGCCGTCGCGCTCGACCGACTGGAGCAACCCCAGCATGATGCGCTGGTTGTCCTCCTCCGGGTCCTTGTCCTGGGCGATACTCAACATCTGCCCCCCACTCGCCAGACGCCTTCCTACAACGTTCACGCCATGAACGTCAAGCCCCATGTTCACCCAATGAACACATGTACATTATTGAATACAAAGGATTTTTTTGAAACGATCAAGACAACTGGGAGTCACTGCGGTCGCCACAACACCTCAAACAGCGGACCGGAATCGTGGCCGCCCTCGAAGGCGCTCCCGATCGCACCGACGATCTCGGACGCGTGGCTGACGCGGTAGTGCGCCGCGTCCCAATAGGCCTCGTCGTTGCGGGTCAGCATGCTCGGATGCATGAAATCGATGACCCCGACATTGCTCCTTGCTTTGGCGATGTCGACGACCGCCGCCTTGCAATGGGTGAACTGCGCCCATTGCCGCGCGTCGCGCAGCATGGCGACGTGCAGCGGCACGAACACGAGGATTTTTCTCGTCTGCGCCGGAAAGCGATCCAAGGCCTGCGCCAGCAGCGCGAGGTCGGGAAAGGTCCAGTCCGGCGGCCGCGGTCCGACCGGCGGCGGCGCGGTATCGGCGCCGCTCGCAGGCGCGCATCTTCCCGTAGATCGCGGCGTGTGCACGCGCGGGATCGTAGCGGCTGTCGTCGGGGGTGAAACGGTAGTAGCCGTCGTCCTGGAACTCGGGTGGCGCAACATGCGCGAGCGTCAGAACCTCCCGCACGGAATGAAGCAGCGCCCGCGTATTGAGCAGGTGGGCGTAGTCGTTCCAGGGGTCGTCGTCGTACTCCCACGGCGGGAATGGATGATTGGTGAGCCGGGCGAGCGGCGTCGCCGGGGAACACCAGTCCATGTCGATCCCGACCACGATCGTGCGCACCGGCACGCGCGCATGGTCGCGGAAGAAACTCATCATCTGGGCCTGTTCCCAGGCGGTCCCGTAGGACATCGCGAAATTGGCGAAGCGGCCGCCGAGCGTCTTGTCCAGTTCCGCCGGCTGGAGCAGCATGATCGTGGACGTGCCGAAAACCGCGCTGTCGAATTGGCCGTGGCGGATCAGGCCCGGGAACGCATAGCGCTCATTGGTGGTGACCCGGTATCGCTTCCAGGCCGGCGAAAAAGCGAGGCTGTCATAGGGATCGACGATCGCAACGAAGCCGAAGGCGGACAGGACGATGGCTGCGGTCACCGCGAGCAGCACGCCGATGAAGCGACGCCACGCCTGCGTCTCGGTCCGAGGGTCAGAACTGGAAGTAGACAAATTCCGCGCCTCCCTCGCCGCCGAGTTCGACGATCAGGTAGCTCAGGATGATCGCGAGCCCCACCGCGATCGGCCAGCGCGGTTTGAGCAACGTCCGCACCACGACCTGGCTGGTGGGCCCGATCAGCGCGAAGACCATGGCGATCGCGAGCCACGTCAGCGGTCTCGTTGAGGATCGAGCCGAACAGCGGCGGACGCCAGCCGGATTCGACGAGTCGCACCTGCCATGAGAGCCCCTGAGCCCCGGCCATCGCATCGAGCACATGGCGCGCGGTCGCGAGACTGTCGGCGCGGAAAATGACGAACGCGGCGACCACGAACAGGAAGGTGACGATGAGGCCCAGCGGCGCCGGCATCGCGGCGCCCGCACGCCGCCACAAATGGTTGGCGGCGAGGGCGAGCCCATGCAAGCCGCCCCAGACGACGAAGGTCCAGCCGGCGCCGTGCCACAGCCCGCCGAGCAGCATGGTGACGAGCAGCGCCGCGACCTGGCGCGACAGGCCATAGCGGCTGCCGCCGAGCGAAATATAGAGATAGTCGCGCAGCATCCGCGACAGCGTCATATGCCAGCGCCGCCAGAAATCGATGACGCAAGTGGTGCGATAAGGCGCGTCGAAATTGTCGGGGATCACGATGCCGAACAGCAGGCCGAGCCCGATGGCGATGTCGGAATAGCCGGAGAAATCGAAATAAATCTGCATGGCGAAGCCGAGACCGGCAAGCCAGCCTTCGGCGAAGGACAACGGCCCCGCCGCCGCGTGCGCATACAACTGGTTCACCGCGAAGCCGAGATTGTCGGCGACCAGCACCTTCTTCATCAGGCCGAGCACGATGAGCGCGAGGCCCTGGCCGTAGAGCCGCGATGCTTTCCTCGCGCGGCCGGCGGCGGTCGAGCGAAGCGAAGAATTCGCTGTGGCGCAGCAGCGGACCGGCGATCAGATGCGGAAAGAACGAAACATAGAGCGCATAGCGCACCAGCGGATGCGGCTTGGCGACCCCGCGGCGCAGATCGACCATGTAGCCGATCTGCTGGAACGAGAAAAAGCTGATGCCGAGCGGCAGCGCCAGCGCGAACGGATGATAGGCGAGGCCCGCCAGCGAGGCGAAGCTGCCGAGGAAGAAGTCGAGATACTTGAAGGTGCCGAGAATGACGAGATCGGCGACGATGCCCGCCGTCAGCCACGCGGTGTTGCGGGTGCGGCCGAATTGCTGCGCGGTCCACCAATTGACCAGGATCGAGCCGACCAGCAGCAACAGCAGCGGCGGATTCCAATACGAATAGAAGATCGCCGAAAGGCAAAGCAGGCTCGCGATCCACCACCGCCAGTGATCGGCGACGATCCACTGCAGCGCGAGCGCGATCGGCAGGAAGACGATCAGGAAGAGCTGCGAGTTGAACAGCATTATTGGTCTGGAGCCATGCGGTGGAACACCCGCCTACGACACACCCGCCTCTCGACACGTGACCGGCTCTCGCGGAAGGCCGATAATGCCGTCCCGGCGAGGCTTTCGCGATCCGCAGAATTCACACTTCGTGAAGGGTTTGGTAACCTACCTTCGCCAGCGAAGCAATCGCGCTCCCGACCCGCTCGCAACCCACTCGCAACCCGTCTGGCCGAGGCTGCAATCGATACGACCGCACCAGTGGAGGCAGCCCCTGCGCAGGCGGCGACATCGCAGGCCGTGCGCGTTCTCCATCTCGCCCAATCCGATCGCGGCGGCGGCGCCAACAAGGCGGCATTCCGCCTGCACCGCGCCCTGAGCGATCTCGGCGTCGCCTCGACGTTTCATCCCGGCCGCAAGCTCGGCGACGATCCCCGCGTCATCCCGGCCTGGCCCGCGGTCGGCGGCCGGTTCCTCTCGACGCTCGCGGCGTGGCTCGATGCCCATTCGCTCGACGCCTATCCCGACCGCAGGGGCGACGTGTTCTCGCCGGTGCGGTTCTCCTACGGCCGGCCGCGCCGGCGCTTGGTGGCGCAAGCCGACATCGTCTGCCTGCACTGGATCGCCGGATCGTTCCTGCACCCGTCCGATCTCGTGGGTCTTCGCAAGCCGCTGGTGTGGCGGCTCTCGGACCTGTGGCCGTTCACCGGCGGTTGCCATTTCTCCGGCGCGTGCCGCGCCTTCGAAGAGCGCTGCGGGTGCTGTCCGTCGCTCGGCAGCCGGGATCCCGGCGACCTCGCCGGGCGCGATTTTGCGGCGCGGGAACGCGCCTATGAGGCGCTCGATCTCACCGTCGTCGCACCGAGCCGGTGGATTGCCGGCGAGGCCCGGCGATCGGCGCTGTTCCGGCAGCGCCGCGTCGTGCATATCCCGACCGGCATAGATGTATCGGTGTTCCGCCCGATGCCGCGGATCGACGCGCGGCGATCCCTCGATCTGCCGGCCGACGACCGCCCGATCCTCCTGTTCGGCGCGATGGCGGCGACCTCGAACGACCGCAAGGGTTTCGGTCCCCTGCAGAAGGCGCTGGGCCTGTTTGCCCGCAGCGAGGCCGCGCGCGGCGCCATGGCGCTGGTGTTCGGCGGCGAGGCGAGCGAGCGGCAGGACATCGAAGGGCTGCCGGTCGTCCATGTCGGGAAAATCTCCGATGAAACGCGGCTGGCGCGCCTTTACGCCGCCGCCGACGTCCTGATCGCGCCGTTCATCGAGGATAATCTTCCCAATGTCGTTCTCGAGGCGTTGGCCTGTGCCACGCCGGTGGTCGCCTTTGCCGCCGGGGGAATTCCCGACGCCGTCGTGCACGAGCGTAACGGCATCCTCGCCCCGGTCGGCGCGGCCGACGCCTTGGCTGCGGGAATTGAATGGGTGCTCGACCCCGTGCGGAAGCCCGCGCTCGACGCAGCCGCGCGACACACCGCCGAAACCCGCTTCGATATCAGGCAATGCGCACGCGGCTATCGCGACCTGTTCGCCGACCTCATCGAGGCCCGCGCGGCCGGTTTAGGCTTGACAGGCCGGGAGTAACCGGGTTTGCCGTCATCCTCCCGCCAACCATCCCGGCGGGCGAACGAGCGAGTTCACATGTCCAGCCTCATCACCCGGCAGCCGCCTGCGGTCCCCGGGCTCTATCGGCGCCGATAGCGAACGACCCATGGCCAACAAGGTCGCATTGATCACCGGCGTGACCGGGCAGGACGGCGCCTATCTCGCCGAATTGCTGCTGAGCAAGGGATATGAAGTCCATGGCATCAAGCGGCGCTCCTCGACCTTCAATACCGGGCGGGTCGACCACCTCTACCGCGACCTGCACGAGCCCGATGTCCGTTTCAGGCTCCATTTCGGCGACCTCACCGACGGCACCAGCCTGATCCGGATCATCCAGGAGGTGCGGCCGACGGAAATCTACAATCTGGCCGCCCAGAGCCATGTGCAGGTGAGTTTCGAAGCCGCCGAATACACCGCCAATGCCGACGCGATCGGTGCCTTGCGGCTGCTCGAGGCAATCCGCATTCTCGGCCTCGAGGGCAGCGTGCGGTTCTACCAGGCCTCGACGTCGGAGATGTTCGGCAAGGTCCAGGAGATCCCGCAGTCGGAGACCACGCCGTTCTATCCGCGCTCGCCCTATGCGGCCGCCAAGCTCTATGCCTATTGGATCACGGTGAATTATCGCGAGGCCTATGGCATTCATGCCTCGAACGGCATCCTGTTCAACCATGAGAGCCCGATCCGCGGCGAAACCTTCGTCACGCGCAAGATCACGCGCGGCGTCGCGGCGATCGCCCATGGGCTGCAGAGCCAGCTTTTTCTCGGCAACCTCGACGCCAAGCGCGATTGGGGCCATGCGCGCGACTATGTGGAAGGCATGTGGCTGATGCTGCAGCAGGCCGAGCCCGACGATTACGTGCTCGCCACCGGCGAATCCCATTCGGTGCGGGAGTTCGTCGAAGCCGCATTCGCCCACATCGGCCGGCGCATCGTGTGGCGCGGCAACGGTGTCGAGGAGACCGGGACCGATGACAAGTCGGACCAGGCGCTGGTGTCGATCGATCCGCGCTACTTCCGGCCGACCGAGGTCGACCAGTTGCTCGGCAACCCGGCCAAGGCGAAGCGCAAGCTGGGCTGGAGCCACCGCATCAGCTTCGGCCAGCTCGTCGCGGAAATGATGGAATCCGACCTGCAACGCATACCGCGGGCGAGACAGCGCTATGGCCCCGAGTGAACTGCCGTGAGTGAACTGCCGTTCCGCATCGAAGGCCGCCGAATTTGGATTGCCGGCCATCGCGGGATGGTCGGTTCGGCGCTGATGCGCCGTCTGGCGCGCGAGGACTGCGAGCTCGTCACTGTCGATCGCGACCGGCTCGACCTGCGGCGCCAGGCCGAGGTGCAGGCCTGGATGCACGAGGTCAGGCCCGACGTGGTCATCCTCGCCGCGGCGCAGGTCGGCGGCATCAGCGCGAATGCCAGCCGTCCGGCCGATTTCCTCGACGACAATCTCGCTCTGCAGACCAATATCATCCGCTGCGCCGCCGAAATCGGCGTCGGCAAGCTGCTGTTCCTGGGATCGTCCTGCATCTATCCGCGCCTCGCGCCGCAGCCGATCAGCGAATCCTCGCTGCTGACCGGACCGCTGGAGCCGACCAACCAGTGGTACGCCATCGCCAAGATCGCGGGACTGATGCAGTGCCAGGCCTATCGCGAGCAGCATGGCTGCGACTTCATCTCGGCGATGCCGACCAACCTCTACGGTCCCGGCGACAATTTCGATCTGGAGTCTGCCCATGTCCTGCCGGCGCTGCTGCGGCGGTTCCGCGCCGCGGCGCGCGCCGGCGACGGCAAGGTCACGATCTGGGGGACCGGCACGCCACGCCGGGAATTCCTGCATGTGGACGATTGCGCCGATGCGCTCGTCTACTTGCTCCGGCATTATTCCGATGCGAGCACGATCAATGTCGGTGTCGGCCGCGATGTCACGATCGCGGAGCTGGCGAGCGTGGTCGCCGGCGTGGTCGGGTTTACCGGCCAGATCGGGTTCGACACCTCGCGCCCGGACGGCACCCCGCGCAAGCTCCTGGATGTGAGCCGGTTGACCATGCTCGGCTGGCAGGCCCACACCGGCTTCAAGGAGGGGATCGCGTCGACCTACCAATGGCTCGATCGAGAATTGACCCATGGCCGCCGGCCGCGCGGCTACGACGAGAAGGCAGAGCAAGCTGTGTGATCGATCGCCGAGGGGCGAAGCGCCGCACGTCCGATGACAGCCGGTCGAAACGCCCGCCGCGCCGACTGCTCTGTCGCTACGCGCCCGCGAACGCATGGAGCGGCCGAAGAAGGGATTTCGATCCGGCTGCCGT
This sequence comes from uncultured Alphaproteobacteria bacterium, assembly GCA_963746235.1. Taxonomy (GTDB): domain Bacteria; phylum Pseudomonadota; class Alphaproteobacteria; order Rhizobiales; family Xanthobacteraceae; genus JAJPKK01. The sequence continues at coordinate 18,801 of CAVVCE010000161.1, forward strand.
CGTGTGGATGTTTCAGGCGTGGAAGGCGCGTTACCGGCCGTAGATGGATTGTCGCCGCCATGGCGTGGCCGAAGTCTCGATTGCAATATCCGTGTCCATACGAACGGGAGATGAACAGCAAGATGGCCGGAGACGAATCGATTTTTCCGCGAATTGCGTCGTCGACGTCGACCCGGCTCTCGGACTGGGTGACGTTGGTCGAAAACCGCGTTGTCGTTTCACCGCAGGACGGCGGCTCGACCTACCTTTCCATCGATACGATGGACTATGTCTCCGTGCTGGCGGTGACGGCGGACGGCCGCGTTCCCCTGGTCAGGCAATTCCGCCCCGCGGTGCGACGCTTCACCCTGGAATTTCCCGGCGGCATGCGTGACGGCGATGAGGCGCCGCAGACCAGTGCGATGCGCGAACTGGCAGAGGAGGCGGGGCTCGCGGTTTCGTCGATCCAACCGCTCGCGACATTCATTCCGGAGTCCGGGCGCTTGGGCAACCGGATGTGGACTTTTTTCGCACGCGACGCGGCGCCGATACCGGGCTGGCGCCCGGAGTCCGGCGTCGAGCTCATGATGGTCAGCATCGAGGATTTGTTTGAACGCGCGCTCGACGGATCGTTCGATCACGCTCCGCATCTTGCGATGCTCGGCATGGCCGCCATCAGGGACCTGCTACGGCCGTGCCGCGAATGAGACACCCGATGGCGTCGGCATCGGCATCGGCGGTGTGGCGGCGACCGCTATGAAGCCGCCGGCCAGCGAAGCTCACGGCTTGGCGCTGGCGCGGATGATGAGAAAAGTCGCGCCTCATCCCTGCACGAGACGCGGTTCCAATGCCGGCTCTGCAGCCACCAGCGCGTTCGCGATCGCGAAATCGAGCTCGCTGTTGATATCGAACCCTTCGAGCGGATCGATTGCGACGGCCTGCTGCGACTTGCCCAGCACGGAACCGGTGGCGTAGAGCGCGGCGACCGAAGTCAGGTAGACGGCGCTGTTTTCCTCGTAGAGCGGTGCGCGGTCCTGCTGACGGCGCGGCGCGCCCGGAAACAACCGGGCGATTTTGCCGGTCGCGTCGCGGCACCACAGATCCGCCCGCGTTTCGGTCACCGAAAACAGGCAGTCGACGCCGGCATCGGCGGCCCGATCCAGGAAGAAGCGAATTGTTCTGGCACGCCGGAACGGCGATGTCGGCGGAAGGGTCAAAATCCAGGTCGGGCGCCAGCCTTGCTTTGCCGCCTCGTCGAGCGCATGCAGCAGAACGCTCTCCGTCGAGGCCAGATCGGTCGCAAGCGGGTCGGGACGCCGCAATACGGAACAGCCCAATCGCATCGCCGTTTCGGCAATCTCGGAATCCTCCGTGGAAACCCGCGTCGCGTCGCCGAGCCCCGCCTCGCGGGCGGCAGCGATCGTAAAGGCGAGCAGCGGCCGGTTTCCCAACGGACGGATGTTTTTTCGGGGCGCACGCTTCGATCCCCCTCGCGCCGGGATCACTGCCATGACCGCGCCGTTCAAGCGCCTTCTCCTACCGTCGCGGCGCTGAGCACATCGGCCGTCGTGATCGCGTCGACGAAACCCAGCCGGTTGTCGACGATCGGGATCAAGGTCACGCCGAAACGGCGCATCAGGTCGAGCGCCTTCGACAAATTGCGCTCCGAGAGGAATTTGAAGTCGTAATGGATGAAACTATCGATCGGCGCGTGCACATCCGCATTGTGCAGCAGCGCCGACATGATGTCTCCCTCGCTGAGCACGCCGACCACCGTCTCCCCGCTCGTCACGACAGCGCACCGGCTGCGGTTGTGCTTGATCACCTCGATCGCATCCAACAGCGTGCTCCCGAGCGGAACCACATATTTGGCAAGTCGAGCCTCCATCGCCATCCCCATCGCCCGAGGTCAAACCGTAAGCTTCTTGATCAACAATCGATCGTCGCGCGGTGTCTTCATTAGAATGTCGATAATGCGTTCCGATGAATGGCCGTCGCCGTAAGGATTGCCGGCATCGCGCAGCCGGGCCCGGAATTTGGGGCTCAGCGCCAGATCGATCGCCGCGCGGATCGCGCCGTGCTCGAACTCGGCGTCGATCACGTTCTCGCCACGCAGCCGCGAGGCCTGGCGACGCCCGAGGTTCACGGCCGGTATTGCGAAGGTCGGGGCCTCGATCAGTCCGGAGCTCGAATTGCCCACGATGGCGGCGCAGTTCTTCATCAACGCCAGATAAGCGCGCCGCGTCAGGTTCTCGAACAGATGGACCTGGCTGGTCCGCTTGGCGATCAACGTCTGACGCGTGACAGCGGATCCCGCGTCGTTGTTGGGCAGAATCCAGATCTTCGGCATGTCGAACTGCGCCAATGCCGCCACCAGCTCCTCGATCTGCTGGCGGGCCATGTGCATTTCCTCGGTGACCGGATGCTGCACGACCAAGAGGTAAGCCCCACCGGTGGAAACCGCGTGAATTCGCTCGAGCTCCTCCGGCGTGGCGACCTCGCCTTCGGTCAGTTCGTCCACATATCCGCGTATTCTCCGGCGCCCGCAACCGTACCTACGACCACGCCCGAAGCTCCCGAAGTTGCGAGATAGGGACCTGCGATACTTCGCGCGCCCTCGTAAGTCACATCCGCGAACAGGCTGACAATGCCCAGCATAAAGATGAATTGCATGGGCGAATCCATCTTGATTGTCGGTTTTGTCATGCGCTGTGAAACGGGATGTGCAGAGCCATGTCGTAATGCTTACATTTGTCGTCATAGTGCGACAAGAGGCGGTGCGCCTCTTCGGTTACCACCGCGTTGTCGTAGTTGTCGCCGG
>CAVVCE010000162.1:0-7347 GCA_963746235.1 uncultured Alphaproteobacteria bacterium
GCAAAAAAAACGGGGGCGCCGAGCCCCCGTTTTTCGCAGCCATCCGATGAGGCCGATCAGCGTTTCGAGAACTGGAACGAACGCCGCGCCTTCGCCTTGCCGTACTTCTTGCGCTCGACCACGCGGGAGTCCCGGGTGAGGAAGCCGCCATGCTTGAGCACGCCGCGCAATTCCGGCTCGAAATAGGTGAGCGCCTTGGAGAGGCCGTGGCGCACCGCGCCGGCCTGGCCCGACAGCCCGCCGCCGGACACCCGGCAGATCACGTCATACTGGCCGTTGCGATTGGCGACGCCGAGCGGCTGCTGGATCATCATCCGCAGCACCGGCCGGGCGAAATAGACTTCGATCTCGCGGTCATTGACCACGATCTTGCCGGCGCCGCGTTTGAGCCAGACCCGGGCGACCGCGTCCTTGCGCTTGCCGGTCGCGTAGGCGCGGCCGTATTTGTCGAGCTTCTGGACGTATTTCGGCGCTTCCGGCGCGGCCGGCTTGAGAGCCGACAATTGATCGAGCGACTGGATCGTCTCGGCCATGGTCAAGCGCTCCTCACGTTCTTGCGGTTCATCGATGCGACATCCAGGGGTTCCGGGGTTTGCGCGGCATGGGGATGGTCGGGCCCCTTGTAGACGCGGAGATTGCCGTATTGACGGCGGCCGAGCGGGCCGCGCGGCAGCATGCGTTCGACCGCCTTCTCGACCACACGCTCGGGAAAGCGGCCTTCGAGGATGAACCGCGCGGTGCGTTCCTTGATCCCGCCGATGAAGCCGGTGTGGTGGTAATATACCTTGTTCTGCAGCTTGCGGCCGGTGAGCACCACCTTCTCCGCATTGACGATGATGACGTTGTCGCCGTCATCGACATGGGGCGTGTAGCTCGCCTTGTGCTTGCCGCGCAGCCGCATCGCGACGATGGTTGCGAGCCGGCCGACCACCAGGCCGGTGCCGTCGATCACCACCCACTTTTTCTCGACTTCGGCGGGTTTGGCCGAATAGGTCTTCATGGGAAATCCCCTAGGAAACATATGGCCGCGGCATTCCGTGCCCAGCCTGTTCGGAAGGCGCTGATGTAGCGGAGGGGAACGCCGAGGTCAACGCCGGCGCACCGCCTATTGCCAAATCTTTTCAGTCACTTATTAAAATGGTGCGATAATACCGTCCTTCAGGCCACGGCTCAGGAATAGAATTAAGGCTGTAGCCCGGATGGGAGCGCAGCGGACATCCGGGGCGGCGCCCCCGGGTTTCGCTGCCGCTTACCCGGGCTACAGCTCAATCTTTTCTTCGCTCGGCAATCTTCCCGGCTCATTCCCACCTTGGGTTCCACTTGCCGGTACGGAAATGCAACACAATTTCGGAGGCGTCGTCGCCCGGCCATTTTGCCCTGGCGCGACGCGGCGGGCACAGGCAATTTGCTTGTGAGCAATGGAAAGATTTCGGGCTTGAGCGCACGACCCGCCATGACGGTTCCGGCGAACGAAGGCGTTCTCCTGCGGGAGAACCTCGACGGCATTGCCGTGCTGAGCTTCAACCGAGCGGCGGCGCGCAACAGCCTGTCCGTGGAACTGCTGGAGGCGATGATCGAGGCGCTGGCCGCGATCGCCGATGATCCCGCGATCCGCGCGGTGGTCATCGCCGCCAATGGCCCGGCCTTCTGCGCCGGACACGATCTCAAGGAGCTGACTGCGCGCCGCGCCGATGCCGATGGCGGTCGCGCCTTTTTCACCACCGTCTGGACGCTCTGCAGCACCATGATGCAAGCGGTGATCCGCCTGCCGCAGCCCGCGATCGCATGCGTCCAGGGCGCTGCATTCGCGGCGGGATGCCAGCTCGTGGCGACATGCGATCTCGCGGTGGCCTCCACTGCGGCGACTTTCGCCACCCCCGGCGTGAACATCGGCCTGTTCTGCTCCTCGCCGATGGTGGCCCTGTCGCGCAATGTCGCCCGCAAGCACGCGATGGAAATGCTGCTCACGGGTGACGCGATTGCCGCGGACGAGGCGTTGCGGATCGGGCTCGTGAACCGGCTGGTGCCGCCCGGCGAGGAACGCAACGAAGCGATCCGGCTCGCCCGCCATATCGCCTCCAAGTCCGCGGCGGCGATCAGGATCGGCAAGCGGGCGTTCTATGCCCAGCTCGAGATGGGCCTCGCCGAGGCCCATGACTTCGCGTCGCAGGTGATGATCGAAAACATGCTGAACGCCGATGCCGAGGAAGGCATCGGCGCTTTCATCGCGAAGCGAAAGCCGAAATGGAACGACCAATGATGCCGCCGCGAAACCGCCGTTCGACGGCTCGCCGGGGGCACCGATCCGACTGCGCGTTCTGAGCTTGCGTCAACCCATCAAACCCCTCACGAAATCACACAGGAGGTCCAATGTCCCTGCCCACCAAGCATATCCGCATCGTGCTCGCGCTCTCCGTCATCGGTTTCATGGCATCATCGCCCGCGCTGGCCGAGACCGACGCCGAACGGCAGGCCTGCACCAATGACGCGCAGGTGCACTGTGCCGATCAAATCCCCGATCGCGACCAAGTCTATGCCTGCCTGGTCCGCAAGGTGAGCACGCTGTCGGCGCCCTGCAAGCGAATCATCACCGCGGCGATCAGGAGCAACCGGACCCGCGCGCAGTGATGCGCGGCCGCTCGTGAATCACGACCGCTATGACGATGGTTACATTCGCGGCATCCTGAGCACCGTGAAGACCATCGCCATGGTCGGCGTTTCCGCGAACACCAGCCGCCCGAGCTACTTCGTCTTCAAGTATCTGCTCGAGCGCGGCTATCGCGTCATCCCCGTCAATCCCGGTCTCGCCGGGCAGGATCTGCTGGGGCAGCGGGTCTATGCGCGCCTCGCCGACATTCCCGAGCCGGTGGACATGGTCGACGTGTTCCGTGCGGCTCAATACCTGCCGGGCATCGTCGAACAGGCGCTGCAGATGAAGCCGCGACCCGGCGTGCTGTGGATGCAGCTCGGCATCCGCAACGAGGAAGCGGCGCAACGCGCCGAAGCGAACGGAATCAAGGTGGTGATGGACCGCTGCCCCAAGATCGAATACGGGCGGCTGTCCTCGGAAATCTCGTGGATGGGCGTCAATTCACGCACGCTCAGCTCCAAGCGGGCGCAACTGTCCGGCCGCGGCGTGCAGCGCATGTCGCTCAACCGCGTCACGACCGCGGGCGGTCCAGCCGACGCCGCGTCGCGCGGCGATCGCGGCGAAGACGAAAGCCGCTGACTTCTTCGCATTCGAAGAACATTCTTGTCGCGGCGCCTTGTGCCACGCTGCTTCGGTTCGCCTGCGGACCGCCGCCCTTGAGCGGACCATTTGCCTCCGATAAAGCTCTTGCCCCAAGTAGCTCTTGGCCCAAGTAGCTTTTGCCCACGTAAACCTCGCGGGAATAAGGACCAGCCATGACCGAACGCACGCCTGGCTTCGCAACCCTCGCCGTCCATGCGGGCGCGCAACCCGATCCCACGACCGGTGCGCGCGCGACCCCGATCTATCAGACGACGTCGTTCGTTTTCGAGGACGTCGATCACGCGGCGTCGCTGTTCGGCCTGCAGGCATTCGGCAATATCTACACCCGCATCGGCAATCCCACCAATGCGGTGCTCGAGGAACGCGTCGCCGCGCTCGAAGGCGGCACGGCGGGGCTCGCGGTCGCATCGGGCCATGCCGCCCAGGTGCTGGTGATGCATGCGCTGCTCACGCCCGGCGACGAGTTCGTGGCGTCGAAGAAGCTCTATGGCGGCTCGATCAACCAGTTCAACCACTCCTTCAAGAGCTTCGGCTGGAACGTGGTGTGGGCGGACCCCGACGACATAGCGAGCTTCGAGCGCGCGATCACGCCCAAGACCAAGGCGATCTTCATCGAGTCCATCGCCAATCCCGGCGGCATCATCACCGACATCGCGGCGATCGCCGACATCGCGCGCCGCAGCGGCGTTCCCCTCATCGTCGACAACACCTTGGCGACGCCCTATCTGTGCCGGCCGTTCGAGCACGGCGCCGACATCGTCGTGCATTCGCTGACGAAGTTCCTCGGCGGCCACGGCAATTCGATCGGCGGGCTGATCGTCGACGGCGGCAAGTTCAACTGGTCGCGCGACGACCGCTACCCCATGCTCAGCAAACCGCGGCCGGAATACCAGGGCATCGTGCTGCACGAGACGTTCGGCAATTTCGCCTTCGCGATCGCGTGCCGGGTGCTCGGGTTGCGCGACATGGGGCCTGCCCTGTCGCCGTTCAACGCGTTCCTGATCCTCACCGGCATCGAGACGCTGCCGCTGCGGATGCGCAAGCATTGCGACAATGCCCTGGCGGTTTCGCAGTGGCTTTCGAACCATGCAAAGGTCGCCTGGGTCAGCTATGCCGGTCTCCCGGGCGACCGCTATCACGACCTCGCAAAGAAATACGTGCCCAAGGGCGCCGGCGCTGTCCTCACCTTCGGCCTCAAGGGCGGCTACGATGCCGGCGTCAAGCTGGTGTCGAACGTGAAGCTGTTTTCGCACCTCGCCAATATCGGAGACACCCGCTCGCTGATCATCCATCCGGCTTCGACCACTCACCGCCAGCTATCCGACCCGCAAAAGGTCCAGGCGGGCGCCGGCCCGGACGTGGTGCGGCTGTCGGTCGGCATCGAGGACAAAGAGGACATCATCGCCGATCTGGAGCAGGCGCTCGCGGAGTGAGCCGCAGGCGCAAAAAAAACGCCGTCGCTTGAAACGGTAGCGCTCTTGTGCGATCGATTCCGTGAAACCAATCATATCGGAAGAGATGGAGTTTAATTCCACAGACCTCATACTGAGGAGCCGTGCGCAGCACGGCGTCTCGAAGGATGGCCGTCAGGACGATTTCGCTTGTGGCCGTCCTTCGAGACGCGCGCAAGAGCGCGCTCCTCAGGACGAGGTTGAACGGTGATATCGATAGGATTCAAACTTCGGAAACGAAGTAACTAGCGGTGGCCGAAGATCGACGCCCAGATGCTCTTCTTGGGCGCTTCGGGTGCAGGAGCCGCGGTGCCCGGTGCAGGCTTCGCCGCGCTGGCGCGGCGGCCGGAGCGGCCTTCGGCGCGGCATCCGCCGGGACTTCGGACTTCTTCACGATGTCCGCCGTCATCTCTTTGAACACGCTCATCTTCGCCAGCGTCGCCGGTCCTGCGAGACCGTCGGCATCGAGACCGTTCTTGGATTGGAATTCCCGCAACGCCTTCTGCGTGCCCGGACCGAATTGACCGTCTGCGGTGACGCCCAGGGCCTGCTGCAGCCTCTTCACCGCTTCGCCCGATGTGCCGGGCTTGAGCAGAATGAGCTCATAGAGCCCCATTTGGGCGAACGTGTCCGGCCCGGCAATGCCGTCGACCTTCAACCCGTGCTGTTGCTGATAGGTCTTCAACGCGGTCTCGGTCGCCGGCCCGAATTTGCCGTCGGCCGTCACCCCGAGCTTCGCCTGCAGGATATTGACGGGTTCGCCGGACAAGCCGGGCTTCAAAACTGACATGATCGCCTCTCCATTCGGGCGCGACCGCGCCGATGCCACAACGAATGCCCGCGTCCGCGCAGCGAGGCGTGGTCAGGGGCCAAGCTCACGGACCAAGCTCAGGGGCCAAGCTGCTCTTCCAGCGTTCCGTGCGGGCTCATCGTATCGACCGTCGCGGGGAGATGCTGGGAGAGCTGGCCCAACAACTGATCGACGGGAATGCCGAACGAGGCCGCAAGCTGGCGGACACGCTCGTCGCCGAGGGCGGCGCGGAGTTGGTCCACCGAGATCGGAAGGTTCGCGCCATTGCCGAGCCACGAGGTCACTTGCGGTCCGAGGCCGGATTTCTGCAACTGCTGCAGCAGCCCGCCGACGCTGCCGAGATCGGTGTTACCGAGAATTTGCCCCAAAACATTCGGAAGCCCGGAGACCTCGCCGGGCTGCCCCGACATGCCCTTCAATACACTGTTGATGAGATCGCCGAATACGCTGGCCACGATTGCCTCCTGCAAAAACACAGATCGATGCCACGGGATATCGTTCGTCCATGACGGATTGGTTACGCTATATCATTTATCCACACGCGATGCCACGGGCGAGCCATCCTGTCCGGTTGCAAGGTGAACGCTTAGCTTAGTAGCCCGACGCCAGCCGGCGCGCCGGCGCGGGCGCGAGCATGATCGTCGCGCGGCTTGCATGGAGCGTCGCGATCGTGAGCACGACGAGCGCCATCGCCTGATGCAGCATCGCGAGCGCGAGCGGCGCCGCGGCGAGGAGCGTAACGATCCCGATCGTGGCCTGGGCGCAGACGGCCACCGCGAGCAGCACCGCCCCGGTCCGCAGCCGCCGGCTCTCCACCGTGCGCAAGACATCGGCGAGATGCAAAGGCGCCAGCACCACCAGCGCATAGGCCACCACGCGATGATCGAATTGAACCGTCAGCGGATTCTCGAAGAAGTTCCGCCACGCCGGCCGGTCGAACAACAGGCTCGACGGCGACGGGACGAGGCTGCCGTCGATCAGCGGCCAGGTGTTGTATGGCCGCCGGTCCGGCCGTTCGGTGCAGCGTGACTTCGATGTGGCCGCCGCCGGTCGTCGCTTCTGCTTCGATCCGTGGCTCGCCGTCGGTGAACAGAATGAGCAGGCCACGCGCGGCACCGGCATGTTCGACCGCGATCTGCAGAAGCTTTTTGATCAGCTCACCAAGAACGATCTCGCTGGACACCGCCTGCGCGGCCTTGACGACGGTTCCGACGTCCAGTTGCTCGATCGGTGCGCCAAAGGTGTTGGCGCTCGACGCGGCGGCCGGAGCCTCGCGCAAATGCGGATAGGTCTGCTCAAGGTGCTGTACCTTGCCGAACGCGCCCCAACGAAGATAGCAGCGTCGCGCCTCCCGCAGACACGCATGGGAGATCGTTTTGGCGCCGCGCGCTGCATAGAAGCGCGCTGCCACCTCGTGGGCTGTACCTTCGTTCTGCACGAAGCCGTTTTCGCGTGCCGCGTGAATGGCTTCCTCGTACAGGCGCATCGCGTCGGCGTCTCGCCCCTCGATGCGGGCGATTTCGGCGGAGACCAGGATAAATTTGTCGGAGAAGGTCGGCGGATAGTTTTCGGCCCATTCACGGAGCTGGTCCCGGTGCGTCGCGAGAAGCTCCTGCCATCTGTTCTGCTCCTCGGCAGTAGCGTGGGTGTACAACGCCGCGACCGTCAGCGCTGTGTAGTGGAAGTAGTCAAGTAGATGGATATGCGCGGCCGAGATCCAAAGCAGCGCTTTGGCGTTTTCGGCTGCCGTCAGCGCCTCCGCATGGTCACCCGACAGGAACCGAGTTTTAAGTTTAATGATCCAGTAGTAAAACAGCATCATCGGTGTGCGC